>DASSQD010000129.1:0-25456 GCA_035702665.1 Burkholderiales bacterium
CGCGGCGCGCACCTTGCGCGGCCTCAAGGATTCGGGCGTGAAGATCTCGGTGGACGATTTCGGAACGGGCTATTCGAGCCTGGCCTACCTGAAGCGCTTCCCGATCGATGCCCTCAAGATCGATTACTCGTTCATCCGCGACATCACCACCGACCCGGAAGACGCGATGATCACGATGGCGATCATCGGCCTTGCGCACAACCTCAAGCTCAAGGTGGTCGCCGAGGGGGTCGAGACGCAGGAGCAACTCGAGCTGCTCGCCGCGAACGGCTGCGACGAGATCCAGGGCTACCGATTCTCGGTGCCGACCTCGCCCGAGGAATGCGCCATCATGATGCGGGAGAACCGTCGTCTGATCTGAAGTCGTGGTGGCGGCACCCGGATCTTCCTCTGGCGCACCGGTCGGTTCGCGTCCCTGTCGAGTCTTTCTCTTTAGTCGTCATGGGCAATATCAGCCTTGACAATATTTGCCCAGGCAATTATCATTGCCGGCCATGGGACCCATCTACGACAAGAAGACTTTCAAGCCGCGCGAGGCCGTCGGCGCGCTCATCGGCCTTGCCCGCAAGACGATGATCAACAGGATCGATGCCGAGCTCGCGCCCTTCGATGTCAGCGCCGCCCAGTGGCTCGTCGTCCTCCTCGTCGGCGAGAACGCGGTCGCCAGCGCGTCCGGACTGTGCGACACGCTGGCCTACGACCCGGGCGCGATGACGCGCCTGCTCGACCGGCTCGAGCGCAAGGGCATCGTGCGACGGGTGCGCTCGCCCGAAGACCGCCGCACGATACAGCTCGAGCTGACCCAGGCCGGCAAGGCGCTCTATCCGAAGATCATCGCCGCGATCGCCGACGTCAACAACAGCCTCCTGCGCGGCTTCTCCCGAAGCGAAGTGGGCCAGCTCGAGGATTTCCTTCGCCGCATGCTGGCGAACGCCTGAAGACTCACGCAAAGACCGTGTACAAGTCGCTCGATACCCTGCTGCGCCGCGCCGCGGTCCCCGCGGCCGCCGCGCTGCTCGCCGCTTGCGCGAGCAGCGGCGGCCTGCAACCGCATTCCAGGACGATCGACCCCGCCTCGCTGCAGGCGAGCCGCGCGCTCGCCGACGCAAGACTCGATCGCGCCAGTTGGCCCGCCACGGACTGGTGGAAGCGCTTCGGCGACCCGCAGCTCGACGCCCTGATCGACGAAGCGCTCGCCGGCAATCCCTCCACGGGCGCCGCGCGCGCGCGTCTCGACCGCGCCGCCGCCCTCGCGGGAGCGGCCGGCGCACCCCTGACGCCGCATGTGAACGCCGCCGCGGACCTCAACCGGCAGCGCTACTCGGCCACCGGCATTTTCCCGCCGCCGATCGGCGGCGCGTGGTACACGCAGAGCCAGCTCGCGCTCCAGTTCAGCTACGAGATCGACTTCTGGGGCAAGAACCGCGCTGCGTACGAAGCCGCTCTCGGCCAGGCGCGCGCCGCAGAGGTGGACGCCTTTGCGGCGCGGCTGCTGCTCTCCGCCGCCGTCGCCCACGCCTACGCGCAGCTCGGTCTCGCATTCGACCAGCTTGACCTTGCGCGGGCGACGCTCGCCCAGCGCCAGGCGATCTTCGACCTGACGCGCCAGCGCCTCGCCGCGGGCCTCGACACCAAGGTCGAGCTGAAGCAGGCCGAGGCATCGCTCCCGGCGACGCGCCAGCGCATCGCGCAGATCGAGGAAGGGATCGCGCTCGCGCGCAACCAGCTCGCCGCCCTCGCCGGCAAGGGGCCGGACCGCGGCCTCTCCATCGAGCGCCCGCACGCGCAGGCCGTGCCCGTCGCGCTGCCCTCGACGCTGCCGGCGGACCTGATCGGCCGCCGGCCCGACGTCGTCGCTCAGCGCTGGCGCGTCGAGGCGGCGCGCCGCGACGTCGATTCGGCGAAAGCGCAGTTCTATCCCAACATCAATCTCGCCGCGCTCGTCGGCGTTCAGACCGTGAGCTACGGAAAGCTGCTGTCGCCCGACAGCAGGATCCCCCAGGCCGACGCCGCTCTGCTTCTGCCGATCTTCGACGGAGGGCGCTTGCGCGGCAACCTCGGCGCGAGGGACGCGGACTACGACCTCGCCGTGGAGCAGTACAACCAGACCGTGCTCGACGCGGTGCGCGAGGTCGTCGACCGGCTCGCGTCGCTGCGCTCGGTGGACACGCAGAACAACGAGGCGCTCGCGGGCCTGAGCGCCGCCGAGGAAGCCTACGGGGTCGCGGTCGCGCGCTATCGCGCCGGCCTCGGCAACTACCTGCAGGTGCTCGCCGCGGAGACGCAGGTGCTGGACCAGAGGAACATCCGGGCCGATCTGCGCTACCGCGAGCTCGATCTGTCGATCGATCTCATTCGCGCGCTCGGCGGCGGCTTCAGAGAAGCCTCCGCCCAGCAGCCTTCCCGAACGGAAAAGGATCCCTCATGAGTGCAACGCCCAACGGCGCCGGCTTCCGCAACGGCCGGCGCAGGCTTCTCCTCTCCCTCGCGCTGGGGGCGTTCGCCGCGCTCGGCGCCGGATTCACAGGCTGGTGGTTCGCCTCGGGCCGATACTACGAATCGACCGACGACGCCTACGTCAGCGGCAACCTCGTGCAGGTCACTCCGCAGGTCGCGGGGACGGTGCTCGCGATCCACGCCGACGACACCGACTTCGTGACTGCCGGCGAGACGCTCGTCGAGCTCGACAAGGCCGACTCGCGCGTCGCGCTCGATCAGGCCGAAGCCCAGCTCGCGAAGACCGTGCGCTCGGTGCGCAACCTCGTCGCCACCGACGCTCAGCTCGCCGCTACCGTCGAGATGCGCCGCGCCGAGCTCGACCGGACGCGCGAGGATCTCGCGCGCCGCAGCAAGCTGGAGAACGAAGTCCCGGGGGCAGTCGCCACCGAGGAGATCCAGCACGCGCACGACGCCGTCGCCACCGCGAGCGCCGCGCTCGAGGCGGCCAGCCGCCAGCTCGCCGCGCAACGCACGCTCATCGACCACACCACGGTCGAGAACCATCCGGAGGTGCGCGAGGCGGCCGCCAAAGTCCGCGAGGCCTATCTCGCCTATGCGCGCACCGCGCTGCCCGCGCCGGTGTCCGGGTTTGTCGCCAGGCGCTCGGTGCAGGTGGGCCAGCGCGTCAGCCCCGGCGCCCCGCTCATGACCGTCGTGCCGCTCGATCAGGTCTGGGTCGACGCGAATTTCAAGGAA
The DNA here is from genome assembly GCA_035702665.1 of Burkholderiales bacterium. GTDB lineage: Bacteria > Pseudomonadota > Gammaproteobacteria > Burkholderiales > SG8-39 > VBDM01. Next base: position 3,196 of record DASSQD010000129.1, read on the forward strand.
GGGCAGCTGCCCAACCTGCGCGCGGGGCAGCCCGTGAAGCTCAACGCGGACGCGTACGGCCACTCGGTCAGCTATCACGGCAAGCTCGCGGGATTCGGCGCCGGCACCGGCAGCGCGTTCGCGCTCCTTCCGGCCCAGAACGCGACCGGCAACTGGATCAAGGTAGTGCAGCGCGTGCCGGTGCGCATCGCCCTGGACCCGGCGGAGCTGCGATCCCATCCCCTGCAGATCGGCCTTTCGATGGAAGTCGAGGTCGACACGCACGACCGCGGCGGAGAGCGCCTGCCCAAGGTGGCGCGCTCCGCGGCGCCGTACGAAACGGACGCCTTTGCGTCGATGAGCGGCCTCGCCGACCGGCGCGTCGCGGAGATCATCGCGGCGAACGGCGGCGAGTCGCGGCCGCCGCTCGCCCGGCGCGAGCCGAGCGGTCTCAGGCCGACCGGCGCGCACCGGGCGCGGACCCGCACGCGCTCCCCCGTGCTCTGACGCGGTCGAGGAGACCCACGGCCATGGCCGGACCGGCTCCGACCGCGCACCCGCCGCTCAGCGGAGGCACTCTCGCGCTCGGCACGCTGGTGGTGTCGCTCGCGACTTTCATGAACGTCCTCGACGTATCGATCGCCAATGTGTCGATCCCTGCGATCGCGGGCGATCTCGGCGTCTCCCCCAACCAGGGGACCTGGGTCATCACCTCGTTCGCGGTGGCGAACGCGATCTCGGTGCCGCTCACGGGCTGGCTGTCGCAGCGCTTCGGCAATGTCCGCCTGTTCCTCGCCACGGTGGTGCTGTTCGTGCTCGCCTCGCTCCTGTGCGGGATCGCTCCTTCGATGCCCATGCTGATCCTGTTCCGCGTCATCCAGGGTGCCGTGGCCGGGCCGATGATCCCGCTCTCGCAAACACTGTTGCTGGCGAGCTACCCGCGCGAGAAGGGTGGCACCGCGCTGGCGATGTTCTCGCTCACGGTGCTGGTCGCTCCCGTCGTCGGGCCGCTGCTCGGCGGCTGGATCACCGACAACCTGTCCTGGCCTTGGATCTTCTTCATCAACGTGCCGGTCGGGGTGATCGCGGCCGCGGCCAGCTGGATCATCTACAAGGACCGCGACACGCCCACGCGGAGAACCCCCATTGACGCGATCGGGCTGGTGCTCCTCGTGGTGTGGGTCGGCGCTCTGCAGATCCTGCTCGACACGGGCAAGGACTACGACTGGTTCGGCTCGGGGCTCATCATCGCGCTCGCGGTCGTCGCCGCCTTCGCTTTCGTCGTGTTCCTCGTGTGGGAGCTGACCGACGAGCACCCGGTGGTCGACCTGCGGCTCTTCGCGCGGCGCAATTTCTGGACCGGAACGCTTTCGGTGTCTCTTTCGTACGGCGCCTACTTCGGCAGCATCGTCCTGCTGCCCTTGTGGCTTCAGCAGTACCTCGGCTACACGGCGACGCAGGCCGGCTGGGCGCTCGCGCCGGTGGGCGTGCTCGCCCTGTTTCTCACGCCGCTCGTCGGCCGGGCATCGGGCAAGATCGATCCGCGCATCTTCGCCACCGCGGCGCTCGCGATCTTCGCGGTCGTCGCCGCCATGCGCGGCGGGTTCACGGCGCAGATCGACCTGTATACCCTGATCGTTCCGACGGTGATCCAGGGCGCGGCGGTGTCGTGCTTCTTCATCCCTCTCATCACTCTCGCGCTATCGGGCCTGCGCCATGACCAGATCGCGGCAGCGTCGGGGCTCAACAACTTCGCGCGCATCACCGCCGGGGCGTTCGCCACGTCGATCGCGACGACGCTCTGGGAAAACCGCGCCAGCCTGCACCACGCCCAGCTGGCCGAGCACATCTCGGGATCGAGCCCGGCGGTCGCGGACGCGCTGGGAAAGCTCGGCGCCGCGGGAATGAGCGCCGCCCAGTCCTACGGCTTCCTCAACCAGCTCGTCAACCAGCAGGCCTTCACCATGGCCGCGCTGGACCTGTTCAACGCCTCGGCCGTCATGCTGGTCCTTCTCATCCCTCTGGTCTGGCTTACGCGGCCGGCGCGGAGCGGCGCGGGCGCCGAAGCGAGCGCCGCGCACTGAGCGAGCGGCCGGCGACGCCGCGCGGCGTCGGTTAGACTTGGCGCCTTCATGCGGGACCCCACGCCTCAGATCACGCTGCTCAAGGACTACGCGCCGCCGCCCTTCGTGATCGACACCGTCGATCTGGACATCGATCTCTTGGAGGATCACGCGCGGGTGCGGTCGCGGCTGTCCGTGTCGCGCAACCCGGCGGTGTCCGGCTCCGGGGCGCCCCTCACACTCGACGCCGACGAGCTCGAGTTCGAATCGGTCGCGCTCGACGGCATATCGCTCGCGCGGCGAGACTACTCGCTCGACGAGGCACATCTCACCCTCCGGGACGTCCCGGGGCGCTTCATCCTCGAAACCGCCTGCAGGATCCGGCCGCGGACGAACACGACGCTCATGGGCCTGTACGCGGCCGAGAGCGGCTTCTTCACCCAGTGTGAGGCGGAGGGATTTCGGCGGATCACCTACTTCATCGACCGCCCTGACGTGATGGCGAAGTACACGGTCACGATTCACGCCGATCGCGAGAAATGTCCCGTGCTGCTCTCGAACGGCAACCTCGTCGCCAAGGGAGAGGAGGCCGGCGGACGCCACTGGGCGAAGTGGCACGATCCGTTCCGCAAGCCCTGCTATCTCTTCGCGATGGTCGCGGCCAGGCTCGACCGGCTCGAAGACGTGTTCGTCACGCGGTCGGGGAGGCCGGTTCAGCTCGCCATTTACGTCGACCCCGGCAAGCTCGACCAGTGCGGCTTCGCCATGCAGGCCCTGAAGCGCGCCATGAAATGGGACGAGGACGTGTTCGGCCTCGAGGTCGACCTGGACAACTACTCGATCGTCGCGGTCGGCGACTTCAACATGGGCGCGATGGAGAACAAGGGACTCAACGTCTTCAACACCAAGTACGTGCTCGCCCGGCCCGACATCGCCACCGACGCCGACTACCTGGCGATCGACAGGGTGATCGCGCACGAGTACTTCCACAACTGGACGGGCAACCGGGTCACCTGCCGCGACTGGTTCCAGCTGTCGCTCAAGGAAGGGCTGACCGTGTTTCGCGACCAGGAATTCGGCGCCGACGCGTATTCGCGCCCGGTCGAGCGCATCCGGGAAGTCCGCGGCTTGCGCAGCTCGCAGTTCGCCGAGGATGCGGGTCCGATGGCGCACCCGGTTCGGCCGGCGTCGTACATCGAGATCAACAACTTCTACACGAGCACCGTGTACGAGAAAGGCGCCGAAGTCGTGCGCATGATACACACGCTGATCGGCGCCGCCGCGTTCCGCAAGGGCATGGACCTCTACTTCGCCCGCCACGACGGGCAGGCGGTGACCTGCGACGATTTCGTGCAGGCGATGGCGGACGCGTCCGGCACCGATCTCTCGCAGTTCAAGCGGTGGTACGACCAGGCCGGCACGCCGGTGCTCGACGTCGAATCGGAATACGACGCGGAGCGCGAAAGCTACGCGCTCGTCGTCAGGCAATCCTGCCCGCCGACGCCCGCGCAGGAGAAGAAGCTTCCGTTCCACATTCCGCTCGCCCTCGGGCTGGTCGCGCCCGACGGCCGGGACATGCTGCCGGAGCGCACGCGCGTCGTATCGCTGAGAAGGGCCGAGGAGCGCTTCGTCTTCGACGCGCGCGGCGCCAGGCCCGTGCCGTCTCTGGCGCGCGACTTCTCGGCGCCGGTCATCGTGAAGTACGGCTACAGCGACGCCGAGCTGGCCCTGCTCGCGGCCCACGACTCCGATCCCTTCAACCGCTGGGAGGCCGGACAGCGGCTTGCGCTCCGCATCATCCTGCGCGGGATCGCATGCACGCAATCGGAACCGGCGCGCGGCGCCGAGCTCGACGCGACGTTTGTCGCCGCGATCGCGCGCGTTCTCGAGGACGCCCCGCGGGATCCGGCGTTCGCCGCAGAGATGTTGGCCCTGCCCCAGGAAAGCTACGTTGCCGAGCAGATGGCGGTCGTCGACCCCGACGCGATCCACGCCGTGCGCGACGGGATCAGGCGGCGCCTGGGCCTCGCCCTCGAGGACAGGCTGCTCGCGGCGTATCGCGACTACGCGGTCCCCGGCGCGTATTCCCCTGACGCGGTCTCGGCCGGCCGCCGCGCGCTCCGCAATGCCGCGCTCGGCTACCTGATGGAGCTCGACCAGCCGCGCATGCGCGCGCTGTGCCTTGCGCAGCTCGAGACCGCCGACAACATGACCGACGCCTTCGCGGCGCTCGCGAGGCTCGCCAACTGCGACTGCCCCGAGCGCCGCCCGGCGCTCGACGCCTTCTACGGCAAATGGAAGGACGAGCCGCTGGTCGTCGACAAATGGCTCGCCGTCCAATCCTCCAGCCGCCTGCCCTCCGCGCTCGCCGAGACCCGGCGCCTGATGGAGCACCCGGCGTTCAGCATCCGGAATCCCAACAAGGTATATGCGCTGATCGGCGCTTTCACCGGCAACCAGGTGCGCTTTCACGCGCCGGACGGATCGGGCTACGCCTTCCTCGCCGATCAGGTGATCGCCCTCGATGCGGTCAATCCCCAGGTGGCGGCGCGCATGGCGCGCGCCCTGGACCGCTGGAAGAAATTCGACGCCGGCCGGCAGGCGCACGCGCGCGCGGCGCTGGAGCGCATCCGCGAGGCCAAGGGCGTGTCCCGCGGCGTCCTGGAGATCGCGACGCGCGCGCTCGCCTGAGGCGTCCCGGCCGGCGGCGCTACTTGCGGCGCTGCATCTCGGCGAACTTCGACAGCTCCCAGGGCCGTATCGCGACCAGCATGTGCATCGCGATGCACTCGTCGAACGGCCTGCGCGTATCGTCGCTGTGCAGGTCGGCGAACTCGTTCGCGACGCGCCGCAAGCGCACCAGCATCGCTTCCCGCGAAGCCTTCGACAGCCGTCCGGTGACGAACAGCATCAGCTCGTCGGGCCCGTCGAAGCGCGTGCGGAAGTACTCGTTCTGCGCCTGGGCCTTGAAGAACTCCTGGAACGGCCCGTCCGGAATCCACGAGAACGTGCGCGAGAGCAGGAGCCGGTAGCGGTTCCCGGGAAGCAGCCGGATGATGCCCAGCTTGTCGAGACGCACCAGATGGCGCACGCATTCCGCCTCGGACATGGCGTAGGTGCGGATGATCTTCTCCGCCGGCCATTGGTGGAGCACGCGAAGCGCCACCAGCACCAGCCGCCTGTCGGCGACGATGGCCTTCTCGGCCTGATGCGAGAGCCGCGACACCAGGCGGTCGCGCCGCTCCAGAGACCGCGTCAGCTCCGAGAGCTCGATCCCCGCGAATTCGAGCACCTGGTCGAGGCGCTTCAGGGTGAAGTCCTTGCGCGAGAACATGCGCTTCACGTTCGCTTCGCTCATTCCGAGGGCACGCGCCACGCCGGCGTACGTCACGCCCAGCGCCTTGAGCTCCTTCTTCAGCGTGTCGATCAGGGCCGCACTTGCGCTCATCGCTTTTCTCCTCAGTGCTTCCCCCCGTCCCGGCGAAAAGTAGCATCTGACGCTACTCCGGGTCAAAGCCCGCTACACCCTGCGCATTGCGCTTCTCTAAGGCCGCGCGCCTTCCGAAGATGGGATGCGCTGCGGGCGCCTACGTTACGGAGATACGACCGGGTCCGGAACGGGCGGGAGGGAGGTGCCCGCAGCGGCAGCAAGAGAGCGAGGAGAGGATCATGGACATGCTGATCGCGCTGCTTCAGTCCTTCGTGGTACTGCTGCTGGCGTCGGGCGTCTACGTCGCCCTCGTCGTGCGCAAGACCGACGACCCGTCCCCGAAGCGCGAGGCGGAACGGCCCGCGGCGCAGCGCGTCCCGCGAAGCGTCACCTAGCGGTTTCGCGGCCGCGCACCATCGCGACCTTGTCCTGCACGCGGACGTCGAAGCGCGACACGTTCACGACCATGCGCTCGTGCGTCCCGTCGCCGATCGGCTCTTTCTCGTCGGCGACCGCAACGCGGAAGGTCACGGTGCGTCCCTCGACCTTCACGACCTCCACCTCGGCGCGGACCCGCATCCCGACCGGGGTCGCAGCGAAGTGGCGGATGTCGAGGCGCGTCCCCAGCGACTGGTAGCCCTCGGGCAGCAGGTGCTCGATCGCCGCGAGCGCGGCCGCCTCGATCACGTTGATCATCACCGGCGTCGCCAGTACGTGCACCCGGCCGCTGCCCACCCGCGGCGCGGTGTGCTCCTCGGCGACCGTCAGCGTCGAGCTGCCCCTCAGGCCGGCCTTCAGTCTTTCCGTCGAGCTCATGGCTTTCTCCAGCATGCATAATAGCGCGCAATGCCAAGCAATCTGGGAGCCTGGGACTACGTGATCGTCGGCGGAGGCACCGCGGGCTGCGTGCTCGCCAACCGCCTCTCCGCGGATCCGGACGTCACGGTGCTGCTCCTCGAGGCGGGAGGCAAGGACGACTGGATCTGGATCCACATTCCCGTCGGCTATCTCTTCTGCATCGGCAACCCGCGCACCGACTGGTGCTACCGCACCGAGTCCGAGCCCGGCCTGAACGGCCGCTCCATCCTCTATGCGCGCGGCAAGGTGCTGGGCGGCTGCTCGTCGATCAATGCAATGGTGTACATGCGCGGGCAGGCCCGTGACTACGATGAATGGAAGTCTCTGGGCAATCCCGGCTGGGGCTGGAACGACGTGCTTCCGGTCTTCAAGCGCTCCGAGGACTATCACCTCGGCGCCGATGCGGCTCACGGCGCCGGCGGCGAGTGGCGCGTCGAGCGCCAGCGCCTGTCGTGGGAGATCCTCGACGCCTTTCGCGAGGCGATGGCCGAGGCGGGGATCCCGAAAATCGGCGACTTCAACCGCGGCGACAACGAAGGCTCGGGCCTGTTCGAGGTCAACCAGCGGCGCGGCGTTCGCTGGAACGCTTCGAAGGCCTTCCTGCGCCCGGCGATGCGGCGGCCCAACCTGACGGTCCTCACGGACGCGCAGGCGCGGCGGTTGCGGCTCGACGGCAGGCGCGTCGCCGGCGTCGAGTTCTCGCGAGGCGGCGAAGAGATGTTCGCCGGCGCGCGCGTCGAGACCGTGCTCGCCGCAGGCGCGATCGGCTCGCCGCAGATCCTGCAGCTCTCCGGCCTCGGGCCCGGCGCGCTGCTCCGCCAGCACGGCATCCCGGTGGCGCACGACATGCCCGGCGTCGGAGAGAACCTGCAGGACCATCTGCAGCTGCGCATGGCCTTCAAGGTGGAGAACGTCCGCACGCTGAACGAGTGGGCCGGCACGCTGCGGGGCAAGGTGTCGATGGGCCTGGAATACCTCTTCTTCCGCACCGGCCCGCTCACCATGGCGCCTTCCCAGCTCGGCGCCTTCACCCGCTCCGACCCGTCGCAGCGCTCGGCGAACCTCGAGTACCACGTGCAGCCGCTCTCGCTCGACAAGTTCGGCGACCCGCTGCATCTCTTCCCCGCGTTCACGGCCTCGGTCGCCAACCTGCGGCCGACGAGCCGCGGCAGCGTGATGATAAAGTCCCCGGATCCCCTGGCCGCTCCGGCGATACGGCCGAACTACCTCTCCACCGACGCCGACCGGATCATCGCGGCGGCGTCCCTGAAGCTCACCCGCGGCATCGCGCGCCGGCCCGCGCTGGCGAAGTACCGGCCTGAGGAGTTCCTGCCCGGCGGGACATTCCGGTCGGACGAGGAGCTGGCGCGCGCCGCGGGCGACATCGGCACCACGATCTTCCACCCGGTCGGCACCTGCAGGATGGGTCCGGACGCCGATGCCCTCGCGGTGCTGGACGCCAGGCTGCGCGTGCGCGGAATCGGCGCGCTGCGCGTGGTCGACGCCTCGATCATGCCGACCATCACCTCGGGGAACACCAACTCGCCCACGCTGATGATCGCCGAGCGCGGCTCGGATATGATCCGCGAGGACCGCAAGCGCGCCGCCTAGGAGCACCATGAAGCCCAGCCTCAAGCCCGGCATCGCACACACACGGAAGATCGCCGTCGACGACTCGCGCGTCATCGAGTTCATGGGCGAGGACTGCCGTGTCTACGCGACGCCGCGCATCATCAGCGACGTCGAGTACACCTGCCGGGACTTCCTGCTCCAGCATCTGGACCCGGGCGAGGACTCGGTCGGCACCAAGGTCAACTGGGAGCACGTGGGGCCGGCGCTGCTCGGCGAGGCGGTCACCGTCTCGGTGAAGCTCGCCCAGATCGACGGCCGGCGCGTCACCTTCGAAGCGGCCGTGGCCGCCGGCGCCGACCCCGTCGCGCAGGGCACGCACGAGCGCTTCATCGTCGACGTGCAGAAAGTACGCGAGCGGCTCTTGAAGAGAAAGGCCAGGGTAGGCTAGCGTGCGCGTCGGCCTCCTCGGCGGCGGGGTCATCGCGCGTCTGTTCCTCGAGCACCGCGGCGGCGACGTCGAGATCGCCGCGGTCGCGGGGCGCAGCGAAGCTTCCCGCGGCAAAGCGCTCGCGCGCGAGTTCGGGGTGCCTTTCGTGATCGGCGCGCAGGCGCTCATCGCGGCGCGCCCGGAGATCGTGATCGAGGCGGCTTCGCACGAAGCCGTGCGCGAGCACATCGAAACGCTGCTTTCGCACGGTATCGCCGTCATAGTGCTCTCGGGCGGAGCGCTGTGCGACGATGCGCTGCGCGAGCGCCTGGAGCGTGCCGCGGCGGAACACCGCGCGCCGCTTTACGTTCCGTCGGGCGGGATCGGCGGCCTCGATGCACTCAAGGCGGCGTGCGCGGCGGGCGTCGACGAGGTGAGCATCGCCGTCACCAAGCCGCCCGCGGCGTGGAAGGGCATTCCCTACGTCGAGCGCCTGAGCATCGATCTCGACCGTCTCGAGAACCCGCTCACGCTCTTCGAGGGCACGGCGCGCGAAGGCGTGCCGCACTTCCCCGCGAACGTGAACATCGCCGCGGTGCTGTCGCTCGCCGGCATCGGCTTCGACCGCACGCGCCTGAAGGTCGTTGCCGACCCGGCGCTCAGGTTCAACACGCATTTCATCACCATCAAAGGCAGGACGGGCACCATCGACCTGCGCTTCGAGAGCGTGCCTTCCCCGGGCAATCCCAAGACGGCGATGCTCGCCTGCTACAGCGCGCTCGCCGCGTTCCGCCAGTTCGGCTCGATCGTGCGCTATGGCACCTGACGCATTTCACGACTCAGTCCGCAGGCGCTATCTGAAGGTCGACACGGCGACGGTAGCCGACGTGCTCGACGCGATCGGGCTTCCGAACCAGGGGCTCGCCGCCGGGTTCGCTCCCTACCCGCCAGCGACGGGCAAGATGGCCGGCTGGGCCTATACGATCCGCGGGAAGATGGCGCGCTACGCCGGCAGCGGCGATCCACGCAAGATGCGGGCGGTGGACGGAGTCGGCCCGGGCGAGGTGACCGTGTGGTCGGGCGAAGGCCGCGGCGTCTGCTTCTTCGGCGAGCTGATCGCGCTCGGCATGAAGCGTCGCGGGAGCGCGGGAGCGCTCGTCGACGGCGGCATCCGCGACATCGACTGGATCGCGAGACAGCGCTTCCCGGTATACGCGCGCTATCGCACCCCGGTGCAGTCGATCGGCCGCTGGAGGGTCACCGCCTGGCAGGTGCCGGTCGACATGCCGGGAGCGACCCGGAGGCGCGTGCGGGTGAGCCCCGGCGATTTCGTGCTCGCCGACGTCGACGGCGCCATCGTTATACCGCGGCGCGCGGCGGAGAATGTCCTGATCGAGGCCGAGCGGCTCACGAAAAAAGAAGTTCGCATCCGCCGCGAGCTCGACCGCGGCGCGAGCCTCCAGGACGTGCTCGAAAGATATGGCCACGTCTGAGGCGCTAGAATCGAACAAGAAACACGTCGCAGGGAGCATTTCCCTCCAATGGAGGAGTCAATGAAGCAGTTGTCAATCGTCGTCGTCGCCGCGCTCGCGCTGCTTGCGGGCGGGGTCATGGCACAAGGCAAGGCGGAGGGCAAGACCGAGGTGCTGTGGCTGGGCCAGTCGGCCATGCGCATCACCACGCCGGCGGGCAAGGTCATCATGGTCGACCCGTGGATCCTCGGCAATCCGAAGACGCCCCCCGCGTGGAAGAACCTGGATGCGATCGGAAAGCTCGACCTGATTCTGGTGACGCACGCGCACGGCGATCACTACACCGATGCGCCCGCGCTGGCGCAGAAGAACAACGTGCCCTTCTGGGGCCCCGCCGGGCTGAACCAGACCGTGATCACGCTGGGCATTCTTCCGGCGAATCTCTCTCAGCGCTTCGGAAAGGGCGGGACGATCGAACCTTGGGGACCGACGGGCGTCAAGGTCACCGCCACGCACGCGGAGCACTCGTCCGATCTGCTCTACAAGAACCCGGCGACGGGCAAGGACGAAACCTGGCCGGGCGGCGAACCGGTCGGCTTCATCATCCAGATGGAGAACGGCTTCAAGATCTACGACATGGGCGACACCGGACTGTTCGGCGACATGAAGTTCATCGGCGAGTACTACAAACCCGATCTGGTGCTGATTCCGATCGGCGGTCACTTCACCATGGGCCCGCAGGACGCGGCGTTCGCGGTGCGCGAATGGCTCAAGCCCAAGTACGCCATCCCGATGCACTACGGCACGATCCCGCAGCTGAAAGGCACGCCGAAGGAATTCACCGACGCGCTGGGCAGCGGCGCCTCGACCAAGGTGATCGTGATGAACCCGGGCGACAAGGTCGACTTCTAGCCCGAATCCCGGGCGAAGGAAAACGAGAAGCCTGGCCGCCGTCCGGCCGGGCTCTACCGTCGCGAATTCAGGACGCCGCCGCGGTCGTCATCACCGGCTTGTCCCGGTACTGCTCCGGGAACAGCCGCTTGAGGTTGGCGATCTTGGGCAGATCGTTGATCACGATGTAGGGATATCCGGGGTTCAGGAGCAGGAAATCCTGGTGGTAGGCCTCGGCCGGATAGAACCCCTTGAGCGCCTCGACGCGCGTCACGATGGGCTTGCGGAAGACGCGCGCCTTCTCGAGCTGGGCGATGTAGGCCTCCGCGACGCGCTTCTGCTGCGCGTCGGCGTAGAAGATCTCCGAGCGGTACTGCGTGCCGACGTCGGGCCCCTGCCGGTTGAGCTGCGTGGGGTCGTGCGCCACCGAAAAGTAGATGCGCAGGATCTCGCCATAGGAGATCTCCCTCGGGTCGAACACGATCTGCACCGACTCGGCGTGGCCGGTGCGGCCGGAGCCGACTTTTTCGTACTCCGCCGTGCTCTTGTCGCCGCCGGAATAGCCCGACAGCACCTGCTTTACGCCCTTGGTGTACTGGTACACGCCCTGCACGCCCCAGAAGCAGCCGCCCGCGAGGACCGCCGTCTGCGCCGGGCCGGCCCCCCTGGGGTTGTCCAGGGCAGGCGCCGGCAGCACCGTCGCGGCCTCGCCCGAGCGCCCCGGGATGTTCCAGAAAGTGCCGACCGCCGCCAGGGCCAGCAAGGCGAACCACCCTCCGTTCTTCGCCGTCCTCGACATCTTCGACTCCTTGTTCATGGTCACGCGCCTTGGTCGGTAGACACGCCCGGAACCTTACGGGTTCCGCTTGCGGGCCGCATCGAGCAGCGGCGTGAGTATATCCATCGGCATCGGGAAGACAATGGTCGAGGCCTTGTCGCCCGCGATGTTGGTCAGGGTCTGCAGGTAGCGCAGCTGCATCGCCTCGGACTGCTTGGACAGCATCTGCGCGGCCTGCAACAGCTTCTCCGAGGCCTGCAGCTCGCCTTCGGCGTGAATCACCTTCGCCCGGCGCTCGCGCTCGGCCTCCGCCTGGCGCGCGATCGCGCGCACCATCGTCTCGTTCAGATCGACGTCCTTGATCTCGACGGTGGAGACCTTGATGCCCCAGCCCTCGGTCTGGGCGTCGAGAGTCTTCTGGATGTCGAGGTTCAGCTGCTCGCGCTCCGCGAGCAGCGCGTCGAGCTCGTGCTTGCCGAGCACGGCGCGCAGCGTCGTCTGCGCCAGCAGGTTCGTGGCGGCAAGGAAGTCCGCCACCTGGATCACCGCCTTCTGCGGATCGACGACCCGGAAGTACACGACCGCATTGACCTTGACCGAGACGTTGTCGCGCGTGATCACGTCCTGCGGGGGCACGTCGAGCACCACGGTGCGCAGGTCCATCTTGACCATCTGCTGGATCACCGGGATGAGGATGAACAAGCCCGGTCCCTTCACCGCCCAGAAGCGCCCGAGCTGGAACACGACCCCGCGCTCGTACTCGCGCAGGATCCTGAACGACCAGAACAGAAGCAGTGCGACGAAAATCGCCGCGCCCAGGCCGAAATTGAATGCCATGTTCAAGCTCCTTGTTGGGTTTCGGGCACGACTTCGAGCGACAGGCCGTTCAGGGCCGCAACGCGCACCCGCTGGCCGGCCTTGAGCGGCGTGCTGCCATGGATGCGCCAGGTCTCGCCATGGACCCGCGCCCAGCCCTCGTGATCGCAATCCTCGATCACCTCGCCTATCCTTCCGATCATCTCCTCCCGCCCGCTGACGATCGGCCGCCTGCGCGCCTTCAGCATCATACCGACGGCGAAGAGGATGAACGCGGCGCTCGCGGCGGCGACGCCCAGCACCAGGGCGAACGGCACGCCGTAGCCCGGCGTACCGGTGTCGATGAGTATCACCGAGCCGATCACGAACGCGACCGCCCCGCCGACGCCGAGAGATCCGTAGGCGGGGAAGAACAGCTCGCCGGCCATGAACGCGATTCCAAGGAGCATGAGCGCGAGGCCGGCGTAGTTGACCGGCAGCATGTGGAAGGCGTAGGCCGCAATGAGCAGGCAGATCGCGCCGACCACCCCCGGAAACACCAGACCCGGATTGGAGAACTCGAAGATCAGGGCGTAGATGCCTACGAGGATGAGCAGGTAGGCGATGCTCGGATCGGTGATGACCGAAAGAAAGCGGGTGCGCCAGTCAGGCTCGAGGGAGACCGCGACGGCGTCCGCGGTGTGGAGCACGCGGTCCCTGTCGGCCACCCTCAGGGTGCGGCCGTCGAGCCGCTTGAGCAGGTCCGGCACGTCCTGCGCGACGAGATCGATCACCTTCTGCTTCAGCGCCTCGCTCGCCGAAAGGCTGACCGCCTCGCGCACCGCGCGCTCCGCCCACTCGGCGTTGCGCCCGCGCATCTGCGCGAGGCTGCGGATGTAGGCCGAGGCGTCGTTGACCTGCTTGCGCGTCAGGGTGCTGGCGGTGTCGCTCTTCGCGGGCTTGTCTGCCTTGCCGTCCGGCTTGTCCTCGCCCCCCGAGCTTCCGGGGCCGCCGATCGCGACCGGCGTCGCAGCGCCGAGATTGGTCGCCGGGGCCATCGCAGCGACGTGGGAGGCGTAGAGGATGTAGGTGCCCGCGCTCGCCGCGCGCGCCCCGCCCGGCGCGACGAAGGCGGCGACCGGCACGGGCGAGGCGAGAATATCCTTGATGATGGCGCGCATCGAAGTGTCCAGCCCCCCCGGCGTGTCCATCTCCAGCACGACGAGCTGCGCACCCTGCTTCTCGGCGATCTCGAGTCCGCGGTGCACGTAGTCCGCTGTCGCGGGCCCGATCGCGCCGTTGACAGTCAGCATCAGGACCGGCGGCGCAGGCGCCAGGGCGAGCGCGGGCCAAAGGGCGCACAGTCCAGGTAGTACCTTAAGCCAGCGCAAGCCGCTCTCCCGTGAAATGCCGGTGGTCTTCCCGCAACTATAGTCTTCTTTTTGAGGCCCGGCCCCCACTGGACTTTGCGCGGCGTTCGCAGTAACTTGGGAAAAAAAGAGCAGGCATCTCCACCCCTAGAGAGGACCCATGGCGAAGATATCCGTATCTTGTTTGTCGATTTCGCTTTGCTGCGCTTTGCCCGTCTGGGCTCAAGCACAGGACAAGGCGAAACAGGCCGTCGACGCGACCTGCAACACTTGCCACCCGCTGTCCGCCCGCGTCGGAACCGGTTACGACGCCAAAGGCTGGCATACCGTCATGCGCATGATGGTCAATCAAGGCGCGCCGGTTCCTAAGGATCAGATGGAGGCGATGACCCGGTATCTGATCAAGACTTACCCGGTCAAGACGAACGACAGGGCCAAGGCTGCGTTGATCAAAGGGCCGCTCAAGGTCTCGATGAAGATCTGGAGCGCGCCGACGCCGGGCTCCCGTCCGCACGATCCGCTCGCGGCGCGCGACGGCTCGCTGTGGTACTCGGGCCAGATGGCGAACGTGCTCGGGCGCGTCGACCCGAAGACCGGCAAGGTGAGGGAATACAAGCTCAAGACCGCGCACTCCGGGCCGCACGGCCTCAAGGAGGACGCGGACGGCAACATCTGGTACACGGGCAACACCGCCTCGCTCCTCGGCAAGCTCAACCCGAAAACGGGAGAGGTCACCGAGTACAAGACGCCCGAGCCGGGCGACCCGCATACGCTGATGTTCGACAAGAGCGGGATCCTGTGGTTTACGATGCAGAACGCGAACCGCATCGGGCGCCTCGATCCGAAGACGGGCGAGATCAAGCTGCTCACGCCGCCGACGCCGAAGTCGCGTCCCTACGGCATGGCGTTCGATCCCAAGGGAACGCTCTTCGTCGTGCAGTTTGGAACCAACAGCATCGCGGCCGTAGATCCGGCCACGCTGCAGATCAAGGAGTACAAGCTGCCCGATCCCGGCGCACGCCCGCGACGCATCGCGATCACCAGCGACGACATCGTCTGGTACACCGACTACCAGCGGGGCTACCTCGGCCGGCTCGACCCCGCCACGGGCCAGGTGAAGGAGTGGCAGTCGCCGAGCGGGCCGAAGTCCGCCCCGTACGGCATCTCGTCGATCCACGACGTCATCTGGTACAGCGAATCGGAGGCGATGCCCAATACCGTCGTGCGCTTCGATCCGAAAACGGAGAAGTTCCAGACGTGGGCGATCCCGGGCGGCGGCAATATCGTGCGCAACACCGACGTCACCCAGGAAGGCAATTTCGTGCTGGCCAACAGCCTGGTGAACACGGTAACGCTGGTCACGATCGGGAAATAAAGCGGCAACTCGCGGCGGGCGACTCGCCCGCCGCCGACCTTTCGCGTTGCTGACATCGCTTACTGCTTCGACCGGCCGTTGCTAGACTAAGCTTGCGGGGATTCGGCAGCCTCCCCGCCTAAGACGCTTCTCGGCGTCCAAGGTCTGCCCGACATGTGGCTCTCGCCAGATGGAGGGTTTGCTTGGACGCCTCACGCGCGACTCCACAGGAAACCGAAGCCAAGCCCGCGTATTCGCTGTGGGATCTGGTGCGATACGCGCTGCGCCTCGGCACGCTCGGCTTCGGCGGCCCGGTGGCGCTCGTCGGGTTCATGCATCGCGACCTCGTCGAGCGGCGCAAGTGGATCTCAGAGGCGGACTACAGGGAAGGCTTGACGCTGGCGCAGCTCATGCCCGGGCCACTCGCGGCTCAGCTCGCCATCTACCTCGGCTACGTGCACTACCGCATCACCGGAGCGACGCTCGTCGGGGTCGCTTTCGTCCTGCCCTCATTCCTGATGGTTGTCGCGCTCGGAGTCGCATACGTCGCCTATGGCGGACTTTCTTGGATGCAGGCAGTGTTCTACGGAGTTGGCGCGTCAGTCATCGGCATCATCGCGATCAGCGCATACAAGCTGACGACGCGGAGCATCGGCAAGGACAAGATACTCTGGGCGATCTACCTCGTTGCAGCCGCGGTCACCGTCATCACCGAGTCCGAGCTCGTGTCGCTGTTCCTAATCGCGGGGCTGCTGACTTGGCTGATAAAGTCACCGCCGAAGAATTGGTTTCGTGGCGCAAGCAGCATGACCGTCCTGGCGGGGCAGCTTCCCATGACGTCGACGGTCGCCTCAGCGATCGACTGGCCGCTGCTCCTGCAGATCGGTGCGTTCTTCGGTGAAGCGGGCGCGTTTGTGTTCGGCAGCGGGCTCGCAATCGTTCCGTTCCTCTATGGCGGCGTCGTCAACGAATACCACTGGCTGACCGAGCGCCAGTTCGTGGACGCAGTGGCGGTAGCGATGATAACGCCCGGCCCCGTCGTCATCACGGTCGGTTTCATCGGTTATCTGGTCGCCGGACTCTCCGGCGCGATCGTCGCAGCGCTTGCGACATTTCTGCCCTGCTACCTGTTCACCATCATACCGGCCCCCTACTTCCGCAAGCACGGCAGGAAACCGGGGCTCGTCGCCTTCATAGACGGCGTCACGGCGGCGGCGATCGGAACGATTACCGGAGCAGTGGTGGTGCTCGGCAAGCGCTCCATCGTCGACGTGCCCACGCTCCTCATGATGCTCGTCACGATTTTGCTGATCTGGAAAGTGAAGAAGCTGCCGGAGCCCGTGATCGTCGCCGCCGCAGCCTTCGCTGGCCTGATCGTCCACCCCATGCTAAGGACCTAGGACGCCAACACATCGTCGCAATCGGCGCATGGGTACATTTCGGGGCCGCCGGCCCCGCTTTCCACAGGAGATCAAACATGACACGAAGCAAAGCAGTTCTCGCGCTTGGCATCATCGGTACGTCTCTCGCGTTCGGGCAGGTCGCGATTGCCGACGAAGGCAGCGATATGAGCACGCTGGTCCAGGGCCTCGGAAAGAGCAAGCAGACCCTTCTCGGCGGAATGCGCCAAGCGGTGCACGACAAGGCGGCCGTGATTTCGGCGAAGTTCGAGATGGAGGACGGTAAGCTCTCGCTTTCCGTATACACGGCGGAAAAAGGACTTGCGGTCCCGGCCGAGGAGAATGTCCTTCAGGAACTCAGCGGTAGTCCGGAGCAGGACAAGTGGACGCCGCAAACGGAGGTGTTCAAGGATGTCCCGCATGTCGCAAGGTCGGCCGAGCAGCTCACTCTGATGGCGCTTGCGCACAAGAGCCTACCCGCGTTGGTCGCGGAGGTCCAGAAAAAGGAGGCGGCGCGTGTTTTTTCCGTCACGCCGGCGGTAAAGAACCACCGACCCGTCGCCGTCATCCTTGTCGTCCAGCATGGCAAGGTCAAGACCCTAGTACGACCTCTGTGAGTCCTCGACTCAGATGCGGATATCGGTGTTCGACATTTCGGCTATGGAACTCCGAGGCAATTTCCCCCAACCACAGGAGACCATCATGTTCGAAACAAGCAGGAAAGATCGGCTGCAATCGTTTTTCGTAGCCGCATCGATCGCGTTCGTACTTGGCGCGTCGGCCTCCGCTTCGGCGGCCGGCTACGACTGGTCGGCGGTCGCCAAGGCGCTCGGCCGCTCTGGAACGGAGATGCCCGGGGGCGTGTACCGGGTCGGCCTGGGCAGGAGCGACCTCAAGGTCGCGCTCGACGGGGTGCAGATCAAGCCGCCGCTCGCGCTTGGCTCCTACCTCGCGTTCCAGAGCATGGGCAAGAGCGGCATGGTGATGGGAGATCTTGTCCTCACGGGAGACGAGGTCAACCCGGTGATGAAGAAGCTGGTCGAAGGCGGAATAGAGATCACGGCGCTGCACAACCACCTCCTGCGCAACGAACCGTTCACGATGTACATGCACTTCGAAGGCCGCGGCGACCCGGCGAAGCTCGCCGCCGTGCTGCGCGCGGCGCTCGAGGAAAGCAAGACACCGCTCGCCCCGCCGGCCTCCGCCGGCTCGCCGCCGCCGATCGACCTCGACACCGCGGCGATCGAGAAAACGCTCGGCGCGAAGGGAACGAACAACGGTGGCATCTTCGCGTTCAACATTCCGCGCGCCGAGACCATCAAGGACGCCGGAATGACAATCCCGATCGCGGCGGGGTCCGGCATCGTGATCAACTTCCAGTCGACCGGCGGGGGCAAGGCGGCGATCACCGGGGACTTCGTGCTGATCGCAAAAGAGGTCAACCCCGTGCTGAAGACCCTGCGCGATAACGGTATCGAGGTCACGGCGCTGCACAGCCACATGCTTAACGACAGCCCTCGCCTGTTCTTCATGCACTACTGGGCGAACGACGACGCCCAGAAGCTGGCGATCGCACTGAAGGCCGCCCTGGACAAAGTCAACCGCAAGAAGTGATCTAGAACATCACCGAGGCGACCAGCCCCGACAGGAGTGCGACGCGGGTAAGGGGTGTCCAGACGCGCCCCTGGACGTTCTTCGAGCAGCGCCAGGCGAGCATGAACCAGGCGAGGTAGAGCACGAGCCGCGCCGCGTCGCAGGCATCGCCCCAGCCCCAGGCCCACGCACCCAGGCCGCGCAAGCGCTCCGCACCGCTCATCATCGCGCCGGTGATCAAAGCGACGGGAATGCCGCCGAGCCACCAAACCTTCCAAAGTTTTTCTTCGCCCCGGAAAGCCCGGGATGCAGACCGCTGGACGGCGGAAAAGACCGGCATCAGAAGCGGGTCACCAGCGACAGGCGAAAAGTTCGCGGTTCGGCCGGGTGGAAATGGTGGTCGGGCACTCCGGCCGCAGGCTCGGCGGGGTTGGCATTGTTCAGGCGCGAAGTGTAGTAGTACTCGATGTCGTTCGCCTTGCGGTCGAAAAGATTGAGAATGTCGAGGCTCAGCTCGGTTTTCGCGTCGAATTTGTAGGCGCCGCGCGCAGACCAGATGAGCGACGATCCCGACCGCTGGCTGTTGTCCTCGATGAGAGGCCGCGGCCCGAAGTACCGCATGAAGAGTGCCCCGGACCAGGGACCGATGTCCTTCGCGGTGACGCCGAAGGACGCCACCCTGTCGATCGCGCCCGGTATGTAGTTCCCCGTCCCGGTCGGATCGTCGCCGGTGAAGCGCGCGTACGAGGCGGAAAGGTCGAGATCGAAGATCAGCCACGGCTTCGGGATGTAGCGGTTCGACCACTCGATGCCCCGCCTGAGGCTTGGGCGGCTCGCTTCGGTCGTGCCCGCGTCGCCGGCGAAGACCAGCTCGGAGGCGAGCGTCAGCCTCCACAGCGACAGCGACGATTGAAGGTTCGGAACCGCCTCGGTGCGCACGCCGATCTCCTCGCCCTTGGACTTCACCAGCGCCGGGGTTTTCTCGGCGGGCTGACGCGTGTTCGTGGCAGGGTCGAGGACCGTGGTGGTCGTCGTCCCGCGCGCGTCGTTCGAGTGGAATCCCTGGCCGTAATTCAGGAAATACTCGGTCTTGTCGAACGGCCCGAAGATCAGGCTGAGCTTGGGCGAGGTCATGCTCGCGCTCGTCCTGCCCGAGTTCTCGTTCCGGTCGCTGGTCACGTTGGCGTAGTACCCGTCCTGGCGGATCCCGGCGACGCTGCGGAAGGTCTCAGTCCATTGATAGGTGTTCTCGTAGTAGAGATCGTAGCCGGTCTGCTGGACGTAGTCCGACCGCGTCGGGTTGAGCAACTGGCGGTCCTGCGTGTGATTGAGCGCCAGGTCGATGTTGTCGCGGCGCACGTCGGCGCCGAACTTGTTCGTGACCGCGCGCCCCGCCCACTTGCCGGCGAATACCCAGCTGGGCGACACGCCGAACACCCAGCGGTTGTCGAACTGCTCGATCTGGTCGCCCTTTGCTTGATCATCCAGGAAATAGGTGAAGTTCGAGAAGAGGTCGAGCCGGTACTTCACCACGTACGCGTCCATGTGGAACACGCCGCCGTTGTCGAGCACCTTGTGGCGGTCGATCGCGAAGCTGTAGCGCGACGTTTCCCCGCCGTCGCTCGGGTCGATCGCGCCGAAGCGGCCGACCAGCCCCTGGTCCACCGCCCGCTGCGCGATCTGGTCGGTCGCGTTCCATTTCCCGTGGTACGCCATCAGCGAGAACGTGTACCCGTCGGCGTTGGTGCCCAGGCTGTAGCGCACCACGCCGTTGATCTTGCGGTAGTCCTCGGGGTTGTCCCAGGGCCCGTCGTTGTGGAAGAACTCGAGGCCGTACAGCAGCGTGCCCGGTCCCGCCGTCGACGAATTCGCGGCCATCGCGCGCGCGTAGCCGTCGGGGCCGGCCGACAGCGCTCCTATGCCGCGAGGAAGCCTGGTGGTGTAGCTGATGTCCGCGGCGCCCGCCGACGAGAAGTCTCCTTCGTCGGCGAAATACGGACCCTTCTTGTAGGCGACGCGGGAGACCAGCTCCGGGATGAGGAAGTTGAGGTCGGAATACCCCTGCCCGTGCGCGTGCGTCGGCATGTTCACCGGCACGTGGTCGACCTCGGTGCGGAAGTCCGTGCCGTGGTCGAGGTTGAACCCGCGCAGGAAGTACTGGTTCGCCTTGCCGTCGCCGCTGTGCTGCGTGATGATCACGCCGGGGACGTATTCCAGTACTTCGCCCGGCCTGAGCATCGGCCGCGCTTCGATCAGGTCCGGCGTGATGTAGCCTTGGCTTGCCGCGTCCGAGGTCCCCACGGCGTTCTGGTAGTGCCCGATGACGCGCACCTCGTCGGCCCGCTCGGTTTCCTGCGCGATCGCAGCGTGCACAAAAAAAGCCGCCCCGAGGGCGGCCGTCGCATTCTTTGCGAGTATCGGAATCTCTCTCTCCACGCCGCTTCCTGCGAGACGGGAGAAGTCTATACGATCGTCGGCGCGTTGTTGTCCGTTCCTCCCCGTGGTAGGGTGCGGCCGTGGCCGCAGACGACAAGAAAACGACCGTCGCCGCGCGCGTTCCCTCGGCGCGCCTGGTGCGCTTCGCCGCCGAGGCCTTTCTCGCCGTCGGACTTCCTCCGAGGGACGCCGCCACCTGCGCCCAGCTCATGGCGCGCGCGGATCTCCAGGGCGCCGACGGCCACGGCATCTTCCGGCTGCCGCAGTACATACGGCGGATCAAGGGCGGGGCGGTCAACGTGAAGCCCAGGGTGCGCCTGGCGCGCGAGGCGGCGGGCATGGCGCTCGTCGACGGCGACAACGGCATGGGGCACGTGGTGATGAGCTTCGCCGCGGAGACGGCGATCGCGAAGGCGAAGACCGCGGGCGCTGCGTGGGTCGGCGTGGCCCGCAGCAACCACGCCGGACCGGCTTCGCTGTACGCCGCGATGCCGCTCGAGCACGAGATGATCGGCCTCTACCTCGCCGTCGGCAACGCCAACCACATGGCGCCCTGGGGCGGCGTGGACCTGCTGCTCTCGACCAATCCGATCGCGGTCGCGGTGCCCGGCACCGAGTTTCCCATCGTTCTCGACATGGCGACCAGCGTCGCCGCTTACGGCAAGGTGAAGACGGCGGCGCAGCGCGGGGAAACCATGCCCGAGGGCTGGATGATCGACCGTCAGGGCAAGCCGCTTACCGATCCGAAGCGCGCGGGCGAAGGCCTGCTGGTGCCGATCGGCGGCTACAAGGGCTACGGGCTCGCGCTGGTCATCGGCCTGCTCGCCGGTTCGCTCAACGGGGCGGCGATGGGCAGCGAGACCATAGACTTCAACGCCGACGACGCCACGCCCACGAATACCGGGCATGCCATCGTCGCCCTCTCGATCTCGGCGTTCGGCGACGTGGACGACTTCAAGCGCAGGGTGGGCAAGCTGGTGCGCGAGATCCGCAGGTCGAAGCCCATGCCGGGCGTCGACCGCGTCTGGCTCCCGGGGGAGCAGAGCCGCGCGAAACACGAGGAGCGCTCGCGGCTCGGCGTCCCGATCCCCGCGGCGCTGCGCGCGAGCCTGGACAAGCTCGCCGCGGAGCTGAAGATCAAGCCGCTCGAGGCCTGATCAGTCGTAGCCGGCGACGACCACGTCGACGTTGCCGCCGACTGCCTGCAGCACGACCGCGTTTCCCGAGGCGACGGTGCCCGGGCCGACGAGATTGACGATGACTTTTCCGGTCGTATTGAAAGTCGTGTCGAGCGCGCCGACGCTGGTGTAGCGCAGCACCGCCATCTGCGAATTCCCGCCCGTGCCGGTGTTGCCCGAGACCAGGATCAGGGGTTCCGCCGGGGCCTGATCCTGCAGGGCGATGGAGAACACGTTGTCGAAGCCGCCGAGATCGGTGGTCACGATACCGGTGGCGGAGGCTCCGAAGGTAGTATCCAGCGTGCCGTCAGCCTTGTACCGGACGAGCGAGATGTCCGACGTACCGAGCGTGAAATTCACGTTGGCGTGCCCGGCGACGACGATCTTGTCGCTGAGGGCGGGGACGCCTGCGACCTGCTGCACGGCGACCGCGTTCGCGAAGTCGGTCCCGCCGGCGTTGGTGGTGACGATTCCGTTCGCGGTGCCGCCGAAAGCCGTATCCAGGACCCCGGTTGCGCTGTAGCGCAATATCACCTGATCGACGCCATTGCCGGTCGCGACAATGATGCTGCCGGTCGATTGGAAAGCAAGCGCGGGAGACACCGCCTGAACACCGACACCGATCGGGGTGGTGGTCTTGCCGCCGCCCGGGTCCGTTCCGAATG
>DASSQD010000130.1:0-8697 GCA_035702665.1 Burkholderiales bacterium
CATCCGCACCTTCGTCGACCGCAAGCTGCCCACCTACGGCATTTGCCTGGGCCACCAGCTCCTGGGCCTGGCGATCGGCGCGACGACCAGCAAGATGAAGTTCGGCCACCACGGCGCCAACCATCCGGTGAAGGACCTGGACACCGGAAGCGTGGTCATCACCAGCCAGAACCACGGCTTTGCGGTCGACCCCGCCACGCTGCCGAAAAATCTGCGCGCGACGCACGTGTCGCTCTTCGACGGCAGCCTCCAGGGACTGGCGCGCACCGACCGTCCCGCGTTCTGCTTCCAGGGCCACCCGGAGGCGAGCCCCGGCCCGCACGACATCGGGTACCTCTTCGACCGCTTCGCGAAGATGATGGGGGAACGCAAGCGTGCGTCCTGATACGAGCGGCACTCGTGCCTAAGCGCACCGACATCAAGAGCGTCCTCATCATCGGCGCGGGGCCGATCGTGATCGGCCAGGCGTGCGAGTTCGACTACTCCGGCGCGCAGGCGTGCAAGGCGCTGCGCCAGGAAGGCTACAAAGTGATCCTGGTCAACTCCAACCCGGCGACCATCATGACCGACCCGGAGATGGCCGACGTCACCTACATCGAGCCGGTGACCTGGCAGATGATCGAGGCCATCATCGCGCGCGAGCGCCCCGACGCGCTCCTGCCGACCATGGGCGGCCAGACCGGCCTCAACTGCGCCCTCGACCTCGCCCGGAACGGCGTGCTGAAGAAGTACGGCGTCGAGATGATCGGCGCGTCGAGCGAGGCGATCGACAAGGCCGAGGACCGTGAGAAATTCAAGCAGGCGATGGCGAGGATCGGCCTAGCCTGCCCGAGGTCGACGCTGGCGCACTCGATGGAGGAGGCGCTCAAGATCCAGCAGGACATCGGCTTCCCCGTCGTGATCCGGCCCTCGTTCACGCTCGGCGGCTCGGGCGGCGGTATCGCCTACAACCGCGAGGAGTTCGTCGCGATCTGCGAGCGCGGCCTGGACGCGTCGCCGACGCACGAGCTGCTCATCGAGGAGTCGGTGATCGGCTGGAAGGAATTCGAGATGGAGGTGGTGCGCGACCGCAAGGACAACTGCATCATCGTGTGCTCGATCGAGAACCTGGATCCGATGGGCGTGCATACCGGAGACTCGATCACGGTCGCGCCGGCGCAGACGCTCACCGACAAGGAATACCAGGTGATGCGCGATGCGTCGATCGCCGTGCTGCGCGAGATCGGCGTCGACACCGGCGGCTCGAACGTGCAGTTCGCGGTCGACCCCGCGACCGGGCGCATGCTCATCATCGAGATGAACCCGCGCGTGTCGCGCTCCTCGGCTCTCGCGTCCAAGGCAACCGGCTTCCCGATCGCCAAGGTGGCGGCGAAGCTCGCCGTCGGCTACACGCTCGACGAGCTGAAGAACGAGATCACCGGCGGCGCCACGCCAGCGTCGTTCGAGCCGAGCATCGACTACATCGTCACCAAGGTGCCGCGCTTCGCGTTCGAGAAATTCCCGCAGGCGAACGACCGGCTCACGACGCAGATGAAGTCGGTTGGCGAGGTGATGGCGATCGGCCGCACCTTCCAGGAGTCGTTCCAGAAGGCGCTGCGCGGGCTCGAGGTCGGCGTCGACGGACTCAACCAGAAGACTACCGACCGCGAGAAGCTCGAGAAGGAGCTCGGCGAGCCCGGGCCCGAGCGCATCTGGTACGTGGGCGACGCATTCGAGTGCGGGTTCACGCTCGACGAGGTCCATCAGCTCACCCGCATCGACCCCTGGTTCCTCGCGCAGATCAAGGAGATCGTCGACCTCGAGATGGAGCTCGACGACAAGCGACTCGCCGACATCGACGCGGCGACTATGCGCCAGCTCAAGCGCAAGGGTTTCTCCGACCGCAGGCTCGCGTATCTCTTCCGTTCCAGCGAGTTCGACGTGCGCGCCGTGCGGCGGCGCCTCGGAATCCGCCCGGTGTACAAGCGCGTCGACACCTGCGCCGCGGAGTTCGCGACGCGCACCGCATACATGTACTCGACCTACGAGGAGGAGTGCGAGGCGCAGCCCACCGACCGCAAAAAGGTGATCGTGCTCGGCGGCGGTCCGAACCGCATCGGGCAGGGCATCGAGTTCGACTACTGCTGCGTACACGCCTCGCTCGCGCTGCGCGAGGACGGCTTCGAGACGATCATGGTGAACTGCAACCCCGAGACCGTCTCGACCGACTACGATACCTCGGACCGCCTCTACTTCGAGCCGCTGACGCTCGAGGACGTGCTCGAGATCGTCGACAAGGAGAAGCCGTTCGGCGTGATCGTGCAGTTCGGGGGGCAGACGCCGCTCAAGCTCGCGCGCGACCTGGAAGCGAACGGGGTGCCCATCATCGGCACCACGCCCGACATGATCGACATGGCCGAGGACCGCGAGCGCTTCCAGCACCTGATCAACCGGCTGGGATTGCTGCAGCCGCCCAATCGCTCGGCGCGCACCGAGGCCGACGCATTGAAGCTTGCCGGGGAGATCGGCTATCCGCTGGTGGTGCGGCCGAGCTACGTGCTCGGCGGGCGCGCGATGGAGATCGTGCACGAGGCGAAGGACCTGGAGCGCTACATGCGCGAGGCGGTCAAGGTCTCGAACGACTCGCCCGTGCTGCTCGACCGCTTTCTTTCGGACGCGATCGAGGTCGACGTCGATGCGGTGTGCGACGGCGAGCAAGTGCTGATCGGCGGGGTCATGGAGCACATCGAGCAGGCCGGGGTGCATTCGGGGGACGCCGCCTGCTCGCTGCCCCCGTATTCGCTCTCCGGACCCGTCGAGCGCGAGCTGCGCCGGCAGACGGTGGAGCTTGCGCATGGCCTGAAGGTCGTTGGCCTGATGAACGTGCAGTTCGCGATCCAGCGCGATCTCATCTACGTGCTCGAGGTCAACCCCCGCGCCTCGCGCACCGTGCCCTTCGTCGGCAAGGCGACCGGTGTGCCGCTTGCCAAGATCGCGGCGCGCTGCATGGTGGGACAGAGCCTGGCGCGGCAGGGCGCGCTCAAAGAGGTCGTCCCGGCCTATTTTTCGGTGAAGGAGGCCGTGTTTCCGTTCGTGAAGTTTCCCGGGGTCGATACGATTCTCGGCCCCGAGATGAAGTCGACCGGAGAGGTAATGGGCGTCGGTAAGACCTTCGGCGAGGCATTCGTGAAATCGCAGCAGGCGGCGAGCGCGAAGCTGCCCGACGCCGGCACCGCCTTCATCAGCGTGCGCGACGGTGACAAGCTGACGATCGTGCCGGTTGCGCGGAACCTGGTCGAGCTCGGCTTTCGGCTGATCGCGACGCGCGGCACGGCCAATGTGCTCTCCGCTCACGGGATCACCGTCAATATCGTCAACAAGGTGGCCGAGGGTCGCCCGCACATCGTCGACATGATCAAGAACGGCGAGGTGAACCTCGTGGTCAACACGGCAGGGGACCGGCGCAGCTCCGTGTCGGACTCGCGCTCCATACGGACCAGCGCGGTGCAGCGGCGCGTCACGTACTACACCACGGTGGCGGGCGCCACGGCGGCCACCGAAGGCATGCGGCACATGAAGGCGCTGGTCCCCTATCCGCTGCAGGGGCTGCACGCGGGCCTGCGCTCGCGCGGGCCTATTGCAAAGTGGCTGGAAAAGTGGTCACATTGAAGCGCTGTCCACAAGCCTTTCTGTCCTGAATCACCGATGCCGCAGCCTGGCGCCCGACGCGCCGGGAAGCTTTTTTTTCGAGACGGCCATGAGCACGATACCGCTGACGACGAAGGGAGCGGAGCTGTTGCGGCAGGAGCTGCAGCGGCTGAAGACGGTCGACCGGCCGAACGCGATCACGGCGATCGCCGAGGCGC
Source organism: Burkholderiales bacterium (assembly GCA_035702665.1). GTDB lineage: Bacteria > Pseudomonadota > Gammaproteobacteria > Burkholderiales > SG8-39 > VBDM01. The sequence goes on from DASSQD010000130.1 coordinate 3,846, forward strand.
GCACCCATGGCGATCTCTCCGAGAACGCCGAGTACGACGCGGCCAAGGAGCACCAAAGCTTCATCGAGGGCAGGATCAAGGAGATCGAGGCCAAGCTCGCCAACGCGCAAGTCATTGACCCGAAGCTGCTCGACGCCGAAGGCCGCTGCGTCTTCGGCGCCACCGTCGACCTCGAGGAGATGAAGGACGGCGAATCGGTGACCTACCAGATCGTCGGCGACGACGAGGCCAACATCAAGCAGGGCAAGATCTCGATCAGCTCGCCGATCGCGCGCGCCATCATCGGCAAGTACGCCGGCGACCAGGTCGAGGTGCAGACCCCGGGCGGGGTCCGGAAGTACGAGGTCCTGGACGTGAGGTACGAGTAGTTCCTTGCGGGTCGCTGCTGCGGGGGATCGATGAAATCGAGTTCGAGTGGCGGACGTCTCCGCGTCGCCGCAGCCGCGCTTGCTCTACTGGTCGCGGGGCAGCTCGAGGCTCAGGAGTCGGGGTGCCGCCCGCCCCACGCGCCCCCGGCTCCTTCGACCGAGGAAGCCTTGCAGGTCTGCGCTCTGGTCGGGGTGTGGTCGTCGATCAACGAGCAGCGGAGCGAGCCGGGATACCCGCAGGAGGTCGTCCGGTGGATCGACGATACCGTGAGCGCCACGCGCGCGGCGGTTCAAAACCTCGACCGGCTGTCGTGCCGGACCCTCGATCCAGCCCACCTCGGCGCCGCGACCGCGGACCTTTCAACCCGGCTCAAGGGGCGGTCCCTTGCCGAGCTTTCAATGAAGAAGGATCTGCTGCGTTACCGGGATACCGCCGCCTCCGTCTCGTGGAGGCAATTGTCGGTCTTCTACGTGGAGTCGTTCAACACTCCCACGGACGACCTGGAGACCGTAAAAAAATATGTCGGCGGCGTATGGACGGCCTCGCTGGCGTCCAACGATCCCGTCTGGACGACCGAGGTCAGGCAGGGCGTCTACCAGATTCGCAATTCCTCGACTCCCAGCGCGGTGCGCTACATCCACGTCCGGCCGAAATGCGGCACCGCGGATCTCGGCAACCGGCCGATCTCGGTCGAGGTGATCCGGGCATCGGGAAAGACGACGCCCGCATCCGGGACGGGACTGATCTACCGCTTCGATCCCGAAAAGAAGCGCTACTACACGTATACGTTGAACGCCGATTCTCAACTCGAGTTTCGCAGGCGAGACGAGAAAGGTTTCAGAACCCTCTTCGCCCAGAATCTCGGGGCGCCCGCGGCAGGCAGGTTTCGCAAGCTGGGCGTTATTGGGGACGGCAACCGGATCTACCTGTATCTCGACGATGCGCGGGTGCGGGTGATCGGGGACGAGGGATTGCCGAGCGGCGAGTCCGGAATCGTCGCGATGAGCCTGGGCGAACACCGCTTCGACAATTTCACGATCTACGGGCTCCCGGCCCGGTAGCCTCCAGGCCGTGGAGCGCGATACTCACTGGTCGACGCACCCAAGGTCCAACTGGCGCACCTCGCACTCGATCTCCCACCCGTCGCCGTGGAGCGCTAGGAAGCGCTTCGTAAGCTCGACTGCCTCGGCCTTGGACTTCGCCTCCAGCATCGCGTAGCCGCCGATCACCTCCTTCGCCTCGGTGAAGGGGCCGTCGGTCACGCGCATCTCGCCGCCCGAGAGCCTGACCCGGAACCCTTCCGACGTCGGGCGCAGCCCGGCGGTCTGGACCAGGGTGCCTTCCTTGGTCATTTCCTCGATCAGCTTGCCCATGTCGGCCATGAGCTTCTCGCTCGGCTTCTGGCCGGAGCGCTCGTTGACACGGATCATCGATAGGAATCGCATGGTCTTTTTGCTCCTCTTTCGTTCGTGTGCCTGGACCGTCCAGGCCGTCCGGAGGTCGGGATCCGAACCCCGATCTCGCCTATACGACGAACGGGAAGGGCCCGAATCGACAGGATTTCTAAGAAGTCCCGGGGGTCTCGCGAAACAGCACCAGGATCTTCCCGATGTGCTGAACCGGCTGCGCGCCGGTCCTCGCGCAGATTTCCTCGAGCATCGCTTCGCGCTCGCCGCGATCCGCGTTCACGCGAACCTTGATCAGCTCGTGGCTCTTCAGGCTCCGGTCGATCTCGGCGATGACCGCTTCCGAGAGCCCGTCCCCGCCGACGATCACGACCGGCCCGAGCTTGTGGGCGCGCCCCTTCAGTTCCTGGCGGCGAGCGGGAGAGAGTCCGGGCACGGCTATCGGCGCGGAGCGGCGATCGCCTCGAGCTCCAGGGTTCCGCCGTCCGACATCAGAAACAGGTAGAGGCGTCCGTCCTTCATGGAGTAGGTGCGAACGTCGCCCACGCGCTTCACGATCTCGTCGAACAGGGACCCCGGTGGGCAGAGGGCGCGGGTGATCGCGAAAGGTGCGATCTCCAGCAGCTGGGGCCCGGACGATTTCCAGGTGCCGCTGCCGCGGTTGCAGTCGAGGCGTGCGCTGAACGCTCCACCGGTGCCGAACGCGAAGGTGTACTTGGCCTTGTCGTCGGGCGTGAAGGTCCTCCGGTCGCCGCTCTGGAGCCTGACGACCTGCCAGCTGGTGCCGACGAGTTCCTGCCCCGGCGTCTGCGCCCAAGCGCGCGCCGCAAGCAGCAGGAGCGTGGCGACCGCGAGTTCAAGCGATAATCGCATCGAAGGAAGTCTAGGCAATGGCCCGGAGCAAATCCAGTGGCGCGTGGCTCGCGCGCCACGTGAGCGATCCGTACGTGCGCAAAGCGGGCGCGCAGGGCTACCGCGCGCGCTCGGCGTTCAAGCTGCTCGAGCTGGTTCAGCGCGAGGGCTTGGCGATACTGGGCCAGACGGTCGTGGATCTGGGCGCAGCGCCGGGCAGCTGGTCGCAGGTGCTCGCGCGGCGCGTGGGCGGATCGGGGAAGGTGATCGCGCTCGATCTGCTGAACGTCGCGCCGATACCGGGAGTGACGTTCATACAGGGCGATTTCCGGGAGGAATCTGTGCTGCGTCGCTTGGACGAGGCGCTCGATGGCCGAAGCATCGACCTTGTAGTCTCCGACATGGCCCCCAACATCAGCGGGGTGCGCGCGACCGACCAGGCGAGGAGCATCGATCTGTGTGAACTGGCGCTGGCGTTCGCGAAAACCCATTTGAATCCGCGCGGTGCATTCGTGGTCAAAGCGTTTCAAGGCACGGGCTATCCCGAGTTCTTGGCGGACATGAGGCGGGTTTTCGTCACGGTCGCGTCGAAAAAGCCCGGCGCGTCGCGCGACGAGTCCAAGGAGATGTACTTGTTGGGCAAAGGGCTTAGAATGACACCGAGAGGCGGAGAGCGAGAAAGGAAGGAAGTTGAATAACTTATTCAAAAACTTGGTGATTTGGCTCGTCATCGGGCTCGTCCTGATGACCGTCTTCAACCAGTTCAACACGCGTCAGCAGACCCAGGCGGCGATGGACTACTCGCAGTTCATGGAGGAGGTCAAGGCCGGGCGCATCGCCGAGGTGGTGATCGAGGGACGCGACCTCAAGGCGAAGACCAACGACGGCAAGACTGTCACCAGCTACTCGCCGGGCGACATCTGGCTGGTCTCCGACCTGCTCAAGTACGGCGTCAAGATCAAGGCGAAGCGCGAGGAAGAGCCTTCGCTGCTCATGAACATCTTCGTCTCGTGGTTCCCGATGCTGCTCCTCATCGGCGTATGGATCTTCTTCATGCGCCAGATGCAGGGCGGGGGGCGCGGCGGCGCGTTCTCCTTCGGCAAGTCGCGCGCGCGCATGATCGACGAGTCGAACAATAGCATCACCTTCGCCGACGTCGCCGGCTGCGAGGAGGCGAAGGAGGAAGTCTCCGAGCTGGTCGACTTCCTGCGCGATCCCGCCAAGTTCCAGAAGCTGGGCGGCCGCATTCCCAAGGGCGTGCTGATGGTCGGCAACCCCGGCACGGGCAAGACGCTGCTCGCGCGCGCCATCGCGGGCGAGGCCAAGGTGCCGTTTTTCTCGATCTCGGGCTCCGACTTCGTCGAGATGTTCGTCGGCGTCGGCGCGGCGCGCGTGCGCGACATGTTCGACCAGGCCAAGAAGCACGCGCCCTGCATCGTGTTCATCGACGAAATCGACGCGGTCGGCCGCCAGCGCGGCGCGGGCCTCGGCGGCGGCAACGACGAGCGCGAGCAGACGCTCAACCAGCTGCTCGTCGAGATGGACGGCTTCGAGGGCACGACGGGCGTCATCGTGATCGCCGCGACCAACCGCCCCGACGTGCTCGACCCGGCGCTGCTGCGTCCCGGGCGCTTCGACCGCCAGGTGGTCGTGCCGCTTCCGGACATCCGCGGGCGCGAGCAGATCCTGCTCGTGCACATGAGAAAAGTTCCGGTCGCCCCCGACGTGAAGGCCGAGATCATCGCTCGCGGCACGCCCGGGTTCTCGGGCGCGGACCTCGCGAACTTGGTGAACGAGGCGGCGCTCTTCGCCGCGAGAAAGAACAAGCGCCTCGTCGATATGGACGATTTCGAGCGCGCCAAGGACAAGATCATCATGGGCGCCGAACGCCGCTCGATGGTCATGCCCGAGGAAGAGCGCAGGAACACGGCGTATCACGAGTCGGGCCACGCGCTCGTCGCCAAGCTCATGCCGAAGACCGATCCGGTGCACAAGGTCACGATCATCCCGCGCGGGCGCGCGCTGGGCGTGACCATGCAGCTGCCCGAGCAGGACCGCTACAGCATGGACCGCGAGCGGCTGCTCTCGACCATCGCGGTGCTCTTTGGCGGGCGTATCGCCGAGGAAGTGTTCATGGGACAAATGACCACCGGCGCCTCGAACGACTTCGAGCGCGCCACCGCCATCGCGCGCAGCATGGTGACGCAGTGGGGCATGTCCGACGA
>DASSQD010000131.1:0-27453 GCA_035702665.1 Burkholderiales bacterium
GCGGAACCACGTTTTACACCCGCAACCGAACCCCGTCTGCTTCGGGGTGCAATGATGCGGCGCCCGCGCAATCCCTTTGCGAATACGACGATATCGTGATGATGATTCCGGCTAGCGTCCTCATCGCGCGCATGGTCGCCGCCGGCAAGCTGCCGTAGTCTTGGGATTCGAAATGCCCGGCGAATCGCCGGCGAGAACGACGAGCGCTGTTACCGCGCGCCGCGGCGCACTTCGCCGCGCAGGCTGAAGCACACCCTTCCCGGGTCGTTCTCGCGCAGCTGCAGCGAGAAGCCCGAGATCTCGGCGAGCCGGCTCGTCTGGTAGAGGCCGATTCCGAAGCCCGTCTCCGAGGGCACCGGACCTCTCATTAGTCCCCGCAGGACTTCGGACGCCACGGGCGCGCCGCTGTCGCATACCGAGAATTCGATGGCGTCGTCGCAGCGGAAGCTCGCGGAGATGCTCACCGATTCGTCGAGCCGACGCTTGCGCAGCGCGTTCTGCAGCAGATTGTCCCCGGCCGAGTCGAACAGCTCTTTCGGGAGCATGACCGTGTCCGCGGATCCCTCGCGCGAGAATTCGATGCCGCGCCCGGAGTAGCTTCGCTGCAGGCCTTCCCACCAGGTATCGGCCTTGATGAAGCGGCCGTTGTTCGTGTCGGGTTTCTGCAGCTTGTCGAGCGTCTGCTGCAGCCGCTGCGTGATCGCCGGCAGCTGGCGCCGCATGAGCGCCGACAACTCGCCGCCGGCGTTCGGCGCCGCGTCGCGTTCCGCCGCCGCGCAAAGCACGTTGAGCGACTGCAGCAGGTTCTTCACGTCGTGCGTCATCCGCGCGCCCGTCTCGTGGACTGCCTGCACATAGGTCTGTTGCTGCAGCTTCTGCTCCCGCTGCTTGGCGACGTAGAACTCGCCGAGCAACTGCCCGAGCAGCTGGAAGTGCCACACCAGCGAAGGACTCAGCGGCAGCTGGGTGAATACCCGCAGGTGAATTTCCTGATTGGTGAACTCGACCGAGTTCTTGGAGACCTTCCCGAAATCGCCCGACTCGCCCGCGGTGTGCCAGAAGCCGCCGGTGACCCACGGCAGCTTCGCCAGCCCCCCGCAAGCCTCCTTCATGAAGCGCTCGGGCTTGGTCTCGAGCTGCGACAGCTCCGCGAGAAAGTACAGCCAGCGCTCGAACGGCAGACCTATCGAGAGCAGGTAGCGCGAGAAGTAAACCGAGAGCCCGCTGAAGCCGGAGCGCGGGTTCCACGCGAACGAGAGGATGAGAAGCACGCCCGCGATGATCAGCATGCTGAACGAGAGCGCGGTGATGTAATCGATCTTGCCGACGGTCATGAACGCGAAACTGCCCAGCGCGAGCACGATGAGCAGCAGCACGATCATCGCCGCGTAGAAGAAGTCGACCACCTGCGGCGTTTCCGCGGTATCCGTTTCCGCCGGGATCGCCATCATGAGGGCGAACAGCACCGGAAGCCCCCATTGGGCGAGCATGCCGACCTCGTTGGGCAGTGGCACGCGGACGAAGCTGTTCGGAACGATCCAGACGAGCAGCAGCGATACCAAGTAGAGCAGGACTACCAAGTAGAAGCGCCGCAACCAGCGCGCCTGGAAGAGAAAGACTTTCCCCCCCACGATGCCAGCGAGCACGGCGACCCACAGAGCGAGCAGCCACCAGTTGAGGAAATAGAGAATCCCCAGGGCGATCGCCGAGATCGCCGCCACCTGGAAAGAGGTGAGGCGCCGCTCTCCGCGCATGAAGGGCTGCCAGAGGATGAAGAGCCCGAAGTGAGCGAGCATCATGCCGCGCGCCCAGATGTCTTCGGCACCCCAGATCGCCGCGAGGTGCAGGCAGATCAGCATCACCAGGAACAGCCCGCGCCACGAACGCGCCACGAACAGCTGGGAAGCCTGAAGGACCGTCGTCGCCATATCGGAACTATCGCGGGCGGGTGCCGGTGTACGACAGGGCGCTCATGGACCTGCGTTGCATGTATCCTCCCCCGAAGCCGGGACGCGGGGTGAACGCAGACCGCTGCACGACTTGCGCTCGCGCGTCCATGGACTTCCCCGTTGCAGGCACGTATTGTGCCAGCTTTGACAGACGGGCACTCAAGCCGATTCTCGCGTCCATGTCCATCGTCAGCTCGCTGGCAAAGGCCACGCTTCTCGAGGCCGTTCGAAATCGCCTCCTGTGGCTCGCCGTCATCGTCATCGTGGTGGCATTCGGACTTACCCAGTTTCTTGACCAGGTCGCGATCACCGAGGCGCGGGAGATCCAGGCTGCGCTGCTGGCGGCTCCGCTCAGAGTTGCCGCGGTATTCATCCTCGCCGTGTTCGTGATCACCAGCATGGTTCGCGAGTCGAGCGACAAGGTCACCGACCTGCTGCTCTCCCTGGCCGCCCCGCGCTCCCACTATTTTTTCGGGAAATTCGCGGGCTACGCCGCAGTCGCCGTCATTCTCGCGCTGCTCTGCGCCCTCCCCCTGGCTCCGTTCGCCAAGCCAGTGGGCCTGATTGTCTGGACCGCATCCCTCGTCTGCGAGCTGTTGATCGTGACCGCCATGAGCCTGTTCTGCGTCCTGTCTCTCGGCCATGTCGTCCCGGCCTTCGCGGCGGTGGGCGGCTTCTACCTTCTGTCACGATCCATGACCGCCATGCAAATCATCGCGGGAGCTTCGCTGCACGACCAGACCATCAGCGATCGCGCGGTCAGCGCGATAGTCGGCTTGATCGCGCTCCTGCTGCCCTCTCTGGACAGCATGACGCAGACGACGTGGCTGCTCGGCGGCGCCTTCGGCAATGCCGGAAGCCAGGTGTTCGGCCAGACTGCGATCTACCTGGTTCTGATTTGCTCCGCGGGTCTCTTTGACCTGTACCGGAAGAACTTCTAGGCGGCGATGAAGCAGCGTCCAATCGCGGGAGTTCCGCGGCCCGTCCTGGCTCTTCTCGGTCTCGGATTGGCCGCGCAAGTCATCCTGAAAGCTGCCGCGCCCCCGCCCCAAGCGAGCGCCGAGGACCTACCCCAAGCGCCCGCGATGGCAACGCTGAGGTTGGCGAGCTTCGGTGAGCCGGTCGCCGTTGCCAAGGTGCTGATGCTCTACCTGCAGGCCTTCGACTACCGATCCGGCAGCAAAGTCCCCTATCGCGACCTCGACTACGGCCGGCTCGAAGGCTGGCTTTCGAGAATCCTCGAGCTGGATCCGCAAGGGCAATACCCCCTGCTCGCGGCAAGCCGGATCTACGCGGAGGTGCCGATCGAGAGCAAGCAGCGCAGCATGCTCGAGTTCGTCTACCGCGAGTTCATGCTCGATCCCAATCGGCGCTGGCCCTGGCTCGCGCACGCGACGGTCCTCGCCAAGCACCGGCTCCATGATTTGCCGCTCGCCCTGCGCTACGCCCAGGCCATCCAGCGCCATGCCACGGCGCCCAACGTGCCCCTTTGGGCAAAACAGATGGAAGCTTTCATTCTCGAGGATCTGAACGAGCTGGAAGCTGCCCGACTGGTCATCGGGGGCTATTTGCGAAGCGGCCAAGTCACGGATCCCGGAGAGATCAAGCTCCTCGACCAGCAGCTCAGAGAGCTCGAATCGCGGGGCCAGCCGACCCTAGAGAAGTAGGTCGAGGTTGTCAGCAATTCGTCGGAAGTGTGCATTTTTCAACAGAACTGCCCCATTTAAGCCGGTTTTTCGGGGTCAAACGGCGGTTAGCGATAGGCACGTATCTTGCGGATGCTGCAACATCTTTGCTCCGGTATCGACTCGGGTTTCTGGTATCGAAGGGGGTTGTCATGAAGGGTAACAGCAGGCGAGCCACGGCCGAATCCGGTTTCACACTGGTGGAAATCGCGATCGTGCTCGTGATCATCGGCCTACTCCTGGGGGGCATCCTCAAAGGCCAGGAAATGATCACTCAGGCCAAGATCAAGAACGTGATCAACGATTTCAACGGGGTCACCGCAGCGGTCAACTCCTACCAGGACCGGTATCGGGCCCTGCCGGGCGATGACTTCAATGCAGCCTCCCGATGGGCCGGCGCCCAGTCGGGCAACGGCAACGGCCAGTTCGACAATCCTGCTTGCGCCTACAACGAAGTCCCGGCAGCGCCGCCGGGCATGCATGAATGCAATCTGTTCTGGTGGCATCTGCGGCTGGGCGGCTTTGTGGCTGGCTCCGTGACCGCGGCCGCAGTGTCCGGCTTACAGCCGCCCAATGCGACCAACGGCATCATCGGGGTGCAAACCCAAGGAATGGGCTACACCTCGAACATCGTCTGTACCAGCAACCTGCCAGACAAGATCGCCATCGCTGTGGATACGCAGATGGACGACGGAACCCCGGGGGCCGGCGAAATACGGGGGACGCTGCAGGGTGCGCCAAGCCCGACCGTACCTGTGGCCAGCAGCGCGACGCCCTACGCGGAAACCGGACAGAACCAGTACCTGCTCTGCAAGAACCTGTAAGGGATTTCTGAGTTCCCAAAAGGGCCCGCCTCGGCGGGCTCTTTCATTTCCGGCGCTCGAAGGCGTTGGACGACTCTGTGGCCGTACCTCTCGCCCTCAGCAGCAGGGGGCGGAGCGCGTCCGCGTCTGCGACCGACGCCTCTTCGAGAATCGCGATGATCGCCGGGCGCAGGTGGGCGAATGTCCTCAACGCACGCTCGAGCAAAGCACGCGCGTCCTCCGCATCGCCGTTCAGCGCAAGAAACACGGACCGCCGCACCACCGCTGCTTGCGACGGCCACGCGGCTGCGACGCGGCCGCTGATCGCAAGCTTCGCGGAGAGATCGCTTCGATCGAGCGGCGCGCCCAGCACGATCCACAGCTCGGCCACAGGTGCCAATAGTCCGCGCGAGACGCTCTCCAGCGTTGCCGAATCCCGCCGCGCGTCCGCGGGGCTGGCCAGCGTGACGGCCGATCCGGTGATACGCGTCGCGTCGAGACGCACATAGTCCCTGAGCAAGGCCACCAGCGCGAAGACCAGCGCCGCGCAGCAACTCGCGGCTGCGATCCGCTCCGGCGCAAGCCTCGATCGCGTTGGCGCGCCGGAAGCGACGCCGACACCCAACAAGAGCGCGGCAACTCCGAGAAAGTCCGCGCTCCAAAAGGGAAATTCCACCAGTGAGTGGATGAGCTCCACCCCGCTCGCCGCGACGACCCACCACAACGCCGGCGGGGGATTCGCAAGGCAGTGGCGCGCGAGTTGCCGTCCCCAAACGGCCAGTGCGCCGAGAACCAGCACAGCGCCCACAATACCGGCTTCGGCGAGAAGATGAAGGGGAAGGTCGTGAGGGGAGGTGAGGACTTCGCCGATTCGCGTCAGCGACGGCTCCAGGCCGTGGGCGAACGCAGCCCCCGCAAATCCGCCCGCGCCGACCCCGAAGATCGGGGCGGCGGCAAACACCCGCCAACCCAGGGCGTAGATCTGCCAACGCGGGTCGCTCCCGGGCTCGACTTCGGGACGAAGGGACCCGAGCGACGATGCGCTGAAGTACGCGGCCAGCATGCCGGCGGCGACGAGATACCCGGCCCACTTGAGGCGCCGGCCATTTGGGCCTGCGTCGAAGCGACCGGCCAAGGCCCCGAGAAGCGCGATCCACGCGGCGAAGAGGATTGCGCTGCGCGAGGCGGAGAGCGCGCTTGCCACGGCAAGGAGAAGGGCGGCTGGAACGGCATAGGCGGTCCGCACCCGGAGGCGATACCAAAGGTACAGGAGTGCGCATTGCCCCAATGCCAGATAGTTCGCATAGAGGTTGGCCTGCGCGATGTTTCCGTATGCGCGCCCGCCGCTGAGTTGCGCGACGATGTCTTCCAGAACGGCAGGCCTCCCACAAAGCTGAATCACCCCTGCGAGCGCGTTCGCCAGGGCTCCCGCCAGCAGAGACGCCGCCAGCACAAGAGCCACACGCTCGTGGCCGAGCACCCCGGCGAGCTGCGCGCCCAGCCATATCATCAGGACGGCGAAGACGACATAGAGCGCGGCGAGCAAGCTGATCTGGGGATATGGCTGCGCCGGATCGGCCGTCCGCACGAGCAGAAACAGGGCGAACCCGGCGAGCCACAGCGCCGGCGACGGGAAGGACGCGGTCGCCGCGCCGCGCGGCACGAGTGCGGCCAGGGCCGCGCACACACCCAGCCCCGCAGCAAGCCACTCGGGGTAGAAGCTCAGCACCGGAAGCTGATGATAGGGAATCAGGAACGGCAAAGAACACATCGCGCCGGAGAGCAGCAGGCCGATGGAATGCGGCCCCGCGGCCGTTCGTTTCACGTTCCTCCCTAGCCGCGTAACAGACGCATTTCCGCCGCAGCGAGGCGCTCAGCCGTGCCGCGCAGCACGATCACGTCGCCCTCCTGCAGTGCCGTCTGCGGCCCGGGCGAGATCAAGCGCGTGTCCCGCCGCCGCAGCGCGGTCACCGCCACCCCCATCGCCTCGAGCGAGAGATCGCCCAGGCTCCGGCCGGCGGCGGCGGCGCCGGGAGTCAGCGTCACCGAATGCAGCCGCGGCTCCTGCGCCTCGTCGAAGTCTTCGGCCTCATCGGTCCCTCCGTGGAAGAAACCCCGCATCAAGCTGTAGCGGCCTTCCCGCACTTCGCGGATCCGGCGCACCACGCGCCTGAGGGGTACACCCAGTAGCACCAGCGCGTGAGAAGCGAGCATCAGGCTCGATTCGAACGTCTCGGGCACGACCTCCGACGCGCCCGCCGCGATCAACCGATCCATGTCGGCGTCGTCGAGCGTTCGCACGATCACGGGCAGCGCCGGATGGAGCGATCGCGAGTGGTGCAGGATGCGCAGCGCAAGCTGCGAATCCGCGAAGGTGATGATGAGCGCGCTCGCACGGGCGATGCCCGCCGCCACCAGCGTTTCGTGCCGCGAGGCGTCACCGTAGACCACCCGTTCGCCCGCCGCCGCAGCGCCGCGTACCCGCTCGGGATCGGTGTCGAGGGCGAGGACTTGGATGCCCTCGCCCTCGAGCAGGTGCGCCAGGCGCTGCCCTGTGCGGCCATAGCCGCACACGATCACATGCCGCTCGGTCGCGAGGCTCTGCGTCGCGACGCGATGCAGCGCGAGCGAGCGCAGCATCCACTCTGAGCTCGACCAGCGCAGCGCGAGCCTGTCGCTCGCCTGGATCAGGAAAGGGGCGGCGAGCATGGACAACAGCATCGCCGCGACGACCAGTTGCGAAAAATCGCGATCCAGGAGCGCGAGTGATTGCGCCTGAACCATGAGAACCAGGCTGAATTCGCCGCCTTGCGCGAGCGCGAGTCCGATGCGCAACGCAGCGCCCGCGGTCGATCCGAACGCGCGCGCGAGGCCGGTGACGAGCGCGAACTTGAAGGCGACGAGCAGCGCGGTCAGCGCGAGCGTGAGAACAAGGTTGGCGCCGACCGTCGCCAGGTCGAGCCTCATGCCGATCGTCACGAAGAACAGGCCCAAGAGGACTTCCCGAAACGGCCGGATGTCCTCGTCGACCTGATGACGGTATTCGGTCTCGGCGATCAGCATGCCCGCGAGAAATGCGCCCAGTGCGAGCGACAAGCCGGCTCGCTCGGTCAGCCAGGCGAGTCCCAGGGTGATCAGCAGGACGTTCAGGATGAACAGTTCGTGGGAGCGGCGCCGCGCGACAACATGGAACCAGCCGCGCATGAGTCTTTGGCCGAGAAACAGGATCACGACAAGCACTACCGCGGCTTTGGCGAGCGCCACGGCGAGATGTTGCGCCAGGTTGCCGCTCCCTTCCGCGATAGCGGGGATGAGGATCAGCAGGGGCACGACCGCCAGATCCTGGAAGAGCAGGACGCCGAGGATGTCGCGGCCGTGCGGGGTTTCCAGCTGCAAGCGCTCCGCGAGGACCCGCAACACGATCGCGGTAGAAGACATGGCGATCGCCCCGCCGAGAGCCAGGGCCGCCTGCCACGTCGCTCCCGCGACCGCCGCAACCGCCAGGACGGCGCCGAGCGTCAGCACAACCTGCGTGAGACCGAGCCCGAACACTGCGCGGCGCTGCTGAAACAGCTTCGAAAGACTGAATTCGAGGCCGATCGAGAACATGAGGAACACGACTCCGAATTCCCCCAAGTGCCGTCCGACCTCGGTGTCGGGAATCCAGGCGAGAGCGAACGGCCCGACCACAACACCCACGAGCATGTAGCCGAGCAGCGGCGGCAGGCGCAGGGACCGGAACAACACGACCACGATCACCGCGCTCGCCAGCAGTATCAGCACCAATTCTAGAGTCCCACCCATATGGAAGTCCTTGTTTTCTCGGGTCCTGGGAGAGGGATCGGCGGATCGGTCTGGTATACTCTCCGGCCTATCATAAAGCGTGCCACGCAGACCGGCCAGAGAGATTTTCAGGCGATGAACGATCGGTCGAAAAAAACCGTAGCGACGCCGACGCTCGAGCTGGCGCGCGAGGTGCTGGAGATCGAGGCCGACGCGGTGCGCGCGCTCGGCTCGCGCCTCGACGAGCGTTTCCTCGACGCGGTCGGTCTGATCCTCGCCTGCCGCGGCCGTGTCGTCGTCAGCGGCGTTGGCAAGTCCGGGCACATCGCCCGCAAGATCGCCTCCACTCTGGCGAGCACCGGAACGCCCGCATTCTTCCTGCACGCCGCCGAGGCGAGCCACGGAGACCTCGGAATGATCACGCGCGACGATGTCGTGCTCGCGCTCTCGAATTCCGGGCAGACGGACGAGCTGCTCACGATCATCCCGCTCATCAAGCGCCAGGGCGCCAAGCTCATCGCGGTGACGGGCAATGCCGATTCGGTGCTGGCCAGCGAATCCGACGTGCACCTCGACGCGCGCGTCGCCCAGGAGGCGTGCTCGCTCAACCTCGCGCCGACGGCGAGCACGACCGCCGCGCTGGCGCTCGGCGACGCTCTCGCGGTGGTGCTGCTCGAGGCACGCGGCTTCGACGAGCAGGATTTCGCGCGCGCTCATCCGGGGGGCGCGCTGGGCCGCAGGCTGCTGACTCACGTGTCCGACGTGATGCGTACCGGAGAGAACATACCCAGCGTTCCCGAAACGGCCTCGTTCTTCGACGTGCTCCTCGAGATGTCCAGGAAGGGCATGGGCATGGCGGCGATCGTCGATTCGAGCCGCAAGGTCCTGGGGATATTCACTGACGGCGACCTGCGCCGGACCCTGGAGCTGAAGCCCGATCTCCGCGCGCTCAAGGTCACCGACATCATGAAGCGCGGCCCGCGCTCGATCGGCCCGACCAAGCTCGCAGCCGAGGCGGTCGAGTTGATGGAGCGTCACAAGATCAACCAGCTGCTCGTCGTTTCCGATGCCGGAGAGCTGGTCGGCGCTCTCAACACGCACGACCTGCTGCGCGCCAAGGTCATTTAATGCGCAAGGGGCTGCGCGAGCGAATGCGGCGGGTGAAGTTGATGATATTCGATGTCGACGGCGTTCTCACCGACGGCACTCTGTATTTCAGCGAATCCGGCGCCGAGCTGAAGGCATTCAACGTGCGGGACGGGCACGGACTCAAGATGCTGAAGGAGAGCGGTGTCGAGGTCGCCATCCTTTCGTCGCGCCGCTCGCGCGCCGTCGAACTGCGCGCCGCCGAACTGGGCATAACGCTGGTCCAGCAGGGGGTCTCCGACAAGGGCAAGGCATTCGAGGAACTCATCGCTCGGGTACGAACCTCGGCCGGGACCGCCGGCTACATGGGCGACGACCTGGTGGATCTGCCGGTGCTGGCGCGGTGCGGCTTCGCGGCAAGCGTGCCGGAAGCGGTCCAATCGGTCAGGAAGCGCGCGCATCACGTCACCCGCGCCGCCGGCGGCCGCGGCGCCGTGCGTGAGGTGTGCGACCTCATCATGCGCGCCCAGGGTACGCTCGACAACGCAATAGCCCGACGGCTCTCATGAGGACACGCGTCACTCCGCTCCTCCCGCTCGCGCTGATGGCGTTCCTCGGCTTTCTGACCCTGTGGCTTCAGTACGCGGTCCGCGAGGGGGCCAGCACCGAACCCCGCCCCGTCGCGCACGAACCGGACGCGATCGTCGAGAACTTCACGGTTCAGAATCTGGATGCGGCCGGGAAGCTCAGGTACACCTTCTCCGCGCCGAAGATGCAGCACTTCGCCGACGACGGCTCCGGAGAGGCGCTCTATCCGCGCGTCGTCGAGATCGCGACCGACGGCGGCGGGAATTACGTTGCCACCGCCAACCGCGGCACCATCAATGGCCGGGGCGAGGAAGCCTTCCTCTACGGCAACGTGGTCGTTCTGCGCGAGGCCA
Organism: Burkholderiales bacterium; assembly: GCA_035702665.1. Taxonomy (GTDB): domain Bacteria; phylum Pseudomonadota; class Gammaproteobacteria; order Burkholderiales; family SG8-39; genus VBDM01. Next base: position 10,248 of record DASSQD010000131.1, read on the forward strand.
CGTCCCAGGAGCCGGAGCTGCGCGCGCGCACGGAATACCTGCACGTGCTCGCCGGGCAGGGAATCCTCACCACCAACCAGACGGTCACGGTCACGGACGGCAGGTCGACCTTGACCGGGGTAGGCCTGGTCATCAACAAGCCCAAGCAAGAGTTCACTTTGCAGTCCCAGGTGAGAGGCACGTTCGATGCGCCGCCGAGGAAGTGAGTCGGCGGCGGCACTGGCGCTCGCCGCCATCTGGATGTTCGCTGCGCCTGCCTTCGCCGAGCGCGGCGACCGCGACAAACCGGTGACCTTGGAGTCCGACACGATGAGCGCCGATGAGCTCAAGAAAACGGCGATATTCCAAGGGAAAGTCGTGATGACGCAGGGGACGCTCGTCATCCGCGCGGAACGGATCGTCGTGCGGCAGGACAGCGACGGCTTTCAGTACGGCGTCGCGACCGGCAACCCCGCGACGTTCCGGCACAAGCAGGACGGGAACGCCGGGTACATCGACGGGCAGGCGTTGCGTATCGAGTACGATGGCAAGGCCGACCGCGTCGAATTCTTCAACGACGCGCGCCTGCGCCGCGACAGCGGGGACGACATCCGGGGCGACTACATCTCCTACGACACGAGGACGGAGCGCTTCACGGTGAAGTCGGAGGGCGAAGCCCCCGGCGCGAATCGCGAGGGCCGCGTGCGCGCGACCATCATGCCCAAGAAGCCCGCGCCCGGGGCCACTTCCGCGCCGGATGCCGGCCAGCGGAAATAGCGACCTCGCCCCCGACGAATGAGCCAGCTCCGCGTTGACGGCCTGAAGAAGCGCTACAAGTCGCGCGTCGTGGTCAAGGACGTATCCCTCGAGGTGTCGAGCGGCGAAGTGGTGGGGTTGCTCGGCCCGAACGGCGCGGGAAAGACGACGTGCTTCTACATGATCGTCGGTCTGATCACGGTGGACGGCGGGGCGATCCGCCTCGACGACACGGAGATCAGCCACATGGCGATGCATCGCCGAGCGCGAATGGGCCTGTCCTACCTGCCCCAGGAGGCGTCGGTCTTCCGCAAGCTGACGGTGGAGGAGAACATCCGGGCGGTACTCGAGCTGCAGACGCTTCCCGAGGAGGAGATCGAATCCCGCCTTTCCGGGCTGCTCCGGGACCTGAACATCGCGCACCTGCGGCAGTCGACGGCCCTGTCCCTTTCGGGCGGCGAGCGCCGCCGCGTCGAGATAGCGCGCGCGCTCGCGACGCGCCCCAGTTTCATACTACTCGACGAGCCGTTCGCCGGCGTGGACCCCATCGCCGTGCTCGACATACAGAAAATCATCCGTTTTCTCAAGGAACGCGGCATCGGCATTCTCATCACGGACCACAACGTGCGCGAAACTCTCGGCATCTGCGACCATGCGTACATAATTAACGAAGGACTGGTGCTCGCCTTCGGCAAACCCGATGAGATCGTCTATAATGAAAACGTAAGACGCGTTTACCTCGGCGAGAATTTCAGGTTGTAGGGGGCCGCCATCCGATCGATTTCCATTTCGGTACGTCTGAACCGCGATCTGTCCGGCGAGGTGCGCGCGCGTCGATCCCGATGAAGCAGACCCTACAGCTCAAGTTGTCGCAGCATCTGACGCTGACGCCGCAGCTTCAGCAGTCGATACGTCTGCTTCAGCTCTCGACCATGGAGCTGAACCAGGAACTGGAAAAATTCCTGGCGGAGAACCCCCTGCTCGAGCGTGAGGACGCGGATGCGCCGCTCCCCGCGGCCCCAGCGCACATGAACGGCGAACCCGCCACGGCGCTCCAGCCTTCCGCGGAGCAGCCGGAAGCGGAGAGCCCGGCGCAGAGCGACGCCTATTCCGCTGAGCTCGACTGGGTCGGCGAGGGCGGCTCGGGCGCGGGCCCCCGGGACGACTCGGACGAAGCCGGCGACTATTCGCAGGTTGCCGCCGATTCCCCCAATCTCAGGGAGCATCTGCACCGGCAGCTCACGCTCACGAAACTCGAGGCGCGCGACCGGAATTTGGTGGCCTTCCTGATCGAAGCGCTCGACGAGGACGGGTACCTTACTCAGCCGCTGGAGGAACTCGTTCAGATCGTTCCGGAAGAGCTGCAGATCGAGCCGGAAGAGCTGCAGATTGCGCTCAAGCACCTCCAGAATCTCGATCCCACCGGCGTGGGCGCGCGCAACTGCGCGGAGTGCCTGGAGCTCCAGCTGCTTGCCATGCCCGAGTCGACGCCCAGCCGCGCGACCGCGCTCACGCTCGTGCGCTCGCACCTCGGACTGCTCGCGGCGCGCGACTTCGCCAGGCTGAAGAAAGCTCTGCAGTGCGGAGACGAAGAGCTGCGTCAGGCGCAGAAGCTGATACAGAGCCTCAACCCGCGGCCCGGCGCAGAGTTTGCGCCTCTGGAAACCCGCTACGTCGTGCCGGACGTGGTCGTAAAGAAGGTCAAGGGGGTCTGGGTCGCGAGCCTCAATCCGGATGCGCTTCCCAAGCTGCGCATCAACCGCATGTACGCGGACATCCTGCAGAACAATCGCGGGCAATCCGGGGGCCAGCTTTCGCATCAGCTGCAGGAGGCGCGCTGGCTGATCAAGAACGTGCAGCAGCGGTTCGAGACCATCCTGCGGGTTTCGCAGGCCATCGTCGACCGTCAGCGACACTTCTTCGAGCACGGCGAGGTCGGCATGCGGCCTCTGGTGCTGCGCGAGATCGCCAACATCCTGGGCCTGCACGAGTCCACCGTCTCGCGCGTGACGACGCAGAAGTTCATGCTGACGCCGCGCGGAATCTTCGAGCTCAAGTACTTCTTCGGGAGCCACGTTGCGACCGAGACCGGCGGCGCGTGCTCCGCGACCGCAATCCGTGCGCTCATCAAGCAGCTGGTCGCCGCGGAAGACGCCAAGCGCCCGCTTTCGGACAGCAAGATCTCCGAGATCCTGGGTCAGCAGGGCATCGTGGTCGCCCGCCGCACGATCGCCAAGTACAGGGAGTCGCTGCAGATTCCGTCGGTCAGCATGAGGAAGGCCCTTTGACCCGGCGCGCGCCGCGCGCAGCGGCCGCCTCGGTAGTGTAGAATTTCACGCCTTCTCGGCCGCGGGCACGGTGCCTGGGCGCACCCGAGCGCGCGAGCCGCTGGGCCTTCAATGAACCTAATCGCGAAGCTGTTGCCGCCGTCCAACATCCTCCTCGACCTGGATGTGACCAGCAAGAAGCGCATGTTCGAGCAGGCCGGGCTGCTCTTCGAGAACAATCAAGGCGTGGCAAGAAGCCTCGTGTTCGACAGCCTGTTCGCGCGGGAGCGCCTCGGTTCGACCGGACTGGGCCAGGGCGTCGCCATCCCGCACGGCAGGATCAAGGGGCTGAAGGAAGCGGTCGGGGCCTTCGTGCGCCTCGCTCAGCCCGTCCCGTTCGACGCGCCGGACGGCAAGCCCGTGAACCTGGTGTTCCTGCTCCTCGTACCTGAGCACGCGACCGAACAGCACCTGCAGGTGCTGTCCGAACTGGCGCAGATGCTGAGCGACCGCGAGCTGCGCGCGCGGCTCTCCGCCGACCCCGACGCAAGCACGATCCATCAGCACATTACCGCCTGGCAGCCGCATGTTGCAGATCAGCGTCGCGCAGCTGTATGAGGACAACCGCGAACAGCTGAAGCTCGCCTGGATCGGCGGCAAGGCGGGCGGTTCGACTCTTCTGCGGCGCGACACCTCCGAAGTGGCCGCGCTGGCGGGCCACCTGAATCTCATCCACCCCAACCGGATACAGGTCCTCGGCAATCACGAGGTCGCGCACCTCGCGGCCTTCGGGGAAGCGGAGCTCTTCCGCATGCTGGGCAACCTGTTCGCCGTTCATCCAGCCGCGATCGTCGTGGCCGACGGCGCTCCCGCCGACGTGCGGCTGCTCAAGGCCGCGGATGCCGCGGGCGTGGCCGTCCTGATCACGGAAACCCCCGGGGCCCAACTCATCGACCGCCTGCGGCGCTATCTCGGCAAGGCCCTCGCCGACACCGCGGAGCGCCACGGCGTGTGCATGGACGTGCTCGGCCTGGGCGTTCTGATCACCGGCGATTCGGGCGTCGGCAAGAGCGAGCTCGCGCTCGAGCTGGTCAGCCGTGGACACGGGCTCGTCGCCGACGACGTGGTCGAGATCTCCCGCATCGCCGCGACCACGCTGGAGTGCCGCTGCCCGCCGATGCTGAAGGACTTCCTCGAAGTGCGGGGGTTGGGTGTGCTCAACATCCGGACCATCTTCGGCGAGACGGCGGTGCGGCCGAAGATGAACCTGCGCCTCGTCGTGCAGCTCGAGCGCCCGGGAACGGCCGAGCTGGAGCGCCTGCCGCTGCACGAGCAATCGGAGGACGTTCTCGGAATCGCCGTCCGCAAGGTCGTCATCCCGGTCGCGGCGGGCCGCAATCTCGCGGTGCTGCTCGAGGCCGCGGTGCGGAACTACATTCTGCAGTTGCGCGGCATCCATTCGACCGCGGAGTTCATGGAACGCCAGCGGGCGGAGATCAAGAAGAACGCATGAAGCGCGCATTTTCGCCGGGGGGACCGGATTTTGCGCGCGCATCTCCGTTCCGATAAGGTAGCGAAATGCAGCTCGTGCTGATCAGCGGCTTGTCGGGCTCCGGCAAGAGCATCGCGCTCAACGTGCTCGAGGACAGCGGCTATTATTGCGTCGACAATCTGCCCGGACAGCTTCTCCAGGAATCGGCGGAGCTGCTGCGGCGCGCGGGGCACAAGCGCGTCGCGGTGAGCATCGACGCGCGCACCGGCGATTCCCTCGAGCGGGTTCCGGAGTACGTCGCCGCCCTCAAGAAGCAGGGCGTCGATCTGCGCCTGCTTTTTCTCGAAGCGAAGAACGACACGCTGATCCGGCGCTTCGCCGAGACGCGCAGGCGGCACCCTCTCGCCACCGGCTCGCGCACGCTCGAGGAATGCCTCGCGCGGGAGCGCGAGCTGCTCGCCCCGATCAGCGAGATCGGACACCGCCTCGACACCTCCGAGCTGCTGCCGAACAAGCTGCGCAGCTGGATCAAGGACGTCCTCGAGATCCATAGCGAGTCGGTGATGCTGCTGTTCGAGTCTTTCAGCTACAAACAGGGAATTCCTCTGGACGCGGATATCATTTTCGACGTGCGCTGCCTGCCCAATCCCTATTACGATCCCAGGCTCCGTCCTCTGAGCGGGCTCGACGAGCCCGTCATCGCCTTCCTCGAGAAGGAGCCGAAGGTGGGAGCCATGTTCGAGGACATCCGGCGTTTCGTCGAGACCTGGCTGCCTTCCTTCGGGCAGGACAACCGCAGCTCTCTCACGGTCGGTGTCGGCTGCACGGGAGGCCGCCATCGCTCGGTCTACTTCGTCGAGCGCCTGGGCGCGTACTTCCGCAACCGCTCTCCCGTCCTGGTCCGTCACCGGCATCTCGCCGCCGCATGAGCCCGACCGTCACCGTCGCACTGACCGGCGCGTCCGGAATGCCCTACGGGCTGCGGCTCGTCGAATCGCTCATCCGCGCCAAGGCCCGCGTCTACCTGCTGTACTCACAGGCGGCGCACGTCGTCGCGAAGCAGGAAATGGACGTCGTCCTCCCGCCGCGAGCCGCGGACGCCGAGCGCCTGTTCGGCGAGCGCTACTCGGCGAAGCGCGGCCAGCTGCGCGTATTCGGCCGCGAGGACTGGTTCGCCCCCGTCGCTTCGGGCTCCAATCCGCCCGAGGCCATGGTGATCTGTCCCTGCACCATGGGCACCCTGGCCGCGGTCGCCGCGGGCCTCTCGGACAACCTCATCGAGCGCGCGGCGGACGTCGCGCTGAAGGAAGGACGTAAGCTCATCCTGGTGCCGCGCGAGACGCCGTTCTCCTCCCTGCATCTGGAAAACATGCTGAGGCTCGCGCGCGCTGGAGCGGTGATTCTCCCCGCGAACCCGGGCTTCTATCACAAGCCCAAGCGCGTCGAAGACCTGGTCGATTTCGTCGTTGCCCGCATACTCGATCATCTCGGGGTCAGGCACGAGCTGATGCACCGCTGGGGCGAAGAGCGTTGAGCCTGTCGAACGTTCCGATCTTCCCGCTGAATACGGTACTCTTTCCCGGAGGGCTCCTGCCCCTGCGCGTCTTCGAGGCGCGCTACATGGATATGACGCGCGACTGCCTGAAGCGCGACGAGCCCTTCGGGGTGTGCCTTATCCGCGAGGGCAGCGAGGTCGGCACGCCCGCCGTTCCGGAAGGGATCGGCTGCACGGCGAAGATTCTCGAATGGGACATGCAGCAGCAGGGCATCCTGAACATCAAGACCCGCGGCGGTCAGCGGTTTCGCATCATCGAGCAGCGCACCGGCGCGCAGGGACTGATCTCTGCGGAGATCGAGCTCATCCCTCCCGAGGCGAGCACCGCGATTCCCGCGGAGTTCGCGTCGTGCGCCCGCCTGCTCGAGATGGTCGTCGCGGATCAGGGCAGGCCCATATTCGCCGAGCCTCACGCCTACGACGACGCGAGCTGGGTCGGCTACCGCCTGGCCGAGATCCTGCCCGTACCGCTGATCGCGAAGCAGAAGCTCCTCGAGCTGACCGACAGCCTTTCGCGCCTCTCAATCCTGCAGCGCTTTCTCGAGAGCCGCGGCCTGGCCGAGAAGCCTTCCTGAGGCAAGCCCCGCAAGAAGCTTTCTCACCGGCGCAGGCACCGCGGCGCCGACCGCCTCCTCGAACGAAAGCCACAACTGCCCCGGTTCGGTCGCGCGCTGCGTAGAGGATTCCACGACGCACGCGACCGGCGTGATATCCAGGGTGAAATGGGTGAACTCGTGCCGCAGCGCGGGCAGCGCTTTCCCCGATTTCATCGAGCCCGGCTCGACCTCGGGCAGGCACCACAGCCCGCCCCACACGCCCGTGGGAGGCCGCTTCTCCAGCAGCACCTCCCCGTTGCTCAGGAGCAGCAGCATCGAGGTTCTTCTCATCGGCTTGGGCTTGCGCGGCCGCGGCTGCGGAAATGCTTCCGGGTTTCCGCGCGCGCAGGCCTTGCAGGTCCCGCGCAGCGGGCATTCGGCGCAAGCGGGACGCTTGCGCGTGCAAACCCGGGCTCCGAGATCCATCAGTCCCTGCGTATAGGCCTCGATGTTCTTCGCCGGAAGCTGGGCCTCCGCCAGTGCCCACAGGCGCTTCTCGACGCGCGGCTCGCCCGGGTATCCGGCCACCGCGAAGTGGCGCGCGAGCACACGCTTGACGTTCCCGTCGAGAATCGCCTCGCGCTCGCCGAACGCGAAGACCGCGACCGCCGCCGCGGTGGAGCGTCCCAGGCCCGGCAGCGCCTCGAGCGCCTTCCGGCTGCGCGGAAAGCGGCCGCGATGCGAGGCGACGATCGCGCGCGCGGCGGCGTGCAGGTTGCGCGCCCGCGAGTAGTAGCCCAGGCCGCTCCACAAGGTGAGGACCTCGTCGAGCGTCGACCGCGCGAGCGCCTTGAGGTTCGGGAAGCGCGCAAGGAAGCGCCGGTAGTACGGGATGACGGTCGCGACCTGGGTCTGCTGGAGCATGACCTCCGAGAGCCACACTCGGTAGGGGTCGCGCGTGCGCTGCCAGGGCAGATCGTGGCGACCGTGGCGCGCCTGCCAGCGCACGAGCCTGCGTGCGAAGTCGCTCACCGCCTGATAAGGCCCTTGAGCAGCTCCGTGCCGCGCTTCCTTAGCTCGTCCCCTCCTTGCTTCTGAAGTCGCTGCTTCGCCAAGTCGCGGAGCGCCGAGACTATGTCGACACTGATCTTCGGGTTGTCGAGGGAGCCGCGGATCGGCACTGGAAACGTGACCCCGTTCAGGTCGGCGAGCTCCTTGCCACCCTGGCCAGTCGAGGAGGCGACCACCGTGGCCTTGGCGAGATAGTCGATGGTATTCGCACCGATGTTCACGTCTCCCGCGCCCGAGAGCCGTAGAAACGGCGTCTTTCCCGAGAGGTCGTCGTTGTGCGCGACCCCGTTCTTGATGACGAAGCTCGCGCTGAGCTCCGAGAGGTCGGTACGTCCCCCGGCCTGTGTCGGCTGCTGCCCCTTCGCCTTGCGGATGACGTCCTCCAGGTTCACGCCCTTGAGGCTTCCGTCCTTCAGACTGAGCTTCGCCGCGCCCGCGAGCGCCTTCTTCATCGCCGTAACGGTGTTCCCGGAGGTCTGCACGTCGAGCGAAACGTTGCCCTTGCCGTCCAGCATGTCGTTGTCGAGCGCGTCCTTCAGCAGCGGCCCGATCGCCACGCCGGGCAGGTCCGCCTTGAGCGCAAAGCGGTTGTCGTTGGCGTTGACGCTCGCCGCGCCGTTGAGCTTGCCCTGATACAGGTCGGCCGTGAGCGGCTCGGCCTCGACCTTGCCGCCTGCCGCCTTCACGCCGAGGTGCACCTTTTCCAGCTTCACGTTCGAAGCGATCAGCTGCTCGATCCTCAGGTCGCCGTTCAGGTTGAGTCCCTTCAGCCCCGAGAGGTCGATCGGCTCCTCCGGCTTTGCCGGGGACGGAGGCGCGCCGGCGCCGGCCGGCGCCTTCGCCGGCGGCGGCAGATAGCGGTCGAGGTTGACCTGATCCGCGGCGAGCGCGAACCGGATGGCCTGAGGCGACGCGTCGAACTCCACGTCTCCCTTCAGCGATAGCGGCGGTTTCTTCGCGTCAGACGCGTCGGAAACCTTCAACTCCATGCCGGAGAGCGCGAACGACTGCTTTTCGAAATTCAGCCGGTAGGTCCCCGACAGATCGACCTTGTAGTCCGCCTTCGGCTGGGTCGCCTCGACGCGCGCGGCGAACGAGAGCTTTCCGGGCACGCCGCTCGCGATCCGCCCGGTCTCGAGCTTGTCGATGGTCGCCTTGTAGCGGCTCCCCGTCGCTTCGTCGCGCCAGCTCGCCGAGCTCGATCGCACCTCGATCCCCGCGATGTTGATCCGCGCCGGTGCGGCCTTGGGCGCGCCCTTGGCTTCGGGCGCCTTCGCGGGAGGAGACGATGCTCCCGCGCCCGCCAGATCCGCGAAGTTGGTCTTGCCGCTCCTGTCCTTGACCAGATCCACGTCGAGGCCGGAAAGGGTGACGCGGTCGACCACGACCTGCCTCGACAGCAGCGGAAGCACGGCCAGCGACACTTTGACCTCGTCGACTTTCGCGAACGTCTTTTCGCTGTTCCGTTCGGAAAGCGAGGTCTTCCCGACTTCGACGCCGAGGTTCGGGAAGAGCGACAGGCCGATCTTTCCTTCCACGGTGAGCGTCCGGCCCGTCTTCTCCTTCACCACTTTCGCGAGCTCCCCTTTGTACTTGTTCGGATCGAAGGTCGCGACGATCGCGGCGATGCCGATGACGGCGAGCGCCACGACCGCGATGGCGGCGTAGAGGAGATACTTTAGGATTTTCATGGCGCGCGACCCGCTCCGGTGGAGATCATTCGTTGGCGACGCCGAACGGCACGTGCCCGGTGGCGACGTGCCGCGCGGCCGATTCTACGTGTCCGCGCTGGTCGTCGAAGAAGATGTCGGCGCCGAAGGCCTTGAGAAAAGGGCCTTTGTCCAGACCGCCGAGGAACAGCGCCTCGTCGATGCGGATGTTCCAGGCGCGCAGCGTGCGCACGACGCGCTCGTGGGCGGGCGCGCTGCGCGCGGTCACCAGCGCCGTGCGGATCGCCGCGCGCTCGGGCGGGTACTCCGACTGGATGCGGTGCAGGGCCGCGAGAAAACTCTTGAACGGCCCGCCCGACAGCGGCTCCCTGGCCGCGCTCACTTCGCTCGCCGTGAAGGCCTCGAGCCCCTCGCGCTTGTAGACGCGCTCGGCCTCGTCGGAGAAGAGCACGGCGTCGCCGTCGAAGGCGATGCGCAGGCCCTCGGTCGCCTCGACGTTCTGCCCGACGTTGGCCGGCAGGATGGTCGCCGCCGCGTGGCCGGCCTCCAGCGCCTTTCTCACGTCCACCGGATTCGCGGAGAGAAACAGGTGCGCGTCGAACGCCGGCACGTAGGGATAGGTGTTCTCCCCTCCCGTGAAGGCCGCGCGCGTGATGTCGAGCCGGTAGTGCTCTATCGCGTTCATGATCCGCATGCCCGTGTCGGCGGTGTTGCGCGACAGCAGGATCACCTCCACGCGCGGCCGTGCAGGGGCGAGCGCGTTCAGCGCCAGCAGCTTTCTCACCAGGAGGAACGCGATGCCGGGAGCGAGGACTTCGTCTTCGTGAGCGAGCTGGTAAGTGTGGTAAGCGTTGACGCCCTGCTCTTCGAAGACGCGATTCGCCTCCTCCAGGTCGAACAGGGCCCTCGAGGAAATTGCGACCACGAGCTTTCCGTCGAACGAAGCGGGCATGTCGGGGCGCTTTCGTGGAGCGGGTGAAGGGAATCGAACCCTCGTCTTAAGCTTGGGAAGCTTTCGTTCTACCATTGAACTACACCCGCATGGTAAGATGATTTTACCCTCGCATCTTTGGCGTTTCAAAGTGATCCAGCTCTCGGTCAACGGTCAAGCGCGGCAGGTCGAGCCCGGCGCCAACGTTGCACGGCTTCTCGAGGCGCTGGACATGTCCGGAAAGCGCGTCGCCGTGGAGAAGAACGGCGAGATCGTCCCCCGAAGCCGGTACTCGAGCACTCGTCTCGCGGACGGGGACGCGCTCGAGATCGTGGTCGCCGTCGGCGGAGGCTAGCGTGAACGCGCCGACCCGCCTGGCCGAACAGATCGCCGACCCTCTCCTCATCGCCGGACGCGCCTTCCGCTCGCGCCTCCTCATCGGCACCGGCAAGTACAGGGACTTCGACGAGACGCGCCGGGCCGTGGAGGCGAGCGGCGCCGAGATCGTCACGGTCGCGATCCGCCGCACCAACATCGGCCAGAACGCGAACGAGCCGTCCCTGCTCGATGCGCTGCCGCTCAACCGCTACGTCATCCTGCCGAATACCGCCGGCTGCTACAACGCCGAGGACGCGGTGCGCACGCTGCGCCTGGCGCGCGAGCTGCTCGACGGCCACGACCTGGTCAAGCTCGAGGTGCTCGGCGACCCGAACACGCTCTATCCGAACGTGATCGAGACGCTCAAGGCCGCGGAGACGCTGGTGCGCGACGGCTTCAAGGTCATGGTCTACACGAGCGACGACCCGATCGTCGCCAAGCAGCTCGAGGACATCGGTTGCGTCGCGGTGATGCCTCTCGCTTCCCTGATCGGGTCGGGCATGGGCATCCTCAATCCCTGGAACCTGCAGCTCATCATCGCCAACGCCAAGGTGCCGGTGGTGGTGGACGCGGGCGTCGGCACGGCCTCCGACGCCGCCGTCGCGATGGAGCTCGGCTGCGACGCGGTGCTCATGAACACCGCCGTCGCCAAAGCGCAGAATCCCGTGCTCATGGCGCAGGCGATGAAGAAGGCGGTCGAGGCCGGCCGCGAAGCCTTTCTCGCCGGGCGCATGCCGAAGAAGCTCTATTCGGCCAGCCCCAGCTCGCCCCCCACGGGCCTCATCGCGCCGAAAGCCGCGTAACACTCCCTGCTTGCAGGAACGGCGCGCGATCCGCAGCTACGTGTTGCGCCAGGGGCGCATCACGAACGCGCAGCGGCGCGCCCACGCGGAGCACCTGCCCGCGTACGGCGTGCCGTTCGCTCCGCGCGTGCTGGACCTCGCCGCGCTGTTCGGCCGCGACGCACCGAAGATCCTCGAGATCGGCTTCGGCATGGGAGAGACGACGGCGGCGATCGCGCAGCAGCACCCCGAATGCGACTACCTCGGCGTCGAGGTGCACACGCCGGGCGTCGGAAGCCTTCTCGCGCGCATCGCCGAGCTGCGCCTCGCGAACCTCCGCATCATCCAGCACGACGCGGTCGAGGTGCTGCAACACATGATCGGCCCAGCGACGCTCGACGGCGTGCACGTCTTCTTCCCCGACCCCTGGCCGAAAAAGCGCCACCACAAGCGGCGCCTGGTCCAGCCGCCGTTCGTCGCCCTGCTCGCCTCGAGGATGAAGCCCGGCGCGCTGCTCCACGCCTGCACCGACTGGGAGGAATACGCGCAGCAGATGCTGGGGGTCCTCGCGGCGGACCCTGCGCTGCGGAACACCGCGTCCGGCTACGCCGGCCGGCCCGGCGCGCGCCCGCAGACGAAGTTCGAGCGTCGCGGCCTCTCGCTCGGCCACGGCGTCCGGGATCTCGTGTTCAGGAAGGTTTGACCGGCAGGAACAGCTGCAGGAGATCGTTGAGGAAGCGCCGGCCCAGCGCGCTGGGCGCGATGCGCTCGTGGCTGCGCTCGATGAGCCCGCGCGCCTCGGCCTGGCGCAGCGCCTTCTCCGCGAGCGCGATCTGCAGTCCGGTGCGCTCGGCCAGCAGGGAGACCGGGACCCCCCCGGTCAGCCGCAGGGCGTTCATCATGAACTCGAATACCAGATCCTCGCGGCCGACTTCGCGGCTTTCCTGGACGGGACGGCCCTCGCGCACTCGCTCGAGATACTCCTTGGGCTGCTTCCAGCGGGCGCTGCGCGTGACGCGATCCGGAAAGCTCAGCTTGCTGTGCGCCCCCGCCCCGATGCCGAGGTAGTCGCCGAAGCGCCAGTAGTTGAGATTGTGGCGGCACTGGCGGCCGGGCTGCGCCCAGGCCGAGGTCTCGTAGTCGGCGTAGCCGGCCCGCGCGAGCGAAGCCGCGATCGTGTCCTGCATGGCCGCGGACGCGTCCTCGTCAGGCAGCGCCGGCGGGTGCCGGAAGAAGTGCGTGTTCGGCTCGATCGTGAGATGGTAGAACGACAGGTGCGCCACGCCCGACGCGATTGCCGCCTCCACATCCGCGCGCGCCTCGTCCGAGGTCTGACCCGGCAGCGCGTACATCAGGTCGAGGTTGACGTTGTCGAAGTTCTCGCGCGCGATCTCGATCGCGCGCCGCGCCTCGGCCCCGTCGTGAATGCGTCCCAGCGCCGCCAGGTGCCGTGGATCGAAGCTCTGGACGCCGATCGACAGGCGCGTCACGCCTGCGTCGCGGTAGCCGCGGAACTTCTCCGCCTCGAAGGTCCCTGGATTCGCTTCGAGCGTGATCTCGCAGTCGGGGATCAAGGTGAGCCGGGCGCGGAACGCCGAGATCAGCGTCCCGATCGCCTCGGCGGAAAACAGGCTGGGCGTGCCGCCGCCGAAGAACACGCTGGCGACCCGCCGCCCCCAGACCTCCGGCAGCCCCTGCTCGAGGTCGCTCACCAGAGCCTCCACGTACGCGTCTTCGGGGACGTTCCCCTTCGCCTGGTGCGAATTGAAATCGCAATACGGGCACTTCCTGACGCACCACGGTATGTGAACGTAGAGCGCGAGCGGCGGGAGCTGGGCGAGGCGCACTGCCGCGGGCGGCGCGACGGCGACGGGGGCGCTCACACGCCCTCCTTCAGCTTCGCGAGCAGCCTTCGCATCGCCTTGCCGCGGTGGCTGACGAGATTCTTCTGATCCTGCTCGAGCTCCGCCGCCGTCTTGCCCAGGTCGCGCAGGAAGAAGTGCGGGTCGTAGCCGAAGCCGTTCGCGCCGCGCGGCTGCGCCACGATCTCCCCGGCCCAGCTGCCCTCGGCGATGATCGGCTCGGGGTCCTCCGCGTGGCGCATGAGCACGACGACGCAGTAGTAGTGCGCGCGGCGGTCGTCCTTGCCGGCGAGCAAAGCGATCAGCTTCTCGTTGTTGCGCGCGTCCTGGGCCTCGCGCCCGGGCGTGCCGCCGGGCGGGGCCGCGCCGGCGAACCGCGCCGATTGCACGCCGGGCCTGCCGTCGAGCGCGCTCACGCAGATGCCGGAATCGTCCGCCAGCGCGGGCAGCCCGGAGCGCCTGCTCGCGTGCCGCGCCTTGGCGAGCGCGTTCTCGACGAAGGTGCCGTGCGGCTCCTCGGCGTCGGCGAGGGCGAGGCTGGCCTGCGGGACGATCTCGATCCCGAGCGGCGCGAGCAAGGATTCGAATTCGCGGAGCTTGCCGGGATTGGAGGACGCGAGCACGAGCTTCTTCACGACGTCCTCGCCACTCCCAGCGCTTCCTTCTGCTTCGCGATGAGCCGCTCGATCCCCTGCCGCGCGAGCGCGATCAGCGCCTGCATCTCCTCGGCCGAGAACGGATGGCCTTCGGCGGTCCCCTGCACCTCCACGAACCCGCCCGAGCCGGTCATCACGACGTTCATGTCGGTGTCGCAGCGCGAGTCCTCGGCGTAGTCCAGGTCGAGCACCGGCACGCCCTCGTAGAGCCCCACCGACACGGCGGCCACGAAATCGCGGATCGGCGAAGCGGCGAGCACGCCGCGCCGCGTCAGGCTCGCCACCGCGTCGTGCAAGGCGACGAACGCGCCGGTGACGCTCGCCGTGCGCGTCCCGCCGTCCGCCTGGATCACGTCGCAGTCGATCTTGACCGTGCGCTCGCCCAAGGCCGCCAAGTCGGCGACGGCGCGCAAGGAGCGGCCGATCAGCCGCTGGATCTCCTGGGTGCGGCCCGACTGCCTCCCCCGCGCCGCCTCGCGGTCGGTGCGCGTATGGGTCGCGCGGGGAAGCATGCCGTACTCCGCAGTGACCCAGCCCTGCCCGCGCCCCTTGAGGAAGCCGGGCACGCCGTCCTCGACGCTCGCGGTGCAGATGACGCGCGTGTCGCCGAAGGCGATCAGGACCGACCCCTCCGCGTGCCGCGTGTAGCCCCGCTCGATCGCGATCGGGCGCAGCTCGCCGGGCTTGCGCTGGGAGGGCCTCATCCCGGCTTCTGCGGGCTGTGCTTGCGGATCGCCTCGCGGATCTCCTGGATCGCGCGCTCGATCTCCGCGTCGGTGAGGTCGGTGTTGTCGGGCTTGCTGAAGTCGCCGAGCTCGGTGCTGACTCCGTCGAGCGCCAGCGTCTGCGTCGACACCTCGCCGGCGGGAGCCCGGCCCGTTCCCTCCCAACTCATCGCCACCACGGAGAGATTGTCGCAGTCGGCCCCGGCGCGGAGCTCGGCGAGATCCAGCAACGCGGGAACGGCCTTCATGAGATCGCGCTTCATCAGCGTCGCCGTGATCAGCTTCCCCGTCAGCGGACCCCACAGGCCGTCGGTGCACAGCAGGAGCGTGTCGTCCTCGTGCAGCGGCGTCGGCTTGGACAGCTCGATCTGGGGCCGGGCGGACGCGCCGACGCAGTTGAAGATCTTGTTGCGATCCGGATGGGCCTGAACCGCCTCTTCGCGCACGCGACCCTGGTCGACCAGCATCTGCACGCGCGAGTGATCCCGCGTCTGATTGTGGATTCGCCCCTCGCGGACGTGATAGAGCCTGGAATCGCCTGCGTGCGCCCAGTAGGCCATCGAGTCCTGCACGACGCAGGCGATGCAGGTCGTGCGCGGCGATTCGACCAGGTTGCGCGCCTTGGCGTAGTCGCCAAGGGCGAAGTGCGCGTCGAGAATGCTGCGCTGGAGAAACGCCGACGGGTCGGTGAGCATCGGCTTCGCCTCGCGCTGAAAGGCCTCCGAGAGCAGCTGCACCGCGATCTGCGAGGCCACTTCGCCGTGAAGGTGCCCGCCCATCCCGTCGGCGACGACCATCAGCAGCGCGTCGCGGGTGTAGGCGTAGGCGGTGCGGTCCTGGTTCGCCTTGCGGGCGCCCTTGCGGCTTTCCTGGAAGATCGAGAATCTCATGCTCTCCGCCGCCTCTTCAGGACTCCGCGGAGACTCGCCATGAGCGAGCCCTTCGGGTGCACCTCGGGATCCTTCTCGCGCAGGAGCACCTTCTGCAGCGCGAACACGCTCTGCGGACGCTTCAGATGGTCGAGCTGCAGGCACCAGTCGATCGTCTCCAGGAGCTGCCGCGAGTACTTCTCGCCCCAGGTCTTGGTCGCCGAGATGTAGCGATCCTTCTCCGCGCGCTGGTCCGCGGGCTGGGGCGCCACGCCGGCGAGACAGGCGAAGATGCTCGCGCCGATGGCGTAGCAATCGCTCCAGGGCCCGAGCAGCTCGCGGTTCTTGTACTGCTCCGGAGGCGCGAAGCCCGGCGTGTACATCGGCGTCAGGCGCTGGCCTTCCTCCACCAGCGTCTGGCGCGCGGCGCCGAAGTCGATCAGCACCGGCGTGCCGTCGTTGCGGATGTAGATGTTGGCGGGCTTGATGTCGAGGTGGAGCAGCTTGTTCGAGTGCACCTCGCGCAGCCCGTTCAGCAGCAGCGCGAACACGTTGCGGATGAATTTCTCCTTGATGGATCCGCGGCGCAGCTGGATGTGCTCCTGCAAGGTGCGCCCGCGCTCGTAGCGCATGACCATGTATACGGTCTCGTTCGCGCGAAAGAAATTGAGCACTCGCACCACGTTGGGGTGGGACAGGCGCGCGAGCGCGCGTCCTTCCTCGAAGAAGCAGCGCATTCCGTAGCGGAACGTCGCGAGGTTCTCGTCGGATATCGACGGCAGCGCGTCCCCCTCGTTCCGCAGTGCGAGCTGGCTGGGAAGGTATTCCTTGATCGCAACCGGCTGGTCGTTTTCGTCGTAGGCGAGGTAGACGATGGAGAAGCCCCCGCAGGACAGGACGCTCGCGATGCGGTAGTTCTCGAGCTGGTAGCCTTCGGACAGCGGCTGATTGGCCTGCTGAGGCATTAAAGGGGTAGCGGCGCGGCGTTTGTAACCGTTATCATAGCGACGTTTTCAAAAATTTCCGCGGCATTATAAGGCGTTACTGATCGCAAACCCATGATCTCCAGCATGACCGGCTACGCCGCTGCAACCCGGGACCTGCCGATCGCGTCGCTCGCAGCCGAAGTGAAGAGCGTCAACAGCCGCTTCCTGGACGTGCAATTCAGGCTGCCCGACGAGCTGCGGCCCGTCGAGCCGGCGCTGCGCGAGCTGATCCAGAACCGCGTGGGCCGCGGCAAGGTGGAATGCCGCGTCTCGGTCACTCCGCCCGCCAACGCGACGCCGCGCATCAGCGTCAACGTGGGACTGCTCGCCGAGCTCGCGGAGGTCTCGCGGAAAGTGCGCGCGGCGGTTCCCGACGCGCGCCCCCTGAGCGTCGGGGAGGTCCTCGGCTGGCCGGGCGTGCTGGGCGACGAACGGTCCAGCGCGCTGCGCGAGGCCTGCGTCACGCTCGTCCACGAGGTGCTCGACGACTTCTCCGCGACGCGCCGGCGCGAGGGCGGGAAGCTCGCGCAGATGCTGGTCGAGCACACCGAGCGAATGAAGAGCCTGCTCGCGGCGATCCAGCCCAAGCTCCCCGAGGCGATCGCCGCGTACCAGGAGAAGCTCTCGGCGCGCCTGCGCGAGGCCCTCGGCGGCGCGGACGAGGAGCGCGTGCGCCACGAGATCGCCCTCT
>DASSQD010000132.1:0-66533 GCA_035702665.1 Burkholderiales bacterium
TCCTCGTGCGTGGCGTTCGAGAATACCACGCGCGCTTCAGGGCGAGCCGCGCGGCGGGGTGAAGCGGAGACGAGGCCGGAGTGAGCTGGAGAATCAGGCCGCTTGCAGCTGCGGAGGATTCGCTCCGCTTCGCGCTTCGCACAGCACTTCCCGAGCGCAGCTCGCGCACTTGCCGCAATCGGAGGCGACGCCGAGCTCGCGCCGCAAGTCCTCGACGGTCCGCGCGCCGCGCGATGCGGCCTCGTGGATGTCGCGGTCGGTCACGCCGTTGCAGATGCAGACGTACATGGAGAGTTCATGCGGCGGATCTTGTAATGGGAACCATTCTCATTTATATTTGCAGTGGTGTCAAGTTAGGTGGGGAGCGGCTGGAAGGCTTGGGACCTTCGTTCGCATCAACACCTAACGCCATGATATCCAATACGAAATGCAAGACCTCAAGGAGCCAGCCAGTCAGCGCCTCGCTGAGTTAGCCAGCCATGTGGCAACCACACGCCGACTCAGAAGGAGACGTAATGAAGAAACCCGCAGTGGCCCTGGCATTGACCGCAGCGTTCGGAAGTACTCCCGTCCTGGCCCAGACCGTCGACCAGAAGCTCGAGATCCTGCAGCAGGAAATCGACGAATTGAAGGCGCAGCAGGCGAACAAGCCGGCGGCGGCGCAGCAGCCTTCGCCTCATTCGCTCGACTACGGCTCGATGCTCGACCGCAGCTCCGGCCTCGCCAACGGCGGCACGAACGTCATCGGCTACGGCGAAGCCGGGTACAGCAAGTTCCGCCAGAGCGGCGATGCCAGCGCCGATCTGGCGCGCTTCGTCTTCGGCTTCAACCACCGCTTCGACGAGCGCCTCACGCTTCATTCCGAGGTCGAGGTCGAGCACGCCGTCGTGAGTTCGGACGATCGGGGAGAGGCGGAGATCGAGCAGGCGTGGGTGAACTACAAGTCCAGCGACGCTCTCAATTTCAAGGGCGGCCTGTTCCTCATCCCGGTCGGCATCCTCAACGAGACCCACGAGCCGCCGACCTACTACGGCGTGCAGCGCAACCAGGTCGAGACGCGCGTCATTCCGACGACCTGGCGGGAGCTCGGCGCGGGCGTGCACGGCGTCGTGGCCGAAAGCTTCAGGTTCGACGCAGGCGTTACTACCAGCTTCGATTCGGGCAAGCTCGACGATCCGCTCACGGGCATCCGCAGCGCGCACCAGGAGGGGCAGCTCGCCTACGCGCGCGACCTCGCCGTCTACGGCGCGCTCAACTACCGGCGCCCGGGCCTGCTGGTCGGAGGCAGCGTCTTCAGCGGCGACACCGGACAGAACGGGGCGTCTAACCCGGCGCTGCAAGGCGTCGCGGCGCGCTTCACCCTGTGGGACGTCCACGCGCAGTACCGCGTCGCCGGCCTGGATCTTCAGGCCCTGTACGCGTCGGGCACGCTCGGTGACGCCGACAAGGTGACCGCGGCGCTCTTCGCCGCGGACCCTGCGACGGCGTTCGCGGCGCCGAAGTCGATGACCGGCTGGTACGCGCAGGCCGCGTACCATGTCTACAAGCGCGGCAATTTCGACGTCGCGCCCTTCGTCCGCTACGAGCGCATCGACATCCGGCAGGCCGAGGATCCTGCAAACGGCCTGCTGCAGGATCCGCGGAACAACGAGCGCATCAAGGTCGCCGGCGTCAATTTCTGGGTCCACCCCCAGGTGGTGCTGAAGGCCGATATCCAGTGGTACGCGGCCGACAAGTCGCAGACCCGCTTCGATATCGGCGGCGGCTTCATGTTCTGATGAATCGCGCCTCGCTCCGATCGCTTGCGGTACTGATCCTGTCGCTGGCCGCGACCGCGGCTCGCGGCGAGGTCTATCAGGAGCCTGGCGCTTTCGTCGCGGAGGTCTTCGGCGCTGCGCCCGCGCCCAAGGTTCTCTGGCTCACCAGGGACCGGCAGGCGCAGGCGGCCGCGATCCTCGGCCATCCTCCCGCCCAGCTGCGCCAGCGCTACTGGAGCGAGGGGCGGAAGAGCGTGTGGATCCTCGAGGAGACGGGCAAGGAGGAGCTGATCACCGCAGGCTTCGTGGTCGTGAGCGGGCATATCGATCATGTCCGCGTGCTCGTCTATCGCGAAAGCCGCGGCCAGGAAGTCCGGCAATCGTCGTTCCTGAAGCAGTTCAAGGACGCCAAGCTGTCGGCGGGCGACCGGCTGGACCGGAACATCGACGGCATCGTCGGCGCGACGCTGTCGGTCGGCGCGATGGAGCGCATGGCGCGGCTCGCGCTGCTGTTCGACCGGCTCAGCCGCGAGAGCGCCCAGGGATAGGCCGTGTCGCCGAAGCTCGTCCTGCTCCTGTTCGTGCGCCGCTGGCACGCGCGCATCGGCCTCGCCGCGGTCGTCTTCTTCCTCTTCCTCGCGGCGACGGGCGTCGTTCTGAACCACGGAACCGGTCTGGGCCTGGACAAGCGCTATGTCCACGCCGCGTGGCTCGCGCGCTGGTACGGCATCGCGCCCGAGTCTCCGCGCCACGCGTTCCGCGCCGGCCGGCACGATCTCATCGCCGCGAACGGCCGCTGGCTTCTCGACGGCAGGATCTCGGGCGAGAAATTCCCGCAGCCGGTGGGGCTGGTCGAGCTCCCCGACATGGTCGTCGTCGCGAGCAGCGCCTCGCTCTACATCTACGGCAACGACGGCGCGCTCATCGACCGGCTGGAGAGGAGCGCGCTGCCGGGAGTCCCGGTGCGGGCGATCGGGTCGGGGGGAAAGCAGCTCGTCCTGAGGACGGGCGCGGGAACCTTCGAGAGCCGCGACGCTCTCTCGTGGCGGCCCGCGCCGCGCGATGCGATCGCCTGGTCGGCGCCGGCCGACCTCCCCGCCGCCGAGCGCGAGAGGTACGCGCAGCTGCTGGAGCCCGGCATTTCCGTGCAGCAATTGCTGCTCGATCTGCACAGCGGGCGGTTCGCCGGACGCTACGGGCCGCTCGTCGTCGACCTTCTCGCCGCGTTTCTCGCGACCCTGTCGTTGAGCGGCGCCTGGCTGTTCCTCAAGCGCAGGCACCGGCGGGAGCGGCATTGACCGCGCGATCGCTCGCGGTTGCATTCGCCCTCTTCGCGGCGCTTCCGTTCGCCGGCGCGCGTGCGGACGACTACCGCGCAAGCTCGTACGTCTTCGGGACCATCGCGCAGGTCACGGTGGCGGGCGCCGATCGCGCCCGTGCGCAGGAGGCGGTCGCGCGGGTTTTCGGCGAGTTCGACCGCATGCATCGCGAGCTGCGGGCGTGGGGGTCGGGCGATCTGGTCGCGCTCAACGAGGCGATCGCGCGGGGCGAGACGGGCATTCACACGACCGCGGAGATCGCAGCGCTCATCCGGCAGGCGCAGGATCTCTCGGCGCGCTCCGGCGATCTCTTCAATCCCGCGATCGGCAAGCTCGTGGCGCTCTGGAATTTCCACCGCGACAAGCCAGGCGGCCCGTTGCCGGATGCGCGGGATATCGATCGATGGGTGAGGGCGCACCCGCGGATGCAGGACCTCAGTGTGCACGGCGATGAAGTGAGCAGCGCGAATCCCGCCGTGCAGCTCGACTTCGGCGGTTACGCGAAGGGGTACGCGCTCGATCGCGCTGCGGAAATCCTTCGCGCGGCGGGGATCGGCGACGCACTGATCAACGTCGGTGGCAACGCCATGGCGCTCGGCCGGCACGGCGAGCGCCCGTGGCGGGTCGCGCTGGAAGCTCCGCGAGGAAACGGATTATTCGCAACGCTCGAGCTGAACGACGGCGAGGCGGTCGGCACTTCGGGTGACTACCGGCGCTACTACGAGATCGACGGCAAGCGCTATTCGCACATCGTCGACCCGCGGACAGGGTATCCGGTAGCCGGCGTCGAATCCGTCACCGTTCTCGTCAGCGCGGGAGAGGGAGCCGGCGCGCTGTCGGACGCGGCATCCAAGCCGATCTTCATCGAAGGCCGAAGCGGGTGGAACGAAGCCGCCGCGCGCATGGGTGTTTCGAGTGCCCTGCTTGTGGATTCGGACGGAGTGATTCACGTCACTTCCGAGATGAGAGCTAGGTTACGGTTTCGTGACGACGCAAGGATTGCCGGCCGATAGGTCAAACCGGCTAGCCGGCTTTGCGGCTGACACGAGTGATTCAAGGCCCAGTTATGCGCCACGCTGTCAACTTGCTTCCGGTCGGCACAACTAGATAGCCTTCGCCGACGCCGAATCCGGTGAGCGGCCCCACCACGTTGTGTTCGTCCGGCCCATTGATCCCCGCGCCGGCGCTCTTGCTCCATACCGGGTTCCCCGTCGTGGCATCGAGTGCGTAGACGGTCCCGAAGGCCGAGCCGACGATCACGAACTGGTCGACGAACAGCGGTGCGGAAACGAGGCCGCCATCACCATTAACACCCGCAAAGCTCCACAGCGGGTTGTGCGAGTACAGGTCGATGGCCTGGAGCGTCCCCGTGCTCTGGAAAAAGCCCGATTGAGTCGAGAACGCCGGGGCGGGGGTCGGGAATGGTGCGGGGAAGGTACCGACCTGGTTTCCCGTGGTGGCGTCGAGTACTTGCGCCACGGTGCTCACCTCGTCCCTCACGTACAGCAGCCCGTTCGCGTAGACCGACGTTCTGCCCCCCCCACCCTCGCATCCGCCCGAGTTGTGCCAAAGGGGAGATCCGGAGATGGGATCGAACTTGTACACTTGGCATGGATAGGACACGAACACGCCGTCGCCGGAAACTGTCGGCGAGCTCTCGTCGCCGTTCTCAACGCTCGCCATCCACAGCACGCTGCCGTTCGATTCATCGACCGCGTAAAGCGTGCCGCCGATCCCCGCGCCGCCTACGTAGACGACGCCGTTTACTGCGGTCGGTGGTGAGCTGAACGCGTACTGGCCCGGCATCTGCGCGCTCCAGCCCGCCTGCCCGGTCGCGCCGTCGAACGAGCTCAGCACTCCGTCATAGTTGATGACGAACACTTTGCCATGGTCGTAAGCTAGGCCCGCCCAGAAATAGGTTCCTGGAACGAACACCGGGCCCCAGGCGTTGTTGCCGGTCTGTTGATCGAGGGCATACAGGGTCGTCCCGTACGGACTGCCGCCGGCCCCCGCAATGACAAACACCTTTCCGTCTGCTATCAATGGATACGAGACCGGGCCATTGAGCGTCACCGACCAGGCCGCGCTACTCGGGAACGTGATTGGAGTGCCGAGCGTCGCGCTTCCCGAGTGCGCGTAGTCGATCTGGTAGGCAACCGATTGACTGAGGGGCGGGAGCGGAGACGGATTCGGCTGGAAGACGTTGATCGTGGTGGATCCGGAAACGCCATTAAGGGTGGCGGTGATGGTGGGCAAACCGGAGTCCACGCCGGAAACGAGTCCGGTGGCACTCACCGTCGCCTTGCTTGTGTCCGACGAGATCCATGTCACCTGCGCCGTGATGTCGATGGTGCTGCTGTCGGTGTATGTTCCGGTCGCGGTAAGTTGCTTCGTCCCTCCCTTTGCGACCGTTGAGACTTGCGGCGTCACAGCGATCGACTGGAGAACCGCGATGTTCGCGCCGACTACGGTGACGGGAACGTAGCTGAAACCGCCGAGTACGAGACCGGAACCATCTGCCGCGCCCGGAATATTCAGGCTGGTCACTATGCCAACGACGACCAGGCGGTTCCCCGCGCTCAGGTTGAACTGGGGAACCGTCACACTCGTCGTGCCAAGAGACTCGATATCGAGGAAACCTGACAGCGGCCATATCAGCTGGCCGTTGGGATCTCCTGCGTCGAGAATCCCGATGCCATAGAGCGCTTTCGCGGTTGGAGCCCCTCCCGACCACCCTATGATGTTCGATACGACCGAGGACCAAGTTGCTCCGGCGGTCGGCGCGGATATCGTAGGATAGGCCGTGAACTGAGTTCCCGACACGGCATACGCGGCTCCGCCCACCATTACGTTGACACTTACGTTGCCACCGGGCGCGGTTGCTACATTTCCCTCGTAGTCCTGAAAGGTAGGGTTGTAGGCGAGGGCAACGCCGTTCACGGTTACGGAAGCGTTGGGATTGGGGACGCTGCAGGAATTGTCGAGGACGGCAACCAGCGCGCCTGTATTGAATCCAGCCGGCGCGGACCCAGGAGGGAAATCGAGCTTCTGCGCCTGAATGCAGGGCGCGTCAGAGCCTGAATCTCCGCCGCCCTTGCCACCCCCGCAGGCCGCAATCTGGGCCATAAGGAGGATCAGGAGACCCACCCTTAGGAAGCGGCTCAAGTCGTCGCCCACATGTGTCCGCACATGCCCCCCATGCGAGACCTCTAGCCAACTGTACGCATTTGCCTCGCGGGACACAAATGCCCGCCGCAAACGCGAGGTATGGACCCCTGCACTACCTGTAAGGGTTTACCCTCGCAGGGCTTGGAAGGGACCGCGCTCTGATCCTGCCGCAGCGGTGTGGACTGCGCATCACCCGAACGGGTGATGTGACCGGCTCTGAGCCGGTGCGCCTCAACTCAATCTCACGTACTCGTACTCGACCGCGAGGTTGTTAATCCCCCGATCCGGCGGGGCGATCCAGCCGGCCATCTTTCCCGGCTCCATCACGCGCTGCATCAGGCTCGCGACGTACGCCTTGTCCGAGGCGCTCGGTATCCACTCCGGCAGGCGCCGGTCGTATTCCTCGCGGCTGATGAGCTTCCCGTCCAGATCCGTGGGAACGTTGGCGAAGGCGCCGATCGCGCGGCGGAAGCGGCTGTTCGGGAGCCGCAGCTCGAACCCCGCTCCCGCGCGCTTGATCTGCATGTTCCAGCGCTTCAGTCCGATTTCGCAATCCCTGACGTACGCCTCGCGCAGCACTTCGTTCATGGCGTTGCGCAGGCCTACGGTTTCCTTCTTCAGCGCTCCACGGCCATCGGGCAGGTCGAGATCGCAGGTCGCCTCGGCGCAGACGTGGTCCTGGTACTGGGTGGTTTCGTCGGGCCGCCCCTTGATGCCGTTGGCGAAGGTGCTCGCGGCGTTCGAGGACACTTCCGACCCGAACAGGTCGAGCGAGGAGCTGAACCAGAAGTTGAGGTAGCGCTGGAGCAGCGGCAGGTCGACCGCGCCGTGGCGGCGGATCACCGCCGGATCGTCGGTGCCGGTCTCCTTCATCACCTCGAGCGTGCGCTTCACGATGCGGCCGATGCCGGTCTCGCCGACGAACATGTGGTGCGCTTCCTCGGTGAGCATGAAGCGGCAGGTGCGCGCGAGCGGATCGAACGAGGACTCGGCGAGGCTCTTCAGCTGGAACTTGCCGTCGCGGTCGGTGAAGTAGGTGAAGCAGAAGAACGACAGCCAGTCGGAGATCGGCTCGTTGAACGTGCCGAGGATGCGCGGCTTGTCGACGTCGCCCGAGTGGCGCGCGAGCAGCTCCTCGGCCTCCTCGCGCCCGTCGCGCCCGAAATAGGCGTGCAGCAGGTAGACCATCGCCCAGAGGTGCCGCCCTTCCTCGACGTTGATCTGGAAGAGGTTGCGCAGGTCGTAGAGGGACGGACAAGTATGTCCGAGCAGATGCTGCTGCTCGACGGAGGCGGGCTCGGTGTCGCCCTGGGTGACGATCAGCCGGCGGAACTGCGAGCGGAATTCGCCGGGCACCTGCTGCCACACTGGCTGCCCGAAGGAGTCGCCGAAGCCGATGGTGCGATCGGGAATGGGATCGGCGAGGAAGATGCCCCATCGATAATCCGGCATCTTCACGGTGCCGTAGTTGGCCCACCCCTGCGCGTCGACGCCGATCGCGGTGCGCAGATACACGTCGGCCGACGCGAAATCGTTCGGCCCCATCTCGCGCCACCAGTCGAGGAAGTGCGGCTGCCAGTGCTCGAGGGCGCGCTGGAGCGTCTTGTCGTTCGCCAGGTTGACGTTGTTGGGGATCTTCTCGCTGTAGTTGATGCTCATGTGCGTCCTTGCCGTCGGGACTAGACCCGGTCCCAGTTGAACTTCGCCTTCGCGCCGCTTCCGTAGACTTTCAGCGCGCCGTGCTCGCCGACCGCGTTGGGCCGGCTGAAGATCCAGTTCTGCCACGCGGACAGCCTGCCGAAGATCCGCGTCTCCATGGTCTCCTTGCCCGAGAAGCGCAGGTTGGCCTCCATGCCGGTGAGCGCGTCCGGAGAGAGGCTGGCGCGCTCCTCGATCGCGATGCGCACCTCGTCGTCCCAGTCGAGGTCGTCGGGCGTGAACGTGACCAGTCCCAGTGCCGAGGCGGCCTTGGCGTCGAGCCTCTCGCCGACGTGCGCGCGCGCGGCCTCGACCGGCTGCGGATCGCCGCAATAGTGCGTGGCGATCCGCGATTCCCGGTTCACCATCGGGTAGGCGCCGAAGTTCAACTCCGAAAGCGCGATCACCGGAGCGCCCGCGTCGTCCGGAAGCTCGAGCATGTAGCTGCGGTCGGCCGCCAGCGCCAGCTCGAACAGGGTGCCCGCGAAGCAGGAGCCCTTGTCGATCACGGCGAACAGCGTGCGCGAGGACACGTCCAGCCGCGCGAGGGTGCGGCGCAGGAAGCCGATCACCTCGCGCACGAACCAGTCGCTCTCGTTGGCCTTCAGCGCGGCGTCCGCGGCGAGGGCCTTGCTTGCGTCGCCCCGCGTGTTGAAGATCCAGGTGCCGATCTCGAGGTCGTTGGTGCGGAGCATCAGGATCGCGTCGTCCAGCTCGCGCGCCATCGCCAGCGGCCACCACTTGTCGCCGGCGGCGTGAATGGCTGCGACGGAGGAGGGGACGTCCTGGCGCGGCGCGAACACGGTGATCGTCGCGGTGCGCTGCCTGCGGTCGATTTTCACGTCGACGTTGTCGTAGTGATAGCCTCCCGCGTCGAGCGTGCGCTTGAGCGGATTCAGAGGCACGCCCTTGCCGGTCCCGCGCGCGCTCTGCGCCGCCAGCGCGGCCGCGCGCGCGGCGACCGCCTCCTTGAAGCCCTGCGGCTTGGCGGTGTGGTCGACGAGCTTCCATTGCTTCGCCCGGTCGGCGCGCACGCCCTCGCTGGTCGTGCAGAACACGTCGGCAAGGTCGCGCCTGACCTTTCTCTTGTCGGTGACGCGCGTGAGGCCGCCCGTCCCCGGGAGCACGCCGAGCAGAGGCAGCTCGGGCAGGCTGACGGTGGAGGAGCGGTCGTCGATCATCAGGATCTCGTCGCAGGCGAGCGCGAGCTCGTAGCCGCCGCCGGCGACGGTGCCGTTGACCGCCGCGAGCGCCTTGAGGCCGTCGTGCCGGCTCGAATCCTCGATGCCGCTGCGCGTCTCATTGGTGAACTTGCAGAAATTCACTTTCCATGCGTGAGTCGAGGACCCCAGCATATAGATGTTGGCGCCGGAGCAGAACATGCGCTCGCGCGCGCTCGTGATCACCAGGCATTTCACCTCGGGGTGCTCGAAGCGCACGCGGTTCAGCGCGTCGGCGAGCTCGATGTCGACTCCCAGATCGTAGGAGTTGAGCTTGAGCTTGTATCCGGGCTTGAGACCCTTGTCCTCGTTCACGTCCATCGAGAGCGTCGCGACCGGGCCGTCGAACGCGAGCTTCCAGTGCTCATAGCGGTCGGGATGCGTGTCGTAGGTGACGGGAGGGGGAGAAGGCTGGGGTTCGAGGACTGCGCTCATGATGTGCTCCGAAATGGGTGGCGATGCCGGCCTAGGCCGAGATGGCCTTGCGCAGCTCCGCCAGGCTCTTCTCGACCGGCTTGCCCGCCGTATCCACGGTGACATCCGCCTGGCGGTAGAGCATCGCGCGGCCTTCCAGTATGCGCCGCAGATCCTCCATCGCCTGGTCGTTGCCCGCCATCGGACGCGTATCGCCCTGTGCGAGCACGCGAGCCATATGCTCCTCCGGGGCGGCCTTCAGCCAGACGGTGAAGCAGCTCGACAGCAGCAGGTCGTAGGTCCCGGGCTCGGAGACGATGCTGCCCCCGGTCGCGATCACCGCGCGCTCGTTCCGTTCCAGCACCTTCTCCAGGCTGCGGCGCTCGTAGCGGCGGTAACCCGACTGCCCGTAGAGCAGGAAGATCTCCGAAAGAGAAGTGCCGGCCTCGCGCTCGACCTCCCGGTCGAGCTCGACGAAGGGAACGCCCAGCGCCTTGGCGAGCTTTGCGCCCAGCGTCGACTTGCCCGCGCCGCGCAGTCCGATCAGGGCGATCCGCTTCAAGCGCTCGTCGCGGGCGTTGCCGTAGTCGCGCAGCAGTTGCGAGTGCACGGCGGCGAGCTTCTGGCGCGGGAGTTTTTTCAGAAACTGCGTGGTGAGGTTCAGCTCCGCGTCCGCGCCGGAGTCCTCGGCGAGCAGCTCGGTGAGGGTGAGCTCGAGGGCCGCGGCGATCTGCCGGAGCAGCAGAATGGAGACGTTGCCCAGTCCCGCCTCGAGTTGGGCCAGGTAGCGCTCCGATACGCCCGAGTCGGCCGCGAGGACTTTGCGGGACTTCGCTCGCCGGGCGCGCGCTTCCCGCAGTCTTTCCCCCAGGAGCAGCAGGTAGTCGCGCTCGGGATCCGCGCCGCTTGCGGCGGCGCGAAGCGGAGGCTTCTTGACATCAACGCTCGGTAGGGGCACGGTGCAGTATAATGCTTGCCATTCGCAAACGCGGCAGTATAATGCAGCCCCATGTCGAAACGCAAGCGTGACGTGGCACGATGGCGCTCGGGCTGACGATCCTCGTTGGCACCATGACGGGCACGGCGCAGCTGGTGGCGCAGGAGGTGGAGCTGACGCTCGACGATGGCGATACGCGGGTGAGCACGAAGCCCATGGATGGCCTCGACGCGAGCGTGTTCGCCGGTGGCGGTCTGTTCCTGATCTGTTCGTCGACGTACGGGCAGGGCGACGTGCCCGACAATGCGAAACATCTCTACGAGTCGCTGCTGAATCTGCGGCCCGACCTCTCGGGCGTGCAATACGGGGTCATCGCGCTCGGCGACCGCACCTATGCGGAGACCTTCTGCAACGGCGGCCGGCGCTTCGACGCGATCCTCGCCGAGCTGGGGGCGCGGCGCATCGGGGAGGTCATGCTGCACGACGCCAGCGCCGGGACGATGCCCGAGGAGCTGGCGGTGGCGTGGGCGGCCGACTGGATCGCCCTGTGCCGCAAGGAAGCCAGGCTCGAGGCCTGAATCGCGCGGAGGAGGGCTAGCGAAGTGGCGTCGTTCATCAGCGCCGATCATTCGGCGACCCCTCCGACGGTCCACGTTCCGCGCGACTACAACGCCGCGCACGATCTGATCGAGCGCAACCTTCTCGCGGGCCGCGCGGGCAAGATCGCATTCGTCGACGACGCCGGCCGGTACACCTACGGCGAGCTCGCGGAGCGCGTCAACCGCTTCGGCTCGGGGCTGCGGGCGCTGGGCATTGAGATGGAAGAGCGCGTGCTGCTCGCGCTCGCGGATACGATCGACTTCCCGACGGCTTTCCTCGGCGCGATCAAGGCGGGAATCGTCCCGGTCGCGGTCAATACGCTGCTTACGCCGAAGGACTACGCGCACATGCTCGCCGACAGCCGGGCGCGCGCCCTCGTCGTCTCCGAGCACCTCCTGCCGCAGTTCGAGCCGCTCGTCGGGACAATGCCTTTCCTGCGGCACGTCATCGTCTCGCGCAGTCGCGAGAAGGGAGGAGCCGCGATCGAGGACGTGCTCGCCGCGGGTTCCGCCGCGCTCGATCCGGCGCCGACCACCTCGGACGATGCGTGCTGCTGGTACTACTCCTCGGGCTCGACCGGCGTGCCCAAGGGCGCAGTCCATGTTCACTCGAGCATGGCGATCACGGCCGAGCTCTACGGCAAGGCGGTGCTGGGAGTCAGGGAGTCGGACGTGCTCTTCTCAGCGGCGAAGCTGTGCTTCGTCTACGGCTTGGGCAACGCGCTCACCTTCACCCTCGCGGCCGGCGCCACCGGCGTGCTCATGGCCGAGCGCGCGACGCCTCCCGCGGTGTTCAGACGGCTGGTCGAGAGCAGGCCGACCGTATTCTTCGGCGTGCCCACCCTGTTCGCGTCGATGCTCGCCAGCCCGGAGTTCCCGGGAAAGAGCGAGCTCGCACTGCGCGCCTGCGTCTCCGCGGGCGAGGCGCTCCCCGCCGAGCTCGGCAAGCGCTGGAGGGAGAAGACCGGTGTCGACATCCTCGAAGGAATCGGCTCGACCGAGATGATGCACATGTACATCAGCGCCCGCCACGGCGGCGTCCGCTACGGGGCGACGGGCACGGCGGTACCCGGCTACGAGCTGCGGCTCGTGGACGAGGAGGGCAGGCCGGTCGAGCAGGGCGACCTGGGCGAGCTGCAGGTGCGCGGCCCGACGAGCGCCGCCTACTACTGGAACAACCGGGAAAAAAGCCGCTCGACCTTCCTCGGCCCCTGGTTCCGGAGCGGCGACAAGTTCAGGCAGGACGAACACGGCTACTTCGTCTACGCCGGCCGCTCCGACGACATGATGAAGGTCTCGGGCCTGTTCGTATCGCCGGCCGAGGTCGAGGCGGCGCTCGTCAGCCACGACGCGGTCCTCGAGGCCGCGGTGGTCGCCCGCGAGGACGACAACAAGCTGATCAAGCCCAAGGCGTTCGTCGTGCTCAAGGACGGCACGTCGCCGTGCGACGAGCTCAAGCTCGCGTTGCAGCAGCACATCAAGGACCGGCTAGCACCCTACAAGTACCCCCGCTGGATCGAGTTCATCCCGGAGCTGCCCAAGACCCCCACCGGGAAGATCCAGCGCTTCAAGCTCCGTTCCTGAGCATTCCGGGCTTGCCTCGGCCGACCCGAGCGCCTAGAATTCGAACGATGGTTCAAGTTTTGAATAGAAGTTCGAACGATGCGGCGCTCTCCGAGCGCGTGCAGCGCAAGAACGACGCGCGCCGCCTCGAGATCCTGCGCGCCGCAGCTCGCGTCTTCCGCCGCCTCGGCGTCTCCGCCACCGGCATGCGCGAGATCGCGGAGGAAGCCGATCTCTCCCCCGGCAACCTGTATTACTACTTCGACGGCAAGGACGAGATCCTGCGCTTCTGCCAGGAGCGCACGCTCGAGCGCCTGATCGGCGCGGTCAAGTCGGCGCGCGCGGCCCCGGGCTCCTGGGCCGGGCGGCTGCGCTCGGTCCTGAGCGCGCACGTGCATTGCATGCTCGACGAGCTGGAGGGCGCGACCGCGCACCTCGAGATCGAAGCGTTGCCCGAGCGCATGCGCGCCGCGATCGTCCAGAAGCGCGACGCGTACGAGCGCGCGGTTCGCGCGCTGGTCGCGGAAGGCGTCAAAGCGCAGGAATTCGCACCCGCCGACCCGGCGCTGGTGACGCGCGCGATGCTGGGCGCGGTGAACTGGACGGCGCGCTGGTACCGGCACGATGGTGCGCAGTCGGCCGGCGAGATCGCCGCTTCGCTTTCGGATTATCTGGTGCGCGGGCTGTTGCCCGCGAGGAAGGGTAAATGAGTACGCTCGCGCCCCGGAACGTTCAGCGGATGCTGCGCGTGAACGGCGAATCCCAGGAAGTCTCGTTCGCGCCGTACAAGACCCTGCTCGAAGTTCTGCGCGAGGACATGAACCTCACGGGCACCAAGCACGGCTGCGAGCTCGGCGAGTGCGGCGCCTGCGCGGTGCTGATCGACGGCATGCCCGTGCTCGCGTGCCTCGCACTGGCGCTCGACTGCGAGGGCCGCGCGATCGAGACGGTCGAAGGGCTCGCCGACGGCTCCAAGCTGCACCCGCTTCAAGCCGCTTTCGCCGACCTCGGCGGGGCGCAGTGCGGCTATTGCACGCCGGGCATCCTGATGACGGCGAAGGCGCTGCTCGAAAAGGACCCCAACCCGAGCCGCGAGAAGGTCAAGGAGGCGATCTCGGGAAACCTGTGCCGGTGCACGGGCTACCAGCAGATCTACGAATCGATCGAAGAGGGCGCGCGGAGAATGCGCGAGGAGAAGCGATGAGCGCCAAGAAACGCTTCGAGGTGCTGGGCCGGCCGCGGCGGCGCGTCGACGGCCGCGCCAAGGTCACCGGCCTCACGCGCTTTGCCGACGACGTGGTGCTGCCGCGGATGGTCCACTGCAAGCTGCTGCGCTCGCCGCTGCCGCACGCGGTCATCGAATCCGTCGATGTGGCCAAGGCGCAGTCGCATCCCGGCGTGCACCTGGTGCTTACCGGGAAGGATTTTCCCGTGACTTTCGGCATCCTGCCGGTCACGCAGGACGAATATCCGCTCGCGCCGGAGCGCGTGCGCTACGTCGGCGATCCGGTCGCCGCGGTCATCGCCCGGGACGAGCAGACCGCGTTCGAGGCGCTCGATCTGATCGAGGTGAAATACCGGCCGCTGAAGACGATCTCCGATCCCGAGGAAGCGCTCGCGACCGCGGAGCCGCGCATCCAGAGCTACGGCGAGCAGGGCAACATCCATCGCCTCCAGGCCTACGAGTTCGGCGACGTCGAGGAGGCGCTTGCCCGTGCCGACCACGTTTTCGAGGACGTGTTCTTCTACCAGGGCAACACTCACCTGCCGATCGAGCAGCATGCCTCGGTCGCCGCGGTGGACGGCGAAGGCAAGCTCACGCTCTGGTCCTCGACGCAGGTGCCGCACTACATCCACCGCGCGCTCGCCAATGCACTGCAGATGCCGCCTGCCCACGTTCGCGTGATCGCCTGCCCGAACGGGGGCGGCTTCGGCGGCAAGTGCGACCTGCACAACCACGAGATCGTGGTGTCGAAGGCCGCGATCCTGCTCGGCCGGCCCGTGAAGATCTGCCTCACGCGCGAGGAGGTGTTCTACATGCACCGCGGCCGCCATCCGGTAACGATGCGCATGCGCACCGGCGTGACCAGGGACGGGAAGATCACGGGCATGCACACCCAGACGCTGCTCGACGGCGGGGCGTACGGGAGCTACGGCGCCGCGAGCACCTTCTACACCGGCGTGCTCCAGACCGTGACCTACGAGATCCCGCGATACAAGTTCGACGCGGCGAGGGTGTTTACGAACAAGCCGCCCTGCGGCCCGAAGCGCGGCCACGGCACGCCGCAGCCCCGCTTCGGCCAGGAGATCCAGCTCGACAAGATCGCGGACGCGCTCGGGCTCGATCCTGCCGAATTCCGCCTGGGCATCGTCGCTAAGCCGGACACGCTGACCGCCAACTGGCTGAAGATCGGTTCGATCGGCCTCGCCGAGTGCATCCGCAAGGTCGTGGCGGCCTCCGACTGGAAGAACCGGTATCGCAAGCTTCCCGACGGCCGCGGCGTCGGGATCGCTTGCGGCGCCTATCTGTGCGGCGCCGGGCTTCCCATCTACTGGAACAAGATGCCGCAGTCGGGGGTGCAGCTCCTGCTCGACCGCAGCGGCCAGGTCACCGTGTTCTGCGGCGCGACCGAGATCGGTCAGGGCTCGGACGACGTGCTCGCCGCGATCGTCGCCGAGGTGCTCGGGATCGACCCTTTCGACGTGCGCGTCGTGACCGGCGACACCGGCATCACGCCGGTCGACCTCGGCTCGTATTCGAGCCGCGTCACCGTGATGATGGGCAACGCCGCCATTCAGGCCGCCGAGCGCCTGCGCGATCTGATCGCGCGCGCGGCCGCCGATCACATGGAGACGCTGCCCGAGAACGTCGGCTTTGCGCACGCGCGCGTGTTCCGCGCCGACGATCCGGGCAAGCTGATGAGCTTCCGCGAGGCGATCATCCTCGCCGAGGAGAAGTTCGGCACGCTGGGCTCGGTCGGCTCGTACACACCGCCGCGCGCTCCCGGGCGCTACAAAGGCGCGGGCGTCGGGCCCTCGCCCGCGTATTCCTATACCGCGTGCGTCGTCGAGGCGGAGGTGGACAAGGCGACCGGCTGGATCAGCGTTCCCAAGGTGTGGATCGCGCACGACATCGGGCGTGCGATCAACCCGGTGCTCGCGCGCGGGCAGGTCGAGGGCAGCGTCTACATGGCGCTCGGCGAGGCGCTCATGGAAGAGCAGGTGTTCCGGCGCCTGCCGCCGAAGCTCTCGAACGCGCTCGTCCACAAGATACCGTCGCTCCTGGAATACAAGAGCCTGACGTCCCTGGACATGCCGGAGGTCTTTACCGAGCTGGTCGAGGATCCCGATCCGAATTGCCCGTTCGGCGCCAAGGAAGTGGGGCAGGGACCGCTCCTTCCCGTCATGCCCGCCGTGGCGAACGCCGTATACGACGCGGTGGGCGTGCGGATCGACGAGCTCCCGATCACGCCGGACAAGGTGCTCGCGGCGCTGGAGAAGAAGGCTAAGGGCGAGAATCCGCGCGTCGGGCCGGAGCGTTTCCCCGAGGTTCCCTACCCCGAGCCGATGCAGGTGCTTCCTCCCTGGGAAGGCGGGGACGGCAACGCGCTCAACGCGCCGCGCAAGTCGGCACCGAAGGAGAAGATCGCGTCATGATGCGCCTGCCCTGGTTCGGCTTCCGGTCGCCTTCGAGCGTCGGCGAAGCGGCGAGAATCCTCGCGGCGGAGGGACCGGAGGCGATGCTCATCGCGGGCGGCACCGACCTTCTCCCCAACATGAAGCGCCGCCACCAGACGCCGAGCACGCTCGTTTCGCTCGGCCGGATCGACGCCCTGAAGAAGGCGGCCAACGGCCCGGGCGCAAGGCTCGGCGCGGGACTGACGTTGAACGAGGTCGTCGCGAGCGCGATGGTCCGGGAGAAGTACACGGGGCTGTGGCAGGCGGCGGCGCAGGTCGCGACCGTCCATCTTCGCAACATGGGCACCCTCGGCGGCAACCTGTGCCTGGACACGCGCTGCAACTACTACAACCAGAACTACGAGTGGCGCAAGGCGATCGATTTCTGCCTGAAGAAGGATGGCGAGACCTGCTGGGTCGCCACCGCGAGCAAGCGCTGTGTCGCCACGTCATCGACCGACTGCGCGCCCGCCCTGATATCGCTGGGCGCCAGCGTGCGCCTGGTCTCGACCCAGGGCGAGCGCGACGTCGCGCTCGCCGATCTCTATCGGAACGACGGCATCGACTACCTCGCGCGCCGGCCCGACGAGATCCTCACAGAGGTGAAGCTGCCGCAAGCCGAGGGCTGGAGGAGCAGCTATTGGAAACTGCGCCGCCGCGGGGCCTTCGATTTTCCCGTGCTGGGCGTCGCCGCGGCGGTGAAGACGGCGCGCGACGGGACGGTGGAGGAGGCGCGCATCGCGCTCGGCGCGGTATCCTCGCGGCCCCTGCTCACCAAAGGCGGAGAGCTCCTCGTCGGCAGGAAGCTGAACGACGATGCAATCGCCGAAGCCGGGGCCAAGGTCGCCTCGGCCGCGAAGCCCATGGACAACACCGACCTGGATCTCTACTGGAGAAAGAGCGTGGTCTCCGAGTTCGTCGGCTACGCGCTGCGCGAGATCCGCGGCGACGACATCAGCGCGACGCGCCTGCGGATCGCCCGGCAGGCGCTCTAGGGCTGCGGCGGCGCGATCAGCTTCTGGATCACCGGACGCGAGCCCTCGAGCGCGACGCGCTGCATGTAAAAGGCCAGTCCGCGCGCTTCGCCCAGTTCCTCGCCTCCGCCGGCGCGCCCCGGACCGCCGTGTACGAGCTGCGGGAGGACGGTTCCCGGTCCCGGCGACATCTCGATCTTCGGATGGCCGAGAAATATTCTTCCATGATAAGGTGCGATGCCTTGGACGACCTCTTCGAGGAAGTCCGCGTCCTCGGAGTACACCGAGGACACCAGCCCGCCGTTGCCGCGGGTGACGATTGCCGCGGCATCCGCGCCCCTGCCCGAATAGGGGAGCAGCGACGCGACCGGCCCGAACACCTCCCGGGCGTGCACCGAGGCGGCGAGCGCGTCCTTCGCGAATTCCACGAGGACCGGCGAGATGAAGAAGCCTTTGCCGGCGAGCGCGGCGGCGCTGCCGAAGGCCGCCTTGCCTTCCGCCGAGAGCTGTTCGACGCCTTCGCGCACGTCGGTGAGCTGAGCGCGGCTGGCCACCGGTCCCATGCGCGTCTCCTCCAGCGCCGGATTGCCGACGCGCACCGCTTTGAGCCCTTCGACGAGATCGCCGCGCAGCGTCGCCGCGTGCGCGTCGGCGACGAGCACGCGGCGGATCGCGGTGCATTTCTGCCCCGCTTTCTGCGTCATGTCGCGCAACACGTCCTTGAGGAAGGTTTCGTACATGTCGCTGCCCGGCTCCGCGTCCGGGCCGAGCACCGCGGCGTTCAGGCTGTCCGCCTCGACGTTCACGCGCACCGATTCGCGGGCGACGTTGGGCAGCGCGCGGATGCGGACGCCCGTGTCGCCGGACCCCGTGAATGCGAGCACGTCCTGGCTGCCGAGGAGCGCCGGCAGCTCGCGCGGCGCGCCGACCAGGAGCGAGAGCGCCCCCTCGGGCAGGATCTTCTTCTCGACGAGGATTTCCATCAACCGGTGCGCCACCAGCGCCGAGCTCGTCGCCGGCTTGGAGAGCACGGGCATGCCGGCGAGCAGCGCGCACGCCGCCTTCTCCGCCAGACCCCAGGCGGGAAAGTTGAAGGCGTTGATGTGCACTGCGACGCCGTGACGCGGCACGCACACGTGCTGCCCGTGGAACCGCGGCGAGCGCCCGAGCTGCACGCCTTCGCCGTCCACGAGGATCTTCGCTGCGCCGAGCTTCTCGCCCACCTCGGAATACGACTGGAGGGTGAAGATCGCGCCGTCGACATCGAACTTCGCGTCCGAGCGCGTGTTGCCGCCGTTGGCGACCGAGAGATCGAGCAATTCGTCGCGGTGAGCCTGGATCGCCTTCGCGGTTTCCTTCAGCAGCGCGCCGCGCTCGGCGAAGGACAGCGTGCGCAGCGCCGGGCCGCCTTTTCTCCGTGCAAAGTCGAGCGCGCCGGCGAGATCCAGGCCGTCGCTCGAGGCTTGCGCAAGCGCCTCCTCGGTTGCGGGATTGACGAGGATCTGCGGCGCGCCCGATCCTTCGATCCAGCGGCCGCCCAGGTAGCTTCGCAGCGTCTTCATTCGCGTTCCGGCTCTTTTGGGGTGTCGCTAGGATAGCCGAAGCGGCCGCGAGATGGACATGCACTAAAATGCACCGCATGTTTCCGATCGCCACCGGCAGGCCCGCGAGCCTGGCGCCGAACGGCATGATCGCATCGCCGCACTCGCTCGCTTCCGCCGCGGGCGCAGACGCGCTGCGCGCAGGAGGTTCCGCCGTGGACGCGGCGGTCGCGGCCGGCGCGGTGCTGTCCGTGGTGTATCCGCACATGACGAGCGTCGGCGGCGACGCCTTCTGGCTGATCTACGACGCGCGCGCGCGGCGCGTGCGCTACCTGAACGGCGGAGGGCGCGCGGCGCGCGGGGCGAGCATCGATTGGTTCCGCGCGCGCGGGATGAACGAGGTTCCCCTGCGCGGATTTCTCCCCGCGACCCTGACCACGCCCGGCGCGGTCGCCAGCTGGTGCGCCGCGCACGAGCAGTACGGCAGGCTGCCCCTCTCGCGCGACCTCGCCGCGGCGATCGGCTATGCGCGCGGGGGATTCCCGGTCACCGGGCGCCTCGCGCGCGCGATCGAGCTGCACGCCTCCGACGGCTCGCTGAACGCCGGTGCGCTCGCGCTTCTTGCTCCCGGGGGAGCCGCGCCGCGCGCGGGCGGGAAGCTGGCCAACGGCGCTCTGGCGCTCGTGCTGGAGCGCATCGCGCAGGAAGGCCGCGAGGGATTCTACGGCGGCGAGACGGCGCGTTCGCTCGCCGCGTTCTCGCGCGCGGGCGGCGGGTTCTTCGACGCGACGGACCTGGCGGCCCAACGCGCGACCTGGGGCGAGCCGCTCTCAGGCACCTATCGCGGCGTGGAGATCTTCGAGACCCCTCCGCCGACGCAGGGGTTCGCCGTCATCGAAATGCTGAATCTCGTGGAGAGCGCGGAGGTCGGCAGAATGGATCCGCTGGGCCCGGAACTCGCGCACCTGCTCGTGCAGGCGAAGCAGATCGCCTACCACGACCGCGACCGGCTGCTCGCCGACCCCGAGTACCAGCCGGTACCCGTCGACAGGCTGATCGCCAAGACCTACGCCGCCGAGCGTCGCAGGCTGATGCGCGCCGACCGCGCCCTTCCCTGGGACCTGGTCCCGTCCTACGGCACGCTCGCGGGCGACACTGTCTTCGTCGCGGCGGTCGACGCCGAGGGCAACGCCGCGGCGCTGGTCCAGAGCCTGTATTTCACCTTCGGCGCCGGGATCGTCGCGGGCGATACCGGGATCGTGATGCAGAACCGCTCGGCCTATTTCTCGCTCGATCCGCAGCATCCCAACCGCCTCGAGCCCGGCAAGCGGCCCCTGCACACCCTGATCGCGTCGATGGCGTTGCAGGACGG
This sequence comes from Burkholderiales bacterium, assembly GCA_035702665.1. Taxonomy (GTDB): domain Bacteria; phylum Pseudomonadota; class Gammaproteobacteria; order Burkholderiales; family SG8-39; genus VBDM01. Next base: position 20,241 of record DASSQD010000132.1, read on the forward strand.
CAGCCTCCGGCACGTGCTCGGCTGCATGGGAGCGGACGGCCAGCCGCAGATCCACCTGCAAGGCTACGTCGGCCTGATCGATTTCGGATTCGATATCCAGCATGCGCTCGAGATGCCGCGGTGGCTGTCGGGAAGGTTCAACATCGGCGACCCGCGCGACCTGCTCAACATGGAAGGGCGATTCCCGGAAGCCACCGCCAGGGAACTCGAGCGCCGCGGACACGCCGTCAACCGGTGGCCGGATTGGTGCGAGCTTGCGGGGCACGCGCACGGGATCACGGTCGACCCGGCGTCGGGCGTTCGCATCGGCGGGGCCGATCCCCGGAGCGACGGCGCGGCCATAGGCTGCTAGAGCCGGCTCGCGCCGGCTTCTTGACGCTCCGGGCGTGGGAGCGAACAATCGCGTGGCAGCGCGAACAAAGGAGGAATGCCGTGCCGTCCCGCAGCAGTGCCGACCATTCGGTGAGCCCGCCGAGCGTCAAGATCCCCCGCGACTACAACGCCGCGTACGACCTGATCGAGCGCAACCTGGCGGCGGGACGCGCCGCGCGGATCGCGTACATCGACGACGCCGGCCAGTACACCTTCGGGCAGCTCGCCGAGCGCGTCAACCGCTTCGGCTCGGGACTCCGCGCGCTGGGGCTGGACATGGAGCACCGCGTGCTCCTCGCTCTCACCGACACGGTCGACTTTCCGACCGCCTTCCTCGGCGCGATCAAGGCGGGCATCGTGCCGGTGGCGGTCAACACGCTGCTCACGCCGAAAGACTACGAGTACATGCTCGCGGATAGCCGCGCCAAAGCACTGATCGTATCCGAGGCACTGCTTCCGCAATTCGCCGGCGCCATCGGCAGGCTACCCTTCCTCAAGCACGTCATCGTCTCGGGCTCGGGGTCGCCGCAGGGACACCTTGCGTTCAAGGAGGTTCTCGCCAAGGGGGCGCCCGAGCTCGCACCCGCGCCCACGACCTGCGACGACGCCTGCTTCTGGCTGTATTCCTCGGGCTCGACCGGCATGCCCAAGGGCACGGTGCACGTGCACTCGAGCATGATCATCACCGCGGAGCTCTACGCGCGCGGCGTGCTCGGGTACCGGGAAAGCGACGTGGTGTTCTCGGCGGCCAAGCTCTTCTTCGCCTACGGGCTGGGCAACGCGCTGTCCTTCACGCTCGCGGTGGGCGCGACCGCCGTGCTGATGGCGGAGAGGCCGACGCCTGCGGCGGTGTTCAAGCGTTTCAAGGAGAAGAAGCCGACGCTGTTCTTCGGCGTCCCCACGCTCTATGCGGCGATGCTGGCGAGCCCCGACCTTCCGGGAAGGGAGGCGCTCGCGCTGCGCCAGTGCATCTCGGCGGGAGAGGCCCTGCCGCCGCAGATCGCGAAGCGCTGGAAGGAGAGGATCGGGGTGGAGATTCTCGACGGGATCGGATCGACCGAGATGCTCCACATCTTCCTTTCGAACCGCCCGGACGACCTGCGCTACGGCACCACCGGAAAGCCCGTTCCGGGATACGACCTGAGGCTGGTCGACGAGCAGGGCGAGCCGGTGAAGCCAGGGGAGATGGGCGAGCTGCAGATCAGAGGCCCCACCAGCGCAGCGTACTACTGGAACAACCGCGAGAAGAGCCGTAGCACCTTCCACGGCGGCTGGACGCGCAGCGGCGACAAGTACACCCAGGACAAGGACGGCTACTACGTCTACGGCGGGCGCTCCGACGACATGCTGAAAGTGTCCGGGATCTACGTGTCGCCGGCCGAAGTCGAGGCGGCGCTCGTCGGGCACGAGGCGGTTCTCGAGGCGGCCGTCATCGGTGCCGAGGACGAGAACAAGCTGGTGAAGCCCAAGGCGTTCGTCGTGCTCAAGCCGGGCAATTCCGGCAGCGACGCGCTCAAGGCGGCGCTGCAGCAGCACGTGAAGGACAAGCTCGCCCCCTACAAGTATCCGCGCTGGATAGAGTTTCTGCCCGAGTTGCCGAAGACGGCGACCGGGAAGATACAGAGATTCAAGCTGCGAGCCTGAGGCGGCGTTGCTGGCGAGCCTGCGAAGCATCAAGACCAAGGTCACGCTGATCGTCACGATCTGCGTCGTGGCCCTGCTGATGCTCGTCTCGGCGGTCGAGATGTATCGGGTGAAGTCGGACTTCAGGGAGGTCCTCGGGAACCAGCAATTGACCCTCGTGGCCCGGATGGTCGACGACATCGACGAGAAGCTTGCATCGGCGCACGCGGTGCTGATCGGAGTGTCCAAGGCGATTCCGCCGGAGATCGCACGCAACCCCGGGCAACTCAGGAAGAATCTCGAATTCCGCAACGCCCTTCAGTTTCTTTTCGAAAATCTCGTGGTCTTTTCCCCCGCCGGGGTGACCCTCGTCGACTTGCGGAGCACCGGGCTCGAGGGCGCCAGCGTGAGCGACCGCGAGTTCTTCAAGAAGGTGATGAGCGACCGCAAGCCCTATATCTCTCGGCCGTTCCTCGGGAGGAACACCAGGCAGCCGTTCGTCGTCCTGACGGCGCCGATCCTGGATAGCCGGGGGCAGGTCGTGGCCGTCCTGGGAGGCTCGCTGAACCTGCTGAGGCCGAACTTCCTCGGCAAGCTCGGCAGCGCCAGGGTGGGCAAGACGGGTTCGTTCGCGCTCCTCGGGCGCGACCGCACGATCATCATCTCGCGCGACGCCGACCGCATCATGCAACCGGGACCCGCGCCCGGCGTCTCCCCCTACTTCGATCACGCGGTGGCGGGAGGGGCAGGATGGGAGGAAGCGGTCAACAGTCGCGGACTGCACGCGCTTTTCAGCTATTCGCCGCTCGAGACCGTGCCCTGGGTGCTCGCCGCCGCGCTGCCCGTCGAGGAGGCTTTCGCTCCGGTCGTCGCCACGCAGAAAGAGATAGCACAGATCAGCGTGCTCCTGATCCTTCTCATCGCGCCCCTGGTGTGGCTGGGCACGCAGTACCTGCTCGCCCCGCTGCTGGGGCTGCACGACGCCATCCGCCGCGCGCGCAGCGATCCCGGCTCGACCGCCGAGGTCCGGGTTCGCAGCCGCGATGAAATCGGCGAGCTCGCCGCGGACTTCAACAATCTCATCCGGGAGCGAACCGAGGCCGAGGGCTCGCTGAGGGAGAGTGAGCGCCGCTTGCGCATGATCGCGGACAACACGCCGGCCTTGATCGGATACGTCGACTCGAATCTCCGCTACCGGTACGCCAACGGCACCTACTTCGAGTGGTTCGGAAGGAAACCGGAGGACATGCTCGGACGAGACATGCGCGAAGTCCTGGGCGAGGCGGCGTTCGCGGTGCGCGAACCGCATATCCGCGAGGCCCTAGCGGGCAGGGAAGCGACCTTCGAGGTGCCGCCCGCGGTCTCGGGTTTCAACCGGTACGCGCACACGCGTTATGTCCCGGACCGGCGTGCGGATGGCACGGTGGCGGGCTTCTACGTTCTCGCCAGTGACGTGACCCCGCTGAAGAAGTCCGAGGAGCAACTGCGCGAAAGCGAGCAGCAGCTCAGCCTCGCGCTGGAAGGCTCGGAGCTCGCCCTGTTCGACTGGAACATCAGGACCGGCGAGATCTTTCTCAGCGAGCAGTGGTCAGTGATGCTCGGCGGCAAGCCCGAGCTGACGCGCACCACGTTCTCCGCACTCGAGAGGATCACTCATCCGGAGGACAGGCAATTCGTGCAGAGTCTTCTTCGTGACGCCCTGAAGGGCGTCACCTCGCACTACCGCGCGGAGCACCGCGTCCAGGCGCGCGACGGCTGGATCTGGGTCCAGAGCCACGGGCAGGTGACCGCGCGCGATCCGAGCGGTTACGCGACTCGGATGGTCGGGACCGCCGCCGACGTCACCGAGCGGAAGCGCGCCGAGCACGAGCTCGCGCAGAGCCGCATGGAGCTCGAGCGGGCGGCTTGGTACGACGCCCTCACGGGACTTCCCAACCGCAACCTGCTGATGGACCGCCTCGAGCAGGTACTCGCACGAAGCCGTCGCAGCCGGCAGCTGCTCACGGTCTTCTACCTCGACCTCGACGGATTCAAGGCGATCAACGACAGCATGGGGCACGCCGGCGGCGACGCGCTGCTGAGGCTGTTCGGGGAGCGCCTGCGGCGGACGGTGAGAACCAGCGACACGGTCGCGAGGATGAGCGGCGACGAATTCGTCGTTCTGCTCGAAGACCTCCGCGAGCGCAAGGACGCCGACGCGATCGCGACGACCGTGGTCGAGGCCGCGCGCGGGGAATTCACGGTCGAATCCAAGGTGCTCCGCGTGACGACGAGCATCGGCATCGCGTTCACGCGAGGGGAATTGACCGGCGCCGAGCTGCTCAAGCGCGCCGACACGGCGCTCTACCAGGCCAAGCGCGCCGGCCGCGACCGGTACCACATCGACCAGACCGAGCAGCCCGCGCCCGAGGCGCGCGACGCACCCCTGCGGGCGCGCCTTTGACCGACCGGGTCCGTTCCTGGGTGGAAGATGCGAGGCGCGTCGTCGTCCTGACCGGCGCGGGGATCTCCACCGAATCGGGCATTCCGGATTTTCGCGGCCCGCAGGGGGTGTGGACGAGGGATCCCGAGGCGGAGAAGCTCTCCGACATCCGCTACTACGTGGCCGACCCTGAGATACGCCGGAAATCCTGGCAGTCGCGCCTCGAGCACCCGGCGTGGACCGCGCGCCCGAACTCGGGGCACGCCGCGATCGTGGCGCTCGAACGGCGCGGCAAGCTCCACGCTCTCATCACCCAGAACATCGACGGCCTGCACCAGAAAGCGGGCATCTCCGCCCGCCGCGTGATCGAGGTTCACGGCACGGTCCACGCGGTGGTGTGCCTGTCCTGCGGGTGGAAGGGGCCGATGCAGGACACGCTCGCCCGCGTGCGCGGCGGCGAATCCGACCCCCCCTGCAAACGCTGCGGCGGCATTCTGAAAAGCGATACCATCTCGTTCGGGCAAGCACTGGTGCCCGAGGTGATCGATCGCGCGATGGATGCCGCGGGCGAATCGGACCTGTTCATCTCGGTCGGCACCAGCCTGCAGGTCTACCCGATCGCCGGGACCGTTCCCGCGGCAAAAAGAGCAGGCGCGCGGGTGGTCATCGTCAATGCGCAGGCGACGCCTTACGACGGCATCGCCGACGCGGTGCTTCGCGGCGCGATCGGCGAGACCCTGCCGCGGATTTTGGCAGGCACCGACGCCGTACCTTCTTGACGCGGGCGCGCGGCAGGGCGCCAAATGCGACTCTGAGGAGAAATGATGGAGGCGGTTTCCGAGGAAGCTGCACAGCGCCCGCGGGGATTCTGGGAGCGGCTTCTGCCGCTCAGGTACTGGCTTGGGGCGGACGCCGCGGGAGGAATCGAGCTGGGGCAGGCGAAGACGCGCCTGATCTGCACGTTCCTCGGCCTGTGCGGGTTCGGTGCCATAGCGCAGGCGGGGCCTCTCCCCGCGGGCATCGTCTGCACGGCGATCGTGTTCCCGCTGTACGCGATGGCCTATTTAGTGCTGGTCAGACGGCATCCCGTTCCCACGCACCGCAGGCGCGGCTTCGCGGTCGTCGTGGATACTCTGGCGAACATCTACATCACCTGCTTCGGGGGCGCCTTCGCGGCGTACGCGGGATTCCTGTTTCTCGTGACCATCGGCTGGGGGCTGCGCTTCGGGCTTCAATACCTGTTCCTCGCTACAGGCATTGCGGTCGCCGGCATGGCAGCGAACCTCGTCGTGAGCCCGTACTGGCACGCCAACCTGCTCTTCGGCGGCACCATTGTCTTCGGGCTGATCGCGAACACAGTGAACGCGTCCATCCTGCTCGGCAGGATCTCGCGGGGAAACCGGCAGCTCGCCGAGAAGGTCGAGGAGATCTCGCGCCTCGCATGGCAGGATCAGCTCACCAAGCTCCCGAACCGCCCGTACTTCCGCGACCGCCTCGGCCAGATGCTCGCGACGGCCGCGCGAAGCGGGCGTCAGGTAGCGCTTCTGCTGTTCGACATCGACGGCTTCAAGGCGGTGAACGATACGCTCGGTCACGAAGCGGGAGACCGGCTGCTTCGCGAGATCGCCGAGCGCGTCGGGCGTCGGGTCCGGCAGGCGGACACTTTCGCGCGGGTCGGCGGAGACGAGTTCGTGGTTCTCCTCGACATCGTTCACGACAAGTCGGACGCGATTCCGGTGGCGGAAACGGTCGTCGCGACGATCGCCGAGATCGGGATGTTCGCCGAGCAGGGGCTGCGCGTTGGCGCCAGCGTGGGCATCGCCTGCAGCGCAAGCGTGGCCAACCGCGAGCGGGTAGCCGACGAGCTGCTGATCCAGGCCGATCGCGCCATGTACGAGGCCAAGCGCGCGGGCAAGGGCCGCTACAAGTTCGCGGACGAAGGCCGTTGAGTCCGATCGGCTTCATTGGCCTAGGGAAGATGGGCTATCCGATGGCCCGTCGGCTGTCGAGCGCCGGGTACCGTCTTTGGGTCCACGACCTCGACGCGGCGGCCGTACGGCGCGTGTGCGAAGCGACTGGCGCGGAGGCTCCGAGTTCGGTCCGCGTGATCGGCGAGCGTTGCGAGGCGGTGATCACGATGCTTCCCGACGGGCGCGCGGTGCGCGCGGTGACGGTGGGCGACGGCGGCGACGGATTGTTCAGGGGGCAGTCTAGCGGGAAGACGCTCATCGACATGAGCTCCTCCTCGCCCGTGGGTACCCGGGAGCTCGGCGCGCTCCTCGCGGAGAAGGGCGTCGACATGATCGACGCGCCGGTGTCGGGCGGCGTGAGGAAGGCGGAGGACGGGACGCTCGCCATCATGGTCGGCGGGGAGCCGGCCGTAGTCGAGCGCTACAGGCCGCTGCTGGAAGCGATGGGCAAGCAGATATTCCCGACCGGTCCGCTGGGCTCGGGGCATGCGATGAAGGCGCTCAACAACTACGTGTCGGCGGCTGGGCTCGCCGCCGCCGTCGAGGCGGTGCTCGCGGCCGACCGCTTCGGGCTCGACGCGGGGAAGGTCGTCGACGTCCTGAACGCGTCCACGGGAATGAACAACTCGACGCTCAACAAGTTCCACAAGTTCATCCTCTCGCGCGCCTTCGATTCGGGATTCTCGCTCGACCTGATGGTGAAGGATCTGAGGACGGCGCTCGAGGTCGCTCGCTCGACCGGGTCGCCGGCGCCCCTCGCCGAGGCCTGCGTCGCGGCCTGGAGCAAGGCGCAGGCGGCGCTCGGTCCAGGCCATGATCACACCGCGGTAGTGCGGTACTGGGAAGGCCTCGCCGGAACGGAGCTCGGGAAGAAGTAGTAAGCTACGCGCCGGACTCTGGAGCCGACATGGCGAACTCCGAACCCAAATCGAACGAGCTCAAGCTCGATCCGGACAAACTCTATCTCGAGGAGGTTCTGACCGATCGTCGCATCGGGACCCTTCGCAGATTGACCCCGGTGACGAGGAGCGGATCGCCGGACCCGACCCGACCGGTCGCCTACGTGGGCGAGACCCAGATCCTGACGCCTGCCGGATCGATTCCCATCGCGTTTGAGATCGACGCGGCGTCGCTCGGCGAAGCAGCGGAAAAGTTCGCTGTGCTCGCCAAGGAGGCGATCGACCGTACCGTCCGCGAGCTGCAGGAGCTGCGGCGCCAGGCGAGCTCTTCGATCGTCGTCCCGCAGGGACCGATCGGCGGAGGCGGAAAGATACAGCTTCCCTGAGCGGGCGCGAGGGCTACTTCACCAAGCCGGATTTCGCGGCGATCTCCGAAACCCGCCGGTGCTCCTCGCGGATCTCGGCGAGCAGCTTCTCCGGGGGGGAATAGTCCATCACCATTCCGAGCGGCTTGAGCTTGGCGGCGATCGCCGGGGAGTTGATGGCGCGTTCGAGCGCCGGCACCAGGGTCTTGGTGACCTCGGGAGGTACTCCGGCGGGCGCGAAGAAGGCGACCCAGATTCCGAACAGACCCTCGGAATAGCCCAGCTCGGTCAGGGTCGGGATGTCCGGGAAATCCGGGTACTTGCTCGAGATGACGATGCCTCGCAGGGCGCCACTCCTCAGATGGCCCGTCATGGTGCCCAGGGCGAGGACGACGCCCTCCACGTGGCCGCCCAGCAGCGCGGTTACGCCGGGTGATGCCCCGGTGAAAGGGACGGGAACGAGGCCTGCGCCGGTGAGCGAGTTGATGGTTCGGATGCAGAATTCGCCGACCGATCCGGCGCCGGCGGTGCCGATGCGCACGCCCCCCGGATTCTTCTTCGCGAACGCCACCAATTCGGCGAGCGTCCTGTACGGCGCGTCGCCGCGCACCGCGAGAATGCTCGGCGAGCGCATCGCCAAGCCCAGAGGCGTGAGATCCGTGAGAGGGTTGTAGCTCGCGGTCTTCGGGTCGAGTATCGACCTGAAAACGAGCGACGCGTTGTTGGTCAGGATGATGGTGTTGCCGTCGGGCTTGGATTTCACGACGGCTTCGGTTCCGACGGCGCCGCCGGCGCCCGGCCGGTTCACCGGAATGATGGAGACCTTGAGCTCGTGCGAAAGCTCCTCGGCGATCGCGCGCGCCGAGGTATCGGTCGCGTCGCCGGGCGCGAGCGGAATGACCAGCGTGACCGCGCCGCGGGGATAGTCCTCGGCGTGAAGCGGCAGGGCCGCGGCGAGCAGCAGCGCCCCACAGGAAAATAACAGACTCTCTCTGGTCGTCATGAAGACTGCGCGGTAAGGATGGATGTCAACCGGCCGATTCTATCGCATCAAAACGTCAATAGCCACGTAACCCGCTGATTTTTCTAACGGCCTAGCTTGAACAATTCCGAAATACCGTCACGGGTGGAAGGATCCTCAAAGAGAAAGGCCGTCGCTGTAGACCTTGCGCAATCCATGCGCGCATCACGGTCAACGCGTCGCGACAGGCTAAAGCAGAGATCGTAAGGGTCTCCTCACCGTTCTTGGTAGCCCAGGACCGGCGGGCATAGTTAATGTTCATTTCGAGTCCTCAAGAAATCGTGGAAATCCGCGTCCTCGTGGACTAGGTGACTGACCAGAAGGACCTTGAGTTGTACCGGAGATAGAGCCCATTTACTTCCAGCGGCTGCATCCATCGCCAAGGTGCCGCGGTCTCTCCGAGCCATCGGTCTGAGGATTGCCCTGATATCGTTGTGGCGCCGCGTGTGGGAGTATCGATCGGGATAACCGTATCGCGCGAGGAGCCTGTCCTCCTTGTCAAAATGCGCCAGGGCGTCTTGCGCGATCGCTCGCATGTGTCCTTCTACAACGGATTCTTCGGACCCTGCGGAAACTGCGCGTTCCAAATTTCCAAGTAGTAGCCCGAAGTGCCGATGGTCACTATCGATCTCATCGACTCCGATACGCGAGTTGTCGCTCCACTGCCACCGCGCTAGGTCTAGATCCACTAGCCCCTCTCAGTGCGTGTTACTGCTTCGCGCCCTCGTCTGGAAACGAACCAGCACCACCCTTGGCCTGTGGCGCACGGCGCCGAAGTGCTTCGTCACACCATGAAGCTACGAGATCATCTCTGGCTCGTTCCGCATTCTTCTTGAGGGCGCGCAGCTGTGACGCTCCGAGAGCGTCCACTTCATCTCTTGTCCACCTTCCCCGCAGGGCCATGCTAGGTGGCACCCGGGTGCGAAGCGCTGGTTACGTTTGCAGACGACGTAGTGTCCACGTGCGCGAGGCGACTAATGTTTGTTACTCCCCGCAGGGATGTGAATCCCAACGCTGCGGCCAAACGAGAAGCCCCCGAGTTCCTTTTTCAACGCGGCGTTTTGGCTAGCCGAGCCAAGGTCAATGAGGCAAACGTAACCTTTGGCCCCATCCGGAAAGATTTGGATCAACACGACCCGTCCTATCGGACGGCAGAGGTCCTTGAGGCCTTGCTCAAGCTCCGTTCGGTTTCTAAGACTCTGCAGCTTTTCGAGAAAGTGTGTGTCGAGCACGACGTCACCCAGAACATCTAGGGCGACCTCAATTTCGGTTTCATTAATGTTGGACGAGCCTCAGCGGAACGAATGAGGCTCCAGGTGGCAAAGGACCCCCTGCACTGCGGCTTGCCTCCATTACACGGCGGGAACGGAAATCCCTTCTGCAGCGAGGTCTCGACACCGCAGCATAGTGAGCGGTAGACCCCGTAGATCTCGTTTGCAGCGCCGGCGGCGGGCAAAGCCGTACCTCCTTCCGAGCTACAGTATGGACTCGCGCATTGCAAGGATTACTTCTTGGCGTCCTTGCTCGAGTCTGGCGCAGTCTTGGCCGCTTCTGCGGCGCCCTTCGCTGCCTCACCCGACACAGCGGTCGGTGCGGTCGGTGCGGTCGGAGCCGTGGGAGTAGTGGTTGGAGTTATGGCCGGGGCCGGGCTAGTCGGGGCGGCAGCAGGAGGCGGGGTGCTGGGGCTCTTGCTGCAGCCAACAAGTGCGGCGCCTACTAAGGTAAAGACGATTGCTGTGTGCTTCACTGGATATGGTCTCCCGAGGTTGAGGCAAAGCCAAAACGTTACATTGTCATCTTATACCACTTATATGGAATTGCAATTATAATGATATGATAATAACCACGACGTAAGGCATTGAGGAAAGAGACAATGGAGAACAAGACCTCCCGCTTCACAGTCCTAATCGATCCCAGGAAGAAGAAGATCTTTGAGGAAATCTGTGCTGCCCAGGACTTAACACCTTCGCAAGTGGTGCGCCAGATGATCCGCGAGTACGTCATCGAGCACGCCGGCGACAGGGTGCTCCCAGACTGGCTATACAAGGCCGCGACCAAGAAGGGACCCCGGCGAACCTAAACTCCCTCTTCAGCACGTAATCTCAGCCGGACACGGACGGAAATGACACCGTCGATACTCGACGACCCGCGCTTCAGAGATCGCTCAATGGCGCGCCTTCACCTAGCGTTGATCCGGTGGCCCAATGGTCCGGTGTGCCCCCACTGCCACGCGATCAATCCAGTGAGCAAACTTCGGCGGCCGAGAATCTACTGCCGCGAATGCAGGAGTCAGTTCACGGTGACGGCAGGTACGGTCTTTGAGAACACCAAGATCCCCCTCCAAAAATGGATCCTCGCTGCCGCAGTGCTCGCTGCCGGCGAGAAGCCCACACCCATCCGACAGCTCCAGCGCATTCTCGGTGTGGCCTACGCCACGGCCTGGTCGATAAGCAGCAGTTTGCGCGCTACAACGTCGCTTCGAGCTCCTCGGGGGCAAACGCTCAAGTGCGTTGACGAAATCCTCTTGAGGATGCTGAGTACGCGGCCGCGCTTTTCCCCTCAATCTATCGCGAGCGCGACGAGGCTAAAACGCTTGTCAGCCGAGGCCAACAAGAGTCCGCTCGGATCTGGGGAATCCGGGGATATACGTGTTTGAAGTAGCCTCAGCGTTGGACGACAGTGGACAATCGTAGAGCAAGCCTAGCGGTATCGCATCAAAACGTGGTCTGGCTCTGCACCAGATACTGGACTCTCTTGATGCTCGGGTCATAGGTCAGCGGGAAGGCGAGATCGATGTGCAGCACGTTTCCGAAAGCCGTCCGCGCATTCAAGATGCGCAAGCCGAAGCCCACATCGCTGATCCAGCCGGCGTGCTCCGTGTTTGCACCGGCGCCGCCCCATGCCCGGCCCAGGTCGTAGAACACGGCGCCCCCGACTCGAAACAGCCGTATCGGATACCAGTCCGTGTAGACGCGGCTCTCGACGTTGGCCACCACGCGGTTGTCGCCGCTCTGGTAGTTCCGGGGATATCCCCGAAGGCCGGTGTCGCCTCCCAGCACGAGCTGCGTGGAGGCGGTGGCGTCTCTCAGAACGTCGCCGGCCAGGGAGAAGAAGAGGAGGGTGCGGCTGTTGGGGCGGCTGTAGTACTTGGCCGAAGCGCTCGATGCCTGCTTGTCGAGAGGGCCGTACCCCGTCTGGCCGATGGCCGAGACCGAGCCGAGCAGAATTCCGCCCGTGGAAGTGCGGTATCCATCGCTGGCGCTGACGGTGTAGAGCCAGAGCTCCTGGGTCGATCCCAATCCCGTCAGGGAGCGGCCGATCTGAACGTTCGACTGCCATCCCATCACGAGGTACTCGGGCCGTTCGATGAGATCCAGGTTCTTGTACTTCTCGTACTTGTCCTCGACGAGTTCGTAGCGAAGGTACGGCGAGACGAGAGTCTGGTCCGGAGGCAATTCCGCGGGGGCCGGCAGACTCGCCTCGGTGTTGTAGGAATTTTTCTGATAGTTGATTCCGATCGAGTAGCGCTGCACCCACTTGCCGACGAGGCCCCGCGACCACCCGCCGAAAGCGTCGACCGTTTCCTGCCGGTGGCGGAACTGCGCCGACGTCTGGCCGTTCGCGAAGAGCGAGTCGATCTGATCGCCCTTGGACGCCGTGGCCCCCGCGGCCCAGCGCGTGTCCAGAGCGTAGAACGGGCGCGTGACCGAGATCGCCCGGCTTTCGCCGTCGCTGTTCTGGCTCAGGGAGTAGTTGACGCTGGTCCACCCGTCGAACGCGTGCGGGTCCACCGCCTGGTACAGGGTGCCCGACCGATCGGCGTTGGAGAAGCGGTTGATGCCGATCTGGATGCCGGTGCCTAGCGCGTTGGTTTCAGTGAACCCGATGTTCGTTCGGTTGGAGCCTCCGGTGCGGCTGAAGCTCGCGCCGGGCTGCAATGACCATGTATCGCGCGTCCTGACCTCGATATCGACGACTCCGTCATGAACGGCGACCGGAACAATGCTGACGTCGTAGAGGACCCTGTTCGATCGCAGCAGTCGCTCGGTTTCATCGATCACGTGGACCGAGACGCGGTCGCCTGTCTTGAAGAGCAGCTGACGCTCGATCACCCAGGGTCGCGTCTGGATGTGAATCGCGTTCGCCGCCCGGTAAAGCGCGTTGTTCTCGTTCGGATCCTCGGGATCGAAGATATTGTGCGTGACGACCTGGACCTTGCCGATCCTTGCGCCGGCGGCTTCGAGCTCGGCGAACGAGGGGATCTTCTCGCTCGCCGGCGCCTCAGCCGGAGCAGGGGGCTTTCCCTCCGACGGCATTTCCTGAGCCGAGACGGGCGCGAGCGCGCTGAGGACCAGCGCAAGACCAGCGTGCGCCGCAACGCGGAGACGGAGCGCGTATTTCCCGGTCCGGCCCGGTTGAACGAGTCGGTCTAACACGCCCGATTGTGCTGGCGACGAAAGGGCGTCGTCAAATCCCCTTAACGCAGTGTCAGGATTCGAGCGCGGGGTTCAGGATATCTCGTAGCCGAGCTTCCTGCATTGCGCGTGCGCGTAACGCAGGCCGGCCGCGCGCTCCAGGCGGCCGCCGTCCGCCGCGACGACTTCCGCTTGGCGGATGTAGAGGACCAGGGGATAGACCTGGCCGTAGGTGCCGCGCGGATCACGCTCGCTGACCATCACGCATACCGCCCATCCGTACTGCCGCTCGCGCGAAAGCGTCTGCGTCTGGTAGAGGGGCGAAGGGCCGGCCTTGAATTCGATGAGCGCGAAGGCGGGCTCGTTGAGGCGGGGCCGCAGATACTCGCGGACCAGGCTTTCGTAGTTCTCGGGACGCGCCCCGTAATCGAGCGCCGCGATCTGCTCCGGAGACAGGGGAGGCGATTGACACCCGGCAAGGGACGCGAGAGCGAGCGCCGCCGCGAGCCGACCCACGGAGCCGCCCGTCAGGGCGCGACGAAGGGCGCGCCCAGCTCGTTGCATCCGGTGCGCGCGTATCGCCAACCGATGACGTTGTCGTTCGCGCCGCCGTTCACCGCGACGATCTGCCCGTCGCGGATGAAGAAGACCATCGGATACGCGCCTTCGTAGGCTCCTTTCGCGTCCTTCTCGTTCACCCACACGCAGACTCCCCAGCCGTACTGCAGCGGCCGCAGTGCCGTTTCCTGCTGGAACAGCTCTCGCGGGCCGGCCTTGAACTCGACGATCGCGCCGGCGGGATCGTGAAGCTTGGGCGAGAGGTAGTCGCGGATGAGCGTCTCGTAGCCGTCGGGGCGCGGGCCGTAGTTGTAGGCCGCCATTTCCTCCTGGGTCGGAGGGTTCTTGCATCCCGCGGCCAAAGCCGTTGCCATGCCGAAGGCCGCAAGCATCCGCCACGGGCGCCGGATGCGCCCTCGTTCTCGGCGTCGCATGGCCCCTACTTCGGCTGGGCGACGGTCCGCAGGTACGGCTTGAGCGTCTTGAACCCCTGGGGATACTTCTTCTTCGCGTCCTCGTCGGACACCGAGGTCGGGATGATGACGTCCTGGCCCGGTCTCCAGTTCACCGGCGTCGCGACCGCGTGCTTGGCGCCGAGCTGGAGCGAGTCGAGCAGCCGCAGAACCTCGTCGAAGTTGCGGCCCGCGCTCATCGGGTAGATCAGCATCGCCTTCACCTTCTTGTCGGGGCCGATCATGAACACCGAGCGTATCGTGGCGTTGTCGGCCGCGGAGCGCTTTCCGCCGCTGGCGTTGGGGTGGATCATGTCGTACAGCTTGGCGACGTTCAGATCGGCATCGCCGATCATTGGATAGTTTACCGCGGCGCCCTGCGTCTCCTTGATGTCGTTGACCCACCGCTGATGATCGCTCACCGGGTCGATGGAGAGCCCGATGATCTTGGTGTTGCGCTTGTCGAATTCAGGCTTGAGCTTCGCCATGTACCCGAGCTCGGTGGTGCAGACGGGCGTGAAATCCTTTGGGTGCGAGAACAGAATCGCCCATTTGTCCCCGATCCATTCATGGAACCGGATCTTGCCCTCGGTGGTGTCCGCCGTGAAATCCGGCGCCTCGTCTCCAATGCGAATGGCCATTTTTACCTCCGTAGTGGTGGCGGGAAGAAAGCGCCGACCGCTGCGGCGCGTCCGACCCGGAGTTCTAGAAGTCCCGCTGAACGTTTCAGAACGAAAAAATTATACTCCCGCGGCCGGCGCGACGACACCGGGCCCGGAGCGGTCGGGGACCCGCCGGGCTCATCGCCTGTTCCACACTCCCTGTGTAGAATTTCCCCCGCGGCGCCCGGGCGACGTCTGGCAAGACCGTCGCGGCGGCTCGCATAGCAACGAGGAGGGTCGAGTGGCGACAAACGAAGTGGACAGGCCAGAGCGCTCGCCGACCGTGATCCTGTTCGCCGAGATGCGCGGATTCACGGGTGTGTCGGACATGCTCGACCCCGAGGTGGTGCTGTCGAGGGTCGGTGAGTTCGTGTCGCTGGTCTGGGACGCGGTCGTGGAGCAGGAAGGGGCCGTGGCCGACATCCTCAGCGACACCATCATGGCGACCTTCACCGGCCAGGACGACGCGCAGCACGCGATCGTGGCGGCCCAAGAAATCCAGAGCAGATTCGCCAGCCTTTCCGAGGTCTGGCACCGCGATTTCGGCATCCGTGCCGCGATCTCGATGGGCTTGCATTGCGGGGATGCCGTGGTCGGATTCGCCGCGAAGAGCCCGACGCCCGAGCAGCTGTTCGTGTTTGGGGACTGCGTCAGCATCGCCAACCGGCTGCTTCACCGCGCTCGCGCAGGTGAGTTCGTTCTTTCGGAGACCTTGATGGATCTCGCCGCGGAGATGGGCGTCACCCTCGAGGCCGAGGAGCTTCCCCCCCTGGAAATTCCGCGCCGCGATCCGATCAAACTCTACGGCGTGCTACTCGACACGCGGCTCGATTTCACCCATTAGCGCCCCTTGCTCAGGCGGCGCGCTTCGGTTTCCGCGTGCGCAGGGTCGACACGGAAGCTGGCTGGCGCGAGAAGACCCTCACTTGGTCGCGCCCGCGCCCCTTGGCTTGATACAGGGCGAGGTCGGCCGAGCGCAGCAGCCCGGCCGCGTCCCCGGCGCCGTCGGGGAAGACCGACACGCCCAGCGAGGCGGTGACGCCCATGAGGCGGTCGCTTTCCTCGCGCACCGCCTGGCAGATCGCTTCCGCCCTGGCGAGCGCGCTCTGCGGCGTCGCGTTGGGCAGCACGAGCGTGAACTCCTCGCCGCCGAAGCGGCAGGCGATATCGCTGCCGCGGATGTGCCGCTTGAGAAGGCCCGCGACCTGTACCAGCACCTCGTCACCCGCGCCATGGCCCGCGGTGTCGTTCACCCTCTTGAAATGGTCGAGATCGATCATGATCACGGCGACGCGGATACCCTCGCGCTTAGCCCGTAGCAGCTCGCGCGAGAGATAGTCGCGCAGGAAGCGCCGGTTGTAGAGGTTGGTGAGCGGATCGCGTATGGCTTCCTCCCTGAGGGTCTTCAGGGCTTGTGCCAGCGCATCGATGGCGCGACCCCGCTCGCCGACGACCGCATTGAGCACCAGCCCGGTAATCACGACGGAGCTGGTGAACGCGAGCAGGAGCAGAGGTACGCTGCCATGGGCCGCGGAGGCGAACGGTCCGCGCCCCTCGAGAGTGTGCCACACGGCAATCGCGCAGATCAGGGCGTCGAGGGTCGCGACCTCGCGCTGCGCGAAGCGTAGCGCAGCCCAGATCACGAACGGCAGAATCACAAACGTCAGCGGCAGCGAGGGCAGGGACGCGGGCAGACCGTTGCCGAAGATCGCTTGAGTCGCGGCGAGCGTCGGCACCGCGAGGCACAGCATTTCCAGCGTCTTCCGGCGCGAACCATCCGCGCTGCGTGCCGACCAGTTGAGGATCAGCGGCGCGACGATGACGATGCCCATCGCGTCGGCCTGCCAGCGCGTCCACCAGGTCCACGCAAACGACTCCACAGGGGTGGAGCCCGGCCAGGCCAAGAGTGCGGTGGCGGCGGTGGCGGAAACCGCGGCGCTGAGCGCCGCGATAGCGACGAATTCCACGACATCCTCGCCGCGCTCGAAGCTGCGGGGCATGCCGATGCAGCGCCGCACCAGCAGCGCGCCGATGACGGCCTCGAGCGTCCCGCCCGCCGCTACGAGGGCCGCTTCGACCGGCGATGAAGCGACCGTGATCGCGGCGAGAGCCGCGCCCAGCCACACGCCGGGCCAGACGCGGTAACCGAAGAGCAGTACGCACGCGAGCGCGATGCCGGAGGCCGGCCAGACCGTGGCCAAGGTACCGCCGGCCGACAGAGCGAGCTTGGCTGCGGCAAAATAGGCGGCGGCCAGCACAAGCAACTGCGCGGCATAGGCGATCGAGCCTGCCGAGGTGCTGGGCCGTCCGGCTGCTATTGCATTCACTTTATAACCTTCGCTCTTTCGAAGAATCAGGTGATTACGAACGGTTCTTATTGTGCAATATTAGGCCTGTGGATGACATTGGACAAGGTCCAGGACCGGGGGTTCGTGAAATATGACGCGGGCATACCGGTCCCCGTGACATATGACACAGGCATAAGATGCGGATCGCAGTGATCGGCGCCGGCGCGGCCGGGCTGCTGTTCTCGCTCCTGATCAAGCGCCGCTTCCCCGCGTGGGAAGTCGAGACCTACGAGCAGAACCCCGAGGGAGCGACCTACGGCTTCGGCGTCGTGTTCTCCGACGGCGCGCTCGCCTTTCTCGAGCGCGACGAACCCGAGTTGCTGCGCACCGTGGAGGCGAACATGGAGCGCTGGCCGATGCAGCGGCTCGTGCATCGGGGCGAGCGCGTCGACGTGGACGGCAACGGCTTCTCGGCGATCGGACGCCTCGCACTCCAGAAAGTCCTGCACGGACTCAACCGTCGCGCCGGTGTCGATGTCCGCTATGGGCGCGCGATCTCCTCGCTCGACGAGGTCGCCGGCGCCGACCTCGTCGTCGGGGCCGACGGATCGAATTCGCTGGTGCGCAACGCCCTGGCGGCGCAGTTCGCTCCGCGCGTCGAGGTGCTCACCAACCGCTTCGCGTGGTACGGCACGGCCCAGCCCTTCGACTGCCTCACGCTGACGTTCCGCGACGGCGAGCACGGCGCCTTTGTCGCGCATCACTACCGTCATGCGCCTTCGATGAGCACCTTCGTCGTAGAGTGCAGCGAGGCGACTTGGAGAAAAGCGGGTCTGGACCGCATGGGGGACGAGGCATCGCGGGCGTACTGCGAGCGCGTATTCGCCCCGGATCTGGGCGGCCGAGCCCTGGCGTCGAACAAGTCCGTGTGGCGACAGTTCCCGCTCGTCAGGAACGAGCGCTGGATAGCGCGGCCATCGTCGGGAGGTCATGCGGTTCTGCTCGGCGATGCTTTGCGTACCGTACATTTCTCGATCGGGTCGGGGACGCGGCTCGCCTTCGAGGACGCGATCGCGCTCGAGCGCGCCTTCGCGGAGTGCGGAGACGACGTGCCTCGCGCCCTCGAATCGTTCGAGCGCGAGCGCAGGCCGATCGTCGAAAAGCTGCTCGCCGCCGCGAACGCGAGCTCGTACTGGTACGAACAATTCTCCGAAAAGATGGCACTGGAGCCGTGGCAGCTCGCCTACGATTACATGACGAGGAGCGGTCGGATGACGGAGGAGCGCCTGCGAGCGATCGCGCCGAAGTTCATGGCGCGCGTCGACGCCGGACGAAGCGGTGGCCCGCGCCCGGCGTGCTAAACTCGCCGCTGCACCGGACATCAAGAAGAATGGATTTGGCCGCAAAGGACGAGTCGAGCACCGCCATCAGCGAGCTTCAAAAGCGTCTGCGGGACGGTAGCTTCGTCGTCACCGCCGAGCTTTCCCCTCCGGTTTCAGCGGATCCCTCGGAATTCGTGGAACGCGCGCTCGCCTTGCGCGGGCTGGTCACGGCGATCAACGTGACCGACGGGGCGGGATCGAAAGCACACATGTCGAGCCTCGCGGCGGCGCACTTTCTGGTCCGCAACGGCGTCGAGCCGATTCTCCAGATGACCTGCCGCGACCGCAACCGCATCGCCCTGCAGGCGGAGCTTCTCGGTGCCGCGGCCCTCGGCGTCCGCAACATTCTCGCCCTGCGGGGCGACGACCCCAAGCTCGGTGATCAGCCGGAGACCAAGCCGGTCTTCGACCTCGACACGACGGCCCTGCTGGCGACTGCGCAGCGCATGCGCACCGAAGGCCTGCTCCCCTCGGGAACGGAGATCAAGGGTCCGATCAAGCTGGTGCTCGGCGCGGCGGAGTTGCCGGTCGATCCGCCGGAAGGCTGGCGTCCCGGCGGACTGCTCGCGAAAAAAGAGGCTGGCGCGGAGTTCATCCAGACGCAGTTCTGCATGGACGCCGGCGCGGCGCGGCGCTATGCCGCGCGGTTGCTGGATCTCGGCGTCGCGCAGGAGCTTCCTATCCTCATCGGCGTGGCGCCTATCCCGTCGGCGCGCTCGGCGCGCTGGATGAGGGACAAGCTCTACGGCGCCATCATCCCGGAGCGGATCATGCAGCGGCTCGAGGGCGCCGCGGACCCCAAGGCCGAAGGCAGGAAGATCTGCGTCGAGCTCCTGCAGCAACTCGCAGAAACGCCGGGTATTGCCGGTGCGCACGTGATGGCGCCGGCCTTTCATTCGGCCATCGGTCCGGTGATCGAGGCGTCGGGCATCGCGCGCGTGAAGCGCGCGAAGTACGGCTAGCGGGCTATTTCGCGACGAGCGCGAGGCTGCCGAAGCGGGCGACGTAGAGGCGCGTCAATACCACACACGCGACGGTTCCGATCAGGAAGGGAACCGTGGCCCAGAGGAAAAGCTCCTGCAGCGGTGTCTTCATTCCGATCAGTATCCCGCCGACGATCGGGCCCAGGACCGAGCCGACGCGGCCGACTCCGAAAGCCCAGCCCGAGCCGTTCGATCGCACCGAGGTGGGGTAGATCATCGCCGACGCCGCGTTCAGGCCGAACTGCAGCCCGAGCACGCAGAATCCGGCCAGGAACACGACCACCATCAGCGCCGCCGTGGAGGACAGGCCCACAACCCCGAGCGCGCCGACCGCGAAGACCGCGAGCGCGAACAGGATCGTGACCGGCAGGAACCCCTTCGCGTCGATCGGCCTCGCGAGCGCAAGGCCGCCGATCGTGCCGCCGATCTGCACGAGCGCCGTCGCAACGGCGGCTTCCGACGGCGGGAGTTTCGCTCCGGTGAGGAGCGTCGGCAGCCAGCTGATGAGGAAATAGAATCCCATCAGATTGCAGGCGAAGCAGGCCCAGAGCAGCGGCGTGATCCATGCCAAACCGCCCTCGAACAGGAATTTCGGGTTGAACCCCCGGTAGATCTTCTCGTCGGCCACGGCGAGCGTGGCGCCGGGCGCGATCGATTGCTCCGGGCTCATCGCCGCGAGGAGCGCCGTGGCGCGCCCGGTCTGCTGCTTCACGACGAGATGCTTCAGCGACTCCGGCAGCCACAGCGCCGCGGCCCCGGCCATCAGTATCGGGAGCACCCCGCCGACGGCGAAAATGGCCTGCCAGCCGTAGTGCGGTACCAGCCACACCGAGACCGCTCCCGGCAGCGAGCCCCCGAAGGTGATGCCGGTGAACATCAGGATGATCAGGGTCGCGCGAAGGCGCCGCGGCGCGTATTCCGCGTTGAGGGCGATCAGATTGGGGAGCAGCCCGCCGATGCCGATTCCGGCGACGAAGCGCAGATAGAGGAGATCCTTCAGGCTCGTCGCCCAGCACGCGGCCAGCGTGAAGGCGCCGAACGCGAGGCAAGAGCCGATCACGGCGATCTTGCGCCCGAAGCGGTCGCCTACGTAGCCGAAGAGCGGCGAGCCGATGAGAATGCCGAATAGGCTCGCGCTGAACACCGGCCCGAGCGCAGCGCGGTTGGAGACGCTCCACGCCCTGATGAGCTCAGGCGCAGCAAACGAGATTGCGCTGATATCGTAGCCGTCGAACAGCACGATGAAGAACGACCATACGAGCAAGCCCGCGTTGAAGCGCGTCAGCTTGCGTTCGTCGATGAAGCGCGAGACGTCGAAGGCTGCGGCGGATGCCATGGCTCCTCCCTCCGGGGTTGATCAGGACGCGGCGCGGTAGATCAGCTTGTCGAAAGAACGCTCTTTCAGGTGCTGGTCCAGTCCCCAGCGCTTCACTTGCTCGAATACCTCGTCGAATTCCGCGCGTGAGATCGGCCGGTAGACGAAGCGCTCGCCGCGGGTGAAGCGGCTGTAGTCCCAGTTCCTCCCGTGGAATTCGGGAGGCACGCAGTGCGCCCAGAGGGGCAGGTACTTGGCGAGGTTCGCCTCGAGCGCGCGCTCCGCGCGGTCGAGAGCGCGGAGATACCCTCGCACGCCGTCCCCCGGGGCGGACTCCGGCACCCACCAGAGCGTGTGGAACTCGTCCGCGATGATTTCCCGCAGGCCCAGCTGGCGGGCCATGTCGATCTGGGGCGGGAGCAGGCTCGCCGCCTCGATCTCCCCGTTGAGGAGCGCGGTTAGGCGCGCGCCGAATCCGCCGATGTTGACCGTCTTGATGTGCTCGAGCGGAAGGTATTTCTCGAGGCGGAAGGGCACGTTGAAGTGGCTACCCGCGCGCATGCCGACCCCTACGGGAACGTCTTTCAGGTCCTCGGGACTGCGGATCCCGGATTCCGGGCGGACGAAGATCGACCAGGGCGACACCCCGTAGCAGTCGGCCACGACACGCCCCATGCCGGCGCTGGCGTTGCTGATGGTGCCCCACAGACAAGCGCATTGCACGAGCTGCGTGTCCTTGCCTTCCGTGTAGGGCTGATCCTGCGGCCGCCGGAAGTACTCGTAGCTCTTCCAGCTCGACTGGGTGCCGCGAAAGGTCTTCCAGTCGAGCTCGACGTCGACGCCTTCGTCCGCGTAGTAGCCTTCCTCGTGCGCGACGAAGTCGTTGAGCCCCATGCCCTTCGGGGCGACCTTGACGTGCAGCAGCGCGGCGCTCGCAGCCATGTACGCCTCCTCTTGAGTCCGTGAAGATACTCCCTTCGAGGACGCCGGAAAACCACCTGTGGGCCTGGGCCCAATCGCCTTCGGCGCCGATTCGATTCATAATTGCCGCAAGCCGGATAAGGAGGAGACAGTCCATGAGCGTCCGCAATCTCCAACACATCGCGCTCGCCGTGCCCGATCCCGCGGTCGGCAAGAAGTTCTATACCGACTTCGGGATGGAGGCGAAGGAGCACGGGCAGCGCATCGTCATGCGCTGCCAGGGGAGAGACCAGGACCAGGTGGTCCTCGTCGAAGGCAAGAACCGGCACATGCATCACGTCGGGTTCGGCACGCGCGCCGAGGACATGGAAGCGCTGAAGAAGCGGCTCGCGCAGAACGCCACCAAGCTGGTCGATGCGCCCAAGGAAACGCCTTACGAGGGCATCTGGTTCCGCGATCCCGACGGGCTGCTCGTCAACGTGCGAGTCGCCGAGCCCGCGAAGTGGCGCACCGCGCCCGAATGGAAGATCAACAATCCCGGCCACCTCAACCGCGCCGGAGTCCCGGGTCATCCGAAGCGCGACATCGAGGTGCGGCCGACGCGCCTCGGGCACACGCTGCGCTTCACCCCGCAGATCGACAAGATGGTCGACTTCTGGACGCGCGTCGTGGGGCTGCAGCTATCCGACCGGGCGCAGGACATCGTCGCCTTCATGCGCGGGCAGGGCGGCAGCGATCATCACATCTTCGGCTTCATCAAGTCCGACCACCCGGGCTTCCACCACGCGAGCTTCGAGGTGGGGAACGTCGACGAGATCGGGATGGGCGCCTGCAAGCTCCTCGACAAGGGCTACAAGGACGGCTGGGGGTTCGGCCGGCACGTCATCGGCTCGAACTTCTTCCACTACATCCGCGATCCCTGGGACAGCATGGCCGAGTACTTCTGCGATATCGACTACATTCCCGCCGATTCGAACTGGAAGGCGACGAACTATCCGGCGGAGGACTCCCTCTACGTCTGGGGTCCGAAACCGCCGGAGGCCTTCGGGATGAACTTCGAGAAGGCTTGAGCTACGCGGCGAGCGAGATTACCGAATCCTCGTACTTCCCCGGGCCCATGTCGCCTTCGGCGAAGATCTTGCGCTCGGCGATCCACTTGAAGGACTCGTCGAACACCTCCTTCGTGTAAGGCTCGAACACGATGCGCTCGCCGGGACCCCAGCGGCGGGTGTCCATCTGCTCTACGAAGCGCGCGGGAAACTCGTTCTTGTAGTAGTGCGTGTACAGCTCGGGACGCAGGTCGATGTCGCGCTGCGCGCGCCGCAGCGCGCGGAAGTACTTGCGCAGGTCCTCCTTCTCCGGATCGCCCGAGATCGACGTGGCCATCATGAACGTCGTGTCGATCACCTTGCGGAAGCCGAGCTGCTCGAGGAAATAGTACGGCCCGCTGAAGAGCGACGCGGCCGGCACCTTCCGGTCGATCAGCTTCTCCAGCCGCGAGAACAGCAGCCCGTCGGCGAAGGAGAGCTTGATGTCGTCGAGCGCGAGATATTGCTCGAGGCCCTGGATGGTCGAATAGTGGCTGCCCGACTGGTAGCCGACCGAGATCGGGACGCCCTTCAGCTGGCTGGGATGCTTGATGTCGGATTCCGGCGGGACGAACACGCCGCAGGGCGCGACCGAATAGGCGTCGGCGTAGAGCTTGCCGTGGCCCGTCGACGCCGCGATGTTGACAGTCCAGTGGCAGGCGCCGCTGACGTCGCAGGCGCGGCCTTGCTCGATGCTCTGGTAGGCGCCGATCTTGTTCGCAGTGGCATGCTTCTTCGCCGCGTCGCCCGGGCCGTAGTTGTCGCGGAATTCGTAGTCGAGGCCCTCGGCCTTGAAGTAGCCCTTTTCCTCGGCCACCCATTCCTGCAACCTGAAGTGCGGGGAGATCACGAATTTCGACATCGACGGCTCCTGAAAGGGAATCTGCAGCGTGGAAATCTACTCCGAGGGGGACGGGAATGCAAAGCCGTGGGACCGGTCCCACCGGTAAGGCGCGCCCTGTAAGATAGGCGCCATGGAATTTCTGGTCGACGGTGCGGCACTCCGCATCGAGATTGCACAACTCGTCATCGCCGGCTGGACCGGTCGCGATGAGGCCGCGGTCGAGAAGCACATCGCGGAGCTCGAGGCGATCGGCGTGAAGCGTCCGCGCACGGTGCCGGTGTTCTACCGGGTCGCGGCGGGCCTTCTGACGACCTCGCGCGAAGTCGAAGTCGTCGGCGAGCATTCGAGCGGCGAGGTCGAGTTCGTTCTCGTCTCCGCGCCGGATGCGCTCTACGTGGGAGTCGGGTCCGATCACACCGACAGGAAAGTCGAGGTCTACGGCGTTACGGTATCCAAGCAGATGTGCCCGAAGCCGCTCGGCGCGGAGCTGTGGCCCTTCGCCGAGGTCGACGCCCACTGGGACCGGCTGGTGCTCCGCTCGCACGTGACCCGCGACGGCGAGCGCAGGCTGTACCAGGAAGGCGCGGTAAGCAAGATGCTCGCCCCGCGCGAGCTGCTCGGGCGCTTCTCGGGCTCCGCGCTGCTCGCTCCGGGCACCGCGATGTTCTGCGGAACGCTCGCGGTGCGTGGCGACATCGGCGGAGGCGAACGCTTCGAGATCGAGCTTCACGACCCGGTGAAGAACCGCAGCCTCAGGCACGAGTACGCGGTCCGCGAGCTCGCGATCGCGGACTGAAAGGAGAAATCATGGCCATCCGCAAGGAGCACACCGAGTTCCACAAGATCGACCTCGACCGCGGCTGGGAAAAGCTGCCCGGCTACCCCGATGGGATCCGCCAGCAGGTGCTCGCCGGCTTCCTCGACGAAAAGGACAGGCGCGGCTTCCGCACGCGCCACCTGCGGTTCGCGCCGGGTGTCTATACGACCGAGCCCTTCGTCCACGAGTACTGGGAGGAGGTCTACGTGGTGTCGGGGGATCTGATCGTCGGCAGCGACAGGAACGGGAAGGGCGGGACGCGTTTCGGCCCCAACACCTACGCGTGCCGTCCGCCGGGCACGCCGCACGGGCCCTTCAGATCGGAAACCGGCTGCCTGCTGCTCGAGATGCACTACTACGACGCGGAAGTGAAGGCGTAGTGGCCGGCGCGCCCATCCCGATCGCGGCGCTCGCGCGATCGCTCGCCGAAGGCAAAGCCACCAGCCGCGGGCTGGTCGAGGCGGCGCTCGCCCGAATCGCCGATGCGAACGGCGAGGGCGGCCGCGCCTTCACCAAGGTGCATGCGCAGAGCGCGCTGCTCGCGGCCGACGAGTCCGACCGCCTGCGCAGGGAGGGCGTCGTGCCTTCCCCGCTCGCCGGACTGCCGGTGTCGGTGAAGGACCTCTTCGATATCGCCGGCGACGTCACCACCGCCGGCTCTAAGGTCCTGCGCGAGCGGCCGCCGGCCTCGGGCGACGCGCCCGCGGTCGCGCGACTGCGCGCCTCGGGCGCGGTCGTCATCGGCCGCAGCAACATGACCGAATTCGCCTTCTCCGGAATCGGCATCAACCCGCACTACGGCACTCCCGCGAATCCCTACGACCGCGGAGCGCGCCGCATACCGGGCGGGTCCTCGTCGGGCGCCGCGGTATCGGTCTCCGACGGAATGGCGGCGTTCGCGCTGGGAACGGACACCGGCGGCTCGGTGCGCATTCCCGCGGCCCTGTGCGGCGTCACCGGGTTCAAGGCGACCACCGCGCGCGTTCCCCGCGAGGGCGCGTTTCCGCTCTCGACGACCCTGGATTCGGTGGGACCGCTCGCGCCGACGGCGGCGTGCTGCGCGACGGTCTTCCAGGTGCTCGCGGGGGAGACGCCGCGGGCGCTCGAGCCGCTTGCGCTCTCCGGAGCGCGCTTGGGCGTCCCGAAGAATCACATGCTCGACGACCTCGATCCCGAGGTGTCGGAGGCGTTCCAGTCGGCCCTGCAGCGCCTGTCGCGCCGCGGCGCGAAGATCGTGGATCTCGCCGTGCCCGAATTCGACGAAGCGGCGAAGGCGAACGCCGGCGGGGGAATCTCCCCGCCCGAGGCCTACGCCGTGCACCGCGGATGGATCCACCGCGAGCAGGAGATCGATCCGCGGGTCCTGGAGCGCATCCTGCGCGGAGCATCGATGAGCGCGCCCGACTACGTCGATCTGCTCGCGACGCGCGGGCGGCTGATGAAGCGTTTCGCTCGCGCCAGCTACGACGTCGACGCCCTGATCATGCCGACGGTGCCGCGCATCGCGCCCGTGATCGAGGGCCTGGAGCGCAGCGCGGAGAGCTTCCGCATCGCGAACGGAAAGATGTTGCGCAACACCAGCCTCATCAACTTCCTGGACGGCTGCGCGCTCTCGCTCCCGATCCAGCAGCCCCGGGCGGCGCCGGTGGGCCTGATGGTGGTGGGATTCGCGGGAGAAGACGAGCGCGTGCTTTCCGCAGGTCTCGCTATCGAAGCGGCGCTGGCATATCAGGGCCCGGTCCTTGTGGGATCTCCATGAACTATTCTGCATCGTCGCGCGCCTAGACACCGCGCCGACACAGTTGCTAGACTGGCCCGAATCGAACGGAGGAGGGCGATCATGAGGAAAATCTTTCTGACGGCGGGTATCGCGGCCGCGCTTTTCGCCGGGCCGGCGGCTGCGCAGCACAAGGTCAAGATCGGCTTCATCACCACCCTGTCGGGGCCGCAGGGCGTCATCGGCGAGTACATGAAGAACTCGGTCGAGCTCGCGCTCGACCACCTCGGGCGCAAGATGGCCGGGCTCGACGTCGAGGTCTTCTACGGCGACGACCAGGTGAAGCCCGACGTGGGTAAGCAGGTCGCCGAGGAAATGCTGAAGAAGCAGCAGGTCGATTTCGTCGCGGGCATCATCTGGTCGAACGTCATGCTCGCGGTCGCGCCGACTGTCACCGAGGCGGGCAAGATCATGGTCGGCACCAACGCCGGACCGCACGAGCTCGCCGGGAAGCAGTGCAACGAGCTGTTCTTCACCACCTCCTGGCAGAACGACGACACGCCCGAGGCGATGGGCAAGGTGATGCAGGACCAGGGCATCACCGACGTCTACCTGATGGCCCCGAACTACGCCGCCGGCAAGGACATGCTGAACGGCTTCAAGCGCTCCTACAAGGGGCGGATCGTCGACGAGGTGTACACGCGCCTGGGGCAGACCGACTATCAGGCCGAGCTGTCGCAGCTGCGCGCGAAGAATCCCAAGGCGGTGTTCGTGTTCTACCCCGGCGGAATGGGGATCTCCTTCCTGCGCCAGTACTCCGAGGCGGGCCTGCGCGGCCAGTTCCCGCTGTACTCGGTATACACGGTGGACGAGATCTCCATCGCGGCGCTGAAGCACGCGGCGCTCGGCCAGTACGAGACGCGCTACTGGAGCCCGGACCTGAAGAACCCGGCGAACCAGAAATACGTGTCCGACTACCGTAAGAAATACGGCAAGATGCCGGTGTTCTACGGAGCGCAGAGCTACGACGGCATCATGCTCATCGACTCCGCCGTGCGCGCGGTCAAGGGCAACCTGGCGGACACGAAAGGCATGGTCGCCGCGATGAAAAAAGCGGACTTCGCCTCGACGCGAGGCAAGTTCGTCTACAACACCAACCATTTCCCCATACAGAATTTCTACCTCCTGAAGACGGTGACCGGGCCCGCCGGGCAGGACCCGGTCATGGAGGTACAGAAGACGGTGTTCACCAACCACAAGGATTCCTACTCCAAGGAATGCGCGATGAAGTAGCGGCGGCGCGGATCGCATCGAAGCTGCGGGGCGCGGAACGATCCGCGCCCTTTTTTCGTTCATGAAGCCGTGAATCTCTTCCTCGTCCTCGAGCAGGCGCTCAACGGGCTGCAGCTCGGGGTGACGCTGTTCCTGATGGCGGCCGGGCTCACGCTGGTGTTCGGCATCATGAACCTGGTGAACCTCGCCCACGGATCGTTCTACATGGTCGGCGCCTATCTCGCCGCCTATTTCTACCAGGCGACGGGATCCTGGGCGCTCGGGGTGCTGCTCGGCCTCGCCGGAACGCTGGCGGTCGGGATCGCGGTCGAGGTGGTGGCGCTGCGCACGCTCTACGAGCGCGATCACCTGGACCAGGTGCTGGCCACCTTCGGCCTGATCCTCTTCTTCAACGAGCTCGCCGCGATGATCTGGGGCCGGGCCGCGCTGTATACGAACATCCCCGACTACCTGTCGGGGCACGTCGACCTCCTGCCGGGCCTGCGCTATCCGCTGTACCGCCTGATCATCATCGCCGTCGGTCTCGCCGTCGCGGGCCTCCTGTGGTTCACGGTGGCGCGCACGCGCCTGGGAATGCTGGTCCGCGCGGGCGCCTCGAACCGCGCAATGGTGGCCGCGCTCGGGGTCAACATCCGCATGCTGTACACGATCGTCTTCGGGCTCGGCGCCGCGCTCGCCGGGCTCGCGGGCCTCATGGCGGGACCGATCTACGTCGTGCAGCCGGGGATGGGCGAGCTGATCCTCATCGAGGTCTTCGTGGTGATCGTGATCGGAGGCATCGGCTCGGTCCGCGGCGCCTTGGCCGGGGCGGTGATCGTCGGCGTGGTCGACACGCTCGGGCGCGCGTTCCTGAAGCCCACCCTCGCGACGGTGATCTCGCCCGCGGCGGCCGACGCCGCCGGGCCGGCGCTTGCGTCGATGCTCATCTATCTACTGATGGCTGCGGTGCTGGCGCTCAAACCGCAGGGCCTGTTTCCGGCACGCCTGTGAACTCCCGAAGCCGCGCAATCGCCCTCGGTTTCGGCCTGCTGCTTCTCGCAGCGGTGCCACCGGTCGCCTCGCTCCTCAACCAGCCTTTCTACCTGGACCTCGTGCGCCGCATCATGATCTTCGCGATCGCGGCCGCGAGCCTGAATCTGATCCTCGGCTACGGCGGCATGGTCTCCTTCGGTCACGCGGCCTATCTCGGAATCGGAGGCTACGCGGTCGGCGTGCTCGCGCACTACGGCGTCTACGACGGTTTCCTCCAGTGGTCGCTCGCGATCGGGGCCTCCGCGGCGGTGGCGCTGGTGATCGGCGCGGTGTCGATCCGCACGAGCGGCGTCTACTTCATCATGATCACGCTGGCGTTCACGCAGATGCTTTACTACCTGGGCATCTCGATCGAGGAATTCGGCGGCGACGATGGCATGCGCCTGCCGTCGAGGAGCCGTTTCCCGGGGCTCGATCTGGGCGATTCCGGCACCTTCTACTATCTGGTGCTGGCGATCCTCGTGCTGGTGCTCGTTCTCGGACATCGCCTGGTGAACTCGCGCTTCGGCATGGCGATCCGGGCGGCGAAGTCGAACGAGGCGCGCACGCGCGCCGTCGGCATCTCGCCGTATCCCTACCGTCTGGCGGCCTTCGTCGTCGCGGGCGCGGTGTGCGGGCTGGCCGGCGCGCTGCTGGTGAACCACACCGCCTACCTCACTCCCGAGATCATGAACTGGACGCGCTCGGGCGAGCTGATGTTCATGGTGATTCTCGGCGGCATGGGCAGCATCGTCGGGCCGGTGCTGGGCGCTTTCGCCCTTCTCGTTCTCGAAGACCTGCTGTCGGGCTGGACGCAGCACTGGCAGATCATCCTCGGGCCCTTGCTCGTGCTCTCGGTGCTGTTCCTCCGCCGCGGCCTCGCGGGCCTGATCGTGCGAAAAGATGAGTAGCCCGATTCTCGAGGTGCGGGCTCTGACGAAGAGCTTCGGGGCGCTGCGCGCGAGCGACGGCGTCGATCTCGACGTGCGCGAAGGGGAGACCCACGCGATCATCGGCCCGAACGGCGCGGGGAAGAGCACGCTCATCGGGCAGCTCGCCGGCGATGTCCGCCCGGACAGTGGCAAGGTGCGCTTCGCCGGCGAGGACATCACGGCGCTGGCCGCGCCGCAGCGGGCGCACCGGGGCTTGGCGCGCTCGTTCCAGATCACGAGCGTCTACCCGGAGTGGTCGGCGCTCCAGAACGTGATGCTCGCGGTGCAGGCGCGCGCGGGGCACAGCTTCCGCTTCTGGAAGCAGGCGCGGGACGAGGCGGCGTTGCGCGCGCCGGCGCAGGCGGTCCTGGAAAGCATCGGGCTCGCCGCACGCGCCGGCGTGCTCGCCGCCAATCTGGCGCACGGCGAGCAGCGCCAGCTCGAGATCGCGATGGCGCTCGCTTCCAGCCCGCGGCTGCTGCTGCTCGACGAGCCGGTGGCAGGCATGGGCGCCGAGGAGACCCAGCGCATGATCGCCTTTCTCGGCACGCTCAAGGGAGGCAAGACCATCATCCTGGTCGAGCACGACATGGATGCGGTGTTCTCGCTCGCCGACCGCGTCTCGGTTCTCGTCTACGGACGCATCATCGCGACGGGGTCTCCCGCGGCGATCCGCGCCAATCCCGAGGTGCGGCGCGCGTATCTCGGCGAGGAGGTCCCGGCGTGACGCTGGAAGTCGAAGGACTCGAGACGGCCTACGGGCGCAGCCAAGTGCTGTTCGGCGTTTCGCTCGCGGTGCGCACGGGCGAGGTCGCGACGCTGCTCGGGCGCAACGGCATGGGCAAGACGACCACCGTCCGCTCGATCATGGGCATGACGCGCAGCCGCGCCGGAACGATACGGTTCGAGGGCGAGCTGCTGCACGGCCTGCCCTCGTATCGCGTCGCCCAGGCGGGGCTGGGCCTCGTTCCCGAGGGGCGGCAGGTCTTCCCCAACCTCACCGTGCGCGAGAACCTCGTCGCGACCGCCGCCAGGCGATCGCGCTCGGCGCCGTGGACCCTCGCGAGCGTGTACGCGCTCTTCCCGCAGCTCGCCGAGCGGGAGGGCAACCTCGGCAGCCAGCTTTCGGGCGGGGAGCAGCAGATGCTCGCCATCGGTCGCGCGCTCATGACCAACCCGCGCCTGCTGATTCTCGACGAGGCGACCGAGGGCCTCGCCCCGCTCGTGTGCGCCGAGATCTATCGCGCGATCGGGAACCTCAAGGCCTCCGGCCTTTCGATCCTCATCATCGACAAGGACCTGAGATCGCTCACGCGCATCGCGGACCGGCACCACGTCATCGAGAAGGGTCGCGTCGTGTGGACCGGCGACTCGCCCGAGCTCGCGCGGAGCCGCGAGGTGCAGCACCGCTACCTCGGCGTGTGAGCGCCGCTCTTCTTGCATTGGGCGCGCCGCACCAGTAATCTCGCCCGCGTGCTGTCGGTCAGGAATCTCTCGAAATCCTTCTCGGGTCCGCGCGCGAAGAGCGTGCTGCACGACATCAGCCTGGAGCTCGGCGCGGGCGACTACATCGCGGTGATGGGCGAGTCGGGCATCGGGAAGTCCACGCTTCTCAACCTCATCGCCTGTCTCGACCGCCCCGATTCGGGAGAGGTGCTGCTCGACGGAGTGAACTTGAGCGCGCTCGGCGACGACGAGGCGACTCGCGTGCGGCGCAAGCACATGGGGTTCGTGTTCCAGGCTTTCCACGTCCTGCCCTACCTGACCGTGGCGCAGAACGTCGCACTTCCTCTCGTCCTGAACCGCGCGGCAGGCAAGGCGATGGGCGAGCGGGTCGCCTCGCTCCTCGACGCAGTCAAGCTCGGCGATCGCGGCGAGAGCCTGCCGCGCGAGCTCTCCGGCGGCGAGATGCAGCGCGTCGCGATCGCGCGCGCTCTCGTGCACAAGCCGCGGCTGGTGTTCGCCGACGAGCCGACGGGGAACCTCGATCCCGAAAGCGCGAAGGAGGTGTTGGCGCTGCTGCGAGAGTGCGTGAAGGGGGAGGGTGCTGCGGGAATCCTCGTCACGCACTCGGAGGCCGCCGCGAAGACGGCGGACAGGACTTACGTGCTCACCGAGGCCGGATTGCGGGCGCAAGCCCGTCCCGGCCCCGGTCGCAGAGGGGATCGGCGAGGCGGCGTGACGGAGCGCCGGCGCTCTCCGCGTTCATGAGAATATAATCGCGCCGTCAGGTCGACGATCCCACCCATGAGCAAACGACTTGCTTGTCTTGCCGCATTCGCCGCCGTGCTGTCCGGATGCGCGAGCACGACCAAGAGCGAAAACGTCAGGATCTACAGCCCGGCGGAGCTGAAGCAGGGCGACTACCAGAGCGTGGCGCGGATCTGGACGGATTCCTGGCGCACCGCCGCGTGGGTGCCGACGTACTCGTCGCGCGAGAAGGGCATTGCGGCGCTGAAGGACAGAGCCGCATCCCTCGACGCGAACGGCCTGATCAACGTGGATTGCTACGGAGACCGCGGGCTGTTCGGCGGTTCGGAAGCGTTCACCTGCTACGGGAAGGCGATCAAGGTCCCCTGAGCGCGGCGGTTGCCTCGCGGAAACCGGCACCCAGTTGTAACCGATGTAACCGTGTGCGAACGGCTCCTGCGGATCGAACTCCCGTGGTCTAATCGGGTCTTTTGACTATCGGCGGAGGTCCCGATGAGCGGCTTACCTCAGGTGAGGCGCGCGGACAAGTTGATGCCGGAAGCGCGCGCGCGCGAGGTGCTGGAAAAGGGATTCTGCGGGCGCCTGGCCACGGTGGGCGAGGACGGCTGGCCGTACTGCGTTCCGCTTCTCTACGTCTGCATGGAGGGCGACATTTTCGTGCACAACACCCGCGCCAGGGGCCATTTGCGCGCCAACGTCGACCACGAGCCGCGCGTGTGCTTCGAGGTGGACGAGCCGGGCGAGGTATTCCCGTATGGACGCTTCGAGTGCGACTCGAGCGTGGCGTACGCGAGCGTGGTGGCGTTCGGCCGCATACGGGTGGTGGAGGAACTTCCCGCGCGGCAACGTTTCTTTGACGCGCTCATGGCGAAATACGCGAAGGGGAGGTGGAGCGAGCGTCCGAAAGGTTTCTATCCGCGCATCGACCAGATCACGCTGTACGCCATCGCGATCGAGCGCCTGAGCGGCAAGGAGACGCCGCTGCCCGAGGCGTCGCAGCGCTGGCCGGCGGCCGACAATACGAAATCGCCGAATGCCTCGGTTGAGACCGGACCCTAGACCGGCGCGGTGGCGGACTCCCTGAGGTACACCGGCAGGTCGGTCGTCGGGGGCCGCACCCCCGGCACCTGGTACATGAGATCGGCGACGAAGCCGCGATGGTAGGTGGTGTGGTTGACGACGTGCAGCAGGATTTCCCCGCGGGTCATGACTCCGGGATTGCCGCCGATCAGCGTGAAGCGGACGCGCTCGGCGAGCGCGGCATCGGACAGGCCGTCGGCCCAGGCGATGTACCAGTCGTCGATCGCCTGCTGCTTGCGCCACAGCTCCGCAAGCGGCGGATGCCCCGGCGTGTTGCGAGCGGTGAACCCGTGGTCGCGCCCTTCGAGGTGCGCCTGCCAGATGAGGTCGATGACGTAGTTGTGGTTGAGCGTGTGAACCATGTTCTTGAAAAGGCTGGGGCGCTGCTTGGTCGCTTCGCCCTCGGGAAGCGCGGCCACCGCCTCGAAAATGAGGTGGTTGGCCCAGCTGTTATAGCGCGCCAGCATGCGCGCCGATGGGGGAGTGATCATGGAGGTCCTCGTCGGGTTTGGAGCCCTCGAATTATGGCACCGGACCGGAGAGCGACCGCGGTCGGGAACGGCGATGACGGAATCGGCTGCTTCTCATGTAAGATGAAGAGTTTATAAGGGAAACCGGCACTGCTCCGTCAAGTCTTGGGCCCCAACCATGTCCGCAGCCATGTCTGTTGCGCAGCGTTTCATACCCTCGACCGGGCGGATCCAGGCCGTGCTGGCGCACCGCGCGCTGCCGACCGCGGCGACCCTCGCCGCGCTGTTGTGGCTGTGCTGGGCGCTCGCGCAGGGTACCTGGCGGATCCTCCAGCCGGGATCGCCGGCGGTCGTCCGCAGCAGCGACGAGGCGACCGACCTCGGCGTGCTCGCCCGCTCGCAGCTTTTCGGGGCCGCCCCCGCGAAGGTCGCCGACGAAGCGAGCCTGGCCCCCTCCAATCTGAACATCACCCTGACCGGGGTCGCGGTGGAGCTCAAGGGCGGCTGCGCCCTGCTCGTCGTCCAGGGGCAACCCGAGTCCGCATTCTGCACCGGCGAAGAGCTGACGCCCGGGGTACGCCTTGACGCGGTGGAACGCGACCGCATCGTGATCCTGCGCAACGGCGTACGCGAAGCCGTGATGCTGAAGGACACGGAGAAGACCGCCGCGCTGAATTTGACTCCGCCTTCTCCACCCATCGTTCAGCCGAGCGGGACCGGCGCGCAACTGGTGGACCGCAGGCAATTGCAGCAGCAGCTCGGCAAGCCGGAGTTCCTGAGCCAGGCCTTGATCGTTCCCAACGCGGACGGGGGATTCCTGGTGCGGCAGATCCAGCCGGGCAGCCTGTACGAGAAGCTCGGACTGCGGCCGGGCGACGTCATCAAGAACGTGAACGGCCAGGCGCTCACCAGCATGGACGACGTGATGCGGCTGTACCAGCAGTTCGGCAGCGCGCAGCGCGTGCTCGTGGAGGTGCAGCGCCAGGGACGCACCGAGACTCTCTACTACGACATGCGCTGAACGCGGCGCCCAGGACTTCACGACCGTCATGAAAAACAACTATTCGATTGCTGTGCGGGCCCTTGCTGGGGCGCTTGCCATCGGCGCGCAGATCGCAGCGGCGCAGGCTCCGGGGCAGGGACAGGATGCGCCGCCCGGACAGGGTCCCGAGGGCGAGCAGCAGACGGCGCCGGTCACGCCGGCTGCGCCCGCGGCCCCGGCGCCGCGTCTTGCGCCCGGAGCCCGCGGCCCGGGGGCCCCTGCGATACAGCCGCGCGCGGGCGAGGTCCTGCTCAATTTCCAGCAGGCGGATCTGCAGGCCGTCGTCAAGGCCATGTCGCAGATGACCGGCCGCAACATGCTGATCGATCCGCGCGTGCGCGGCCAGGTGACCATCGTTTCGGCGAGGGCGATGCCGGTCGCGGCCGCGTATCAGGTGTTCCTGTCCGCGCTCAAGGCGCAGGGGTTTACCGCGGTCGAGGGCCCCGGCGATTCCGTGCGCATCGTTCCGGTGGCGGAAGCGAAGTCCGCCGCGCCGGTGAACGAGCAGGCCGGACCGCCGCGCGGCGGCGAGCAGGTCGTCACGCAGGTCATGATCGGGCAGCACGTCGCGGTCGCGCAACTGCAGACCGTGCTGCGTCCCCTGATGTCGCCGACCAGCCAGCTCTCGGTGTACGAGCCGGCGAACGCGCTGATCATCACCGACTACGCCGACAACGTGCGCCGGCTGATGCGCATCATCGAGAAGGTCGATCTGCCGACGAGCACCGACGTGACCGTGGTTCCGGTGCAGCACGCCTCCGCCGTCGACCTCGCGGAGATGGTCATCCGCCTCTCCGGGACGGGCGTGACCACCCCCGGGGCCGCGCCCGGAGTGCCTCCCTCGCAGCTCGCGGCGGGCGGCGACCGCTTCTCCGTGGTCGCCGATACGCGCACCAACAGCATCCTGCTGCGCTCCGACAATCCGGGACGCATCGAGCAGCTGCGCACGCTTATCAGCAGGCTCGACGTGCCCGCGCGCGCTATGGGCAGCACCCGGGTGATCTATCTCAAGCACGCCGAGGCGACCAAGCTGGTCGAAGTGCTGCGCGGCATGCTCCAGGCATCGGCTGCCGGGACCCCGGGCGCGCAGGCGGCGCCGGTCGCGGCGCGCCCGGGCGGAGCCGGAGCCGCCGCGCCCTCGCTCATCCAGGCGGACGAGGCCACCAACTCGATCATCATCAACGCCTCGGACACCGTCTACAACAACCTGCGCACGGTGATCGAGCAGCTCGACATCCGGCGCGCCCAGGTCTACGTCGAGGCGCTGATCGCCGAGATGAACGCCGACCGCACCGACGAGCTGGGCTTCCAGTGGGCCGGGGTCACCGGTGTGGGTCAATCCTCGGTCGGGGGCTTCACGAATTTTCTCGGCGCCAATCCCAGCCTCGGCGCGGCGGTCGCGAGCCCTGCGACCGCTGCGGCCGCGTCGAACGGGCTGACGCTGGCGGTGCTCGGCAAGGCGATCACGCTTCCGAACGGCACCACGGTGCAGAGCCTGGGCGCTCTCGCGCGAGCCGTGACCTCGAACCAGCTCGGAAACATCCTGTCCACGCCGAACCTCCTGACGCTCGACAACTACCAGGCGAAGATCGTCGTCGGCCAGAACGTGCCTTTCGTGACCGGCAGCTTCACCACGACGGCCACCGTCGCCAGCCCGACGGCCGGCGCGGTGAACCCGTTCCAGACGATCGAGCGAAAGGACGTCGGGCTTATCTTGAGGATCAAGCCGCAGATTTCCGAAGGCTCGACGATACGGCTGGAAATTTCCCAGGAGCTGTCGGACATCGCCCCGACGGTGCTCACGGGGGCGTCCGATCTCATCACCAACAAGCGCTCCATCGAGACCAAGGTGATCGTCGACGACGGCGCCACCATCGTCCTCGGCGGGCTGATCCAGAACACCCTGAACGAGACCACGCAGGGCGTCCCGCTTCTGAGCGAGATCCCCTTCATCGGCGCGCTGTTCCGCTTCAAGAGCCAGGAGAAGAAGCGCACCAACCTGATGATCTTCCTGCGCCCGGTGATCGTGCGCGCCCCCGAGGACGCGTACCGCGTGACCATCGACCGCTACGAATACCTGCGCGGCTACACGCGCGGCGAAGGCCCCGAGCGGGAGAACATCTACGACCGGTTCGAGCCGGTGCCGGCGACCCCGGCTCCGCCGCCGGCCGCCCCGGCGCCCCCGCCGCTGGCTCCACCGCCCGCCGCGCCCGTCGCTCCGCCGCCGCAAGCGGCGCCCGCGCCGGCGGCGCAATAGATTCATGGATATGTCGTCCAACACCCTCTCGGCCGACGCGCGCTGCGTCGAGCGGCTGCCTTACGCCTTTGCCAAGCGCCACGGCGTGATCAGCGCCCGGCAGCTCGACGAGGGCATCGAGCTGTGGGTGCGTCCCGGCGTGAAGGCGAGCGTGCTCGCCGAGGTGCAGCGCGTGCTCGGCGGGCCGCTCGCGCTGCGCGAGCTGGCCAAGGAGGCCTTCGATGCGGCGCTCGCTCGTGCCTACGAGCGGGGCACCTCGCAGGCGGCGGACATCGTCACCGACCTCGACGCGAGCCCCGACCTCGCCGCGCTCGCCGAGAACCTGCCCAAGGTCGCCGACCTGCTCGAGAGCGAGGACGACGCGCCCATCGTGCGGCTGATCAACGCGCTGTTCTCGCAGGCGGTGCGCGAGAACGCCTCGGACATCCACATCGAGGCCTTCGACCGGCGCTCCGTCGTGCGCTTCCGCAGGGACGGAATGCTGCGCGACGTGCTCGAGCCGCCGCAGGCGGCGCACGGCGTGATCGTTTCGCGCATCAAGATCATGGCGCGACTGGACATCGCCGAGAAGCGCCAGCCGCAGGACGGCCGCATCGCGCTGCGCCTCGCGGGCCGCTCGGTCGACGTGCGCGTCTCCATCCTGCCGACCGCGCACGGCGAGCGCGTGGTGCTGCGCCTGCTCGACAAGCAGGCGGGCCGGCTCGATCTCACGGGCCTGGGCATGGCCGACACGACCCTCGCAACGCTCAAGGAACTGATCCGCCAGCCGCACGGCATCATCCTGGTCACCGGCCCGACCGGTTCCGGAAAGACCACGACGCTCTACGCCGCGCTCTCGCAGCTCGACGCGAAGCACACCAATATCGTCACGGTCGAGGACCCGATCGAGTACGACCTCGACGGCGTGGGGCAGACGCAGGTGAATCCACGCATCGACCTGACCTTCGCGCGCGCGCTGCGCGCGATCCTGCGCCAGGACCCGGACGTGGTGATGATCGGCGAGATCCGCGATCTGGAGACCGCGCAGATCGCGGTGCAGGCGAGCCTGACCGGGCACCTCGTGCTCGCGACGCTGCACACCAACGACGCCGCCGGCGCGGTGGTGCGGCTGGTCGACATGGGGATCGAGCCCTTCCTCGTCGCCTCGAGCCTGCTGGGCGTTCTCGCCCAGCGCTTGGTGCGCAGGCTGTGCCCGGCGTGCCGCCGCGCGCACGAGCCGGACGCCGCCGAGCGCGCGCTGCTCGCGAACGGCAACGGCGGCGCCGGGCACATGCTGTTCACCGCGCCCGGCTGCGAGGCGTGCACCTTCACCGGCTACCAGGGTCGCAGCGGCATCTTCGAGCTGCTCCTGATCGACGACGAGTCGCGGCGCCTCATCCACGGCCGCGCCGCCGAGGCCGACCTGCGCGACCACGCGCGCGTACGCGGGATGAAAGGCCTGCGCGAGGACGGCATGCGCTGGGTGAAGGCGGGCGAGACCAGTCTCGAGGAAGTGCTGCGCGTGAGCCGCGAGTAGGTTCGCGCGGATACCGGGAATGTCGGGTTTCGAGTACAGCGCGCTGGACACGGGCGGACGCGAGAAGCATGGCGTCATCGAGGCGGACACCGAGCGACACGCGCGCACGCTGTTGCGCGAGCGCGGCCTCGCGCCGCTCGCGGTCGAGTCGATCCGCGAGACCGCCGGCCACGCCGGCCTGCGCGAGCGCTTCACCCGCCCCGGGATGTCGCGCGGCGACCTGGCGCTGGTGAC
This sequence comes from Burkholderiales bacterium, assembly GCA_035702665.1. GTDB lineage: Bacteria > Pseudomonadota > Gammaproteobacteria > Burkholderiales > SG8-39 > VBDM01. Next base: position 58,401 of record DASSQD010000132.1, read on the forward strand.
CCGCCAGTTCGCGACCCTCGAGCGCGCCGGCCTCACCATCGAGGAGTGCCTGAACGTCCTCATCGAGCAGACCGAGGCGGCGGGCGCCCGCAGGCTGCTCGCGGCGGTCCGGGCGCGCGTCCTCGAAGGCCAGTCGCTCTCGCGCGGCCTCGCCGCGTTTCCCTCGGCGTTTCCCGAGATCTACCGCGCGATGATCGAGGCGGGCGAGCACTCGGGCAAGCTCGGCGAGGTGCTCGAGCGCCTCGCAGATTTCACCGAGAACCGCGAAAGCCTGCGCAACACCATGCTGACCGCGTTCATCTACCCGGCGCTCGTCACGGTGGTGGCGCTCCTCGTGGTCGGCGGGCTGCTCGTATACGTGGTGCCGCAGGTAACGCGCGTGTTCACCAACCTCGGCCAGGCGCTCCCGCTGGCGACGCGCATCCTCATCGCGGTGAGCGATTTCGCCCGCGCGAGCGGTCTCCTGACTCTCGCCGTTCTGGTCGTCGCCCTCGTCGTCTTCCGGCTGCTTCTCCGCGACGAGGGGCGCCGGGCGCGCTGGCACGGATTCCTGCTGCGGCTCCCGCTCGTGGGCCGGCTGATCCGGGGCGTGAACGCGGCGCGCTTCGCCGACACCCTGGGGATCCTCACGGGCGCGGGCGTGCCGCTGCTCTCGTCGCTGCAGTCCGCCGCGGCGGTGGTCACGAACCTCCCGATGAAAGGCGCGGTGGAGGAGGCGGTGCGGCGGGTGCGCGAGGGCGCGGCCCTGTCGTCCTCGCTCGGCTCGGCGAAGCTCTTCCCGCCGCTCGTCATCCACCTGATCGCCAGCGGCGAAGCCACGGGCCGGCTCGACTCGATGCTCGCGCGCGCCGCCGAGGCCCAGTCGCGCGAGCTGGAGAACTGGGTGCGAAGGCTGACGGCGCTGCTCGAGCCCGTGCTGATCATCCTCATGGGGATGATCGTCCTGTTCGTGGTCGTCGCGATCCTGCTGCCGATCTTCGACATGAACACGCTGGTACGATAAGGGCCTGCGCACCCCTCCGGAGCCGCCATGGAAAGATTCGCCAGGACCCTACGCCGCCCGCGCGGCTTCACGCTGATCGAAATCCTCGTCGTCATCACGATTCTGGGCATCATGGCGGCGCTGATCGTGCCGCGCATCATGGACCGGCCGGACCAGGCGCGGGCGACGGCGGCGCGCGCCGACGTCAACGCGATCATCGGGGGGCTGAAGCTCTACCGGCTCGACAACGGCACCTACCCGAGCAACGAGCAGGGCCTGCTCGCGCTGGTGAAGAAGCCCGACCGCGGCGACATCCCGCGCAACTGGAAGCCGGGCGGATACCTCGAGAAGCTGCCCCAGGACCCCTGGGGCCACGACTACCAGTACCTCAATCCCGGAATTCGCGGCGAGGTCGACGTCTTCTCCCTGGGCTCCGACGGCCAGCCCGGGGGCGAGGGCTACGCCGCCGACATCGGCTCGTGGCAGTGATGCGACCGCACTCGGCACGCGGGGGCGCGCGCGGCTTCACGCTGATCGAGCTGCTGGTGGTGGTGCTCATCATCGGAATCATCGTCGCGCTCGCGGGCGTGCAGCTGATGCGCAGCCCCGGCGAGGCCGTGCGCGACGAAAGCGAGCACCTCGCGCTGCTCCTCAAGACGGCGCGCGAGGAGGCGATCATGCAGGGACGCGTCTTCGCGTTCGGCGCGGGGCGCGAGTCGTACCGCTTCCTGCGCCTGGAGCGCGACGGCAAGCTCAAGATCACCAAGGACGACGAGATCCTGCGCCCGCGGCAGCTCACGCTCGGCGTGGCGATCGAATCGCTGCAGCTCGAGGGCGCCGTCGCCGGAGACGGCACGCAGCCGCAGGGCATCGTGCTGCTGCCGAGCGGCGAGCTGCCCGCGTTCCGCATTCTCCTCGCGGGCGGCGGGGCGCGCTGGAGCGTGGTCGGAACGCCCGACGGCACGATACGCGCGGAGGCGGGCTCGTGACCGGCGCGCGGCCTCGGGGCTTCACGCTCGTGGAGATCCTGGTGGCGCTCGCCGTGCTCGCGATCGCGCTCACCGCGGCGGCGCACAGCCTCGGCGCGGCGATCGACACCACGACCGAGCTGCGCGAGCGGATGCTCGCGCGCTGGGTCGCGGAAGACAGGCTCACGGAGCTCGAGCTGAAGAGCGAATGGCCCGCCCTCGACACCCAGGAGGGCGACGCGACCATGGGCGGTCGCAAGTTCCACTGGATCCAGGAGACGGGGGTGACGCCCCTCACGCGGCTGCGCCGCGTGGTCGTCGGCGTGGTGCTGCCGGGCGGGAAGGTGCCGCTCGTGACCCTCACCGGGTTCGTCGAGCAGACCGGCGCCTCGGTGACGACGTCGACTCCGTCGCAGACGGGCGACCTGTCGCAGATGGGCGCGACGCCCGCGCCGCAGGGAGACGCTCCGCGATGAAGACACGGCGCGGCTTCACCTTGATCGAGCTGCTGGTCGCGCTGCTCGTCTTCGGCGTCTTCTCGGCGCTCGCGTACGTGGGCCTCGGCCGCCTGCTCGACGGGCGCGCGCGGCTCGAGCACGAGCAGCAGACCTGGCAGCAGCTGGCCCAGGTGTTCATGCGCATCTCCGACGACGTCGCGCACGCGCGGCCGCGCCCGGTGCGCGACGAGGCGGGCGTCGCGCTGCTGCCGGCGTTCGTTGGGCGTCCCTACGACTCGCGCGCGCTCGCGGAGCCGAGCCTGGAACTCACGCGCGGCGGCGAGCTGCATTACGGCGTGACGGCGGAATCCGACCTGCGGCGCGTCGCCTACCGCCTCAAGGAAGGGAAGCTGTACCGCATCACCTGGCCGGTGCTCGACCGCGCCCCGGTGACCAAGCTGCTCGAGGCGCCGCTGATCGGCGACGTCGACACCTTCGAGGTGCGCTTCGCCGATTCGCAGGCGAACACCGTGCCGAACTGGCCGGCGGGAGGCGTCAACCCGAACAACCCGCCGCCGGCGATCGAGATCACGCTGGCGGTCAAGGGCGTGGGCAGCTTCAAGCGGCTGTTCCTGGTGAACCGATGAGGGCCCGCGCCAAGGCCCAGCGCGGCGTCGCCCTGATCACGGCGGTGATGATCGTCGCGATCGCGGCGGCGGTCGCGGCGAAGATCGCTTTCGCGCACCAGATATGGTTCCGGCAGATGGAGAACGTCGGCGATCGCGACGCGACCGACCTGCTGCGCCGCGGGGCGCTCCTCTGGGCGAGCGTGGCCCTGCTCGACGACGCCGCGCACAACTCGATCGACCATCTCGGCGAGCCCTGGGCGCAGGGCCTGCCGACGCTGCCGGTCGACGGCGGGGCGATCCACGTCGCGGTCGAGGATGCGCAGGGGCGGTTCAACCTGAACAATCTCCTGCTCAACAACCAGCCGAGTGCGCCGGACATCTCGGTGTTCCAGAAGCTCCTCGTCCTGCTCAACCTCGATCCGCTGCTCGCCAACGCCGTCATCGACTGGATGGATCCGGACAGCAACGTGACTTCGCCCGGGGGCGCGGAGGACGTCGACTACCTCGTCCTCAAGACGCCGTACCGCGCCGCCAACCAGCCGTTTACGAGCGTTGACGAGCTGCGGCTCGTGCGCGGCTTCGACGAGAAGACGGTGCAGACGCTGCTGCCCTTCGTCACCGTCCTCCCCGCGGGGGTCAGGACGACGATCAACATCAACACCGCCTCCGCGGTCGTGCTCGCGGCACTGGCGAACCTCGACGTGGCGTGGGGGCAGCGGGTCGCCGAAGCCCGCCAGTCCAAGCCGATGAACAACGTGAGCGAGCTGACTCCGCAGATGCCCCAGGGCCAGAAGCTCCCGGCCGGGCTGGCGAGCGTCAAGACCGATTTTTTCCTGATCACGCTGGACACCTCGATCGGGCGCCACCAGCGCCGCACCGTGGCGTTGTTGCAGCGCGCGGGGAACGTCACGAACTGGATCTGGCACCGGCCGCAGCCCCTGATCGACGCGGTCGGACCCTTGTCGATGAGCGGAACCGATGAAAGCACCCAGCCTCGGTAGCCTGCGCTGGAACTGGAAGGCGCCGCGCCTGGGCGGCCGGCGCTGGCTGGACGTCGCCGACGCCCTGCGTCCCAAGGGCGGGGACCGCCTCGAGCTCTGGCTGCCGCGCGACTGGCCGGCGGAGGACCGCGAGCTGCGCTGGCGCCGCACCGAAGCGGGCGGAGCGGTGCGCCAGGGCAGCCAGCGCGGCCTCGAGGGCCTCGCCGCCGCCGACGAGATTCTCGTCTGGACCCCGGCCGCGGAAACGCTTCTGCTGCGCGCGCGGCTGCCGACGCGCTCGGCCGCCAAGATCGCTCAGGCGCTGCCGTTCGCGCTCGAGGACCAGCTGATCGATGCGCCCGAGAAGCTGCACTTCGCCTTCGTTCACGAGGCCGACGGTGCGCTCGCCGTGGCGGTGACGCGCCGCGAGCGCATGGAAGGCTGGCTCGCGGGGCTCGCCGCCGCCGGCCTCGCGCCGGCGCGTCTCGCGCCGGTGACGCTCTCCCTGCCGCTCGCCGACCGTTCGTGGACGCTCGCGTTCCGCGACGGCGAGATGGTGCTGCGCTCGGGCCTTCACTCCGGATTCGGCGGCCCGCGCGAACCGCAGCCGCCGGGGTGGCTGCACACCGCTCTCGCGGAGGCGCGCGCCGACGCCAAGGCGCCGGAGCGCATCCTGCTGGTCGACGCTCCGGGCGATCTCGATGCCGGCGCCTGGCGCACCGCGCTGGGCCTGCCGCTGGAGGCCCTCGCCGCCGCGCAGGCCGCCGTTCCGGAGGCGCCGCTCGATCTGCTCCAGCAGCGCTATGCCCAGCGGCGCGGGCGGGGCGCGGCGCTGCAGCGCGCCTACCTGCCGGCGGCGGCGCTGCTCGCCGCCTGGCTCGTTCTCACGCTCGTCCTGGATGCGGTCGAGTGGGGGCGCACCGCCTACCGCGCGCACGCCGCCGATTCGGAGATGCGCGCGATCCTCATGAAGAGCTTTCCGGACACGCGCGTGATCGTCGATCCCGCCGAGCAGATGCGCCGCGGCCTCGACGCCCTGGGCGCGAAGAGCGGGGCCGCGTCTCCGGGGGACATGCTCTTCCTGCTCGCCCGCGCCTCGCCCGCGTTCGAGCGCCAGGCGCGCCTGCGCGTGCAGGCCATCGACTACGCCGACAAGACGCTGGGCGTCCGGATGGCGGCGACGCAGGGCGACGCCGAGGCGCTGGCCGGCGCGCTGCGCGCTCGCTCGCTCGATGTCGCCGTGGACCGCTCCGGCGGGGAAGCGCGCCTGCAGCTGCGCGCGGCCGGCTCGAAGGGAGGCAAGCCGTGAATCCCGCCTGGCTCGCGCCGGTGAAGGCACGGCTGGAGCCGTGGAAGAGCCGCTGGAACGCGCTCGACCCGCGCGACCGCCGGGTGGCGTCGCTGCTCGCGGTCTTCCTCGGGATCGTGCTGTTCTATCTCCTGCTTTGGCTTCCGATCGAGGCCGGCCTCTCCCGGTCGCAGGCGCGGCTCGCCTCGGTCGAGGCGCAGCTCGCCCAGGTGCAGTCGCAGGCGGTGCTCGTCGAGGGTTTGCGCGCGACTCCGCGCGGCGAGCCTCCCGCCGATGCGGCCTCCGCGTTCCAGGAAGCGGCCGCGAGGAACGGCCTGCGCGAGCAGGTGAAGCGCGTCGACGCCGAGGGCGCGCGCAGCGTGCGCGTGCAGATCGAGGGCGCTCCGTTCCCGGCGGTGATGTCGCTGCTGGTCGAGCTGCACCAGGCGGGCCTGCGCGCCGAGAACGCGACCATCGAGAGGAGTCCCAAGCCGGGCACCGTGAACGCCCGCCTGCTGCTGCAGGCGCAGGGCGCATGATCGAAGCCCTGCGCCGGACCGGCGTCCGCTTCGCGATCCTCGGCGTCGCGGCGTATCTCGTCTTTCTCGTGGCGAACCTGCCCGCGGCGTGGTTCGGGGTTGCGCTCGAGCGGGCGAGCGGCGGGGCGGTCGCGCTGGGCGACGCGCGCGGCACCGTGTGGAAGGGGCGGGGCTCGCTCGCGGTCCGCTCGGCCGGCAGCTTCCGCGCCGTCGCCGACGTCGAGTGGCGCTGCAATCCGCTTTCGGTCTTCACCGGGCGGCTCGCCGTGACGCTGAGCGGCGCCGCCCCCGGCGTCACACTGAAGGCGAACCTCGGGCTCGGGCTGCGCAGCGTGCGGCTGGAGAAGGTGGACGCGAGCGTCCCGGCGGCGCTCGTCGAGCCGGCGTTTCCCGCGGCGGCGCTGGTGAAGCCCGACGGGCGCGTGCGCGTGTCCGCGGACTCCTTCGAGATCGGCCCGGCGAGCGTGCGCGGCGCGGCCACCGTCGAATGGGTCGACGCGGGCATGAGCGGCATCGCGCGCATCGGCGACTACCGCCTGCAGATCACCGGAAGCGGCGACAGCGCCGCCCTGCGGCTCGCGACCCTGCGCGGCGACCTGCGCCTGAACGGCAACGGCGAGTGGCGCGCGGCGCGGCCGCGGCAGGTCCAGATGCGCGGCGTCGCAGAGATGACGCCCGAGCGCAAGGAGCTCGAGCCGCTGCTGGTGCTGCTGGCGGGACCGGGCGCGGGCAACTCGCGGCCGTTCGGCTGGGAGATGACGATCTAGAAGTCAGTCCGCAGACAGGTTTCAGCGTCAAGATCTTGCCGAATGGGGGGCAAGCGCTTGACGCGAGCGAGGTTGCGATGAAATATCCGAGCAGAGATATTCGGCACCAGGGGAGAGAAGCGATGAGACTTCGAGCGAGCCTGACAGCCCTGATCGCCGCCGCGTGCCTGAACGCGTGCGGCGGCGGGGGAGGCGGTGGCGGAGGACCGGCTCCCACCTACACCGTCGGCGGCGCCGTGTCCGGCCTCGCCGGCGGCACCGTCGTCATACAGCTCAACGGCGCGGCGAATCTGAGCATCGGCGCCAACAGCCCGTTCACATTCGCGACGCCTCTCACGGCGGGATCCGTTTTCGGCGTTACGGTGCTTTCGCAGCCCGCAACCGAGACCTGCGTCGTCAACGGCGGCAGCGGCACCATGCCTGCGGCCAATGTGACCAACGTTGCAGTCGCCTGCTCTGCGCTGAGCGGGTTCTCGATTTCCGGCCTGAGCGATCCGCTCGCGTCTCAGCAGTGGCATTTGAAGAATACCGGGCAGACAGCGTTCGCCGATACTCCGGGCAATGCCACTTTCGATATCAACGTCGATCCGGTATTTGGACTGGGCTATACCGGCGCCGGCGTCATTGTGGGCATAGCGGACACCGGCCTGGAAATCCTGCACGAAGACTTGGCGGCGAACGTGATACCGGGCGGATCGTGGAACTTCAATAACAATACGACCGACCCGACGAACACTGTCGATGTCGACCTCGATCACGGCACCAGCGTGGCAGGCCTGATTGCAATGGCGAAGAACATAGTGGGTGGCATAGGGGTCGCGCCAAGAGCGCGGTTGAAGGGGTTCAACATTTTGTCTGTTCCAACGCTCACTGAAGCCCAGTGTCTCGATTCGATCGGCGCTTCGAGCTCGAACCCCAAGAGCGACGACGTTTTCATCTTCAACCAGAGCTTCGGCGTCAGCCCGATCACCCCCATCTCCATCTCGTCTTTTCCAGGAGAGGAGAGCCAATACCTCGCCGGGGTGAGTTCGCTTCGCGCTGGAAGAGGTGCAATTTACGTCAAGGCGGCTGGCAACGGATTCGATATTGCCGGGGATCCGACCGTCATTGCCGGGTCGGTCAATTGCACGGGCACGGGGTTGACCTGCGAGAACGCGAATTTCGATCCCGCCAACACGCTGCCCTATCAGATCGTCGTTGGTGCGATGAACGCCAGTGGAGTGAAGGCGAGCTATTCAACAGCGGGATCGGCAATCTGGGTAAGCGCGCCCGGCGGTGAGTTCGGCTTGAACGCCTCGGTCGACCCCGGCAAGACGGCAAACGAATACGAACCGGCTATGGTGACGACCGATCAGTCGGGCTGCGCGAAGGGATTGTCCCATACTGGAGTAAACACGAGCGTGTTCAACAACGGTGGCGTTGGCGCGCCGCTGAACACGTTGTGCAACTACACCAACCGGATGAACGGTACCTCATCGGCGACGCCAGTGACCGTGGGCGTGATCGCCCTCATGCTCGAGGCCAATCCCGCGCTCACGTGGCG
>DASSQD010000133.1:0-7694 GCA_035702665.1 Burkholderiales bacterium
GAGGCCGCGCTGTCGCGCTCCGCGCTCGCCGAGCGCTTCGCCTCGCTGGTCGGCGAGCCGCCGATGCAGTACCTGATGCGCTGGCGGCTGACGCTCGCCGCCGCCTCGCTGCGCTCGAGCGACCGCGCCATTGCGCAGATCGCCGAGGACTGCGGCTACGAGTCGGAATCCGCGTTCAACCGCGCGTTCAAGCGCGAGTTCGAGGTGCCGCCGGCGGCGTGGCGAAGGCAGCGCCCGAGCTGACGCCTTTCGAGCGAGGGACGACGGCCCCCGCTGGGAATTCGCCGGAGCTGGGTTAGGATAGCGGTACTTCATTCGAGGAGGGAGCCTTATGCGCCGCATCGCCCGTTTCGCCGCGCTCGTGCTGCTGCTCGCAGCGAGCGGCATCGCCGCCGCCGACTACCCGGTCCACCCGGTCAAGACGATCGTTTCGTACCCGCCGGGAGGCACGACCGACCTGCTTGCGCGCCTCATCTCGGGATGGCTGCAGGAGAAGCTGGGGCAGCCTTTCCTGGTCGAGAACAAGCCGGGCGGCGGCAACAACATCGGCACGGAGTTCGCGCTCCACTCCGCGCCCGACGGCTACACGATGTTCCTGGTGAACCCCGCGAACGGCATCAACGCGACGCTGTACAAGAACCTGCCCTTCAATTTCGTCCGCGACCTGGCGCCCGTCGTGGGTCTCATCCGGGTGCCGAACGTGATGGAAGTGACGGAGTCCTTCCCGGCGAAGACGGTCGCCCAGTTCATCGCGTACTGCAAGGCGAATCCCGGCAAGATCAACATGGCGTCCTCGGGCAGCGGCACCTCGGTGCATCTGTCGGGCGAGCTGTTCAAGACGATGACCGGCTGCGACATGCTGCACGTGCCGTACAAGGGCGCGGGCCCCGCGCTCCAGGACCTCATCCCGGGCCAGGTGCACGTGATGTTCGACAACCTGCCGTCCTCGATCGGGCACATCAAGGGCGGCAAGCTGCGCGCTCTCGCGGTGACCTCGGCGCAGCGCTCGTCCGAGCTGCCCGATGTTCCCACGGTCGCCGAGACCGTGCCGGGCTACGAGGCGACCGCGTGGTTCGGCCTGGGCATGCCCAAGGGCTCGCCGCGCGAGGCGATCGACAAGGTGAACGCCACGGTGAACGCGGCGTTCTCGGATCCCGCGATGGTCAAGCGCTTCGCCGACCTCGGAGGCGCGCCGATGAAGGGCTCGCCGGAGGAGTTCGGCAAGATCATCGCGGCCGAGACGGAGAAGTGGGCGAAGGTGGTCGTGGCCTCGGGCGCCAAGGCGGAGTAGGCTGCGCAGCGCGGGCGGCACGGCGCGACGGGATTGCCCGCGGAGATCTGCGCCGCCTCGCCGTTCTGATTCAGGGTCGTCGTTCGCGCCTCGAGGATCTCGCATACCTGCGCGCGGGCAGGGCTTATTCGGTTGACGGCCTCCGCGGCGAGGCATAACGTGAGCGCGTCCGCGAGGGGAATCCGCTGCTGCTCCAATGAGTTCGATACCCATCCGCAAGCTGCGCCTCCAGTTGATGGCGGGCGTCGGCGTGCTCGTGGCCCTGATCTGGGCGGCGGTCGTCTATCAGCTCGTCAAGGAGCGCGACCAGATCCTGGGCGTGGCCATCCAGCAGGGAGAGAACATCGCCGGAGTCGTCGCCGGCCACTTCGCGACCTACGTCGAGGACACCGACCTGCTGCTCCAGCGCTTGCGCGCGCGGTGGCTCAGGGATCCGGGCAGCCTGGCTGACACCGTCGCGCTCGAGAAGACGCTCCGCAAGGACGCGTTTCCGGTGCGCATCGCGGTGCTCGACGCCCAAGGGCGGGTCGCGTACTCGAGCCTTGCGCAGCCGCACGCCTCCCAGGGCGACCAGGACTACTTCAAGTCCCACCAGAGCGAGCCTGCGGACGAGCTGCGCATCGGCAACCCGGTGAAGGACGGTCTGTCCGGGACCGTCCTGCTGCCGTTCTCCCGCCCTATCCTCGACGCGAAGAGCAGGTTCGCCGGCGTGCTCATACTGTCGGTCTCGGTCGACAGCCTGACGCGCGTGTACGAGGGCCTGAGGCTCGGACCGATGGGCCTCCTGGGGCTCAGGCGGCTGGACGACACGCTGCTCCTGGGCTGGCCCGATTCCAGCAACCGTACGCCCGGCCGCAGGCTGCCGGGCCTCCCTCCGGGCGCGATGAGCGAGGTGCGGCGCGGCGGGCTCGACGGCGTCGAGCGCATCTTCAGCTTCGAGCGCGTGGCGGGATATCCCTACTACTCGGTGATCGGGCAGTCGGTCGACAACGTCCTCGCGGAGTACCACGGCGAACGCCGGCTCTACGTCGCCGCCGGAGCATTCCTCTCCATCGTCGCCGTCTGGTTCGGCGCGCTGCTCCTCGCCAAGCTGAAGCACGAGGAGGACGTCGAGAGCGCCCTCGGGCGCAGCGAGGCGCGGTTCCGCAGCCTGACCGGCCTCGCCTCGGATATGTACTGGGAGCAGGACACCGAGTACCGCTTCGTCTCCGTGTCCGGAGGCGGCCCCAGCTGGATGGCGCGGCGGCGCGGGGAAGCCGTGGGCAAGCGCCGCTGGGATTTCGAATACGTCAACATGAGCGAGGCCGACTGGGCGGAGCACCGCGCGGTGCTCGACGCGCGCAAGCCGTTCCAGGACCTGGAGCTGTGCCGGTTCGACGAGTTGGGGCGCAGGGTCTGGATCAGCGTCAGCGGCGAGCCGGTATTCGACGACTCCGGCGGGTTCACCGGATACCGCGGGATCGGCAAGGACATCACCGCGCGCAAGCGCGACCAGAGCCTGCTCATGCTCGAGCACTCCGTGGCGCGCCATGTCGCGGACGCCGAGAGCGCGTCGGAGGGCCTGAGGGCGGTGATGCGCTCGATCTGCGAGACCGAGGGCTGGGACTGCGCGCGCTATTTCCGCTGGGACGCGACGGAGGGCGTGCTGCATTTCCACGAATTCTGGAGCAAGCCCGGCGAGCGCATCGACGGATTCATCGCGCGCTCGCGCGAGCTGGTCTACTCGCCGGGAAGCGGCCTCATCGGCTGGACGTTCGAAGAGCAGCAGCCGCTGTGGTCGGCGGACACCGACACCGATCCGCGCGTGGCGCACCGCGGCTTCGGCGCCGCGTCGGGGATGCACGGCGCTTTCTTCTTCCCGGTCGCGTTCCAGGGCAGGCCGCTCGGCGTGATGGCGTTCAACAGCAGCGAGGTGCGCGAGCCCGACGCGCGCCTCCTCCAGGCCGTGCGCGTGATCGGCAACACCCTCGGCAACTTCCTCAGCCGTCAGGAGGGGGAGGACGAGCTGCGCCGCTTCCGCGCCGCCATGAACGCGTCCGAGGACATGATCTGGCTGATCGACCCCGTGCGCATGAGCATCATCGACCTCAACGACACGGCCTGCCGAAAGCTCGGATACACCCGCGAGGAGCTGCTCGCGAAGACGCCGCAGGAGATCATCGGCGTGCCGCGCGACGAGCTGGCCGAGATCTACCGCAGGCTGATCGCCGGCGGGGAGGGCGACAACGTCGTGGGCTGGTACCAGCGCAAGGACGGCTCGCGCTTCCCGATCGAGGCGTTCCGCCGCGCGATCCAGTCGCACGGCAGCTACCTGATCATCGCGGTGGTGCGCGACGTCACCGAGCGGCGCGCCGCCGAGGAAGAGCTGCGGCGCTTCCGCCTCGCGATGGACAACTCCGCCGACATGATCGTGCTCATCGACCGCGCCGCGATGCGCTTCATCGACGTGAACGAGACCGCGTGCCGGCTGCTCGGCTACGCGAAGGAGGAGTTGCTGACGCTGGGCCCGCAGGACGTGCTGCCGATCACGCGCGAGGAGCTGGAGCGGGACTACGACACGCTCATCGCGCGTCCGGCCGGGGAGGTCGACGTCGTGCCGAGCGGGATGAAGAGCGAATACACCTGCAAGGACGGCAGCAGGCTGCCGTTCGAGTCGACGCGGCACGTGCTGCGCTCGGGGGACACGACCATCATCGCCGCCATCTCGCGCGACATCCGCGCGCGGCTCGCCATCGAGGAGAAGGTCGCCTACCTGGCGCAGTTCGACGCGCTCACGGGCCTGCCCAACCGCAACCTGTTCCAGGACCGCCTGGTGCACGCGATGGCGCTCGCCAAGCGCAACGACTGGCCCATGGCGGTGCTGTTCATCGACCTCGACCGCTTCAAGCTGGTCAACGACACGCTGGGGCACAGCGCCGGCGACAAGCTGCTGAAGGAGGCAGGCGAGCGGTTCCGGAGCTGCATCCGCGGCAGCGACACGGTCGGGCGGCTCGGCGGCGACGAGTTCGCGGCGATACTCACCGAGCTGTCGATACCGTCGGACGCTGGGCTGGTCGCGCAGAAGATCATCGACGTTCTCAAGGGGCCGTTCGATCTCGACGGGAAGGAGACCTACGTCTCCGCGAGCATCGGCATCACCTTGTACCCGGCCGACAGCGACAGCGCGGAGGCGCTGGTCATGAACGCCGACGCGGCGATGTACCGCGCGAAGGAGCAGGGTCGCAACAACTACCAGTTCTTCACGCGCGACATGAACCAGCGGGCGCTGGGGCGGGTGCAGATGGAGGCCGCGCTGCGCCGCGCGCTCGATCGCGGGGAGTTTCGCCTGGCGTACCAGCCCAAGGTCCACCTCTCCACGGGGAAGATCTGCGGCTTCGAGGCGCTCTTGCGCTGGCAGCATCCGGAGAAAGGCACGGTCCCGCCCGCCGAGTTCATCCCGGTCCTCGAGGACACCGGCCTGATCGTCGCAGTCGGCGAATGGGTGCTGCGCTCGGCGTGCATGCAGATCAAGGCGTGGCAGACCGGCGGACTGAAAGTGCCGCCGGTCTCGGTGAACCTCTCGCCGCGGCAGTTCGAGCAGAAGAACCTCAAGGACGCGGTCCACGAGGTGCTCGCCGAGACGGGGGTCGACCCCGGGCTCGTCGAATTCGAGATCACCGAGTCGCTGCTGATGCACGACCCGGAAGGCGCGGCGCGCACGCTCGCCAGCCTCAAGGAGTCCGGAGTCAGGCTGTCGATGGACGACTTCGGCACGGGGTATTCGAGCCTGGGCTACCTGAAGCGCTTCCCCATCGACACGCTGAAAATCGACCGCAGCTTCATCCACGACATTTCGACGGATGCCGACGACGCGACGCTGACGCGCGCCATCATCCACCTCGCCCAGAACCTGAGGCTCAAGGTCGTGGCCGAGGGCGTCGAGACCGAGGACCAGCTGTCCTTCCTGAAGACCAACGGTTGCGACGAGATGCAGGGCTATCTCTTCGCGCGCCCCACCGACGCGGAGGAGTGCGGCAGGATGCTGCGCGAAGGGCGCAGGCTCCTGCTGCCGCGCAACGGGCGCAAAGCGCAGCTCAGCCGCGCGTAGCTCACGGCGGGATGTCGCGCGTCTTTCTCGCCGGAGCGGCCGGCGCCGTCGGAAGACGCCTCGTGCCGCAGCTGGTTCGCGCGGGCCACGAGGTCTGGGGCACGACGCGCTCGCAGGACCGTGCCGGCGCGCTCGAGGCGGCCGGCGCGACCCCGGTGGTGGTGGACGTGTTCGACCGCGACGCGCTGTCGGTGGCGGTGAGCGTGGCGCGCCCCGACGCGGTGATCCACCAGCTCACCGACCTCGGCAAGGCGAGCTCGGGGCCGATCCCGGAAGCGGTGCTGAAAGCGAACGCGCGGCTGAGGGAGGAGGGCACGCGCAACCTGGTCGAGGCGGCGATCGCATCGGGGGCGCGCCGCTTCATCGCGCAGAGCATCGCGTGGATGTACGCCGCGGGGCCGGAGCCGCATCGGGAGAACGATCCGCTCGAGCGTGAAGCGAAGGGACCGGCGGCCATCAGCCTCCCGGGCGTCGTCGCGCTCGAGCGCCTGACGCTCGAATCGCCGCCGCTCCAGGGCGTGGTGCTGCGCTACGGGCGGCTGTACGGGCCGGGCACCTGGAACACGGCGCAAGGCGGCCGCGTTCCGGTGCACGTCGACGCCGCGGCGCGCGCGGCATTGCTCGCGTTGGGCTCGCAGCAGACCGGGATTTTCAATATCGCGGAAGAAGAAGGTCTCGTCTCGTGCGAGCGCGCGCGCAGGCTGCTCGGCTGGAGCGCGGATTTCCGGCTTGTGGCGGATCCGCTCGTGAAATAAGTTCGGTCGAGCGTCACGCCGCTTCTCGGAGAAGTTCGACTTGTCGCTCCGCGGCGACACGCGCCCCGCGGGCGTACAGGCCTGAGCGACGGTTCGTGAAGCGGCGGTGAAGCTCGCGTGAAGCTTGCGTCAAGGAAACGTGACAGATTGAGCACCGCGGTCCGCGCTCCCTGGTCGCGCGACGGCTTACGTGCTAGCTTTGCGCCGGGGGAGAGGAGAACCCGTGCGGCACAACATCGCCCTGGAGGTGAGAGCGCATCTCGGCTGGCTCTTCTTCGCCGGCACCCTCCTTCTTGCAGGCTGCCAGAAGACCTCGACGGTCACGATACCCGGAGCCGCGCAGGCTCCGACGCCGGACACGACGGCGCCGAGCGCACCGGCGAGCGTGACGGCCACTCCGGCGTCTTTCGCGGAGATCGATCTCACCTGGAGCGCGGCAACCGACGATGTCGGAGTGGCCGGCTACCGCGTGGAGAGCTGCGGCGGCGCCGGTTGCTCGAATTTCGTGCAGATCGCGGCGCTCGCGGCCACGTCGTTCGGCAGCACGGGCCTCGCGGCATCCACCTCGTATTCCTACCGCGTGCGCGCGGTCGACGCCGCGGGAAATCTGGGCAGCTACTCCAGCGTCGCGACGGCTTCGACGGCGGCCGCGCCGCCCCCGCCGGACACGACGCCCCCGAGCGCTCCCGCGGGCCTCACCGCGACCGCCGCGTCGTCCTCCGAGATCGACCTGGGCTGGAGCGCGGCGACCGACAACGTCGGCGTGACCGGCTACAGCCTGGAGAGCTGTGCCGGCGCCGGCTGCTCGAGCTTCACGGCGATCGCGACCCCCGCCGGCACCTCGTTCGGCAACACGGGCCTCGCTGCGGCGACCTCGTACTCCTACCGCGTGCGCGCGGTCGACGCGGCGGGCAACCTCGGAAACTACTCCGGCATCGCTACGGCGTCGACGAACGCCGCGCCGCCGCCCCCGCCGGACACGACGCCGCCGAGCGCACCCTCGGGCCTGGCGGCGACCGCGGCTTCGTCCACGCAGATCAATCTCGCCTGGGCCGCGGCGACGGACAATGTCGGCGTCACCGGCTACCGCCTGGAGAGCTGCGCGGGCGCGGGCTGCTCGAATTTCGCGCAGATCGCGGCGCCCGCGGGCACCTCGTTCGGCAACACCGGGCTCACGCCGGGCACATCCCACTCGTACCGCGTGCGCGCGGTCGACGCCGCCGGCAACCTCGGCGGCTACTCCAACGTCGCGAGCGCATCGACCCCGGACACGATTCCGCCGAGCGCTCCCGCGAACCTGACGGCGAGCGCGTCTTCCGAGACGCAGGTGAATCTCGCGTGGACGGCGGCGACGGACAATGTCGGCGTCACCGGCTACCGCGTGGAGAGCTGCTCCGGGGCCGGCTGCTCGAATTTCGTGCAGATCGCGGCGCCCGCGGGCACCTCGTTCGGCAACACCGGCCTCTCGGCAGGCACTTCCTCCTCCTACCGCGTGCGTGCGATCGACGCCGCGGGCAACCTGGGGAGCTATTCCAACGTCGCCACGGCGTCTACCCCGGAC
>DASSQD010000134.1:0-17783 GCA_035702665.1 Burkholderiales bacterium
GATGCGATGCCTGAAAGTGGGACGGCGGTGGGACGGGAACGGGCGGAACAGGACGTTCCGCCCGGTGAATCGGTACGGCTACTCTTCCTTCTTGTCCGCCCTCTTGCGCCAGACCATCCAGGCGAAGACGACGCAGAACCCGACGAAGAGCACGAGAAAGACGATGGTCGCCATCGGATGGGGCTCGAGCGGCGGCTCGGGGGGCGCGTCCGCAAAGGCGGAAGCGAGCGGCAGCATCGCGATCAGTCCGGAGAGGATTCGTTTCATGTCACACTCTCTTGTGGAACGGGCGCGAACGGCCGCCCGAATGCCCACAATGTGCACCAGCTTGCTTGCGAGGAACTGACGCAGGTCTTTCAATTCGCTGTCGAATCGAGTCACGGAACCGAAAAATCCACGGAAGGAGGCACTATGAGACTGCTCGCCTGCGCCCTGGCGCTCGCGGCCCTGGTGCCGGCTCAGGCCCAGACCTGGCCGGACAAGCCGGTCAAGCTGATCGTTTCTTTCGCCCCGGGCGGAGTGCACGACACGCTCGCGCGGGTGCTCCAGCCGCGCCTGACCGAGGCGCTCGGCCAGCCGATCGTGATCGAGAACCGCCCCGGCGCGGGCGGCAACATCGCCGCCGAGACGGTCGCCAAGTCCACGCCCGACGGCTACACCTTCCTCATTGCGAGCGAGGCGATCGCGACCAACGAGTTCCTCTATCGCGGCATGGCCTACGATCCCTACAAGGACCTCGCGCCGGTCGCCAAGCTCGCCGACTATCCGATGGCCCTGATCGTGAACCCCGCGGTGCCGGCCGCCAACGTGAAGGAATTGATCGCCCTCGCCAAGGCGAAACCCGGCTCGCTCTCCTACGGCTCGGCCGGCATCGGCACATCCGGTCATCTCGCCGGCGAGCTGCTCAACAGCGTCGAAGGGCTCAGCATCGTGCACGTGCCCTACAAGGGCGGCGCCCCCGCGCTCGCCGATCTGGTCGCGGGGCGGATCCAGTTCATGTTCCTCTCGGTGTCGCTGTCCGCGCCGCAGCTCAAGCAGGGCAAGATCAGGGTGCTCGCGCTCACCGGCGACAAGCGCTCCGAAAAGCTGCCGGGAATATCGACGACCGCCGAGCAAGGGTTCCCCGGCGTGCAGGCGCTGCTTTTTTCGAGCATGCTCGCGCCCGCGGCCACGCCCGCGCCCGTCATCGGGCGGATGAACGCCGAAGTGGTGAGAGCGCTGCGCTCGCCGGAGATCGTCGCGCGGCTGAACGAGCTGGGCGCGGTGCCGGCGCCCAGCTCGCCGGAGGAATTCACCCAAATCCTGCAGCACGACGGGCAGGTCTGGGGCAAGCTGATCCGTGAAAAGAACATCCACGCAGACTGAAGGGTGAGAAGCCGTGAGCGACAGCGCATTTCCGGAAAGTCCGCTCGAATTCGGTATCTTCGACTGGATCGAATGGTCGGACCGTCCCGCGAGCGAGATCTTCGAGCACAAGCTGAAAATCGCGGAGGCCGCCGACCGCGCCGGCTTCTACGCCTGGCACATCGCCGAGCACCAGGGCACGCCGCTGTCGATCGACGGCTCGCCGTCGCTGGTGCTTGCCGCGGCGATCCAGCGCACGAAGAAGCTGCGCCTCGGGGCGCTCACCTTCTGCCTTCCCTGGTACAACCCGTTCCGCTTCTACAACGAGATCTGCATGCTCGACCAAATGAGCGGCGGGCGCATCGAGCTCGGCGTCGGGCGCGGCGTGTCGCCGATCGAGTCGTCCTACTTCGGCATGAAGAGCATCGACGAGTCGCGCGAGCGCTACCGCGAGACGCTCGATGTCTTCTTCGAGGCCTGCGCGGGGAAGATACTCAACTACGCGGGGAAGTATCACTCGTACCAGGATCTCGAGCTCTATATCCGGCCGAAGCAGCAGCCCTACCCGCCGCTGTGGTTCCCGAGCAGCGACAGGAACTCGATCGAGTTCACGGCGAAGCACGGCTACCACACCGTGCTCAACACGAGCGCGGCGGAGGCGGGGAAGCTCTACGCGCAGTATCGCGAGACGTGGGTGCGGCACCGCGGTGATCCCGGGCGCCACAACGCCCACGTCCCCGCGCCCAAGCTGGGGAAATCGCAGCATGTGTTCGTCGCCGCGAGCGACGCGGAGGCGAGGAAGGTCGGCGAGGACGCCTACCGGGTATGGAGCGAGCACCTGACTCATTTGACCCGGAAGCACGGGAGGCCGGACCTGCTGAACGTCAACCCGCAGTCGGCCGCCGCGGTGACGCGGCTCGTCGCAGGCTCCCCCGCAGCAGTGGTGCAGGAGCTCGAGGCGGTCGTGCGCGAGTCGGGGATCAACTACCTGCTGCTGGTGTTCTCGTTCGGCGACCTCGCCCCCGAGCGGGCAATGCGCTCGATGGAGCTGTTCGTGCGGGAGGTGATGCCCGCCCTGCACTCTAGTTCACGCGCGCGCTCCGCGCACTTGCCCTGACCTGATCGCCCGGACTACCATAACTTTCCTTTCGAGGAGGCACCCCATGGCCAAGCCGCTCAAGAAGGTGAAGGTCTCCATGATGAACGCGATCCACGACCTGCCGCTGCTCGTGGCGCGCGACGAGGGTTTCTTCCGCGACGAGGGCCTGGACGTCGAGATACTGAAGACCCCCGGGTCCGGGCAGAAGAATTCCGACCATCAGGCGCTGCGCGAAAACATCTTCGAGCGCACCATGGAGGCGCTCTACGACCAGGGCCAATGCGACCAGTTCCGGATGTGCGAGTGGGGCGTGATGAAGCGGGCGGTCGAGATGGGCAAGACCGGGCACCGCCCGGCGAAGATCGTCGCGCTGGGCTCGGCCATGTCGACCTTCGCGATCGTCACCGACCCCAAGGCGAAGATCTACGAGCCCGAGCAGCTCAAGGACCGTCCGATCGCAGTGAGCCCCTACAACGGCTCGCACTTCACCACGCTGAAGCTTCTCGAGGGATTTCTCGAGCGCGGGCAGATCAAGTGGACCTTCGCGGGTACCATGAAGGAGCGCATCAACGCGCTCAAGAAAGGCGAGGTTGCGGCGGCGAGCCTGATGGAGCCCTGGATAAGCATCGCCGAGAAGCGCGGCATGCGCGTGCTGATGGAATCGCACTCCACGCGCAGCGAGGCCGCGGGCGACGAGCTCGACGGCCCTACGCTCGCCGCGATGTTCCGTGCGGAAGCCCGCGCCGCCAAGGCGATCGACAAGGACCCGCGCAAGCACTCGCGCTACCTGATCGAGGAGGCGGGCGGCTTGCTGGACGCGAAGGAGCTCAAGCTCTCGCGCATACTCAACGCGCCGCCGGAGCCCTACACGCGCGAGCGCTTCGACCACACCTATCAGTGGACGCTGGGCTGGGGCCTGGTGCAGTCGGGCGCGACCTTCGAGAACACCGTCGACAATCGCGCCTGGCAATAGATCTTTCTTGGGAGGAGGGAACATGAGGAAGACAGGACCGGCGGCGATCGCCGCCGCGCTGGGGCTCGCGCTCGCCGCGGCGAGCGCGCCCGCGCAGACCATCAAGATCGGCTTCATCTCCAGCTACTCCGGGCTGAACGGCAATCTCGGGCCGTACATGGAGCGCGGCGCGCGCCTGTACCTCAAGGAGCACGCGAAGGAGCTGCCGCCGGGCGTGAACATCGAGTTCCTGACGCGCGATGACACCGGGCCGAATCCCGACAAGGCGAAGCAGCTCGCGCAGGAGCTGATCGTGCGCGACAAGGTGAACCTGCTGGCGGGAGTGATCTTTACGCCGAACGCGATGGCCATCGCGCCCCTCGCCACCGACGCCAAGGTGCCCTTCATCATCATGAACGCGGGCACCGCGGTGATTACCACGCGCTCGCCCTACATCGTGCGGCTTTCGTTCACGCTGTGGCAGTCGTGCTACCCGCTCGGCCAGTGGGCCGCGAAGAAGTACAAGCGCGTCTACACGATGGTGAGCGATTTCGGCCCGGGGCACGACTGCGAGGAAGCCGTCGTGCGGGCGACCCGGGAATCCGGCGGCGAGGTCGTGGGCACCGTGCGAGTGCCGCTCCAGAACCCCGACTTCGTTCCCTACATGCAGCGCGTCAAGGACGCAAAGCCCGACGCGCTGGCGGTGTTCATCCCGGCGGGCAAGACCGCCACCGCGGTGCTCAAGGCCTTCGGCGAGCTGGGCCTCGCCAAGGCGGGCGTCAAGCTGATCGGGCCCGGCGACGTCACCACCGACGAGGAGCTGGAGAACATGGGCGACGCGGCGCTCGGCGTGCTCACCGTGCACCACTACTCGGCGTCGGCGACGCGGCCCGCGAACAAGGCCTTCGTCGCAGCGTGGAAGCGCGACTACGGCGGCGACATGCCCCTGCCCAACTTCGTCGCCGTCGGCGGCTGGGACGGGATGGCCGCCATCGTCTACGCGATCAAGGCGCAGAACGGCAAGCTCGACCCGGACCGCACCATGGAGATCCTGAAGAACTTCAAGGACCCGAACAGCCCCCGGGGGCCGATCTCGATCGACCCGGCGACGCGCGACATCGTGCAGAACGAATACCTGCGAGAGGTGCGCAGGGTCGGCGGCAAGCTCGAGAACGTCGAGATCGAGACCGTCGGCACCGCGGTCAAGGATCCCTGGAAGGAGCTGAACAAGAAGTAATACCGGACGCTCCGCGCCGGATTACTTCGGCGCGATGGAACTGGGGCTGAGCTCAGTTCATCGCGCCGTTTCGTTCTCGCGTCTCACATCTTCAGCAGCCGCTGGCAATTGCCCGAGAGGATCTTGACCCGGTCCTCGAGGCTGAGCGGCAGCCCCTCCATCCATCTCGCTCCCGGCGGGTTGGGCACGAAGGGATAGTCGACCGAGAACAGAATCCGGTCGACGCCCATCTCCATGATGCAGCACATCAGCGCCGGCGTGCAGAAGTTGCCGCTGGTGGTGATCCAGAAATGGCGGTTGAAAGTCTCGCGGAAGGTGCTCGGCTTGTCGCCGCGGGACAGCGCCATGTCGATGCGCCAGGCGGAGAATGGCAGCGACTCGCCCAGGTGCCCGAGAATGATCTTCAGCCCCGGGTACTTTTCGAAGACGCCCGAAAGCACCATGCGGATGCCCTGCGTGGCGGTTTCGACCGTGTAGCCCCACGCGGCAGTCAGCAGCTGCGGGTACCGGTCGAGGTAGTCGCGGTAGTAGGCGTCGGCGACCGCTTTCACCGGGACCGACGGGTGGAGATACAGCGGCACGTCGAGCGCCTGCGCGCGTTCGAAGATCGGCCAGAAGCGCTTGTCGTCGAAGAACACGCCGTTCGTCGGCCCGTGCACCATCGCGCCCTTGAAGCCGAGCTTGTCGACGGTACGCTCGAGCTCGTCCGCGGACGCCTTGGGGTCGGCGGTCGGCAGCGCGGCGAACGCCGCGAAGCGGTCGGGATGCGCGCGCACCGTCTCGTGCAGCCGGTCGTTGGCGCGCTTCGCGAGGGGCACCGCGGTCGCGGCGTCGAGGCGCTGCGTCGACGGCGCCGCGTGCGACAGCACCTGGACGTCGATGCCGGCCTCGTCCATTTCCCCGATGCGCAGCTCGCCCAGGTCGTTGAGCCGCTTGAGCAGCTCCGGGTTACGCGCCTCGCCGGGCTCGAAATGCTTCGAGACCTCGGCGTCCCAGTAGTGCTCCTCGAGGGCGATGACCTTGGGTTTGTTCTGGCTTGCCATGAGCGTGATGTCTCCGGAGGAAAATTCAGCTTGCGGTCTTCGCGTACTTGCCGCTGAGCTGCGGCGTGCGTCCGGGAAGGCCCTTCTGCTCGTGCTCCAGGCGCGTGTCGCGTCCCCAGGTGCGCTTGAGCGTGTCGCGCACCTTAACGCGCAGCCGCCCGACGCCCTCGACCTCGAGCTCGATCCGGTCGCCGTCCTGGAAGGCGGACAGCCCGCGATGGTTCGTGCCGGTGGCGAGCACGTCGCCGGGCCCGAGCGCGTGGATCGACGTGACCCACTCGATGCAGCGCGGGATCTTGTGGGCCATGTCGCTGGTGTTGAAATCCTGCTTCAGGACGCCGTTCACCCGCAGGCGGATCCCGAGCTTGTGCGGGTCGCGGACCTCGTCGGCGGTGACGATGAAGGGGCCGATGGGCGCGAAGGTATCGCGCGATTTCGCCTGATAGAAGACGTTGGCCGGCGGCGGCAGGTCGCGCGCCGAGCCGTCGATGAAGCCGGTGTAGCCGAAGACGTATTTCATCGCCTGCGCCGCCTTCACGTGGCTGGCGCGCCTGCCGATGACCACGGCGATCTCCGCCTCGCCCTCGAAGATCGCCGCGGGCACGTCGGGCAGCACCATGGTGTCGCCGTCCCCTATGACGGCATAGGGCGACTTGTGGAATGCGTTGATCGGCGCGGGCTCGGAGCGCGTGCCGTCCTCCATGTAGTTCACCGCCATGCAGTCGATGTTGACCGGCCGCGGGAGCGGCGGGCGGATCCTCACCTTCTTCAGCGGGATGCCGCGGCCGCTTGCGGCCGCCTTCTCCAGCTTCCTGCGGTAGTCGGAGAAGCGCTCGATCAGGCCGCTGATGAGGTCGTGGGGCCCGGTGTGAGGGATACCCTTCGCCGCCCGGGTCACGTCGACGACGGCGTCGCCCCTGAGAACGCCCAGCTTGAAATCATCGAAATACAGGATTTTCACTTCGTTTGCCCCAGATCAAGGTTGTGTCATACGGGGGTCCTATTCTCTTATCAAATCGGTTCCGCCGCTGGTCTTCTTTCAGCGATCTGAAAGACGGCGTCAGCGCCTTGACAGGCTCGCGAGGCGATGCTTGCGCGCGGAGATTGCGCTGCGATGATATTGACCCTTTCCGGATCCCGATCCCGCTGGATCGTGGACGTGCTCCTGGTCTGCGCCCTCATCTGGCTGGTGGGGCTCGAATACCGCGGGCTGTTCATGCCCGACGAGGGGCGCTACGCCGACATCGCGCGCGAGATGCTGGACTCGGGCGACTGGGTCACGCCGCGGCTGAACGGGCTCAAGTACTTCGAGAAGCCGCCGCTGCAATACTGGGCAACGGCGGCCACGTTCGCCGTGTTCGGCGCGGACGAATGGACCGCGCGCCTGTGGCCGGCGGTCACCGGGCTGCTGTGCATCGCCTTCACCGCCTTCGCCGCGCGCCGGCTCCTGCCCGGCTCGTCGCCGGGCGTGACGGCGCTCGTTCTCGCCGGCAGTTGGGGGTTCTTTCTCGGCAGCCAGTTCCTGACGCTCGACATGGGGGTCACCTTCTTCCTGACCGCGGCGATGCTGGGCTACGCGCTCAGCAGACGCGCCGACATCCCTCCCCGGGTACAGCGCAACTGGATGCTGCTCGCGTGGGCGGCGGCGGCATGCGCCGTCCTCAGCAAAGGGCTGATCGGCGCCGTGATCCCCGGCCTGGCGCTCGCCGCCTACGTCGCGGTGGAGCGCGACCTGACGGCGCTTCGCCGCCTGCACTGGATACCGGGCCTCGCCTTGTTCGCCGCGATCGCCGTTCCCTGGTTCGTCCTGGTGCAGCAGAGGAACCCCGAGTTCTTCCGGTTCTTCTTCATCTATGAGCACTTCGAGCGCTACCTGCTGCCCGACCATCACCGTCCAGGGCCTTGGTGGTATTTCGTTCCGGTGGCGCTGGTCGGCTTGTGGCCGTGGACGCCCGCTCTTCCTGCGGCGATCGCGAAGGCGTGGAAGGCGCCGGCGGTCGCCGGTTTCAAGCTGGATCGCTTCCTGGCGATCTGGGCTGCGGTCGTGATCGTGTTCTTCAGCGCGTCGCGCTCCAAGCTGCCCGGCTACATCCTGCCCGCCGTGCCGGCGATCCTTCTGCTGTTCTCGAGACACTACCCGGGGCTGTCGGAACGGGTGCGCCGCTCGCCGGCGCTCGCCTGCGCCGGGAGCGGTCTGCTCGTTGCGCTGCTCGCCGGCGCCCTCCTCGTTTTCTGGCAACGCCTGCCGTGGAAGGCGGTCGAGGTCGAATACTCGATCTGGCTCCTCGCGGCGGCGTTCGCGCTGTCGGCGGGGGGGGTCGCCGCGCTCGAGCTTTTCAGGAGGACGCTGCCGGAGCGGGCGCTCGCGGCCGCGGCGCTGGGCAGCCTCGCAGCCATCCAGCTCGCGCTGTCGGGCACGCATGTCGTGGACGAACATTATTCCTCGGAGCGCCTGATCGAGCAGATCACGGGTGACACGCTGCGCTTTCCCCGCGACCCGCCCTTCTACAGCGTGGGGAGCTATGACCAAAGCGTGCCGTTCTACCTTGGGCGCTCGGTGACGCTGGTGGCCTACAAGGACGAGCTCGCGCCGGGCATCGCCGCCGAGCCGCACAAGTACATCGGGACGGTCGACGAATTCCTGGGACTCTGGCATCAGGACCGGGAAGCGTTCGCGATCATGAAGCCGCACCTGTACGAGAAACTCTCGAGCGAGGGGCTGCCCGGGCGCATTCTCGCGCGCGACGCGCGCTGGATCATCGTCGCGCGGCGCTGATCACTGCGGCTCGATCTTCGCCAGCCTCACGTAGCGGCCCCACTGCTCTATCTCGGTCCTGATGAGGGCCGCCATCGTTTCCGGGCTCCCGGGGAAGGGGTCCGTCGCGAGATTCTCGAGGAACTTGCGCGTGTCCTCGCTCTCGGTGATCTGGTTGAACCAGGCCGCGAGCTTGTCGATGATCGCCTTGGGCGTGCCGGCGGGAACGACCACGCCCCACCATGGCGCGAGGTCGTAGCCCGGAAAACCGGATTCCGCCATGGTCGGCACGTCGGGCAGCGCGGCGCGGCGCGTGGCCGAGGTGACGGCGAGGATGCGGATGCGGCCGGCGCGCGCCTGCGGCACGAGAAAAGTAATGTCGTAGGTCATGAAGTCGACCTCGCCGCTGATCGTGTCAGTGAGCGCCGACATGGTCTGCTTGTAGGGAACGTAGGTCGTGGACAGGCCCGCCATCGCCTTGTACAGCTCGCCGGTGACCTGCCCCGTGTTCGAGCCCGTGGCGTAGTGCCCGTGGCCCGGCTTCCTCTTCAGGTGCTCGGTGAGCTCGGCGATCGTACGGACCGGGCTCTTCGCGTCGATCGCGATCGCGAAGGAGAGCTTCGCCAGCGTGGTCACCGGCGTGAAGTCCTTGTCCGGATCGAAAGGGAGCTGCTTGAACAGGTACCGCGCCGCGGCGAGCGTCGAGCTCGCCGGAGTGATCATGATCGTGTAGCCGTCCGCTTTCGAGCGCGCCACGTATTCCGTGGCGATGTTGCCCTGGACGCCGGTCTTGTTCTCGACGACGACCGGCTTGCCGGCGAGCCGGGCGAGCCGGTCGCTGTAGTAGCGCACGACGATGTCCGCGCCCGACCCGGCGCTGAAGTTGCAGATCGAGCGGATTTCGCGGGCGGGGTAGTCCTGAGCCGCGGCAGCGAGAGGCGCAATAGCGGCAACGACGAGGAGCGCGGTTCGGATCGCGTGGTTCATTGACGGGTTCCTCTCTAGGCGTCGAGCTCCGGATAGTGCCTGAAGATGCCGTGCTGGTTGAACGGTATCCGCCGCGGCGAGACGAGGTAGGCCGCGATTCTCGGGCGCGCCGCGACGCGGTCGTGCAGCGCGGCCACGCGCGGGTGCTTCGGCTCGAGTCTCGCCATGGCGCGGGGGAACGCATAGCGCAGCCCGGTGACCATCTGGAACAGGGACAGGTCAGGGTACGATAAGGCGCGGCCGAGCAGCCCTCCGCCTTTCTCGTGCTCGAGTTGCCGCTCGAAGTAGCCGAGGAACTTCGGCAGCCGCGATCCGGTGAAGTGCGCGGAGCGGCGCGCGGACTCGGGCTTCTGGTCCTCGTAGTAGAAAGCGGCGCCCACCGGATGGTGGGTGTCGTGGACCTCGACCAGCCAGTCGGCGACCGTGAGCTGCAACTGGTGCGCCCAGATCCGCGCGGCCTCGGCCTTGGGCGCGAGGCCGTGGCGCGGAGCGAGCCACAGGAGGATGTTCGCCGTCTGGCCGATGACGAGCTTGCCCGCCTTGAGAAAGGGCGGCGCGAACGGCGCGCGCGGCGACTTGCCCTGGAGCAGCGGCGCGATCGCCGCCGCGCCGGGCGGCAGCCGCGCCACGTCGACGTAGTCGGCGCCGGCCTCCTCGAGCGCGAGGCGGACGAATTCGCCGCGGCCCTGTATCGAGGGCCAGTAGTAGAGCTCGTAGCGCATGGAGTTCTCCTCGTGGATATCAGGCTGCCTGGGTAGTCGGGCGCCGGTCGCGTGCCAGGAGAAAAAGGGCGATCGTGGTGGTCACCAGGCTCCACGCGATGCCGTTCACGAACGCCGCGCGGTAGGAGCCGGTCAGGTCGAAAATCCATCCCGGCATCCACCCGCCGAGCGCCATTCCGGCCAGAGTCGCCATGATCACGGTGCCGGTGCGTACGCCCGCCTCGCGCGGCGGAAAGTATTCGCGCACGATGAGGGCGTAGGAAGGCACGATCCCTCCCTGGAACAAGCCAAAGAGCGCCGAGACGACGTACAGCGCGGCGAGGCCGTCGAAAGGCAGGAACAGCGCGAGGGCGGTCGCCTGCAGCGCGGCGCCTAGGAGCAGCGTGCGCAGCCCGCCGACTCTGTCGGCGATCCAGCCCGAAGCGAGCCGGCTGGCGATTCCGAAGACCATCATCAAGGCGAGCATCTCGGCGCCGCGCGCCGCGGGGAACCCGAGGTCAGCGCAGTACGCGACCATGTGCACCTGCGGCATGGACATCGCGACGCAGCACGAGACGCCCGCGACGCACAGCAGAGACTGAAGCTGCGAGAGGGAGAAGCCGAGCGGACGTTCCGGATCGGGGCGCGCTCTGGCGCTCGGCGGCGCTCCGGCAGCGAGTTCCGTTATCGGAGGAGGTTTCCTCCGGAGGGCGAGCGCGAGCAGAGGCATCGCCACCAGGCAGATCAATCCGGTCCCCATGTAGGTCGCGCGCCATCCGGCGGTGTCGATGAAATGCTGCATGAGCGGCGGCCACACCGCTCCCGCGAGGTAGTTGCCGCTCATCACGACGGCCACGGCGATGCCGCGCCGGCGCGTGAACCACAGCGTGATGTCCGCAACGAGCGGGACGAAGGTGCCCGAGGTCCCGAATCCGATCAGCAGGCCGTGGGCAGCGGTGAACTGAAAAACAGTGTGCGCGGATCCAGCGGTGGCGAAGCCTGCCGCAAGGCACGCCGAGCCCAGCATCACCGGAACGAGGACTCCGAAGCGGTCCGAGAGCCTCCCCATCAGCACGCCGCCCAGCCCGAACCCAACCATGGTGAGCGTGAACGGGAACGAAGCATCGCCCCGCGCGATGCCGAACTCCGCCTGCAGCGGCGGCAGCACCACCGCCATCGAATACATCCCAGCGCCGCCGACGGTCATCAGCGCGAGCGCGACGCCCAGGCGGATCCAGGCGTAGGAGGATTCGTGCGTATCGGCGGTCATGGCCTGCGGGTCTCGGTGCGCGTCGTCAGCGCGAGCAGGGTCGTGAGGATCGCGAGCAGGATAAGCGCGGAAAGAGCGAGGGACCAGTGTATCCCGATCAGGCCCCCGATGACGCCGATGGTGACGCCGGAGAAAGCGCGCATGCCGAGCGCGGACAGGATGTAGAGGCCGATGACGCGGCCGCGCTCAGAGTCCGGCGCGCGCAGCTGCACGAGCGTCTGCGCCATCGCGTTGAACGACAGCTCGAGGAAGCCCACCGCGAACAGCAGCGCGAGCGCGAGGGGGTAGATCGCGCACGCGGCGAAGCCGGCGATCGCAGCGCACCACAGCATCGCGAGCACGAAGGCCGTGCGCGGCCGGGCCTGCAGCAGCCCGCGGCTCTCGAGGATCACCCCGGCCGACAGCGCGCCGGCCGCGTCCGCGGCGAGCAGCATGCTGTACGAGAGATCGGCGGCGCCGTGCCCGAGGTCGTGCGCGAACTCGGGCATCTGCGGCTGGTAGCCGTTGCCCACGAAAAGGGAGGTCAGTCCGGAGAGCAGGATCATCGACGCGAGGCCGCGGTTGCGGGCGACGACGCGCATCGTCGAGACGATGTCGGCGAGGCCCTTCACGGCGCGCGCCGGCGCCGCTCCGTCCTTCCTGAAGCGCGGCCCGTACGGCGCCTTCCACAGCCACAGCACGAGCGGAAGGTAGATCAGGGCGTTGAAGAGTATGCCGTGCGCGGGTCCGAGAGCGATCAGCAGCGCTCCACCCACCGCCGGGCCGAACAGCAGGCCGAGGTAGCGCGCGGTCGCCGCGAGGCGCACCGCGCTCTGCAGGTTCGCCGCGCCGACGATGTCGTGGATCAGCACCTGGCCGGAAGGGTGCCAGAACACGCCGGCGAACCCGTGGACGACGAGCAGCACGACCGCGTGCCAAGTCTGCAGCGTGTCGGTCAGGATCAGCATCCCCCAGCCGAGCGACGCCGCCATGAACAGGGCCATGCCGAGCTGGATGATGCGCCGCGGATCGAAGCGGTCGGCGAGCGCCCCGGACCAGACCGAGAAGAAGAGAAACGGCAGCCAGTGCGAGAGGATGGCGAAGCCGCCGAGCGCCGGCGAGTGGAATTTCTGGAAGATGATCCAGTAGCTGATGACGTGCTCGACCGAGTCGGCCATCATCGCCAGCGCCGAGCCGACGAAATAGGCACGGTACCCCGAGTGCCGGAGCGCGGCGAAGGATTGCGGCGGGGCGGCGGGCGCCCTGCCTTGCGAAGCGGTCAAGCTCGGGCTCTCGGGAACTCTCGGGACGAAGGCGCATTCTACCTGCGCCCGGCCGGAAAGCCCGGGGACTCAGTCCGGCTGCGCCTCCAGGATGATGTGGCGGCGCAGCTCGCGGTACCCCGCGTCGCCTTTGTCGCCGAACAGCGGGTCGCGCGCGACCGGCAGCGCCGCCGCCACCGCTTTCCAGTCCGCGTCGGTGAGGAGCTTCCTCGCCCTCGGCAGCACCTCGCTTTCCTCGTTCGCGATGTGGTGCCGGTAGTACACGAGATAGACCGCAGCGACGGCCTCGACCGCCGCGCGCGCGACCATCGTGTCCGACTCGACGTCGCTCAGGACCTTGAGGAGATCGTCGCCGGCCGTGGCGATCACGCGGTGCTCCTGCTGCAGCCGCGCCAGCGACAGCTTGATCGCGGGGTCGCGCTGGGCCACCAGCGCGAACGCCGCGTCCTCGCGCGGGTGGTGGTGCAGGGCGGGGAAGTGGCGCAGGTAGCTGACGATGTCCACCATCAGCTCGTAGTTCGGCTTCCCGCCGGCGTGGAACTCGTCGAGCTGCTTCTCGAGTATGTCGAGCAGCCGCGAGAAATTGGCGTGCTCGGTGTGCCAGTGGACGACGGGATCCTTCATGCGCGAAGCATCGCTCCGGCGGCGGCGCCGCCGTTTGATCCAGATCAAAGCCGGGCGGGGCTCCTACAGCTCGACGCCGATGCGCCGGTCGAGCGAGTACGGCCCGCCGCCGCGGATGAAAATCGCCAGAGCGATCAGCCCCCACATGAGCGTGTATTCGTAGCCGCGGTTGAGCCAGGCGAAGCCGTTGGGGAGGTAGTGCACGAAGGTGATGACCGCCATCTCGATCGTCACCGCCGCGGCAAAGAAGCGCGTGAACAATCCCGCCGCGATGGCGATGCCGCCGAAGAACTCGACGAAGATGAGCAGGTAGATGAGCGCGATCGGATGCTCGTAGCCCATCTTCGCGAACACCGGCGCCATCGCCTCCGCGCCGCGCGAGATCTTGCCCCAGCCGTGGACCGCGAGGATCACGCCGCAGGCGCAGCGCACGATCGGCCAGGAGAGCGGCTCGAGCGACACGTACAGGGCACGGAGCGCGGGGAAGAGCAGCCTGGGCGGCGTCTGGTCCATGGGATTTCCTCCTCCGGGCGAGCGTAGCGGAGGCGGACGCCGGCTGCAAGCCGGGGCAGAATAGCGGCCATGTCCGCCATCGCCATCCCCGAGGCCGAGATCGAGCTCACCGCGGTGCGCGCCCAGGGGGCAGGCGGCCAGAACGTCAACAAGGTCTCGAATGCCGTGCACCTGCGCTTCGACATCGGCGCGTCCTCGCTGCCGGAAGGCGTGAAGTCCCGGCTGCTCGGCTCGCGCGACCAGCGCATCACGCGCGAGGGCGTGCTCGTCATCAAGGCGCAGCAGCACCGCAGCCTCGAGCGCAACCGCGAGGAGGCGCTGGCGCGCCTGCACGAGATCGTCGCGCGCGCGGCGCACGTGCCCGCGCAGCGCCGGCCGACGCGCCCCACGCGGGCCTCGAAGGCGAGGCGCATCGAGGGAAAGCAGCGCCGCGGCGAGGTGAAGCGGCTGCGGGGAAGAGTCCGCTCGGCCGACTGACGGCTAGGCGGCGAGATCTTCCAGCTGCCGCTGGAGCTCCAGCCACTCTGCCTCGACCTGCTCGAGCTCGCGCGCCGCGTAGGCCTGGTCGAGGATCAGCGCCTTCAGCGCATCCTTCTGATCGCCGCCGTAGATCGCGGGACCGGCGAGCTGCGCGTCGATCGCCGCCTTCCTCGCCGAGAGCTTCGCCATCCGCTCGTCGAGGCGCTTGAGGCGCGACTCGAGAGGCTTGCGCGCGGCCGCGCGCGCCTGGCGCTGCTCGGCTTCCTTGCGCTTGCGGGCGCGCTCGTCGCCGGCCGGCGCGGGCGCGGGTTTCGTCTGCGGCAGCGGAGCGGGTTCCTCGTCCGGCGCGAGCTTGGTCCTGAACAGCCAGTCGCGGTAGTCGTCGAGGTCGCCGTCGAACGGAGAAAGGCGGCCGTCGGCGACGATCAGGAACTGGTCGGTGGTGGCGCGCAGCAGGTGGCGGTCGTGCGAAACGAGCACGAGCGTGCCCTCGAACTGCGCCAGAGCCACGGTCAGCGCCTCGCGGGTCTCGAGGTCGAGGTGGTTGGTCGGCTCATCCAGGAGCAGCAGGTTCGGCCGCTGCCACACCATCAGCGCGAGCGCGAGGCGCGCCTTCTCGCCGCCCGAGAAGTGCTCGATCGGATCGGTGGCCATGTCGCCGGGGAAGTTGAAGCCGCCCAGATAGTTCCGCAGGTCCTGCTCGCGCGCGCCGGGGGCGATTCTCAGCAGATGCCAGAGGGGCGACTGGTCGTCGCGCAGCATCTCGACCTGGTGCTGGGCGAAGTAGCCGACCGCGACGCCCTTGTTGAAGGTTGCCCGCCCCGCGAGCGGCCTCAGCGCGCCGGCGATCGTCTTGATCAGCGTCGATTTGCCGGCGCCGTTCACGCCGAGTAGGCCGATGCGCTGGTCGGACTGGAGCGAGAGGGTGACGTTCTCCAATACCGTCTTCTCCGGGTATCCCGCGATGACGTCTTCGAGGACGAGCAGGGGATTCGGCGCGCGCAAGGGCTCGCGGAACTCGAACGAAAACGGCGCCGAGACGTGCAGCGGCGCGAGCTCCTCCATCTTCGCGAGCATCTTCATCCGGCTCTGCGCCTGCCGCGCCTTGGTCGCCTTGGCGCGGAAGCGGTCGATGAAGGATTCCAGGTGCGCCCGCTCGCGCTGCTGCTTCTCGTATTGCGCCTGCGCGAGCACCACCGCCTGGGCACGCTGGGTCTCGAAGGCGGAGTAGTTGCCGGAGTAGCGCCGCAGCTTGCGGTTGTCGATATGGACGACGACGTTGACCACGCCGTCGAGGAAGTCGCGGTCGTGCGAGACGACGAGCAGCGTGCCCGGATAGCGCTTCAGCCAGTCCTCGAGCCAGAGGATCGCGTCGAGGTCGAGGTGGTTGGTCGGCTCGTCGAGGAGCAGCAGGTCGGACGGGCACATCAGCGCCTGCGCGAGGTTGAGGCGCATGCGCCAGCCGCCGGAGAAGCCCGCCACGGGCTCGGCGACCTGCTCGCGCGAGAAGCCCAGCCCGTGCAGCAGCCGTTCCGCGCGCGAGCGCACCGTGTACGCGCCGGCGTCGTCCAGGGCCGCGTGCAGCTCGCCGATTCGGTGGCCGTCGTTCGCGATCTCGGCCTGCGCGAGCTCGGCCTCGAGCCGCCGCAGCGTCGTGTCGCCGTCGATCGCGTACTCGAGCGCGGGCCGGTCCAGCGCCGGCGTCTCCTGTGCGACATGGGCGATGCGCCACTGCTTCGGGAAATCGACCTCGCCCTCGTCGGCGTGCAGCTCGTCGCGCAGCAAAGCGAACAGGCTCGACTTGCCCGAGCCGTTCGCGCCGATGAGGCCGATGCGGTCGCCCGGGTTGAGCGCGGCATCGGCGCCCTCGAGCAGGACTTTCGTGCCGCGGCGGAGCGTGACTTGCGAGAAGCGGATCATGCTCAGTCTTCGAATGAGGCGCGCATTGTACGCGCGCGCCGTATCCTGCTGTAGACTTTTGAAGCCGTGGCCTTCGTCCTCTACAACGCGCCGCAATCGACCTGCAGCCAGCGGGTGCGCTTCGTGCTGAACGCGAAGAAGCTGCCCTTCGAGGAGGTGAAGCTCGACCTGCTCGCCGGCGACCAGCTCAAGCCCGGCTACCTTGCGCTCAACCCCAACGGCGTGGTGCCTACGCTGGTGCACGACGGCACGACGGTGATCGATTCCTCGGTGATTATCGAGTACCTCGACGAGGTCGCGCCGCAAGCGGAGAACTTCACTCCAAAGGATCCGGCCGGGCGTGCTGCGATGCGCGCGCTGATGCGTTTCATCGACGAGATGCCGGCGGCGGCGGTGCGCGTACCGACGTTCAACCTCGCGTTCCTGCCGCGCTTCGCGGCGATGAGCGAGGCGGAATTCGTCGCCTTCGCCGAGTCGAAGCCGCTGCGGAAGGAGTTCATGCTGAAGATGGGGCGCGGGGGGTTCCCGAAGAAGGACATGGACGAAGCGCTGGATCGCCTGCGGAGAACCCTGGTGCGCATGGAGTCCGCGATTCGGTCGAGCGGGGGTCCCTGGCTCCAGGGCGCACGACCCACGCTCGCCGACGTCGCGGTCATGCCGGCGATCGTGCGCATGGCCGACCTGGGACTCGACAGGATGTGGAAAGACAGGCCGCTGATCGCGCGCTGGTTCGACGAGATCCGCGCACACCCGGCGTTCAAGCCGACGTACTACTTCGGATCGCTACTCAGCGAGCGGTTCCCGCACCTGAAGAAGCTGGGGTAGATCGGGTCGGAGGCAGAGTACCGTGGGGCGTGCCGTCAGGCCGCATTCCGCTATTTGCGCGGCGCATGGAGTGCCCTTGCCGCCTCTTCCCAGTTGACGCCGTCGAAGTGCCTCAACGGAAGGGATGAGAGGCCTACGCCGTCAAGGCAACGGACGTTGGCCGCCCATCTGCCCGGATCGATATGTCGCCTGCGCCGGCGCAGCTTGCTTGAGGTTCGCCGCGAGCCCGGATAGCAGATAGGACACGGATTCGGACCGCGGAATTTGTGACCGCGGCTGCAGCTTTTCCACCCACCAGCCTTTGCCTTTGACACGATGCCTCCGTCTGTCTAGCGACGTCTAACGTTCACGGCCATGCGCGCGCGGATGATGGTTGACCGGAGTGCGCCGCTTCTCGCCCGCCGTGGTCGCGGTGAGGCGCTGTTAGATGTGGTCTCTTCACACCTCGAAGCGCGGGGATCGCCCACTATCCTGGCTGCGCGGTCAGCCATTCAATCGCCTCGTTTTCTAAGCCGAAAAAAAGGCGGACGTCTTTCCCTCTGTTGAGCGCGACCGTCTCAACGAATTCATGATCACCACGATGTGGATCGCTCAGAACGGCAAACACCATTCCCGATGGAATGTCACGTCCGAATTCAAAGAGCTCCAGCTTTAGCTCGGCAGCCTTTTGTTTGCGAACATCGACAAGCGCTCGACGAATCCCAGTTTCTTTTGAAAGCCGGAGAAAAACTGCCTGGGCTTCCCTCCAGTCGTTCACTGTAGCGTGCTCGT
>DASSQD010000135.1:0-6001 GCA_035702665.1 Burkholderiales bacterium
GGATTCGGAGCAGGGCTACCGGCTGATCCGGCCGCTTGAGCACCGCCAGGGTGTTCGATTCGGACTCTTGTCGACGGAGAAACTCTTCTACTTCCGCGACGTTCTCGGTCGGTATCGCAGCCAGCCTGACGTAATCGGCGACGGGGTCGCTGCCCATGACGAAACACTCAAACACGAAGCGGCCGAAGGGTCAACGACCGTCAGAAGAGCCCACTCTGAGGGGGGACGCCGCGCAAGAGGCTGATCAGCCTGGAACCACGGCGTAGCCCGACGTTTGAGCTGAGCGCCGCGCCTTGGGATCGGCTGGAAAGATCGATCCGCCCGTCCGCGCCGACACGCCGGCGCTCGTCTAATTCACACACGCGTTCGGGTGCCCACCGCCGATAGGACGAAGCTTCGTTGCTGCCACCCAGTTCCTGAAGCGCGTGCTTCAGATTTCGACCCGTCCCGGTGTTATGCCGGCCGGGGTACTGAACGCGAGCGTGGCGCACGCGGCGCTCGCCGCATGCGGATCCGGCTACGGGCCGGCGCCATTCTCTCGTTCTCCGGTGCTGTGCGGGCTTACGCGAGCTGCGCGATAGCTGCGGAACGGCGCCAAGCGCCTGAGAGGCGAGGCGCTGGATGGCGAGCGAGCGCGGGAGGACTCGGCTACGCTGTCGATCAGTTAGGACGAGTTCGGTCGCGCTTTGGCGCCTTCCTTGCCCGTTCGTTAGGTGGCGAGGGAGGTGTTTTTATGGCAACTGGAACCGTGAAGTGGTTCAGCGATCCGAAGGGGTACGGGTTCATTACCCCCGACGAGGGTGGCAAGGACCTGTTTATCCATCACAGCAACATCGTCGGCGGCGGATACACGTCGCTCGACGAGGGTGCGAAGGTCGTGTTCGAGCAGCGCGAGGGCTCGAAGGGCGTCGAGGCGTATGAGGTCTCGAGCGCCCCTGCGTCGTAACGCTTGTTGTCTGAAGGAGCCGCTCGCGCGGTCGTGCGAGCGGCTCCTCTATCCCTCGAGACAGTTTGCAACGGACGGCTGAGAGGTAAAGGAGCAGCTCATCGCCGGACTGATCACATTCTTGGTTGGTGCTGCGCTGGGCGCTGTCGCGATCGCGGCATGGGGGATTGCGCGCTGGCGCGCCCCGCGCGGGCGACGATGGTGACCGGGCCCGGCCGGCCGCGTGTCGCGGCAGCGCCTACGGCGGCGAGCGCGGCATTAATCCGGCGAAGCAATTGCTCGGGCGTCCTTTAGTGGCGGCTGCGAGTTGTTGTCGGGCCGCCCGAGGCCGTTACGAAGGCAGTTCGAGTCTCGAGGGCTACTGAGGGTCGAAGGTGCGGTTCCTCGACGGGCTTTGGGACGGTTGCTCTGTTGTCGACACGACCTCCGCAGCTAGATCATGCAGTTTTCTCCGCTGACTGCGGGCGTCCCGACGCATCTTCTCGAAAGCCTCGGTAGGAGTGATCGACTCCCGCTGAGCGAGAATTCCCTTTGCCTGCTCGATCACGATCCGCGAATCCAATGCGGTCTGTAGCTGGATCGTGCGCTCTAGAAGGAAAGTTGTGGGATCGTTCGGTTTGTCTGTCGTTGCGGCGAGCAGCGTGTAGGTCCGCTCACCAAGACCGATCTGAACGGCGTCTAGCCCGCCGCTGCTCAGCCAGACGCCAAGAGAGTCGAACAAGTCGACCAGCTTTGTGGCCGACTCAGGGTTTAGCCGAAGCTCGACCTCGTTGGCCGGGCCATCTCCGTTAAGACTGGCGGCGAAATCCCCATCCAATGCGGCAAGCAGTCGTTCCGCATGTGCGCCGCTCGGAGCACGTACTCGAATTACGTCCACGATCCCCTCCGCGTTGCGAATCCCCGGCGGTCCAAGGTTGTGCTCGCCAACCCAAGACCCCACTCGCGGCGCAACCACCCTAGCAACCCAGTGCCCAGCGGTCCTCATCTGCGCTTGTTTCGATCGCGCAGCTTTGGACATTCGCTTGCTAGGTGCAACCTCTCCCGACCCAAACCCTGGTCGACATGCTCCGGATGTACGACACGGCGATCGCGGACCTGCGCGCGATGCATGACCCCACAGTCGCCAAGCTCATCAAGCGACTAGCGCTCCATCGCGACGAGGTCATCGCCGCGCTGGCAACCAAGTAACCCGCGCTCGAGCTCCGCCTTCGTTCAAGCCACGGTTAGACGGCTCCCGCTCAGAGGATCTTGTTCGTCGGGTTTGTGTGATCAGCGCACCTTGGGTCGCTCAGTAGCGCCAGCGTGCAACTTGACCCAGCACGTGCGGCGCCTTTTTGCCCACCGACCCGGCCCTTTCATGGCGGCAAGCCCCCGTTCTCGTGCACCGCCCGGGACGGGGATGCCGCACATGGTTGAGGGGAAGCGGTGCTACGATCGTCGTAGCGCGTAGTTGAGCGCGGAGCCGCGAGGGCAGCGAGGTCCCTTCGACTTTCTTGCGACCTCGAGTAGCCAGGAGCGGGCTGAAGTTGCAGACATTCGGTGCGCGAGTTGCGCGGATGCGGGGACAACGCCGCTTCGTCATGGGTATCGGATTCGCGCTCGTGACGGTGACTGCTTGTGTCTTGGTCGGCCGTCGCCTGACGCACTCGAGCTGGCCGCTCGCACACGCGCAGATGCCGCTTGTCGGGTTCGCTGCTGTCTGCTATCTCGCGAGCTTTGTCTTGCGCGCGCGAGGCTGGCGCCGGCTGTTTCCGCTTGGGCAGCAGCCCAACCAGAGCCGCTGCCTCGCGTCCGTGGGCGCGGCAGCTGCAAGCGGAGCGGTGTTGCCGTTCCGGCTCGACTACTTGGTCAAGGTCGGGACGCTGCGCCGGTTGAGCGGCGTTCGCGTCGGTCTGGAGGCGATCGCGCTTTCGATTGTGTCGCTCGGAATGGTCGACGCGATCGCGATGCTGCCGCTTTCCGTCTCCGCCACAGCGACCAGTTCCCCGAGCTTGCGCGGTCCTCTCCTGATCGTCGTCGCCTTCGGCCTCGGCTGTTGCGCGCTGCTCGTCGGGAGCGCCCGGCTCGCTCGCCTTCCGCTGCTGCGACGCAGCAGGCGCTTGCAGCGGGTCTCCGATCACGTCTCTGCTCACATGACGCAGCGAGGGCGCCGAGACGCGCTCGTGGCCGGCTTCTACCTATTCGGATGCTGGACAAGCCGAGCTGTCGGCAGCGCGTTGCTGCTGAGCGCGCTCGGCTTTGCCTTCTCGCCGACAACCGCGCTCTGCGTGCTCTGCCTGAGCGCTGCAGCCGGCGTCGTCCCGATTACGGCGGGTGGGGCGATCGCGAACCTGGGCGCCACCGCTGGCATCCTGTTCGCGCTCGGCGTCGGGAAGAACACCGCGATCAATTTCTCACTTGCGTCCGGACTGCTGCTGATAACGAGCGCGAGCGCTGCAGCGTTCGCTGGTCTCGCACTATCGGTCGCCACGCGCGCGTTCCCAAGACGAGCTGCGGCCACCCTGCATGCGTAGCGGAGAACGGGTCTTGCGTAATTCGACTCACTAGCCGTAGCTCTCTCCTTTATGGCGGAGGCCGCGCTTTTCTAGCGCAGGGACTCGTTGAGCTACCCGATCGACTAGCGCTCCATCGCGACGAAGCCATCGCCGGGCTGGAACCAAGTAATCGGCGCTAGGACCCCGGGCCAGCCAGGCCTACGCTTAGGCGGAGCGGTTCCGGGTGCTTCCACGTTGGCCGCTCCTCCGTCTCGACGGGCGAGCTCGAGGCGGCGGCTACCATCAGTATCTCGCCGAGCGCTCGCTCGGGAATCAGGGAGGGTGATGGCGAAGGTTGTGAAGTGTCCAGCCTGCGGCGAAGCGACAGGGGTTCCGAGGTGCGGGTCCTGCGGCGCCGAACTCCCGACCGGTGCGGTCGATCAGTTGCGGCGAGGCGCGTTGAGTGATCGGGAGCAGGGGGCAAGTGATCGCGACCAGACGACGAGCGATCAGGATCAAACGTGGTCGGATCACGACCAGACTGCGAGCGAGCGCGATCAACGAAGCGCGGATGAGGACCAGCACGCTGCCGACGATGATTTCGCTGCGGGTGGCGACGCGATCACCTACCACCGAAGCGCTCTGGCGCGGGAGCGGGCGGGTCGGGACCGTGACGCCGTGTCGATGGTGCGCGCTGAGAGTGCCGCGGCAAGACTGGGAACGGGGGAGGATCGGGATCGGGCTGCCGAGCTTCGTGATCGTGGCGCGGAGGGTCGTGATGCGCTGGCTCGCCTGCACGATTTGCAGGACGACGCGGACGCGAGTCGGGAGGACATTCTTCTGCGCGCCGAGCGCGACCGGTCAAGGGCGGCGGCCGATCGCGCCAAAGCCGCCGACGACCGGGCCCGGGCGGCCGCCGACCGGGAAGAGGCAGCCCGTGAACGCGCCGAGGCGCGTCAGGACAGCACCAAATCTGCAGACGACTTGAAGCTCGCGACGACGGACGAATTGACGGGCGCGTGGACGCGCAAGGTCGGTCTTGAGGAGGTGTCGCGTGAGCTCGAGCGTGCTCACCGCACGGGCGCCAGGCTCGTGCTGGTATTCGTCGACGTCGACGGCCTCAAAGCGGTCAACGACAGTCAGGGTCATCTGGCGGGTGATGCGCTGCTGCGGCTCCTCGGCGAGACCCTTCGCGCGAATGTCCGCCCTTACGATGTGATTGTGCGCTACGGCGGCGACGAGCTGCTCTGCGCGATGCCGAACCTCGGCCTGCGCGAGGCCAAGGCACGCTTCGAGAAGATCGCCGCAGTCCTGGCGGCGGCCGATGCGGACCACTCGGTCACGTTTGGTCTTGCCGAGGCGGAGCCCGCCGACAGTCTCCAAGAACTGATTGCCCGCGCCGACGCCGACTTTCTCGCGGCGCGGCGCTCACCTACGCGCAACGACTGACGCTGCTCTCAGCACATCGGGCCCTCTCTCAGGGGAGGTACCTCCTACCCGTGGAGTATGGGAGTTTGTCATCCCCAGCACAAATTTGGGTACAGTTAGGGAGCGCGTAGACCCAGTGCGGAAAGCCGCTGAGGCTTCTCATTCCTCTCCGACTTACACAAAAGGCCTAAGTGCGTTGGGCAAACCCGTTCTCGGGTTCGCCGCCGGGCAAGTCGAGAGAGATGGAGGGCATCACATGTATGCGACCGTGCGCCGCTACGAGGGGATCGACGATGTCCGCTCTGAGGAAATCGCCAGAAAGGTCGGCGACAGCTTGCTGCCAAGTCTGCGCGAGTTGGCCGGCTTCGGCTGCTACTACCTGATCGACGCCGGTGGGGGTGTGCTGACCTCGGTCGGGCTCTTCGAGACGTCGGCGCAGGCCCACGAGTCGACGCGTCTGGCCGCAAGGTGGGTGCGCGAGCAGAAACTCGAAGACGCACTCCCGAACACGCCCAAGATCACAGCCGGTCCGGTGATCGCCTGCGAGGCCAGCGGCGCGGTGGCCAGGAACGGGGTTGCCGCGCGCGCGTAGCGCTTCGCAGACGCTCGGGCCAAGAGAATTCTTCAACGGAGGTTTTCATGAATCTGCAGCCGCTTGGTGACCGCTTGATCGTCGAGGTGCTCAATGAGGAGGAGCTGACGGTCAGCGGGATCGTCTTGCCTGACACGGCAAAGGAAAAGCCGCAGCGGGGCAAGGTGCTCGCGGTCGGCCCCGGCGCCCGTAACCAGGAGACGGGGGAGTACATCCAGATGGACGTCGTCGAGGGCGACGAGGTGGTCTTCTCTAAGTACGGCGGCACCGAGTTCAAGCTCGGCAGCGACGAGGTTCTGATCTTGCGCGAGTCGGATGTGCTCGCGAAGGTCGTCAACACGGGTGGCAAGCGCAAACGCAAGCTCGCCGGTGCCACCGCGTAGCTCGTACCGATCAGGAGGAATGAGATGGCTCACAAGGAGCTCAAGTTCAACGAAGATGCCCGCCGCGCGCTCGAGCGCGGCGTGAACGCCCTCGCCGACGCCGTCAAGGTCACGCTCGGCCCAAAGGGGCGCTACGTCGTGCTGGATAAGAGGTTCGGCGCGCCGACGATCACGAACG
>DASSQD010000136.1:0-11403 GCA_035702665.1 Burkholderiales bacterium
TCATACGCCGACTCCCCGAAACATGAAAACGGTTAGGACGAAATCCAGCGCGAGGATCGACAACGAGCTCGCGACCACGGTGCGCGTCGTCGCCGACGAGACGCCCTCCGCCGTCGGACGCGCGTTGTAGCCTTCGAACACGGCGATCGCGCTCACTGCGGTGCCGAAC
This sequence comes from Burkholderiales bacterium, assembly GCA_035702665.1. Taxonomy (GTDB): domain Bacteria; phylum Pseudomonadota; class Gammaproteobacteria; order Burkholderiales; family SG8-39; genus VBDM01. Next base: position 170 of record DASSQD010000136.1, read on the forward strand.
ACGACGCTCTTGATGATGCCGTTCACGATGTCGTAGCGAAAGTCGACGGCGGCCTGCATGTTGCCCCAGAACGAGCCGGCGTCGATGCCGATGAGCTTGACGCCGACGATGTAGGCGCCGAAGACGCCGAGCGTCGAGAAGAGCGCCGCCAGGAGCGGCATCGAGATGACGCCGCCGACGAAACGCGGTGCGACGACGCGCGCGAGCGGATCGACGGCCATCATCTCCATCGCCGAGAGTTGCTCGGTCGTCTTCATGAGGCCGATCTCGGCGGTGATCGCGCTGCCGGCGCGGCTGGCGAACAGCAGCCCCGCGACCACCGGCCCGAGTTCGCGCACCAGCGACAGGCTCACGAGCACGCCGAGCGCCTCGGACGAACCGTAGCGAACGAGCGTGTCATACCCTTGCAGTCCCAGCACCATACCCACGAACAGGCCCGAGACCAGGATGATGACGAGCGACAGCACTCCGGCAAAGTAGATCTCGCGGATGGTGAGGTGGAAGCGCCTGAAGCTCGGTCCCGACTCCTTCAGGGTCAACCAAAGGAACCGGCAGGCGAACCCGAGCCGCCAGACCCAATTGGTGACGATGCGCGCGCCCAGCGCGCGCAACAACTCCAGGACGCGCTGCGTCATTGGGCCAGGAGATCCCGCCGGTACTCCGGCGCGGGGTAGTGGAAGGGCACCGGTCCGTCGGGCTCGCCATAGACGAACTGCCGCAGTGAAGGAAGCCGGCCGGCCCGCACTTCTCCGGGCGTACCCTGGAACTCGACCTTTCCGGCCGCCATGTAGTACACGTAGTCGACCAGTTCGAGCGCCTCGGCGACGTCGTGAGTGACCACGATCGAAGTCGCTCCCAAGGTTTCGTTCAATTGGCGAATCAGCTGGCCAATGACGCCCAGGGAAATCTGGTCGAGTCCCGTAAAGGGTTCGTCGTACAGCATCAGCATGGGGTCGAGCGCGATGGACCGCGCGAGCGCCACGCGCCGCGCCATGCCCCCTGAGAGCTCCGAGGGCATCAGATCGGCGGCGCCGCGCAAGCCTACCGCCTGGAGCTTCATCAGGGCGAGGGCCCTGATGAGAGACTCCGGAAGCCGAGTGTGCTCGCGCATCTGGAACGCCACGTTGTCGAACGCCGACATATCGGTAAACAGCGCGCCGAACTGAAACAGCATTCCCATCCTGCGACGCAGAGCGAAGAGACCCTCGTCGTCGAGCGCATTGATCAACTCGCCGGCAATGCGGATTTCGCCCTGATCCGGCTTGAGGGCTCCGCCGATAAGACGCAGCAGCGTCGTCTTCCCGCAGCCCGACAGGCCCATGATGGCGACCACCTTGCCCTTGGGAATGACCAGGTTGATGTCCTTGAGAACCTGGTGCTGATCGTAGCTGAACGTGACGTCTCGGACTTCGACGAGATTGCTTGCCGCCACGGCGTCCTGCTCGGAGTAGCGAAGAGCGAATTCTAGCTGAAAGGCCGCAGCCTTTGCGCTATCATCGGCGCATCCGACAAAGGGCCTTCTGATGCCCGAGCCGCTGGTTCGATTCCGTGGGGTGAACAAGAGCTTCGGAGGCGCCGAAGTGCTGCGCGGCATCGATCTGGATCTGGCGCCGGGCTGTTGCATGGGATTGACCGGGGTCAATGGCGCAGGGAAAACAACGCTCATCAAGTGCATGCTGGATTTCTGCGACCTCGATTCGGGAGCCATCGAGGTCGACGGGATCGAGCATCGCCGGCCGCAAGCGCGCGCCCGCCTCGCGTTTCTTCCGGAGCGCTTCACCGCCCCGTACTTTCTGACCGGCCGCGAATTCATCACGATGATGCTGCAGCTGCTCGGTGGCCGCTACGAGGAGGAACCGGTGCGCTCGATGTTCGCGGCGCTCGACCTGGATAGTGCGGCTCTCGACAAGCCGGTGCGGGATTACTCCAAAGGGATGACCCAGAAGCTGGGGCTCGCCGCCTGCTTTCTTCCGGGGCGGGAGCTGTACGTTCTCGACGAGCCGATGAGCGGGCTCGACCCCGCGGCGCGCGCGCGAGCGAAGCAACTGCTGCTCAAGTTGAAAGCCGAGGGGAGAACCCTGCTGATCACGTCGCACTCGCTCTCCGACGTCGAGGAGGTGTGCGACCAGGTCACCGTGCTGCACCGAGGATCGCTCGTCTACGCCGGCACGCCCGACGAGCTGTGCGAGCTGTACGAGGAAACCTCCTTGGAACGCGCATTCCTGAAATGCATCGAAGCCCATGCCTGACAAAGCCAAGCCCAGCCTGCTCATAGTCGACGACGACCCGCTGATCACCGAGACCTTGTCCTATGCCCTAGGGAAGGATTTCGAGATCATGGTGAGCGATTCGCGCCAGCACGCCGTGAGCCTCCTCCGTCAGGCCGACGAGGCCCCGCAGCTGGCGCTCGTGGACCTGGGCCTGCCGCCCATGCCGCACAGGCCCGACGAAGGGTTTCAGCTGATCAGCGACCTGCTGGCGCACTCGCCTTCGATGAAGATCCTGGTGCTCTCGGGGCAAAACGACGCGGCCAACGCACGACACGCGCGCACACTCGGCGCGGCGGAGTTCGTCGCCAAGCCTTGCGACCCGGAGAACCTGAAGAAGATCCTGCTGCATGCGCTCCAGTTCCGCGCCGCCGAGATCTCGGGGGAAGGCGTCGCCGAGACCGATCCCCTGGTCGGCAAGAGTCCGGCGCTGCAGAAGCTCAAGAGCCAGATCAGCCAGTACGCCGATTCGCCTTTCCCCGCGCTCATCGAGGGGGAGTCCGGCACCGGCAAGGAGCTGGTGGCCAACCTGCTGCACCGCCTCTCCTGGAGACGGGTCAAGCCGTGGTTCGCTCTCAATTGCGCCGCAATCGCCCCTACGCTGGTCGAGCCCACGCTGTTCGGCTACGCCAAAGGCGCTTTCACTGGGGCGACACAGAACAAATCGGGGTACTTCGAGGACGCGAGCGACGGCACGCTGTTCCTCGACGAGATCGGCGAGCTGCCGCTGGAGCTCCAGGCCAAGCTCCTGCGCGTGCTCGAGAACGGGGAATTCCAGCGCGTCGGCGAGACGCAGCAGCGGTTCTCCCGCGCGCGCGTGATCGCTGCGACCAACCGTGATCTGCGTCAGGAGGTGCGCAAAGGGAATTTCCGCGCCGATCTGTATCACCGTCTGTCCGTCTTCACGATCGAGGTTCCGTCGCTCCGCGAGATGGACGACGACCGCGCCGTGCTGCTCGAGCATTACCGCAAGTTCTATGCGGAGCAGGCGAAGCTCCCGCCGTTCGCCCTGGACGAGCCGTCGCAGAAGGCCTGGCGCGCGTATCACTTCCCCGGCAACGTACGCGAGCTGCGCAACATCGTCATCCGGCTGACCACGAAGTACGCTGGGCAGAAGCTCTCTCTTGCGGAACTCGAGCCCGAGTTCGACCTGGAAGCGCAAAGCGAGAGCGGCCCCGGATTGCCTTCCGATACGGGAACCCTTATCGATCAGGCGCAGCGACACCTGCAGCGCGAGCGCAGCTTCAATCTCGACCAGATGCTCAAGGCCTGGGAGCAAGGCTACATCGAGGCGGCGATGAAGCTCACGCGAGGCAACGTCAGCCAGGCGGCGAAAATGCTCGGCATCAACCGCACCACGCTGTACTCCCGCATGGAATCGGCGCAAAAGCAGGAATAATCCTCGGGTCCCGCGGGGAGCGACTCGATGTATCTCGAACATTTCGGCCTGAAAGAGGCGCCGTTCCGCATCACCCCCCACACGGACTTCTTCTTCCAGGGCGCCAACCGGGGCGCGACGCTCGACGCGCTCCTGTACGCCATCACGAACGACGAGGGGATTGTCAAGGTTTCCGGGGAGGTGGGCAGCGGCAAGACGATGCTGTGCCGGGTGCTCATGGAGCGCCTGCCCGCGACGGTCGAAACCATCTATCTCGCCAATCCGTCGCTTTCGCGCGACGAGATCCTGCTTGCGATCGGCGACGAGCTCAAGCTCCAGCTGGAGAAGGACCGCTCGACGCGCGTGATCCGGTCGCTGCAAGAGCACCTGCTGCGGCTGTTCGCCGAGGGAAGGCGCGTGGTGGTCCTGATCGATGAGGCGCACGCGATGCCCGACGAATCGCTCGAGGAGATCCGGCTCCTGTCCAACCTCGAGTCGAACCGCCACAAGCTGCTGCAGATCGTCCTGTTCGGGCAACCGGAACTGGACGAGCACCTCGACACGGCGGAGATGCGCCAACTCAAGGAGCGCGTCACGCACAGCTTTCGCCTCGAGCCGCTCGTCCGGGACGACATCGAGAACTACATCGACTTTCGCATGCGCGCCGCGGGCTACCGCGGCCCCAAGGTGTTCGCCCGGCAAGCGATCAGGGGCATCGCGCGCGCTTCGCAGGGTCTCACCCGCAGAATCAACATTCTCGCGGACAAAGCCTTGCTCGCCGCCTACGCGCGCGGGACCCACGCCGTCACCGCCGCGGAGGTCAAACGGGCGGTTCGCGACTCGGAGTTCTACCGCGCGGGAAGCCGAGCGCAGAAGATCCGCATCGGAGCGACGGCCCTGGCCGCCGGCCTGATCCTTGGTTGGGCCATGCACGTGCTGCTTTCGCTCGGCGCTCCGCCGCAGCCTCATGCCGATCTCGCTGCGGCACGACTACCGGCCCCCAGCCAGGAGCCTGGCGGCGCGACGGCGGCCGCCCCTATCCCGGTCCAGTTGCCTGCCGCGGCGGAGGTGAGATCTGCCCTGAAGCAAGGCGCCGATGCACCGGAGCGCAAACCTGTACCTCCGACAGAAGGGGGGCTCTCCCGGCAACGCTTCGAAGCCGCGCAGACGTGGCTGCGCGACACGCCGGGGGATAGGTACGCCATCCAGCTCGCGACGGTCAGCGCGGAAGAAATGCCGCAACTAGAGGATTTCCTGAAGAAAGCCGGCACAACCGTGCCCGAGAGCGAACTCTTCGTCTACAGCGTCAAGATCGACGGGGAGCAGCACTATCGCGTCGCCTACGGCTCGTTTTCGAGCGCCGCGAAGGCGCTCGAAGCCATGAAGGGCTTGCCGCAGCTCCTCGCTGCGTACCAGCCGTTCACCCGCAGCGTCGAGCGCATGCGGAGCCAGAATCGCCAGTAAAGCATCGGCTCCGGGGCCGTTGGCCCCACGCGACAAAAACAAATTTGTGAAATAAGCGGCAGACGAGGTCGTTTGGTTTGTGAAATCAGTTTCTTACGTGGTACTGTTATACTGATATTGGAAATCCGCGCCCAGTCGGGTCAAACAAGGGAATCGGAGGGCACCTTGCGACGCATTGCGCTGGCGATTCTTGCTCTAGCGATGAGCGCCTGCGCGCACGCGCCCATTCCGGAGTCGGAAGGGCACCTGAAGAAGCCACCCGAGCCGCCCCCCGCCGGAAATATCCCGCCGCCGGTCCAGATCTCGACGATCCTGCCCGAGCCGAAGCCGCGTCTCCGGCCGGAGACTTACACCGTCGTAGTCAATGGGGTCAAGGTGCAGGAACTGCTCTTCGCGCTTGCACGCGACGCGAAGCTGAACGTCGACATTCACTCCGGCATCACCGGAGTGGTGACCCTCAACGCCATCGACCAGACGCTACCACAGCTGTTGACGCGGATCTCGAAGCAGGTCGACATGCGCTGGGAGCTCGACGGACCGAACCTGGCGGTGATGCCGGACAGCCCGTACCTGCACATCTACCAGATCGACTACGTCAACATGGAGCGGCTTGTCGCGGGCGCGGTCGGCGTGTCCTCGCAGATCGGCAGCATCAGCGGGTCCGGAGGCGGTGGCTCCGGCGTCGGGGCGGCGGCCGGCGCCAACGGCTCGATCACGACCGTTCGCAACACCTCCGACAACCGGTTCTGGGCCACCCTTGAACGAAACATAAAAGACATCCTGCACGAGACCGACAAGATTCTGCCTACGGGCGCCCAGCCGGCGGCTCCCCAAGCCGCACCCGGCGCGCCCGGGACAACGGCCGCTCCTGCGGCGCCCAACGTCAGCTTCAGGGAGGCCGCGGCGGTGATCGTCAATCCCGAGGCCGGCGTCGTCATCGTGCGCGCGACATCCCGCCAGCACGAAAAAATCCAGGAATTCCTGGACCAGGTGCTGGCCAACGTCAAGCGCCAGGTTCTGATCGAAGCGACCATCGCCGAAGTCCAGCTGAACAACCAGTACCAGCAGGGGATCGACTGGTCGGCGTTCCGCGTTCGAGGGGCCAACTCGTTCTCGGGCAACCAGGTGGCGAGCGGGAGCGTGACGACCACGCCGACGTTCCCGCCGGGCGTCACCGGGACACCCAGCGGCGCCGGACTTCCGAGCGCGTCCGGCATTCCCAATCTATTCACGTTCGCCGCCGCCAACGCGAGCATCGCCGTCGCCCTGCAACTGCTCGAGTCCTTCGGCAACGTGCGCGTGCTCTCGAGCCCCAAGCTCTCGGTGCTCAACAACCAGACGGCCCTGCTCCGAGTGGTCGACAACATCGTCTACTTCAACGTCCAGTCGAGCCAGACGTCCACGGTCAACGTCGGTTCTACCCTCTCGGTGACGACGACGCCGGTCACGGTACCCGTTGGCTTCGTAATGAACGTCACCCCGCAGATCAGCGACGACGATACGGTGCTGCTCAACGTCAAGCCGTCGACGACGCGCCTGATCAAGTTCGTGACCGACCCCAATCCGCTGCTGGTGATCCCGAATCAGGTTCCGCAGCTTCGCATGCGGGAAATGGAGTCGCTCATCAAGGTCAACAGCGGGCAGATGGCCGTGCTCGGCGGCCTGATCGAGGACTCGGTCAACGACATCGAGGACACGGTGCCGATCGTCAACAGCATCCCGATACTCGGCTCGCTTTTCAGTTCGCGCAACCGCAACAACACAAAGACCGAGCTGGTCGTCTTCCTGCGTCCGATCGTCGTCAAGGACGCGAGCATGGACGGCGACTATCGCGCCTACCGCTCGCTGATGCCGCCGGACAATTTCACGTCTCAGCCAAACCCCGGCAAGACAGCGCCCTTCAGCGGAATGAAATGAGTCTGCTCCTCGACGCGCTGAAGAAGGCCGAGCTCGCCAAGCAGATCGCCAAGGCGGAGTCGCCCGCATCCGAGGCCGCCGGGAGCGAGCCCCCGGCGCAGCCGGAAGGTTCTCCCCGGCCGATCACGACCCGCGAGAAGCTTCCGGACATCACCCAGCCGATCGAGATCCTCACCGACGATCTGCCCTCCCCCGCGGAGCAGAGATCTGCGGGGACCGCGCCTCCACGGCGGGAGTTGGCGCTCGAGGACCCGGAGCCCTATGCGCCCGTGATACGGCCGGCGCCGCCGGGGAGCGAATCCTCGCCAGCCGCCGACCGCGCTCAAGCCGAGCAGCTCTTCCAGGTGAAGGAGATGGATTACAACCCTCGCCGGCCGTTCTACATGACTCTGGGAGCGCTCGGCGCGATCGCGGTCGCCTACGGCGGCTATGTATGGTGGCAAATGCGGCCGCACTACAGTTTTGCAGAGGGGCAGGCGGCGGTTCCGGCCGCTCCCGCGGCGCAGGTCGCCGTAGCGGCTCCGGCTGCGGTACCAGCGTCCGCCCAGTCGGCGGCCACCGTACCCCCGCAGGCCGCCGGCCCTGCCGCAGGAGCGACCGTCGCGGTGATTCCGCCCATACAGCCGGTGCGGCCCCGCACGCGAGCCCAGCCGCCCGCCGCTGCAAAGCGAGCCGAAAACCCCGCCCCGCCGCCCGAACAACCCGCCGGCACGCCGATCGAGATCAACGCGCCCGTTCTGGCCGTCGACCCGCTCGTGCAGCAGGGCTACCAGGCCTTTCAAAGGAACGACCTGGCGAGCGCGCGCGACAGCTATCAGAAGGCACTGGCGCGCGAGCCGAACAACCGGGATGCCCTGCTCGGGCTCGCGGCGATCGACGTGCGCAACGGTCAGCTCGAATCGGCGGAGGCGCGGTATCTCAAGTTGCTCGAAGCCGATCCTCGCGACAGCCAGGCCGTCGCCGGTCTCGTCTCGCTGCGCGGCAGGCTCGATCCGGCGGCGTCGGAGAGCCGGCTGAAGACGCTCATCGCCAACCAGCCCGCGTCCGCCGAGCTGCAATTCGCGCTCGGCAGCCAGTACGCGCAGCAGTCGCGCTGGTCGGAGGCCCAGGCGGCTTACTTCAAGGCGTATTCGATCGATCCGGAGAACGCCGACTACGCCTTCAATCTCGCCGTGAGCCTGGACCAGCTGCACCAGAAGAAGCCGGCGCTCGACTACTACCAGCGGGCGCTGACCCTCGCCGGCAAGCGCGCGCCGACCTTCGATCCGGCCCAGGCGCGCGTGCGCGCGCAGGAGCTGAGCAAATAGCCCGCTCCATGAATTCGCCGCGCCTTTCCGCCCAGCAGGTTTCGCCGCAGGCGAAACGCCACATCGGTCAGATCCTGATCTCGCAAGGGATCCTCACCGAGGACCAGCTGCGAATCGCACTTCTCGAGCAGCTCAAGACCCACCAGCCCGTGGGCAAGCTCCTCGTCAATCTGGGCTTCGTATCCGAGGCGACGCTGCGCGACGCCTTGTCGGAGAAGCTCGGCCTTCAGAGCGTCGACCTCACGCAGATCGTCGTCGATTCGATGGCGCTGAAGCTGGTGCCGCGCGAGTTCTCCAAGCGCCACACCGTATTTCCCGTCGCGCTCGACCGCGAGGCGCGCAAGCTGATCGTCGCGCTGGCGGACACGAACAATATCGTCGCGCTCGATCAGCTCCGCGCGCAGCTGCGCGGCGAGTTCACGCTGGAACCGCGACTCGCGGGCGAGGGCGAAATCGGCCGCGCGATCGACCAGTACTACGGGCACGACTTCTCGATCGACGGGATCCTCCACGAGATAGAGACCGGGGAGATCGACTACCAGAGCCTTCAGGCCTCGGGCGACGCCTATTCCCAGCCCGTGGTGCGGCTCATCTCCGCGCTGTTCGCCGACGCGGTCGAACGCGGCGCCTCCGATATTCACTTCGAGCCCGAGCAGAGCTTCCTGCGCATCCGCTACCGCATCGACGGCGTGCTCCGCCAGATCCGATCGCTGCACAAGACCTATTGGCCGGCAATGGCGGTCCGCATCAAGGTGATGGCGAAGATGAACATCGCCGAGACGCGCGCGCCGCAGGACGGCCGCATCTCGCTGATGCTCACCGGACGCGCGGTCGACTTCCGCGTCTCGTCTCAGGCCACTTCGCACGGCGAGAACATCGTGCTGCGCATTCTCGACCGGCAGAAGGGCATCGTCCCCCTGGACGGGCTGGGCCTGGAAGCGGCGCAGCTGCAGCTCCTGAAGCGGATGATCGCGAGGCCCGAGGGGATCATCCTGCTCACCGGGCCGACGGGCAGCGGCAAGACGACCACGCTTTATTCGGTGCTGAACCACATCAACAACGACGGTCTCAACATCATGACCCTGGAGGATCCGGTCGAATACCCGATGACCCTTATCCGCCAGACCTCGGTGAACGAGGCCGCGAAAATGGATTTCGGCAACGGCATCCGCTCGCTCATGCGCCAGGACCCCGACGTGATCCTGGTCGGCGAGATCCGCGACGAGGATACTGCGACGATGGCGTTCCGCGCGGCAATGACCGGCCACCAAGTCTATTCGACGCTCCACACCAATTCCGCCGTGGGCGCGATCCCGCGGCTGCTCGACATCGGCATCGTCCCGGACATTCTCGCCGGAAACATCATCGGGGTGGTGGCGCAGCGCCTGGTCCGCCGCCTGTGCAAGCACTGCAAGCAGGCGTACCAAGCGAGCCCGAGCGAGCGCAACATGACCGGCGTCAAGACCGACAAGGCCCCCACGCTGTACCGGGCGGTTGGCTGCGACCAGTGCGACTACCAGGGCTACCGCGGCCGATTGGCCATCATGGAAATCCTGAAAATGGACGCCGAGCTGGACGAGCTGATCGCGCACCGCGCCACGGGCCGCGAGATGAACAAAGCCGCCCTCGCCAAGGGATTCCGCACGCTCGCCGACGACGGCGTACGCCGCGTCCTGGACGGCTCGACCTCGCTCGAAGAGCTGATGCGCGTCGTCGACCTGACCGACCGCATGTAGCGCGGCGCGCCGTCGCGCCGTCACCATGGCACTGTTCACCTACAAGGCGATCGACACCCGCGGCAAGACGATGCTCGGGCAGATCGAGGCGGTCAACCTCGTCGACCTCGAGCAGAGGCTGAAGCGCATGGGGCTGGACCTCGTGCGCGGAGGTCCGAGCCGCCGCGGGGGAGCCTGGCTGCGCGTGGGCTCGATCAAGCGCGCCGAGCTCATCAATTTCTGCTTCCACATGGAGCAACTGACGGGCGCAGGTGTCCCGCTCATCGAATCGCTGATCGACCTGCGCGACAGCATGGAGAATGCGCGATTTCGCGAGGTCATCTCCGGCGTGATCGAGAGCATCCAGGGCGGGCTGCGCCTGTCGCAGGCGCTGGCCCAGTATCCGCAGATCTTCAACCCGGTATTCACGAGTCTGGTCAAGGCCGGCGAGGACACCGGAAAACTCCCCGCGGTGCTGAGGAGCCTCGTCGAAAGCCTGAAGTGGGAGGACGAACTCGCGGCGCACCTGCAGAAGCTCATCATGTACCCGGCCTTCGTCGGCTCTATCGTGGTGATCGTGACGCTGTTTCTCATGATCTACCTCGTGCCGCAGATGGTCGCGTTCATCCGGAACATGGGGCAGCAGATCCCGATCCAGACGCGCATACTCATCGAGGTCTCCGCTTTTCTCGTCAACTACTGGTGGGCCGTGCTCACGGCCCCCTTGCTCCTCTTCGCCGCCGTCGGGATGGCCGCACGCGTCTACCCGTCCGTCAGGTATCAGGTCGACCGCTTGAAGCTCGCCCTTCCGGTTTCCGGGGAGATCCTGCGCAAGATCATCCTGTCGCGCTTCGCCAGCATCTTCGCGCTGATGTACTCCTCCGGCATCACCATCCTGGAGGCGATCCGCAGCTCCGAGGAGACCGCCGGCAACATGGTGATCCAGGATGGACTGAAACTCGCGGGGCAACAAATCGCCGACGGCAAGAACGTCACGGCCGCGTTTCAGGAAGTCGGGCTCTTCCCGCCGCTGGTGGTCAGAATGCTGCGCGTCGGCGAATCCACCGGCGCTCTCGACACGGCGTTGCTCAACGTTTCGTATTTCTACAACCGCGAAGTGCGCGAATCGATCGCCAAGATACAGGTCCTGATCGAGCCCGCACTGACCGTGTTCCTCGGCGTCATC
>DASSQD010000137.1:0-19492 GCA_035702665.1 Burkholderiales bacterium
TTTCCCTCGGGACATACGCTGCACGCGGTCGCCTTTTCGATGGTGGCCATCTCGTTCTATCCCGCGCTCGCGTGGCTGCTGGTGCCCTTCACGCTGCTCGTGGCGTCGTCGCGGGTCGTGCTCGGCCTGCACTATCCCAGCGACGTGCTCGCCGGCGCGGCGCTGGGCGCGATAATCGCCCTGGCCAGCCTCGCGTTCTAGTCGCTTCCTCGTACCGTCCGATAGCTTCGCGCGCCGCCGGCGCGAAAGTCGCCGGAATGTTCATGCGATAATCGGCTTCGCCATGCGAGGCGATGTGGAATGAGCAATATCCTCCTCAGAAGCGCAATAGCCGCTCTCGTCCTGGCGGCCCTGGCGTACGGGGCCGGCGTCCTCTTCGGCCACGACTGGGGCTGGGCGCTGCTCTCCGTGGCGTACCTCGCGCTGCTCCTGCATCACGTGCGGCATCTTCACCTCCTGAGCCGATGGGTGTCGCGCTCGCTCGCCGAGTCCGTCCCGGAGGGCACCGGCGCGTGGCGGGACGTCTTCACGCTGCTCTATCGCAGGCAGCGCGCGGAAATCGCCGAGCGTCGCAAGCTCGCGCGCTCGCTCGCACGCTCGCGCCAGGCGGGCCGCGCACTTCCCTATGGGGTGGCCATCATCGATTCCGAGTACCGAATCGTCTGGTGCAACGATTCCTGCGAGGCGCACTTTGGCATCGACTTCGAGGCCGATATCGGGCAACCGATCACGTATCTCGTCCGCCAGCCCGAATTCGTCGAGTACGTCAGCGCCGAGGATTTTTCCAAGCCGATGCAGCTCAAGACCGGGCGCGACGGCCTGGTGCTGTCCGTGCAGTTCGTTCCCTACGTCGAGTCGCAGCGGCTGCTGCTCTCCCGCGACATCACGCAAGGCATCCGTCTGGAGACCATGCGGCGGGACTTCGTCGCGAACGTATCCCACGAGCTGCGCACGCCGCTCACCGTGCTGGTCGGTTTCCTGGAGACGGTGCGGGAGCTCAAGCTCGACCCCGAGCGGTCGCGCGACTACCTGAATCTCATGGCCGAGCAGGGTCGCCGGATGCAGCGCATCATCGACGACCTCCTGACCCTGTCGACGCTCGAGTCGGCCCCCGAGCCGCCGCGCGACGAGCGCGTCGACGTCGCGCTCCTGCTCTCGCGCATCCGGAGCGAAGCCGTGGCGCTTTCCGCCGGACGCCAACGGATCACGCTCGACGCCGAGCCGGGATTCGATCTGGTCGGCGCCGAGTCCGAGATCGCCAGCGCTCTCGGCAACCTCGCGAGCAACGCCGTCCGATACACGCCTTCCGGCGGTGAGGTGCGTATTGTCTGGCGCGGCTCGCCGAAGGGCGCCGAATTCACGGTGGAGGACAACGGGGTCGGCATAGAAGCCGAGCACATTCCGCGCCTCACCGAGCGGTTCTACCGTGTGGACCGCGGCCGCTCGCGCGAAACCGGCGGCACCGGCCTCGGGCTCGCGATTGTCAAGCACGCTCTGGCGCGGCACCAGGCGACCCTCGATATCGAGAGCACACCGGGGATCGGCAGCCGCTTCACCGCCAAGTTTCCGGCGCGCCGGGTCATCCCGGCGCGCACCCGCACGGCCAACGACGCCGTTCTCTGAAACAAATCGGCAACGCGGGATTCACGCTGGCGTAAAGCCGCGAATCTAGGCTTGCGCCCCGAAAGGGCGCGCATTCACGCGCCGACTCTTCGGAGGGCGCAGATGAATCAGGTACACATGCTGTTGGCGCAGGGCGGAGCCCTGTCGATCAAGCCGCTCCCGCGCATCGCGGGCCTCGTCGAGGACCGGTTGAGGCGCGTGCTCGCGGGGCTCGCACCGGCCCGATTTCCGACCGCGCGCGCCGCGCGGGGCGGTCAGGTGTCCCTCTCCCCCGCGGTTCCGGAGGCGCTCCTCAAGGCCGAAGTCGAGGCGCTTCCCGCGAAACAGCGTCTGGTCGAGAGCGGCCGGTACCTGATTGTGTATGCGCGGGCGGCGCAGATTCCGTGGTGCCTGCAGGAGATTGGCCGGCTGCGCGAGCTGACATTCCGCGCCGCAGGCGAGGGCACGGGGAGGTCGTCCGACGTCGACCTCTTCGACGCATACTACCTGCACCTGTTCCTGTGGGACCGGCAGGCCAGCACCATCGTCGGCGCCTACCGCATGGGCCTTGCCGACGAGATTCTCGCCCGGTACGGAAAGCGCGGTCTGTACACGCAATCCCTGTTCAAATACGGGCCGCGGCTCCTGCACAATCTCAACCCGGCGATAGAGCTCGGGCGCTCGTTCGTTCGCGTCGAGTACCAGCGCGGCTTCTCGCCGCTGCTGCTCCTGTGGCGCGGGATCGGGCAATTCATCCTGCGCTCGCCCCACTATGCGGTCCTGTTCGGGCCGGTCAGCATCAGCAACAGCTACGCGCCCATTTCGCGTGAGCTGATGGTCGACTATCTTCGCGCGAACAACAGCGAAGCCAGGCTCGCCAAGCACGTGAAGCCCCGGCGGCCGTTCCGGGTCGATCGCTCGAAAATCAGAAAGCAAGTGGAAACCGCCGATCTGAAGGACATCGAACACCTGTCGCGCGTGATCGCGCGGATCGAGCACGACAGCAAGGGAGTGCCGATCCTGCTCAAGCAATATCTGAAGCTCGGAGGCAGGCTGCTGGGGTTCAACGCCGACGATCAGTTCAGCGACGCGCTGGACGGCCTCGTGGTGGTCGATCTGCGGGCCTCGGAGCGGCGGGTGCTGGCGCGCTACATGGGCGACGACGGGGCCGCGGTTTTTTTCGCCTTCCACGGCGCGCAGCCCGATGTCCTCCGCCAGGCGTCGTAAGCGATATCGCCGACGCGTGTAACCGGACTGTAGCAATCGCCCTGTATGCTGCACCACGCCTCTCCTCGAGGCTCAGCATCACTCCTCCCTCCGCGCCCGTCCTCTGACGGGCGCTTTTTTTTCCGGCTTCTCGGCGGATGTCACGCGTCGGAAACATCGCCGACCTAGCCTTGCGGCCAACCGGAGACCGGGGACGACAGAGGATGCAGGACGAACCATGACTCGAATCCGCGCATTGTTTCTTTCGGACATCCATCTGGGCTCGCGCGCGTGCCGGGCGGAGCGCCTGCTTTCCTTCCTCAAGCAGTTCGAGTGCGGGACGGTCTTCCTGCTCGGCGACATCGTCGACTTCTGCGCTCTGAAGCGGGGCGTGTACTGGCCCGAGAGCCACAACACCGTCGTGCAGAAACTGCTGCGCTTGGCGCGGCACGGAGTGAGGATCTACTACATCCCCGGAAATCATGACGAGGCCCTCACCGACTACCTCGATTCCTCGTTCGGGAACGTCAGGGTGAAGAGGGCCCACGTGCACGTCGCCGCCGACGGCAAGCGCTACGCGCTCCTTCACGGCGATCAGTACGACCAGGTGACGACTTGCGCGCGCTGGCTGTCGGTTCTCGGCGATGCGTCGTACAACCTGCTCGTCCACCTGAACCGCGCGCTCTCCTGGGCGCGGCGCAAGCTGCGTCTGGGCGGGCACTGGTCGCTCGCGGACTACGTGCACGGCGCCGCGAGCTTCATCTCGGGGTTCGAGCTCGCTGTCGCGCGCCACGGAAAGGCGATGCAGGTCGACGGCGTGATCTGCGGGCACATCCACACGCCGGCGATCAAGCGGCTGGACGGAGTGCTCTACCTCAACTGCGGCGACTGGGTGGACAGCTGCACGGCGATCGTCGAGCACCTCGACGGCAGGATGGAGCTGGTGCGCCACGCTTCCGCGGGGGACAAACCGGGCGGGCGTTCGGAGGAGATCCCCGAAGCGGTCGGCGCCTGACTCGCGCCTAGGCCCTCAGCTTGGCGTGCCGCCTGCCGAGCCAGAGGCCGACCGCAAGCCAGAGCAAGGCCCCGGGAATCGCCGCCGCCGCGAGGCCGGTAAGGCTCAAGCCGAGCCCTTTCAGGGCCGCGTAGACCCAGCCACTGGCGGCGTCCCCGGCGCGCAGTACGACGGTATCGATGAAATTCTTCGATTTGTACTTCGCCTCCCGCGTGAGCACGGTAAACAGCATTTCGCGTGCAGGCCGCGCCACGGCGTAGTCGGCCGCCCGGCGCAGAACCTGGAAGGCGACCAGCACGGCGAGTACCGGCGCCAGGCCGATGGCGCCGAACCCCGCCAGCCCCAGCGCCGGCAGCAGCGCCAGGGCCACGCCGACGCCGAGCTTTTCGACCACCTTCCGAACGAGGAAGAGCTGGCCCAGCAAGGTGAGCACGTTGACCGAAAGATCCATATGCGCGAAAAGCGCGGTGCGTTGCGCCGAATCGGGGTAGGCCGCGGCCACCAGGCGCGCAAGCTCGAGGTAGGCAAAACCGAAGATCACGGTGTACAGCAGGACGTACGCGACGATGCCGAGAAGATAGGGCGAGCGCAGGATGACCGCGATTCCCGACCAGGTCGTGCCGCCGATCGAGTCGGCGGGCCCGCTCGTGTGGGAGCCGCCTCCGGCGCGGCGCACCAGCGCCTGCACGCAGCCGAGGGCGAGCGTCAGGAACAGACAGGACACGAGCAGCAGTCGGGCCGTCCCCAGCGGCGCCGCAAGCGATGCCGTGAGCGTCGGCCCCGCCAGCGCACCGCAGCTTCCGCCGGCGGAAATGAAGCCGAACAGGCGCGCCGCCTGGGAGGGCCTGAACAGATCGGTCATCAGGCTCCAGAAGAGCGACACGACAAAGAGGTTGAATACGCTGACCCACACGAAGAAGGCTTGCGCGACCGCGCGTGCATGGGCGCCGCCCGAGAACAGCGCGTAGAAGGCGAGCACGTTGACGATGAAGAACAGGTAGCTCCAGGGCACGAGGCGCCGGCGCGGCAGCCGCGACGCGGCGAACCCGAAGACGGGCACGACTGCGAGCATGGCCACGAACGTGACGGAGAACAGCCACGGCAGATTCTCGACACCGCCCTCCACCCCCATTTCGTCGCGTAAGGGCCTCAGGACGTAGTAACCGCAGAGGAGGCAGAAGAAACACGCGAAAGACCAGCACGAAACCCCGATTTCGCCCGGTTCCGCCCCCGCTATGCGGCTTAGCGCACGGATCATGGGTCATCCTAGCAGCCGGCGGCGGTAAAAAGTCACACCCCTGCCCTGGCATCCCTCTTGCTCTGGTTGTGGTGTACGGATTTCAACCGATTCGAAAGGGAGGACTGCTATGAGCAAGAGCAAAATTCTGGCACTGGTTTCTGTGATCGGGCTCATCGTTTCGCCCGCGGCGTTCAGCTTCGACTCGAAGGCCGGCGCGAAGGACAGTTCGTTCTGCGTGCTTGGCGAGAAGCTCGACAGCGGCCTGGGCGACCTGGCCTCGAGCTACACCGCAGCGGAATTCCAGCGCGGCAAAGCGATTGCCGGCGAGAAGCTCGACAGCGGGCTGGGACAGTTGGCGTCCGACTACACGGGCGCCGAATTCCGGCGCAACCACGTCGCAGGCGAGAAGCTCGACAGCGGCCTGGGCGACCTGGCTTCGAGCTACACCGCGGCGGAATTCCAGCGCGTGCACGTGGCGGGCGAGTCCCTGGACAGCGGGCTAGGCGATCTGCCGCCCAGCTACACGGCCGTGGAATTCCAGTCGAACACCCGGGTGATCGCGGCGCGCTAGCAGTCTGACGAGGTTTGGACCGGCGGCGCCTCCAAACCTCCGCCACCAAGGAACGGCTGGTCGCCCTCAGGGCGCCAGCCGTTCGATTTTCCAGGCGCCCGCGGCTCTGCGGTAGCAGAGCCGGTCGTGGAGACGATCCTTGCGGCCCTGCCAGAATTCGAATCGCTCCGGCGCAAGGCGGCAGCCTCCCCAATCGGCCGGACGCGGCGGAGATTCGCCGAACCGCTTCGAAGCCTTTTCCAGTTCGCCCTCGAGCATTTCGCGGCTAGCGACAACCTCGCTTTGCGGCGAGATCGTGGCGGACAGCCGGCTTCCGAGAGGTCTGCTACGGAAGTACTCGTCGGACTCGGCCGACGACACCCGCGCCACGCTGCCTTCGATGCCGATCTGCCGCTCCAGCTCCGCCCAGCGGAAAAGCAGCATCGCGCGGGGGTTCTCCTCGAGCTCGCGGCCCTTGCGGCTACGGTAGTGGGTGTAGAAAACAAATCCGCGCGCGTCGAAGCCTTTCAGCAGCACGGTGCGCGCCGACGGCAGCCCGGTGCGCGTCGCGGTCGCCAGCGTCATCGCGTTGGGCAGCGCTATGCCGGAGCGCAGGGCTGCGTCGAACCAGGCGCCGAACTGCGCCAGCGGATCAGGGTCGAGATCCTTTTCGTGCAATCCGGCGCGCATGTATTCCTGACGCAGTGCGGCGAGGTCCATGAGCGGATTCTACCTGCGGCTCCTTGCGTACCAGCTGCCGCCGGCCAGCAGCAGCGCCGTCGCCCAGAAGACGGGAAGCATGCCGAGCGCGGTGCCCAGGGCCCCGAACGCGAGCGGGATCGTGATCTGGCTGATGTTGACGAGCGTCATGCGCACGCCCACCGCCTCGCCCACCCTGCCGGCCGGGGCCGTGTTATGGAGGAGCGACATGACCATGGGCTGCGACATCCCGAGCCCGAGACCGAGAAAGAAGGCGACGCCCATCAGCAGCGCGGCGCGCCCGAAGAGGGGGAACAGGAGGAATGATCCGGCGGCGATCGCCAGCGATGCCGCCAGCAGCGGCCAGGCGGTCAGGCGACGCGAAATGGCCGGGAGCAGCCCGCGGATGACGAAGGTGGCGACGGAGAACGCGCCGAGCACCAGCCCGATGCTCGACGCCGACAGATCGATGCTCGACCCGTAGACGGGGATTGCGAAGGTGAACATGTCCCAGGCCGCCGCGAGCAGGCCGCTGGTGATGAAGACCGGGCGGAGCTCGTGATGGCGCAGCAGATCGGCGACCCGATGGCGCGGATCGGGCGGGGCGGCGTGAGCGTGCGGTAGCGGCAGCCGCAGCTTGTCCAGCCCGAGAACGGCGAGCGGCACCAGCGGAAACCCTGCGAGCACCGCGAAAGTCCCCGTGTAGCCGATCCCATCGATCCCGAATCCGGCGAGCATGGGGCCGATGAAACCCGAGATCGAGAATCCCAGCGCGCTCAGGCTGAAATTCACCGGGCGGTCTTCGGGCTTGCCGATGTAGCCGACGATGTGCTGCGCGGCGACCTGGTACATCATGAATCCCGAGCCGATCAGCACGCTCGCGACGTACAGCGAGCTCATGCCCGGCCAGAGGAAGGGCAGGCTCGCGCCCGAACCGATGGCGCCCGAGCCGATGAGCATCGGCGGACGCGAGCCGACGCGATCGGTCCAGCGCCCCATGCTCACGGCGAAGAACATCGGCAGCAGCGCGTAGAGCCCCATCAGCGCGCCGACCGTGAAGGGCGTCGCCCCCAGATGGATCGCGTACAGAGAGGCCGCCACCCGCGTTCCGGCGAACACCGAGTGGTTGAGCAGCGTGATAAAGATCAGGAGGTAGAGGGTGCGCACCTAGAGCGAGCCGAAGTGGGCTGCCATCCTGCGCCGCGTGGCCTCATCCGGAAGGGGGCCCGAGGCCGCGCCCAGGTTGTCGGCGACGTGCCTCGCGTTGCGCGTCCCTGGGATCACGCAAGTGACCGCGGGATGCGCGAGGATCCACTTGAGGAAGAACTGCGCCCAGCTCGCGCAGCCGATGTTCTTCGCCCACTCCGGCAGCAGCTTGCCCTTGACGCGGCCGAACATCGCCCCCTCGGCGAAGGGGCGGTTCACGATCACCGCGGTGCGGCTGTCCGCAGCGACGCCGAGCAGGCGTCGCTCCGCGTCGGGCTCGGCCAGGGAATAGTTGACCTGCACGAAGTCGATGTCTCCGGGCTCGATGTACCGCGCCAGGTCGGCGTGAGCGCCCGCGTGATAGTGGGTCACGCCGATGTAGCGCACGCGGCCGGCCTTCTTCCAGTCACGCAGCGTCGCCAGATGCGTTCCCGCGTCCACCAGGTTGTGCACCTGCATCAGGTCGAGGCGTTCGACGCGCAGCTTTCTCATCGAGTCCTCCATCTGGCGTATTCCGGCCTGCCGCCCGCTGGTCCACACCTTGGTGGCGACGAAAAGCTTCGGCTGCACGCCCAGCTCCGCCGCGAGCCGGCCGCAGACGGTTTCGGCCGATCCGTACATCGGCGAGCTGTCGATCACGCGTCCGCCCAGGTCGACGAGGGTCCTGAGGGCTTCGCGGGCCTCCGCGGTTTCGGCCGCGTTGCCGCCGACGTCGAATCCCTGCCAAGTGCCGAGGCCCACCGTGGGAATCGTCTCGCCGGTCTTCGGGATGGGGCGCTGCAACCGCTCGGCGGCGCGCGCTGCGGGCATGGTTCCTCCAAGCGTCAGCGCCGCTGCGAGCTTGAGCCAGGCACGGCGCGAGATGCGGGTTCGGGAACTTCTGGGGGCGTTCATCGTCAGGGAACGGTTCGAATTCTAGCAGTCCCTGCGAGGAACCAACGCGGTCTCCGCGATCGATGGACACAGGAAAGCGCGCCTTTGGCGCCATCTCACGGCGCATCGAGACGCTTCAGCTCGGATCGCCGCACGCGGAGCGCCGCGGCTAGGCGGAAGGCGGATGCTCGAGGCGAGCACCCGCCGCGGTCTTCGTTTCCGTCAGGCTTGCGCCCAGTGGAAGGAGACTTGCCGGTCGCCCTTCGCCGGCACCTGCACGCTCCGATGCAGCGTCTTGCCGTGGGCTTCCGCGGCGACCGTGTACCTGCCCGCGGGGAGCTTCACCAGCATGATGGGTCCGTCGGAAACCGTGCTCAGCACTTCCTTGCCCGCCTTGTTCTTGATCGTGACCTCCACTCCGGCGAGGAACTCGTTGTCCTTGGCAGCGGAAAACACCATGCTCAAGGGGTACTGCCTGGCTTCTTCCCTCATGGCGGCCGCCTCGGGCTTGCCGACCCCGCCGCTCATGTAGGTGATGCCGTTCTCGGTCTTGCTTTGCGGCAACGTGTAGTCCATCGCCGACCCGGCCCATGCCGGGAGGGCGAAGCCGAGCGCCACGGCGCCGGCGATCAGTGCGTTGGTCGATTTCATGGTACCTCCAGATGGATTGGCTTCGAACCGCGGCGATTCAGGTCGAGGCGCACGGAAACCTGCATGTACTCGGTGGCGGCAATGACGGTTAGATGGCCCGGGCCGCGAAGAGTTCGGGCCTGCAATAATCGGTTACCATTCCGGCCGGGAGAGAGCGATGGCGACGCAATCCGAAAAATTCGTCTACGACGCAGGCCTGCCGTCGAGCAACGCGCCGTTCAATCTGTGCGTCCGCCATGGCGACCTGATCTTCATCTCCGGCCTGCCGCCCTTCGACGAGGCGTACTCGAACGCGCTGCGCGAGGCGCGCGAGAAGGGACTCCCCATTCCGCCGTTTCCCAATCCGCCCTTCGAGCAGCAGGTGCGCCTGGTCATGGACAACATGAAGAAGCTGGTCGAAGCGGCCGGCTCGAACATGGATTGCCTGCTGAAGGTGATCGTGTGGCTGCGCGATCAGCGCGACGCGGAGCAGTTCGACCGCATCTACCGCGGTTACTTCAGCAGCCGCGAGGCGCTGCCCGCGAGGACGCGCATCCAGGCAGGGCGCACGCCGCTCGATTGCGGGCTCGAGGTCGAGGCGATCGGCTTCGTGCCGAAGAGGAGCGCGCACCGGAGGGCGGCGCGCAAGCGCAGGGCGGCTCGCCCGGCGCGCAGGAAGTAACAACAAGGAGGGGTGCATGCGGAAGTCGAAGGCGGTACTCGTACTGGCATCCGTCATCGCGGCCGGGGCGCAGGCGCAGGACAACAAGGCCGAGAAGCGCAACATGGAGCTGGTCGGCTACAGCGACCTCCAGGGGCGCAGCGCCTATCAGCCCACCATTCACAGGCAGGGCGACCGCTGGATCGCCTATGTCGGGCACCACGGCGACAACGTGCTCAATCCCCTGACCGGGAAGAAGGAGGACAACGGAACGTCGATCGTCGACGTCACCGACCCGAGGCATCCGAAATACCTCGCTCACATTCCCGGTCAGCCGGGAATGGCGGAGGCGGGCGGCGCGCAGATGGTGCGCGTATGCGACGGCGCGCAGCTGCCGAGGGCCGACAAGAGCAAGGTGTACCTGCTTCGCACCTTCGGCAGCCGCGAGCACCAGATCTGGAATGTCACCGACCCGGCCAAGCCCGAGTTCCTGACGACCGTTTCGGGAAATCTCAAGGATACGCACAAGAACTGGTGGGAGTGCGACACCGGCATCGCCTATCTCGTCTCGGGCGTCGAGGGCTGGCGCGTGCGCCGCATGACCCAGGTGTACGACCTCTCCGATCCCGAGAAGCCGGTGTTCATCCGCAACTTCGGCCTGCCCGGGCAGCAGCCCGGCGCGACCGGGGCCGTGCCCGCCGATCTGCACGGGCCGATCTCCACCGGGCCCAAGGGCAACCGCGTCTACTTCGGCTACGGCACCAACAAGGACGGCGTGCTGCAGATCGTCGACCGCGAGAAGCTGCTCAACGGGCCCAAGGAGCCGACCGACGAGAACCTGCGCTATCCGCAGGTGAGCAGGCTCGAGCTGCAGCCGACGAACGGCGCGCACACCGTGCTGCCGCTGCTCGACATGCCGCTGCCCGAGTTCGCGAGGAACAAGCAAGGCGCCAAGGGCGACTTCGTGATGATCGTGAACGAGCAGATCCTGAACGAATGCCTCGAGACGCGCCAGCGGGTGTGGTTCGTCGACGTCACCGCCGAATCGCGGCCTTTCGGCGTGTCGAGCTTCAACGTCCCCGAGAAGAGCGGCGACTTCTGCTCGCGCGGCGGGCGATTCGGCTCGCATTCGCCCAACGAGAACCAGCCGCCGATGTACGCCAAGCGCCTGGTGTTCGTCGCCTGGTTCAACGCGGGCGTGCGCGCGATCGACATCCGCGACCCGTACAACCCCAAGGAAGTCGGCTATTACATCCCGGCGAAGACGGGAAAGACCGACAAGCGCTGCATCAAGCTGCCCGACGGCAAGGAGCGCTGCAAGGTCGCGATCCAGACCAACAACCTGGAGGTCGACGACCGCGGCTACATCTACATCGTCGACCGCGCCAACACGGGCATGCACATCCTGCAGCTCACGGGCGAAGCGCGCAAGATCGCGAATTTCTGAGGATGGGGAAGAGCGTCCTCGCTCGGCTCGACGCGGCGGTGGACGACTTCTGCCGCCGCACGCGCTACTTCCAGGAGGACATGACCCGGGGCCGCGCGCGCATGTTCGCGATGCAGCACCGGCTGAACACTCGCCAGCGGAATTCCGTGCTCAAGCTCAAGGTCGCGACCAACTGCCCCGACTGGGACACGCGCATCGGCATCATCCGCGCGTGCAGCGAGGAGGTGATCGCCGACCACGAGCACGGTCGGGGGCGGGCGCACTGGCAGATCCTCGAGGACCTGGGCGCGCGCATCGGACTTTCACGGAAGGAAATCCAGGCGGCGAAGCCGATTGCGAGCACCCAGCTCGCCTGGTCCGCCTGGGAAGGCCTGATGGCCAACCGCCACTGGCTCGAAGGCATCGTCGCCAACACCTGCGCCGAGCGTGCGAACGTGCCGGGCTACGGCACAGGTACGATGAGGAAGCACGGATGGTTCGGGCTCGAGCGCGAGCGTTGGGGAGAGCTGTTCGGGCTGTCGGACGACGAGCTCGAGTTCTTCGATCTGCACGAGAAGGCGGACATCGCGCACTCCGATGCCGGCTGGCGTGCGGTCGAGCGCTTCGCGAAGCAGCTGCACATGGAAGACGCGGCAGTGTCCGCGTGCGAGCGGAACCTCCAGGTGTGGGAGATGTACCTCAACGGAATCGGCGAAGCCGGGGACGGGCTCGGTGACCGCTAGACTTCTTGCGCTCGTCCTCGCGGTCTTCGCTTGCGAGGCGTTTGCGCAATACCCGTCCCGTCCCATCCACCTGCTCGTTCCCTTCCCTCCCGGCGGCGGGCCGGATCTCGTCGGGCGCATCCTCGCGCCCAAGCTGTCGGAAGCGCTCGGCCAGGCGGTGGTGGTAGAGAACCGCGTCGGCAGCAACGGCAACATCGCCGGCGATCTGGTGGCGAAGTCCCCCGCCGACGGCTATACGCTGCTCGTCGGCAACGACAGCCTGTTCGTGACGAACGCGCATCTGTACAAGCACATGCCGTTCGATCCTTTGAAGGATCTCGCGCCGGTGACGAGCCTGGTATCGAACGGCTTTTTTCTCGCGGTGAACCCTTCGGTGCCTGCGCGCACATTGCCCGAGTTCGTCGAGTACGCGCGCAAGGCGAACCCGCCGATCCAGTACGCGTCGGGCGGGAACGGCAGCCAGCATCATCTGACGATGGAGCGGCTCAAGGCGCGCGCGGGCTTCAAGGCGGTCCACGTGCCGTACAAGGGCGGGGCGCCGGCGACCACGGCGACGGTCGCGGGCGAGGTCCAGGCGATGATGTCGGGCACGTCGACCGCGGCTCAGATCAAGGCGGGGCGGCTGCGCGCGATCGCCTTCACGGGGCCGCAGCGCTCGCGCGCGCTCCCGGACGTGCCGACGGTCGCCGAGTTCTACCCCGATTTCGTGATGGTGCAGTGGTATGGCCTTTTCGCTCCGGCGGGAACGCCGGAAGCCGTGCTCGCGCGGCTGCGCGCAGAGACGAACAAGGCGCTCGTCCTTCCCGACGTGAAGGAGAAGCTCTCGAACGCCGGAGGCGTCGAACCCTGGATCAGCAAGCCGGAGGAATTTGCCGCGCAGATCCGCAGCGAGTACGCCACCTATGGGGAACTCGTGAAGCAGGTCGGCGCAAGGATCGATTGAAGAGGAGATTCGAAGCATGAAATCGTACTGGCTCAAGCCCGATGCCGGAAAGACCGCGATCGAGTTCCGCGACGTGCCCCAGCCCGAGCCCGGCCCGGGTCAGATCCTGATCAAGGTCCACGCGGCGGGACTGAATCGCGGCGAGCTGATCGTCGGCCACGCGGTGAAGGCCGGCGGACCGGCCAAGGCCGCGGGCGGCGAGGGCGCGGGCGAGGTCGCCAAGCTCGGCGAGGGCGTCACCGGGTTCAAGAGCGGCGACCGCGTCATGGGCCGCTGCAGCGGGGCCTTCGCCGAGTACGCGCTCATGGACGCCCGCGAGGCGCTCGCGATGCCGAAGAATCTCTCGTGGGAGGAGGCGGCCTCCATCCCGCTCGTCTTCATGGTGGTGCACGACATGCTGATCGCCCAGGGGCGCCTCAAGGCGGGCGAGTGGCTGCTCGTCACCGGCATCTCCTCCGGCGTCGGCGTGGCGGCGCTTCAGACCGCGAAGGCGCTCGGCGCGAAAGTGATCGGCACCTCGGGCTCGCAGGAGAAGCTGGAGAAGCTCCAAGGCATGGGGCTGGATGTCGGCATCCGTACGCGCACGGGCGACTTCGCGAAAACCGTGCTGGAGGTGACCGGAGGGAAGGGCGCGAACCTGGTCGTCAACAACGTGGGCGGCTCGGTGTTTCCGGAGACCGTCCGGGCGCTCGCGTACGAGGGCCGGCACGCGACCATCGGCTACGTCGACGGCGTGCTGCACGCCGACCTCGACATCGAGACGCTGCACACCAAGCGCCTGACGCTTTTCGGCGTCTCGAACCGCCTGCGAACGCCCGAGCAGCGCGCGGTGACGGTGCGCGGCTTCGCCGCGGACGTCCTCCCGCTCATCGCCGCGGGAAAGATCAAGCCGGTGATCGACCGCGTGTTCCCGTTCGCGGAGCTGCCCGCAGCGAAGGCCTACATGGAATCGAACGCGCAGGTCGGCAAGATCGCGGTGCGCATTCCCGGCTGAGGCGCCGCTCCTACTGCTCCTTCGGAATCCCCGCCTCCCGGATCACCCTGCCCCAGGTGTCGTATTCGCGCTTCATGTGCTGCGCGAGCTCCTCGGGCGTCGAGGGCGTCGGGTCCTCGCCCTGCTTGAGGATGGCGGCGTGCGTCTCCGGATCCTTGAGCGCCTTCACGATCTCGCGGTTCAGCCGCGCGACGATGTCCCTGGGCGTCTTCGCCGGCGCGACGAACGCGTACCAGTTGGTGGCCTGGTAGCCCGGATAGCCCTGCTCGGCGATCGTCGGCACGTCGGGGAGCGCCGCGGAGCGCTTCGGGCTGGTCGTTCCGAGCGCCCGGAGCTTGCCGGTCTGGACCTGCGGGGTCGCCGTCGTCGCGGACGCAAACGAGGAAGGGATCTGCCCGCCGAGCAGGTCGCTCATCGCCGGGCCGCCGCCCTTGTAGGGAACGTGGACCAGGTTGGCCTTCGCGGTCAGCCGGAACAGCTCGCCGGCGAGGTGACCGGCGCTGCCGACGCCCGAGGTTCCGTAGGCGATGCCGCCGGGGCGGCTGTTCGAGAGCTTGACGAACTCCGCGAGCGTCTTCGCGGGCACCGACGGATGCACGACGAGCACGTTCCCGGACTCGGTCGCCATCGACAGCGGCGCGAAATCGGTGAGCGGGTTGTAGGGCAGCTTCGAATTGAGGTGCGGCGCGACGGCGAGCGCGGCGATCGTCGCGAGGAGGAACGTGTAGCCGTCTGGCTCCGCCTTGGCGACGATGCCCGCGGCGATCGTGCCGCCCGCGCCGGCGCGGTTCTCGACGAGCACGGGCTGACCCAGGTACTCGGCGAGCTTCCTCTGCATGACCCGGGCGACGGTGTCGGTGCCGCCGCCGGGGGCGAAGCCCACCATCAGGGTGACCGGCCGGCTGGGATAGGTCTGGGCCGATGCATTGCCGACCGCCGCAAGAGCGGCGGCGAGCGCGATGACGATCCTCATGCTCCTTCTCCTCTGTCTATTTTCCCTGGAATACGGGCTTGCGCTTTTCCATGAAGGCTCTGCGGCCCTCGATGTAATCCTGGCTCTCGAAGCATTGCTTTACCAGCGCGGCGCAGGCCTGGGCGTCGTACGCGTTCGATTTCAGCAGTTCGCGAACGATGCGCTTGCTCGCCCGAATGGTGAGCGGCGCGTTCTCCGAGATCATCGCGCAGTACTCGAGGACGAGCGCTTCCAGCCCTTCGACCGGCGCGACGCGGTGCACGAAGCCCATGGCCTTCGCTTCCTCCGCCTTGAACTGCCGCCCGGTGATCAGCACCTCGCGCGCGAACGCCGGGCCGACGGTGTCGACCAGGTTCTTGAGCGAGGTCGCGCGATAGCCCAGTCCCAGCTTCGCTGCGGGGATGCCCAGTCGCGCGTCGTCGGCGGCGATGCGCAGGTCGCAGCACAGGGCGATGTTGACGCCGGCTCCGAGGCAGTAGCCGCGGATCATGGCGATGAGCACCTTGTCGCAGCTCTGCAGGCGCTCGGCGACCTTGCCTGCGATCTCCTCGTAGCGCTGGATGCCCTCGGCGGTCGAGCGCTCCTTCTCGTATTGCGATACGTCGGCGCCGGACACGAAGGCCTTGTCGCCCTCGCCCTTGAGCACGATGACGCGGACCGCGGGATCCTGCTCGAAGCGGTCGAGCACCTTCGGGATGGCCTCCCACATGTCGATGGAGACGGCGTTCCTGCGAGCGGGATTGTTGAAGGTGAGCCAGCCGATCGAGCCTTGCTTCTCGGCGACGACGCGCTCGGTCAGCTCGCCCGCGGCAAAGGCGGGGCTTTTGGGGAGCGCGACGAGTTCTGCCTGGTTCATGGACGGTTCCTGCGCGGAAAGCGCGATTGTAAGCCGTGATGCGGCCGCGCGGCCCTTGACCGCCGTCAATAAGGTCTCGCGCCGAACAGGAAGGGGTGCAGGAAGAAGAGCGCGAAGTAGACCGCGACCCCGATCAGCACCTTTTTCCAGCCGATCTCGTCGAACCGGAACCGGTTCCGCCCCTGCAGGATCGCGCCGAAGGGAACGTTGGAGGTGACCGAGGCGAAGCGCTGCCAGTCGGGACCCAGCGTGCTGTTCTTGCGCGCGTCGATCAGGAGGGTTCCCGACATCGCGAGGAGCAGCACGGCGCCGAAGAAGATCAGCGAGGCGGCGTCGCCGCGGGCGATCAGGTGCACCGCGGCCCACAGCGCGATGCCCCACATGATCGGGTGGCGCGTCACCCGCAGGATCCCCCGCGGCTCGCCGAGCGACTTCAGGGTGGCCTCTTGGCGGGCGGCGCCGGGGTTCGGGGTCATGCCGCCGACGATGATGGAGACGAGCGCCACGGGCATCAGCACCACCGCCCACACCTTGAATTCGTCGCCGTCCCAGAGGCGCTCGTACGGCGCCTTGATGTAGGCCCAGATCAGCCATCCCAGGGCGGCGAGCGACACCAGGCTGTAGATCCCGAGGTAGGCCTTCTCGCCGAGCGCGGCGACCAGGCCCGGGCGAAGCGGGGTGCTGGACACGTAGTGGGTGACCAGGAATACGGCCGCGGCGAGCGCGAGCATTGCCATGCCTTCCATGTGACCTCCCTCGTTCGGTGCGATGCCGGGTCATGCTGCCATGAAGGGCGGGGACGGGTCAAAACGCCGAAACATCCGGTTACACCCCTTACACATTCCCGATCAACCTCCCGCGGCGGTCCGCGTTACTGGAGGCGAGGGGACAACAACGCCAAGGAGGCGCACATGAAGGCAACGGCAACCATCATCGCGGGCGCGGTCGCGGGCCTGTTTTCGCTCGCGGCCACGGCCCAGACCACCGGGTCGGAAGTGCAGCGCGACGTGAACCAGCAGCAGCGCATCGAGCAGGGCCTGCAGAACGGGTCGCTCAATACCCGCGAAGCCTCGAAGCTCGAGTCCGAGCAGTCGCGGATCAACCGGATGCAGTCCAACGCGGAGAAAAACGGCAATCTGAGCCCGCAGGAGAAGGCGCGCATCCAGCGCGCGCAGAACCAGGAGAGCCGCGACATCAACCGGCTCGAGAGCAACGCCGCGAAAGGCAATCCGAACTCGGCGTCCTCGCGGCGCATGCAGGCTGACGTGCAGCGCGACGTCAACCAGCAGCGGCGTATCGAGCAGGGCGTGAAGTCGGGCCAGCTCACCAACCGCGAGGTCGGCAGGCTCGAGAACGGCCAGGCGCGGGACGATCGTGCCGAAGCCCGCGCGGGCGCCAACGGCCACGTCGGCCAGCGCGAGCAGCAGAACGTCCAGAAGGCCGAGAACCAGCAGAGCAAGCGCATCTACCGGCAGAAGCACGACAAGCAGACCCGGCGCTGACGCGTCCGTCCCCGCGCAAAGCCCGCCTCGCGCGGGCTTCTTCGTTTCGTGCCGTCAGGGCGACAGCTCTTCGAGCACCCGCCCGCGCGTCTCCAGGGTGAGCAGCGCCGCGGCGCCGCCGACCGCGGCGGCGATGCCGAACACAAGGAACACGATTCCGAGCCCGGCCTGCGGGAGTATTGCCCCGATCATGAACGGGCCGATCATCGAGGCCACGCGCAGCCAGGCGGTCGCGGCGCCGGAGCCGACCGCGCGCACGCGCGTCGGGTAGATCTCCGGGGTATACAGGTACAGGCCGAGGGCGAGCGTGTTGATCATCGCGTAGCTCAGCGAAGCGTAGATCATCACGTCGCTCGCCGAGTTGCCGGTTCCGCGCAGCCACAGCACGAACAGCGGAACGGCGCCGGCGAAGAAGGCCCCGACGAACCACGCCCGCCGTCCGGTGCGGTCGATGAGGTAGGCGCAGGCGAGCGCCCCGATCAGCCCGGCGACCGTCGCGGCGAGCGAGTACTGCAGCGCCTGCTGCAGGGGCAGCTTGAAGATCGTGCGGTAGATCGTCGGCAGCCAGCCCGATATCCCGTAGACGATCAGGTAGGTGCAGAACCACATCACCCAGACCGCGAGCGTGCGCGGCAGGTAGATGCCGGAGAAGAGGTCGCGCCAGCTCGCCTTCGCCGTCGCGATCGCCGGAAGGCTGGACGGCAGCGCCGGCAGCGGCTTGGCGCCTCGCGCCGAGATCTCGTCCTCGATCGCGCGCAGGGTCCGGTCCGCCTCCTCCATGCGGCCCGCGGCGGCCAGCCAGCGAGGCGACTCCGGCAGCACGCGCCGCATCACCGTCGCGAGCAGCGCGGGCAGCGCGCCGATGACGAACATCCACTGCCAGCCGAGGTTCGGCACGACCCAGGTCGCGACCAGCGCCACGGCGAGCAGGCCCACGGGAAAGATCACTTCGTACAACAGGAAGAACCGGCCGCGCTTCTCGGCCTTCGCGATCTCGTTGATGTAGGCCGCGGCGATCGGCACCTGGCCGCCGAGGCCCAGTCCCTGGACGAAGCGGAACGCGAGCATCGACGGGTAGTCCCAGGAAAGCGCGCACACCAGGCTGAACACCGAGAAGATGCCGATGGTCCAGGTGGCGACGCGCACGCGGCCGAAACGCTCGGCGAGCCAGCCGAAGAGGATCGCCCCGACGAGCTGTCCGGCGAAGCCGATCGAGATGAGAAGGCCGATCTGCGCCGGCGCGAGCTTCCACAGGGGAATCAGCACCGGCAGCACGTACGCGATCGCGAGCGCGTCGAAGGCGTCGAAGAACGTCGCAACGCCCATGATCACGCGCACCTTGACGTGCCACGGCGAGAACGGCAGGCGTTCGATCCGCGCGGCGATGTGCGCGGGGGTAAGGTGTGTCGCGTTGCTCATGGCTCCCTCCTGTCGATTTCTGCGCGCCGCTTTGCCGTCGCTGCCGCATCGACGGCGAGCGTACTCCGATCCACGACGACGCCATAGACGTCGCGTGCCACCGCGAGCGACACGTAGCCCTGGCGCACGTCGTTCGCCACGGCCTGCGGATCGCGCTCCCCGGGCGGGCCGAACCCGCCGCCGCCGCCGGCCCGGATGGTGATCGCGTCGCCGCGATCCAGGCGTTTCATCAGCACTTTCGCGTTCGGCAGGTCTTCGATTTCCTTGCCTTTTATCCGCAGGGCGACCTGGTTCCCCGCGCCCGCATGGCCTCCGGCGAGCCCCCACGGCGGGCAGTGCACGCGGTCGACCTGGATGTTGATGTTGATCGGCGAGCGCGCCTGCACCACCTGCTCGGTGCCCAGGCCCCCGCGGAACCGGCCCGCGCCGCCCGAGTCCTCGCGCAGCGCGTGGCGCTCGAACAGCATCGGATATTTCGCCTCCATCTGCTCGACCGGATGGTTGTGGGTGTCGCCGTCGTTCAGGCACACGGTCGCGCTCATCCCGTCCTCGGTGAGCTTCGCGCCGAAGCCGCCGCCCGAGGGGCCGATGCCCGCGAGGAACAGCCTTCCGTCCCTGGGCGAAATACCGTTGATCAGGCATACCAGCAGGTCGGCGTGGTGCGCCGCGATCGTGCGGTCCGGGATCGCGCGCTCCATCGCCTTGAACACCGTGTCGACCACCGTCATCGGGTAGCTCATCCACCAGCGCATCGCGGCGGGCTTCACCGCGCTCACCACGGTGCCGGGCGCGAGGATCACCCTCAGCGGCCGGAAGCTCCCCTCGTTGATCGGGTAGTCGGTGGGCGAGGTGAGGCACTTGTACGCGACCTGCGCGCACGAGTAGCCGGTCGTCATCCCCGAGTTGAAGAAGCCGCGCACCTGCGGGGCGACCTCGGTGAGATCGATCGTCATC
>DASSQD010000138.1:0-187477 GCA_035702665.1 Burkholderiales bacterium
GCCCGGCCGCGCCGTGGTCGACGCCGGCCTCAAGGCCTCGAGCGTCGACTCGGGCATGCCCCTGGTGTACCAACGCGAGGGCGTGGAGTACGCCAAGGCTTCCGACGAGCACGGCGTGCTGAAGATCTCCGCGGGAGCGAAGGCACCGCGGCTGGGCGAGAAGCTGCTCCTCGTGCCGGGCCACTGCGACCCGACGGTGAACCTCTACGACTGGCTGGTATGCGTGCGCGAGCGTAGAGTGGAGGCACTCTGGCCGGTCACGGCGCGAGGCGCGCTGTACTAAGAGGAGGAGGAAACATGAAATACGTGAGGCGAGCGTTCGTACTGCTCGCGGCAGCCCTTCCGGCGATCGCCTGGGCCCAGGACCGCAGCCAGGTGCCGGAGGACGTCAACCAGCGAACCGCGAGGGTCGAAAGCAAGGTGATCGCGTGGCGGCGCGACATCCACCGGAACCCCGAACTCGGCAACCGCGAATTCCGCACCTCGAAGCTGGTCGCCGATCATCTGCGCAGCCTCGGTCTGGAAGTCAAGACCGGTATCGCGCACACGGGCGTGGTGGCAGTCCTGCGCGGCGGCAAGCCCGGGCCGGTGGTGGCCCTCCGCGCGGACATGGACGCGCTGCCGGTCACCGAGGAGACGCCGGTCCCGTTCGCTTCGAAGGTGAAGGGAACCTACGAGGGAAAGGAAGTCGGCGTGGCGCATGTCTGCGGGCACGACGGGCATACCGCGATCCTGATGGGTACCGCCGAGGTGCTCGCGTCGATGAGAAAGGAGCTGCCGGGGACGGTGAAGTTCATCTTCCAGCCCGCCGAGGAGGGCCCGCCCGACGGCGAGGAAGGCGGCGCGGCAATGATGGTCAGGCAGGGCGCGCTCGAGAACCCGCGCCCGGAGGTCATATTCGGCCTGCACCTCACCAACGGATGGGAGGTGGGCAAGATCGCCTACCGCCCCGGGCCGGCGATGGCGAGCGCGGACAACCTGCGCATCGTCGTCAAGGGCCGCGGCACCCACGGAGCGCGGCCTTGGGCGGGCGTGGACCCGATCGTCGTCGCGTCGCAGATCGTGCTCGCGCTGCAGACCATCGCCAGCCGGCAGGTGGATGTCACGCGCGAGCCCTCGGTCATCACGATCGGCAGCATTCACGGCGGCAACCGCTACAACATCATCCCCGACAACGTCGAAATGGCGGGCACCATCCGCACCTACGACGAAGCGATGAAGAGGGACATCCACGAGCGCATCCGGAACACGGCTGACATGATCGCGAAGAGCGCGGGCGCGACCGCCGAGGTGAAGATCGAGTCGCCGTATAAGGTCACGATGAACGACGAGAAGCTCACCGCGAGGATGCTGCCGACCCTGAGGAAGGTGGCCGGCGCGGAAAATGTAATGCTCGCCCAGAAATCCCCGGCTGCGGAGGATTTTTCCTTCTATGCGGAGACCGTTCCGGGGCTGTTCTTCCAGATCGGCGTCACGCCGAAGGGCTCCGACCCCAGGAAGACGGCGAACAACCACTCGCCGCGTTTCTACGTCGACGAATCCGGGTTGCTGCTCGGCGTGAAGGCGCTGACGCAGCTTACGCTCGACTATCTGCAAGCGAACAACAAATGACTCGGCGATTCCTATGCGCGCTCGCGGTGCTGCTCGCGGGCTCCGGCTGCGCGCTCGCCCAAGGCTATCCCTCACGGCCGATCACGCTCGTGAACCCCTTCGCCGCGGGCGGCCCGGTCGACGCGGTCGCGCGCATCATGTCGGCGCCGATGAGCAAGGCGTTGGGACAGCCGGTGCTCGTCGACTACACCGTCGGCGCCGCCGGCACGATCGGCGTGGGCCGCGTCGCGCGCGCGGCGCCCGACGGCTACACGCTCAGCATCGGCCACTGGGCCACGCACGTCATCAACGCGGCGATCTATCCGCTGCAGTACGACGTGCTGAAGGACCTGGAGCCGGTCGGCATGATCTGCGCCAACCCGCTGCTCGTGGTGGCGAGGTCCGGCTTCCCCGCGAAAGACCTGAAGGAGCTGATCGGCTGGCTCAAGGCGAATCCCGACAAGGCCTCGGTCGGCACGGCGGGCGTCGGGTCGGGATCGCACATGGGCGGCGTCTATTTCCAGAGCGCCACGGGAGTAAAGGTCCAGTACATCCCGTACAAGGGTACGGGGCCGGCGATGCAAGACCTGCTCGCGGGCCGTATCGACATGATCGTCGACCAGGCGTCCAACTCGTTGCCGCAGGTGCGCGCGGGCAAGATCAAGGCGTTCGCGGTCACGGCGAAGAACCGTCTCGCGGCCGCGCCCGAGATTCCGACCGTTGACGAGGCCGGGCTGCCGGGGCTCTATGTCTCGGTGTGGTTCGGGATCTGGGCGCCGAAAGGCACGCCGCGCGACATCGTCGCCAAGCTCAACGCGGCGATGCAGTCGTCGCTCGCAGATCCGGCGACCCGTCAGAGGCTGGGCGAGCTGGGGCAGGAGGTCGTGCCGCGAGAGCAGCAGAGCCCGGAGGCGCTCGCCGCCTTTCACAAGGCCGAGGCCGAGAAGTGGTGGCCGCTCGTGAAAGCGGCCGGGATCAAGCCCGAGTGAATGGCGTCGCTGTCCAGCTCTCAGGTCGACGCGCCTTGCTTCAGGAGGTCCAAGAGGCGCCGCGCGGCCGGCGGCAAGTAGGCGCCCTTGCGGTACATGACGCCGACCGGACGGCGATAGGTCAGCTCCTTCACTGGGAGAATCCTCAGGCCCAGACTCTTTGCAGCCATGTCCATCGTCAGCCTCGGGCCGAAGCCCAGCAATCGGGACTGCGAGATCATCTGAATCCGCAGTCGCACTGAGCGTGTCTCTAGCGCAAAGCGGGGTTCCGGCAGTTTGTGATCGGTGAAGGCCTGCCTCAAGAGCTGCTTCGGCCGGTAGTTCGCGGTCGAGATCGTCCAGATTTCGTCTACCAGGTCTGCAAGCCGCAGTTTCCGCTTTTTTGTGAGCGGATGGGAGGCGGAGGCGTAAGCGACGTACTGGTCGTCGAGAATGTGGACTTGCTCGACGCCCTCGTAAGGCACCGGGGGAATGTAGTTCAATGCGAGATCGAGCTCGCCCTGGCGGATTAGCGGGACGAGTTCGTCGTTGTCGCTGATAGTGACTTCGATGGTCAGCCTCGGAGAGTCGCTCATGAGCCGCGTGCAGGCGACGGGCAGGTACTCGCAGTCAGTTGGGCCCGCGCCGATGCGGAGGTGCCCGGTACGGCCTCCGTTCAGATCCGAGACTTGGCGCGTTATGTCCCTCAGGGTCAATCGCATGCGCTGGGCCTGCGCCGCGAGCACCGTGCCGAGCGGGGTGAGCCGCACTCCCTTGCCGGTGCGCTCGACGAGTTCCGCCTCCAACGAGGATTCGAGCCTGCGCAGGCTCTTGCTCAGCGCGGGAGGCGTCAGGCCGAGCGCCTCGGCGGCGCGGCGCATGTTGCCGTGCTCCGCTATGGTCCCGAAATACTCAATATCGCGCAGTTCCATGCATTAACCAGAATTCAACAGATAGTGAATTTACCAGCCTTGCAGAAAACACGCTTGCAGCACCATCATCCGCTTCTCAATCGAAGCCAAACGGATAAGAAGGGAGGCGCACACATGAATAGTCGCTGCCCATGGACTGCAATGACCATGCTCTCCGGCCTGCTGCTGATCGGCCCGGCGGCGTCCCAGGACTATCCGACCCGCACCGTGCGGATCATCACTAGCACGCCGGGAAATTTTCACGACATCGTGGCGCGTCGCGTCGCCCTTTCCCTGAGCGAGAAGTGGCATCAGCCGGTGATCGTGGAGAACCGCGGCGGAGCGGGCGCGACGCTCGCCGCAACAGCCGCGGCAAATGCCGCCCCTGACGGCTACACCCTGCTGGTGACCGATCGCACCGGACTCTGCGTCTCGCCGATCTTGCACACCAAGCTCGGCTATGACCCGTTCAAGGACTTTGCTCCCGTTACTCTTCTGGGTGCTGCGCCGATGCTGCTCATCGCCAACGCGTCGGTGCCGGCGGCGAACCTCGACGAGTTCATCGGGTACTTACGGCGCTCAAAGAATTCCGTAGAATTCGCGTCGGCCGGCCCCGGCACGGGGAATCACCTTCTGGACGAACTGCTCAAGCAGTCGGCGCACGTGGACCTGGTAAACGTGCACTACAAGGGCAGCCCGGCCGCGATGATGGGGCTGCTGGCGGGCGAAACGAAGGCTTCCTTCATGCTTATTCCGGTAGGTCTGCCGCACGTGCGCGCGGGAAGGGTCAAAGCGTATGCGACGACCGGCAGGCGGCGCTTTCCGGGCGCAGCAGATGTTCCGACGGTGGCAGAGCTGGGCATGCCGGAGCTTCAGGCCGAGCTTTGGCTTGCCCTCATGGCGCCTGCGCGTACACCTGCTACCGTCATCGCGAAGGCCAATCGCGACGTCGTCGAGATTCTCAGCACCCCCGTTGTGAGAGACACTCTGACCGCGCAGGGCGCGGACATCGCGTACAGCACGCCCGGCGAGCTCAGCGATTTGATGAGAAGCGAGACGGAAAAGTGGCGGAAGGTGATCGAGGTGGCTAAGATCCAAATCGACTGAATATAAGGCTTTGTCGGCTACCCCCAAACATTCCTCGAAACCTCCAGCACGAGCCCGAGCTTGCGCCACTGGTCGTCCTCGGTGAGCTTGTTGCCGTGGTGGGTGCTCGAGAACCCGCACTGCGGCGAGAGGCACAGATTCTCCAGCGGCACGTACTTCGCCGCGGCGTCGATGCGGCGCTTCAGATCGTCCTTCTTCTCGAGGTCCGCGACTTTCGAGCTCACCAGCCCCAGAACCACGACCTTGCCCTTCGGAACGTAGCGCAGCGGCTCGAAGCCGCCGGCGCGGTCGGTGTCGTACTCGAGGAAAAAAGCGTCCACGCCGAGCCGCGAGAACACGGTCTCGGCGACGTAGTCGTAGCTGCCGCTCGCGAGCCAGGTGCTCTTGAAGTTGCCGCGGCAGGTGTGGATCGCGACCGTCATGTCGTCGGGAACGTCGCGGATCGCGGCGTTGACCGCCTCGGCGTACATCGCGTTGTCCTTCTTCGGGTCGTCGCCCAGCTTCTTGAACTGCTCCTGCACCTTGGGGTCGCCCATCATGGCGATGGTGGTGTCGTCGATCTGCAGGTAGCGGCAGCCGGCCTTGTACAGGTCGGCGATCTCCTCGCGATAAGCCCTGGTGAGATCGGCCCAGAACTCGTCGAGATCCGGGTAGGTCTTCTTGATCGACGCGCGGTCGGCGCGCGCGTGCAGCATCGCGGGCGAGGGCATGGTGAACTTGGGCGTGTTCTTCGCCACCGACTTCAGGAACTTGAAGTGATCGAGCATCGAGGGCTTGCTGCGGCGGATCTTGCCCGTGACGCGCATGAAGGGCGGCTGCGCGTCGGTGCCCTTGAACTTCGCGTCCCCGTAGGTATCACCCGTGGACAGCGTAACGCCGTCGAAGCCGGCGAGGAAGTCGATGTGCCACCAGTCGCGGCGGAATTCGCCGTCGGTGACGGCCTGCATGCCGACCGCTTCCTGCCTGGCGACGACCTCGCGGATGTGCTTGTCCTGTACGGCCTTGAGCTCGGCCGCGTTCATCTTGCCCTCGCGGGCCTTGTCGCGCGCGTTGTGCAGCTCCTGCGGGCGCAGGAGGCTGCCGACGTGGTCGGCGCGATAGGGGGGAATGGCTCTCGCGGACATCCGTATTCCTTCGGAAGGGCCAGAAGGATAAAGGATAGCCCGCCGCGATTCAAGAACCGCGGGCGCGACAGCGAATCAGCAGCGGCTCAGGCCGTCGCCTTGCTGCGCCAGCCCTCGTGATAGGTCGTCTGCGCCATCTTGGAATACGGCGCCGGGCTGACCTTGGCGCGGACCTCGATCTGCTTGTGGCGCTCGACGGTCGGCTTCTTCGTGCCGCCGCCCTCCTCGCCCCACACCAGCTTCACTTCGGTTCCCAGCTCGACATTCGCGTCGACGATGCCGAGCGAGAGCATTGAGCGCTCGTTGTAACTGTAGCCCGAGAACATGTTGAGGCCCACCTGCTTACCGTTCAGCATGATCCGGTCGTACGACGCGGAGGTGTAGTTCGAGAGCGGCAAGTCGAGGAACTTGTACGGATCGCCCTGCTCGAGCATCGAGCGCCAGATCTTGACTACGTCTTCCGGGTTCCAGGCGAAGGTGACCTTGCGCCGGTGCGGCTTGCCGGCCATCTTCTGCAGCGCTTCCTTGCCGATGAAATCGTGGTCGAACTTGATGAACGAGCCGTAGCCCATCTCGTAGGGCGTGACGTAGTAGTCCTCGATCTTGTCGGAGACGAAGCTGCCGCCGATCGAGCCGGTCGCCTCGTAGCTGTTTGCGGGCAGCCATTCGCGGTACTTCTTCATCTTCTCGCCAGTGTAGACGGCGGGCAGCGGCGAGGGGATCCAGCCGGATTCGCAGGTGTTGGTCGCGTAGGCGCGCGAGCCGACTTCCTTCAGGCCGAACTCCTTGCCGGCCGCGACGATCGCGGCGCGGATCTCCTCGCGCTCGGTATACGGGCCCCAGATCTCCAGTCCCGGCGCACCCGCCATGCCGTGGCGCAGCGTGCGCACCGTGCGGCCGGCGATCTTCATCGTCCCCATGTGGAAGAACTTGAGCTCGGGCACCGGACTGCCGTTCACCTTCTCGATTACCTTCCAGGCGTTCGGGCCCTGGATCTGGAAGCGGTAGTTGGTGCGGTTGATCGCCAGGCCCTTGGTGTTGCCCGGCGAGCGGTCGTCCTTCCTGGTCTTGACGTCGAAACCGCCGGTCTCGGCATGGAACTGGATCCAGCTCGCCGCCGGCGCGCGGCCGACGAACACCATGTGGTTCTCCTCGAGGTGGAACAGGATGCCGTCGCCGATGACGTAGCCGTCGTAGCTCGTCGGCGCGAGCTGCTTGGCGCGGTCGACCGGGAAGTTGGCGAAGCTATTCATCCCGAGGTGGGTGAAGAGCTTGAGCGTATCCGGTCCTCGCACGTACTGCTCGACCATGTGATGCGACTGGTCGAACAGCACGGCGCTCTTCTGCCAGGCGGCCTGCTCGTCGCGCCAGTTCGAGAATTCGGACGGCACCACGGGGTAGACATAGGCGCCGATCTGCGAGTTGCGCAGCATCGCCACCGGGTTGCCGGCGGCTTTCAGGAGTTCCTCAAGATTGCGATGGCTCATGTTGTTCCCCCTCGTTCAATCGGAGCATTTCAGGGGAAGCGCAGTCCCGTGTCAACCCACTTCGAGCCCACTTTGGAAGTGGGACGGACGCGGGGCGCTTCCCTCGGGCAGCCGGACTACAATAGCCGGCCTTTCATCGGAGATTGGACCTTGATAAAGCGCGCTAACCGCATTCTGACCACGCACGCCGGGGCGCTGCCGCGCGCGCCAGAACTGCGCGAGATGATTTTCGCCCGGGCCGAGGGCAAGCCCTACGACCGCAACGCCCTGTCGGCGAAGCTGCGCGGCGAGGTCGCCGAGGTCGTGCGCAGGCAGGCGGCATGCGGCATCGACAGCGTCAACGACGGCGAGGTCGGCAAGACCAACTTCACCAACTACGTGCGCGAGCGGCTCGCCGGCTTCGAGATGCGCGACTACCGGCCGGGCGTCGATCCGGCGCCGCTCAACATCACCGCGCGCGACTCGAAGGACTTT
This sequence comes from Burkholderiales bacterium, assembly GCA_035702665.1. Taxonomy (GTDB): domain Bacteria; phylum Pseudomonadota; class Gammaproteobacteria; order Burkholderiales; family SG8-39; genus VBDM01. The sequence goes on from DASSQD010000138.1 coordinate 7,662, forward strand.
CCGCAGTACTTCGCCGCCGGCAAGGGCTCGCTCACCGGCGCGGCCCAGCGCCGCCAGCTCGCCGTGTGCGTCGCCCCGCTCCGGTACGTCGGCCGCGCGGCGCTCGAGGAGGACCTGCAGAACTTCAAGGCGGCCCTCGCGGGCGTCAGGACCGCCGAGGCCTTCCTCCCCGCGAACACGCCCGGCACGATCGAGCACTGGCTCAGGAACGAGCACTATCCGAGCGAGGAGGCGTTCGTCGAGGCGATCGCCGAGGCGATGCGCGAGGAATATCGGGCGATCGTCGACGCCGGGTTCCTGCTGCAGATCGACGACCCGGACCTGCCCGACGGCTGGCAGATGTATCCCGACATGAGCGTGCGCGACTACCGCAGGTACGCGACGCTGCGGGTGGACGCGATCAACCACGCGCTGCGCGGCATCCCGCGCGAGAAGGTGCGGCTGCACGTCTGCTGGGGGAGCTTCCACGGCCCGCACCGCAACGACATCCCGCTGGCGGACATCATCGACATCATCTTTCGCGTGAACGCATCGAGCTACTCGATCGAGGCGTCGAACCCCTGCCACGAGCACGAATGGCGGGTATTCGAGACTGCGAAGCCGCCGGAGGGTGCGGTGCTCATTCCGGGAGTCGTCGGCCACGCCACCGATTTCATCGAGCATCCCGAGCTCGTCGCCGAGAGGCTCGAAAAGTACGCGAAGCTCCTCGGCCGCGAAAACGTCATGGGCGGCACCGACTGCGGCCTGGGCCCGCGCGTCGGCAGCCCGGAGATCGCCTGGGCGAAGCTCGACGCGCTCGCCAAGGGCGCGCGGATCGCGAGCCGGCGCCTATGGAGCAAGTCGCGGAAGAAGGTGCGCAAGAGAAAGCGCTAAAGTGGCGTGGGGAGGGGCCCGATGAAGAAATTGACCGCCTGCCTCGCGGTCCTGCTCACCTGCGGCGCGATCGCGCTGTCGGCGGACGTCTTTCGCATGGTAGGCTTGTCGCTCTACAGCGAGCAGTACCTCGCCGGCCTTCTCGCGATCGCTACGCCGCTGACGTTCCTGCACGTGTCGGCGGGCGGCGAGCGCGGCCGCGAGACAGTGCCGTGGTACGACCTCGTCGCGGCGGCCGCCGGGTTCGCCGCCGCCGGGTACCTCGCGGCCCGCTACGCCACGCTCTCGGAGATGACCTCCAGGCAGCCCTGGGACGGCCTCGTCGCCGCGGGGGTTCTGCTCGTACTCTTCATCGAGGGATTGCGGCGGACCTCGGGCGCGGCGCTCTTCTACACGACGCTCGCCTTCATCGCGCTCGCGATGATCGGGGGCCATCTGCCCGGCGAGTTCGCCGCGAGGTCGATCCCCCTGCCGCGCCTCACGTACTACCTTGTCTGGGACTCGAGCGCGATCCTGGGCATCGCGATCAAGATCATCGCCACCGTGGTCGTGGTCTACGTGTTCTTCGGCCAGGTGCTCTTCCGCGCCGGCGGATCGGCGTTCTTCACCGGCATGGCGATGGCGTTGATGGGAAGGTACCGGGGCGGGCCGGCAAAGATCGCCATCGTCGGCTCGTCGCTCTTCGGCTCGATCTCGGGGAACATCGTGTCCAACGTCATGACCGTGGGGACGGTCACTATCCCGCTGATGAAGCGCGCCGGCTTCCGTCCCCATCTCGCGGCGGCGATCGAGGCTTGCGCGTCGACGGGCGGGCAGATCACGCCTCCCGTCATGGGGATCGCGGCCTTCATCATGGCGGAGTTCCTGCAGGTGCCCTTCTACGAGGTCGCGCTCGCGGCGGTGATTCCCGCGCTGCTGTTCTACGTCGCGCTCTTCATCCAGGTCGACCTCGAGGCGGCGCGCAGCAACATCCTGCCGATGCCGAAGGAGGAGATCCCCCGCGTCGGGAAGGTCCTCAGGGAAGGCTGGTATTTTCTGCTGCCGCTCGCCGCCCTGGTGTACGTGCTCTTCGGTCTGAACTACGAGCCCGAGATGGCCGGCTTGGTCGCCACCGCGATCGTGCTCGCGATCGGCGTGTCGATCCCGTTCCGGGGAAAGCGCATCGGCGCGCGCGACCTCTGGGTGATGCTGCGCGAGTCGGGACTCTCCGTCATCGATCTGTTCATGCTGGGCGCGGCGGCCGGCATCATGATCGGCGCGCTCAACTACTCGGGCGTAGGGTTCACGCTCACACTGGTCCTGATACTCCTCGCCGGAGGAAGCCTGGTCGCGCTCCTCGTGCTCTCCGCCATCGCCAACATCATCCTGGGGCTGGGCCTGCCGACGGTGGGTGTGTACATCGTTCTCGCCACCCTGGTCGCCCCGGCTCTCGTCAAGATGGGCATTGCGCCGATGGCGGCGCACATGTTCATCATGTACTACGGCTGCCTTTCGATGATCTCTCCGCCGGTGGCGATCGCCGCCTTCGTCGCAGCCAACCTCGCCGGCGCCGATCCCAACCGGACCGGCTGGGTGGCGATGGCCTTCGGCTGGACCTTGTTCGTGATTCCCTTCCTGTTCGTGTTCTCGGGTACGCTGCTGCTACGGGGCGACGCGCTGTCGATCGCCCTCGACCTCGCGCTCGCGGTCACCGGAGTCTGGTTCATCTCCGCCGCGGTGATGGGCTACGCGCTGAGGCCGCTGGGCCTCGCGGCGCGCGTGGTCCATTGCCTCGCCGGCGTGGCGATCTTCATGCCCGCGGGCGCGCTCGGGGCGGGGCGCTGGATCAACGCTGCCGGGGTGATCTTCGGGGCGGCGCTGTTCGCGCGGGAGAAGATCTCCCTCAAGCGCGCGCTCGCCGGAGGCGGACGATGATCAAGATCGTGCGCCTGGTGAAGCGCCGCAAGGATCTCACGCTCGCCCAGTTCAAGGACTACTGGCTCAAGCGCCACGCCGAGCACGAGCGGCGCGCCATCGCGTCGACTCCGCTGCTGAAAGTCGTCGCAAGCATCGCGACCGGGGAGGTCGCCCTGGGGGCGGCGGCTCCGCCGTTCGACGGCATGGTGGCGATGTATTTCGAGAGCTTCGAGGCCGCGCGCACCACCTATGCCGGCCCCGCGACCGCGGCGATGCGCGAGGACGCGAGGAACTTCGTCGCGCTCGACGAGCCCCAGCCGCAGATCTTCGCCGACGAATACCTGGTCGCCGGAAAGGCGGGCGCCGCGGCGGCGATGAAGACATCCGGGCAGCTCAAGGTCATCCGCACCGTATACCGGCGCCGCGACCTCAGCCAGGCGGCGTTCAAGGATTACTGGCTCGTGCGCCATGCAAAGCTCGAGGAGAAGGTCATCGCGACGACGCCGATGCGGCGCATCGTGGCGACCTTCGCCCTTCCCGAGAGCGCCGCCCCGGAATTCGACGGCATGGCCGAGCTCTACTTCGACCGCCTCGAGGACATCCGCGCCACGTTCGCCGGCCCCGTGCCGGCCATGATGCGCAAGGACGAGGAGAACTTCGTGCAGATGGACGCCCCGGCGGTGCGGCTCGTCGCCGAGGAATACCTGATCGGAGAGAAGACATGATCCAGGAAAAGGACATCCAGGTCCCCGTGAGGGACGGAGTGAAGATCGGCGTGCGCGTCTACCGGCCCGAGGGGACGGGGCCCTTCCCGGCGCTCTTCGCCGCCTCACCCTACCGCTACGACAACAACGAGCTGCCGCCGCGGCCCATGTTCCTGTGGCGCGAGACCGGCCCCATCGAGTGGTACGTCGAGCAGGGTTACGCCTACGTGCACGCCGATGTGCGCGGCACCGGCATCTCGGGAGGCGAGTTCGGCTTCCTTTCGCGCGCCGAGCAGGAGGACCTCTACGACGTGATCGAATGGATCGCCAGGCAGAAGTGGTCGAACGGCAGGGTCGGCGGCATCGGCCAGTCCTACTATTGCATGTCGCAGTGGTTCATGGGCGTGCAGAACCCGCCGCACCTCGCGTGCCTCGGCGTGTACGACGGCATGAACGACCCTTACCGCTACCTCGCGTTCCGCGGCGGCATCGAGAGCAATTTTCCCCTGTACTGGTTCAACGCCAGCGTGCGCGTCCCGAACCTCTATCCCGCCAACGGCGACCACCCGCGCATCCTCGAAAAGGATTTCTACCTCGATGTCCAGCGCCACCCGAACTACGACGCCTACTGGCAGGAACGCACGGCGGCCGAGCACCTGGACAAGATCAGGGCGCCGATATTCTCGATCGGCGTGTGGGCGAAGATGGAGCTTCACCTCGCCGGCAACATCCTCGGCTACCAGAAGGCTCGGGGAGAGAAGAAGCTCTACATCTCGGGGACCGCGAGTGCGGTGACCTCGCAGATCGACTTCAACACCGTCGATTTCCACAAGAAGCATCTCCTTCCCTTCTACGACAAGTACCTGAAGGGTGCGAAGACCGGCCACGACGCCCGGCCGAACGTCGAGTACGTCGTGAAGAACACGGGCGTGAGCCGCTCGTTCGATTCCTGGCCGCCTCCGGGCGCGCGCAAGCGGACGTTCCATCTGGGGAAAGGACCCACGGGAACCGTGACCTCGATCAACGACGGGTGGCTGCGGGATTCCGCCCCGCCGGCCGACGGCGGAAGCACGACCTACGCCTACCCGCACCCGCGCTGGGTGCTGGGCGTGGTCGCGGTCGGTCCGCAGGGCCCGGATCCCGCCGCCGCCGTGCTCACCTACACGAGCGCGCCGCTCGAGGCCGACATGGAGGTCGCCGGGCACGGCAAGGTCGTCCTGCATGCGTCATCGACGCGCGACGACATGGACTTCCACGTGAAGGTGTCGGAGCAATTCCCTCAGTCGGCGGAGGAGCGCGCGAAAGGCGTGCAACCGCGGTACGCGATCGTCACCAAGGGCTGGCTGCGCGCTTCGCATGCCATGGACCGCGACGCCGCGAGGAGCACCGACGACATCCCCAACTATACGCACGCGAACCCGAAGCCGCTGATACCGGGTAAGGTCTATGAGCTCGAGATCGCGCTCATGGCGATCGCCTGGCGCTTCCAGAAGGGCAGCCGGGTACGCGTCGAGATCGCCTGCGGCGATTCGCCGATCACCGACGGCCTGTTCTTCCACGTGTACCGCCCGGACAAGATCGGCAGCGACACCGTCCACCACGACGCCGCGCACCCGTCGCGCCTCGTCCTCCCGGTGCTCGCGGCGTAGCCGCTACTTCATCAAGCCCGCTTCCCGGTAGTACTTCGCCGCCCCGGGGTGCATGGGAACCCCGAGGAGCGGCTTCGCCATGCCCTGCGGCTGGAACAGGCCGAAGGGAGGAAAGGTCGCGACCAGGTCGGGCTTGTTGTCGTGCAGGGCCTTGGCGACCCGGTAGACGACGTCGTCGGAGACTTTCGCGTTGGTGATCATCACCATGTCGAAGGCGATGAGGTGCGTGGGCCGCGTGATCCCGTCGATCGCCGGGCCGGGCACGACCTGCATCACGTAGGCGCCCGGGATGAGGGCCTCGGTGCGTTTCATCGCCTGGGCCGAGGTGTCGACCTCGAGCACGCGCAGGCCGCCCACGCTCGCGTTCGCCTGCTTGATCGCGGCCGAGCCGAGCGCGAAGAACATCACGTCGACCTTGCCGCTCATGAAGTCCTCCGCCTGGCGGGTGACGTTCGGCGCAGGCACCTTGACCACGTCGTTGAACGTCAGGCCCGCGTTCGCGAGATGCGCGGCGATGATGCGGCCTATCGTCTTCTGGGCGTTGAAGTCGCTCGAGACGCGCTTGCCCTTGAGGTCGGCGATGGTCTTGATGGCCGAGTCGGCGCGCACGTGCATGGCGACGCGGTAGGGGATGAGCGCGCCGACGTAGCGCATCACCTCGTGCTTGCCCTGTCCCTCGTACTCGCCAGTGCCTGTGGCGAAGAAGGTGGCGTCGAAGGAGTTCGACACATTGAAGTCAGCGGACCCGCTTTCCACTTCCTCGAAGCCGGTGCTCGCCTGCGCCTGGACGACCGCGCGCAGCTTCGCCTTGTCGACCAGCACCTTGGCCATCGCCTGTCCGGCCGAGTTGGAGAACGACCCGGCCGGCGTGGTGACGATGCCGATCGTTTGCGCGCTGGCCGCGCCCGCGGCGAGCAGGCCCAGCGCTAATCCCTGCAGTGGTCTCATGATCCCTCCTTGCGTTGTCCGGTTTGCCGGCGCTCAGGCCGTCTGCTCCGCCGGGGTCTTCTCCTCCTCGGACGGAAACAGCAGCGCGGCGCTGAACGTGACGAACGCCAGCGCCCCGAGCGCGTAGTACAACGCCCTGAAGTCCCCGCTTGCCCTGTAGCTCCAGGCGACGAGCGGCACGGCGAGCGCGCTCGCGCCGAACGAGACCACGTAGCGCACGGCGTACGCGCGCGCGCGCCATTCCTCGGCAGTGTAGCGGGCGATCATGGCGTCGTTGATCGGGATCTGCCCGAACACGAAGAACATCATCGCGACTGCGGTCGCCAGCATCAGGTAGCTGTCCATCGTTCCCGCGAGCGCGAGCAGCGGCACCTGCAGCGCGACCACCGGGACGAACACCGACTTCAACGGCCGCCGGTCTAGCCACCAGCCGACGCAAAGCTGCGCCATCGCGGCGAGGAGGTAGACGCCGCAGACCAGCATCCCGATGCCGAGGGTCGAGTGCGTGAGGGAGGACAGCCGCTCGTCGAACACCTTGGGCATGGAGATCGTCGTGGCGTTGAAGATCACGCCCCCGCACGCGGTCGCGACGGTGAGCACGCCGAACACGCGCGCGAGATCGGCGCGCGAGAGCCGCGCGGCGCCGGCCGTCCTGCGCGCCGGCGTCCCGCCCTGCGCGCCGCTCACCGTGAGCGCGAACACCACGCCTACGCCGATCGCGATCGCCCCGGGGACGACGAAGGCGGCGCGCCAGCCCGCCGCCTGCGCGAGCGCGCCTGCGAGCAGCGCGGAGAACGCGACTCCGACGTTGCCGAACACCCCGTTCACTCCGAGGACGCGGCCGACGTTGTCGCGGTTCGCGACCAGCATCGCGATGCCGACGGGGTGGTAGATCGCCGCGAACACCCCGATCAGCGTGAGGCCCGCGGCGATCTGCGCCGCGCCGCTCGCGAGGCCGGTGAGGATGCTCGCCGCGCCGATGCCGAAAAAGAATACGGTCATCATGCCGGTACGGCTCCAGCGGTCGGCGAGCCAGCCCGCCGGGATGGAGCAGGCGCCGAACGCGATGAACCCGCCGAGCGACAGCGGCAGGAGGTCGGCGTAGCCGCGTCCCAGCTCGGCGCCCATCGCGAGCACGACGGTCGGGAAAATGAGCATGAGCAGATGGTCGAGCGCGTGGCCGACGTTGAGGAGAAGCCTCATCGCGTGCGCTCCCGGAGGCTTCCGGAGAGGCGGGTGCGCAGCAGCGCGACCCTCACGAGCGTCTGCTTGCGCCCGGGCGTATCAAGCGAAGGCAGCGCCGCCTCCAGCCGCGCGATCTCGCGGCGGTCCAGGATCTCGGCCGGCACGAATCCCGCGTTCTTCAGGATGCGGTGCACGACGCGCGTCTCGTCCGGAGCGAGTGGATCGTCGTCGAGGGCGAGCGGCCTGCCAGCCCCGGGGAGACCGTCGAAGTCGCCGCGGGCGATTGCCTGGAGGATGCGCCGTTCCGCGATGAGGTCGAAGGCGAGCAAGGTGGGCGGTGGAAATGGGTGGCGTTTAGTATAACAATGGGCAGGAAGGCGCGACTCGAGGGGGCCAGGTGAAGAAGGTCGTGCAACTCGTTGCAGGTCTCGCCGCCGCGCTCGCGTGCTGCGCCGCTGGGGCGCAGAGGCCGCAGAGCCAGGGCGACCGCGAAGCCGAGGATGTTCTCGCCGCGGTCGTGCGGATCAAGATGACCGCGATCCCCAACGCGCGCAGCAACGCCACCCTCGGCGCGAACCGCGAAGGCACCGGCACCGTCATCGACGAGCGCGGCTATATCGTGACGATCGGCTACATCGTCATCGAGGCCGATTCCATCGAGATCACCACGCAGGACGGCAGGATCTTTACCGCGAAGCTCGTGGGCTACGACCACGCGAGCGGCCTCGGATTGCTGCGCGCAAGCGCGCCGCTCGGCATCAAGCCGATACCCATGGGCCAGGCCGCCGACGTCGAGCAGCGCGAGCCGGTGATGGTGCTCCCCGCCGGAGGGCGCGGGGCGGCGAGCCTCGCCTATGTCGTCGCCAAGCGCAAGTTCGCGGCGAGCTGGGAGTACCTGCTCGACACCGCGATCTTCACCTCGCCGCCGACGCTCCAATGGGCGGGCGCGGCGCTGGTGAGTCGCGAGGGCAAGCTCGTCGGCGTCGGATCGCTGTTCGTGCGCGAGGCGGTCGACGGATCGCAGGCGCCGGGCAACATGTTCGTGCCCATCGACTTGCTTAAGCCGATCCTCGCCGACCTCATCGAGAAGGGCAGGCGGAGCGGGCCGGCGCGTCCTTGGCTGGGGCTCGCGACCGAGGAGCTGCACGGGCATCTGCTCGTGACGCGCGTATCGCCCGACGGCCCCGCCGACCGCGCGGGCATCAGGACCGGGGACATCGTGGTCGGGGTCGGGAAGGACCCGGTCGAGAGCCACGAGGAGCTCTACCTGAAGGTCTGGGGCCTGGGCGCCGCCGGCGTCGACGTTCCCCTGAAGGTGCTTCAGGGCGTCGACATGCGCGAGCTGAAGGTGCGCTCGATCGACCGCTTCCAGTACTTCAAGGAGAAGCCGGTTTACTAGCCAAAAAAATCGGCGCTACCCGCATGTGCGAGTGCGCCGAAAAGGTGCTACGGAGGAGACCTGTGCTTACCGGCGACGGCCCCAGCGGCGGTGGCCGGTTTCGAAATCGTTGGCGGTGGCGTAGTCGAACCCCTTGGCTCCGACGCGGGGCCGCGCTCCCTGATACAGGGACAGCACGATGCCCAGCACGAGACCGATGCCGCAGAGGCTTTGAATCGCAGTGACCAGAGCTTCCATCATGGTGTTTCTCCTCTTCCCGACGGGTGTTCGGGGTTCTTGTCCTGACAAGAGCAGGAAACAGGCCAGGTCTGGCGCGCGGCCCCTGTATTCCGTAATATGTTGATTATTATAATATAATTACTGGCGTTCTCCTTAGCTATCCACTGCCAAGCCTTTGAGCGCCTCTTCCAACGACAGCGTCTCGCCGGGCGAGCGCCACCGTCTCGACACGCGGCCGCTGGAGCCGCTGCTCGCCGCGCGGGGATTCTCAGGGCCGGTCGCCGCCGAGCAGTTCAAGGGCGGACAGTCGAACCCGACCTATTTGCTCACCGGCAGGAGCGGGCGCTTGGTGTTGCGCGCAAAGCCCGGCCCGGCGGCGAAGCTCCTGCCCTCGGCGCACGCCGTGGAGCGCGAGTTCCGCGTGATCACGGCGCTGGGGCGGGCGGGCTTTCCCGTGCCCCGCACGCACTTTCTCTGCGAGGACGAGAGCATCCTCGGCCGGGCGTTCTACGTGATGGACTACGTGGAAGGCCGCGTGCTGTGGGACCAGTCGCTGCCGGGCATGAGCCGCTCCGAGCGCGGCGCCATCTACGACGAGATGAACCGCGTGATCGCCGCGCTGCACGGCGTCGACTATGCCGCCGCCGGGCTCGCCGACTTCGGCAAGCCGGGCAACTATTTCGCGCGGCAGATCGGACGCTGGAGCAAGCAGTACCGGGCCTCGGAGACCGAGCGCATCGATGCGATGGACCAGCTGATCGCCTGGCTGCCCGGGCACATCCCGGAGGGCGAGGCGACGGCGATCGTCCACGGGGACTTCCGCATGGACAACTTGATCTTCCATCCGAGCAAGCCGCGCATCCTCGCGGTGCTCGACTGGGAGCTGTCGACTCTGGGGCACCCGCTCGCGGATTTCTCCTACCACTGCATGAGCTGGCACATCCCGCCGGGGAAGTTCCGCGGCATCGCTGGCCTGGACCTGGATGCGCTCGGCATTCCGCGCGAGTCGCGGTACATTGAGTCATACTGCGCCCGCTGCGGGCGCGGCGCGATCGGCGACTGGAATTTCTACCTCGCCTACAACCTGTTCCGGATCGCGGCGATCCTGCAGGGCGTGGCCAAGCGCGCTCTCGAGGGTACCGCGTCGAGTGCGCAGGCGCAGGACGCCGGCAGCCGCGCGCGGCCGCTCGCCGAGCTGGGGTGGAAATACGCCGAGAAGGCGATGAAGGGGTGAGAGATGGATTTCGCGTACTCGGACAAGGTGAAGTCGCTCCAGGAGAAGCTCGCGCGCTTCATGGACGCGCACATCTATCCCAACGAGCGCCGTTTCCGCGAGGAGGTCGACGCGAACCGCGCCAAGGGCGATCCTTGGGTGCCGACCCGGCTGGTCGAAGAGCTGAAACCGAAGGCACGCGCCGCGGGGCTGTGGAACCTTTTTCTGCCGCGCTCGCCGCGTGCACCCGAAGGCCTGTCCAACCTCGAGTACGCGCCGCTGTGCGAGATCATGGGGCGCGTGCACTGGGCGCCCGAGGTGTTCAACTGCTCGGCGCCCGACACCGGCAACATGGAGACGCTGGAGCGCTACGGCTCCGAGGAGCAGAAGAAGAAGTGGCTCGATCCGCTACTCGCCGGCGAGATCCGCTCGGCTTTCCTCATGACCGAGCCCGACGCGGCCTCTTCGGACGCGACCAACATCCAGTGCCGCATGGAGAGGGCGGGCGGTGACTACTTGATCAACGGACGCAAATGGTGGTCATCGGGCGCGGGCGACCCGCGCTGCAAGCTGTTCATCGTCATGGGCAAGACCGATCCGGGCGCGGCAAAGCACGCGCAGCAGTCGATGATCCTGGTGCCGCGCGACGCGCCCGGGGTGAAGATGATGCGTCCGCTGAGCATTTTCGGCTATGACGACGCGCCGCACGGCCACATGGATATCCTGCTCGAGAACGTCCGCGCACCCGCCTCGAGCATGCTGCTGGGCGAGGGGCGCGGCTTCGAGATCGCGCAAGGCAGGCTCGGACCAGGACGCATCCACCATTGCATGCGCCTGATCGGCGTCGCCGAGCGGGCGCTCGAGCTGATGTGCAGGCGCAGCCTCGAGCGCGTGACTTTCGGCAAGGCGGTCGCCGAGCGCACGGTGACGCAGGAGCGCATCGCGGAGGCGCGCATCATGATCGACTCGGCTCGGCTGCTGGTGCTCAAGGCCGCGTACATGATGGACACCGTGGGCAACAAGGCCGCACGCGGCGAGATCGCGATGATCAAGGTGCTCGCGCCCAACGTCGCGTGCAGGGTGCTCGACTGGGCGATCCAGGTCCACGGCGGCGGCGGCATGGCCGACGACTTCCCGCTCGCCTATATGTACGCTCACTCGCGTACCCTGCGCTTCGCCGACGGCCCCGACGAGGTGCACCGCAACGCGATCGCGAAGCTCGAGCTGTCGAAGCACGCCAAGCGCTGAGTTCTATCGGGCCGCGCGCATCGCGAACGCCCACAGGCCCAGCGTCGCCGCGAGGAGCGCCATAGCCGAGAGCGCGAGCGACCAGTGGATGCCGATGAGGCTGCCGGCGATGCCCACCGTGATGCCGCTGAAGGCGCGCATGCCGTTGTTTGCCGTGTTGTAGAGCCCGATGAGCCGCCCGCGCAAGGCGGCCGGCGCGTGCAGCTGCACCAGCGTCTGCGCCATCGAGCTGTAGGCGAGGTTGAGGAACCCGGCGAAGAACATGAGCGCCACCGCCAGCGGGTAGCTATTTGCCGCGGCGAAGCCCGTGATCACCAGGCACCACAGCAGGGTGAAGACGATCGCCGTCTGCGGGCGCGCCTGCAGCAGCCCGCGGCTCTCGAGGATCAGCCCGCCGACGAGCGCGCCGGCTGCGTTGGCGCCGAGGAGAAGGCTGTAGCGCACGCCGGCGTCGTCGGTGCCGAGGTCGTGCGCGTACCCAGGCATCTGCGCTTGGAAGGCGTTGCCTACGAAGAGCGAAGACACCGCCGAAAGCAGGATCATCGAGAAGATGGTGCGGTTGCCCGAGACCTGACGCAGAATCGCGAGCGTGTCGGCGAGCCCGCGCGCGCGTGAGCCGGCGCTCACGGTGTGCCGGCGGTGGCCGTCGTAGGGAACCTTCCACAGCCACAGAAAGAGCGGCGCGTAGATGAAGACATTGACGAGCAGCCCCGCGGGCGGGCCGAGGAGCAGCATCAGGCCGCCGCCGACCGCCGGTCCCATCAGCAGGCCGAGGTAGCGGCTGGTCGCCGAGAGCCGCACGGCGCTCTGCAGCTGCTCGGGGCCGACGATGTCGTGGATCAGCAGCTGGCTCGCCGGCCCCCAGATGACGCCCGCCATGCCGTGGACGGTGAGCAGCACCACGGCATGCCACAGCTCGATGGTGTCGGTGAGGAACAAGAGGCCCCAGGCGAGCGACACGCCCATGAAGAGGACGATCGCGAACTGGATGATGCGCCGGCAGTCGTAGCGGTCGGCGAGCGCGCCGAAGTAGACGGAGAACAGCAGGAACGGGAGCCAGTGGCTGAGCACGGCGAAGCCCGCAAGCGCGGGCGAATGGAACTTCTGGAACATCACCCAGTAGCTGATGACGTGCTCGATGTTGTCGGCCATCATCGCCGCCGCCGAAGTGAGGAAGTAGGCGCGGAAGCTCCCGTGGCGAAGCGCCCCGAAGGCGACCTGCCTTGCGGCGGCCTGGGACGGTTCCGGCATCAGTCCTGCGGCGCCGGGACCGTGCGCGGCTTGCGGTCCGCGCCGGTCGCGACGTAGGTGAGCGTCGCCTCGGTAACCTTGACCGTTTCGATGTCGCGCGGGTTGCGCTGCGCATAGACCTCGACGTAGACGGTGATCGAGGTCCTGCCGACGCGCACGATGTCGGCGTAGAAGGACAGCACGTCGCCGATGAACACCGGCTGCTTGAACTGGAACGAGTTGACCGCGACGGTCGCGACGCGCCCGAGCGCGCGGCGGGCCGCGAGCACGCCGCCCGCAATGTCGACCTGCGACATGATCCAGCCGCCGAAGATGTCGCCGTGCTGGTTGGCGTCGGCTGGCATGGGCACGACGCGCAGCACCGGTTCCTTGTTCTCGGGGAGCCTCGACACCTCGCAATGTTACCGTGAAGGCCGCTCGAACGCGGCCTCGATCCGCCCGATCATCGTGGCGAGCGCCGCGACCCTCCCTGGTCAGAGCGAAAGTTCTCCCACGGCCTTTGCCCGAAGGGCAAGCAAAGAACGACTCAGTAGCCCTGCTCCTTCAGGTAGTTCAGCGGTCCGCCGCGGAACGGAGCGAAGCCCGTTCCGAAGATCAGGCCGGCGTCGGCGAGGTCGGCGTCGGCGACGACGCCGTCGGCGACCGCCGCGCGCGCCTCGCGCAGATAGGGCGCCATCAGCTTCGCGCTCAGATCGGCGGGCACCGTACCGCTCGAACGCTTCTTCGCCTTGCCGTCCTTCCACGCGTAGAAACCCCGCCCCGTCTTCCGGCCCAGGTTGCCCGCGCCGACCAGTTCGGCGAGCTTCTTCGGCACCTCGGCGTTCTCGCCCGCCAGCTCCTTGCCCACTGCGAGGCAGATATCGAGCCCGACCGTGTCGGCGAGCTCGATCGGTCCCATCGGCATGCCGAAAGCGACGGCGGCCGCGTCGAGCGTTTCGGGCGCGAGGCCCTCGTCGACCAGGCGCAGCGCCTGATCGATATAGGGGCCCAGGACCCGGTTGACGAGGAACCCGGGCGAGTCCCTCACCGGCAGCGGCAGCTTGTCGATCTGGCGCACGAAAGCCGCGGCCTTCTTCGCGACCTCGGCGTCGGTGTTCGCGCCCGCAACGACCTCCACGAGCTGGAGTTGCGGCACCGGGTTGAAGAAGTGGACGCCGACGAGGCGCGAGGGATTCCCGAGCTTGGCGCCGATATCGGCGAGCTTGAGGCTCGAGGTGTTCGAAGCGAGGATCGCGCCGGGTTTCGCGACCGCTTCGATCCTGGCGAACAGCTCGCGCTTGGCCTGCAGGTTCTCGAAGATGGCTTCGATGACGACATCGGCGCGCCGCGCGCCGTCGCCGGCGACGTCCGGGATCAGCCGGTCGAGCGCGTCGCGGATGCGCGGCTTGTCGCGCAGCCGGCGCCTGTAGAGGTCGGCGGCCCGCTTCATCGCCGGAGCGATGCGCTCGGGGGACTGGTCCTGCAGCGTCACCGTGAGCCCGCGCATGGCGCACCACGCGGCGATGTCCCCGCCCATGACGCCCGCGCCGACGACATGGACGCGCTCCGCCTTGAAGCCGCTGTCCTTCGCGAGCGACTTCATCCGCTCCTGCAGGAAGAAGATGCGGATGAGGTTGCGCGCGGTGTCGCCTTCGACCAGCCCGACGACCGACGCCGGATCCTCGGGCCGCGGCGCGAACGGATCGCCGTCGTATTTCTGCCAGAGATCGAGGATCGCGTAGGGCGCCGGGTACTGGTCGGGCGAGACCCTCTTCGCCACCTGCTTCCGCGCCATTCCCGCGACCACCGGCCGCATCAGCGCCGAGCTCATGAAGCGCTGGAGGACCGGTAAGCTCCGCGGGCGCGGCGCCTCGAGCACCATCATGCGCGCGCTGTTCTCCTGGATGCGCGGCGGCACCGCCGCGTCGGCGAGGCCCATGCGCCGCGCGCGGCGCGCGTCCACTGCGCGGCCGGTGAGCAGCATGTCGAGCGCAGCGGTAGGACCGACCAGGCGCGGCAGGCGCATCACGCCGCCCCAGGCCGGCATGATGCCGAGCATCACCTCGGGCAGCGCGAAGCGCGTCCCCGGCTGGTCGACCGCGACGCGGTAGCGGCACGCGAGCGCGAGCTCCACGCCGCCGCCCATGCAGAAGCCGCTGACCAGCGCGAGCGTCGGGAAGGGCAGGGCCGCGAGCTTGTTGTACAGGTCCCAGCCGCGCCTCACCATGCGCATGGCGTCGTCGGGGTCCTTGATCCGGGTGAACTCCTCGACGTCGGCCCCCGCGATGAACCCGGACTCCTTCGCCGAGCGGACGATCAGGCCGCGCGGCTTCTCCGCCGCCAGCTCGTCGAGCACGGCGTCCAGCTCCGCCATCACGTCGGCGGAGAGCACGTTGGTCGCGGAGTCGGCCTTGTCGAGCGACAGCCAGACGAGGCCGTCGCCGTCGGTCTCGGTTTTCCAGTTCCGGTACGCGCCGCTCATCGTTTACAGCGCCTCGACGAGCATCGCGCCGCCCAGGCCCCCGCCGATGCAGATCGCGGCGATGCCGCGCTTGCCCCTGGCGCGCTTGAGCGCGTGCAGCAGGTGCAGGACGATGCGTGCACCCGACGCCCCGACAGGATGGCCGAGCGCGATCGCGCCGCCGTCGACGTTGAGTTTCTGCGGGTCGATCTCACCCATCGCGCGATCGAGCCCCAGTTCCTCACGGCAATATCTGTCTTCCTTCCAGGCGGCCAGGCAGCCGAGGACCTGGGCCGCGAACGCCTCGTTGATCTCCCAGCGGTCCGGATCGTCGAGCTGCAGGCCGTGACGCTTGAGCAGGGGCGTCGCGGCGTGCACGGGCCCTAGGCCCATCTGCGCCGGATCGAGCCCCGCCCACTGGGAGTCGACGATGCGGCCGAGCGGCTTCAGGTCGTGGCGCTTCACCGCCTCGTCGGTGGCGAGCACCAGCCACGTCGCGCCGTCGGTGATCTGGGACGAGTTCCCGGCGGTGACGTTGCCGTACTTGCGGTCGAAGAAGGGCTTCAGCTTGGCGAGGTTCTCGACCGTCGAGTCCTTGCGCACGCCGTCGTCGTCCTTGAAGAGATCGCCCCGCTCGTCGCAGATCGGCGAGATCTCCTGCGCGAGACCGTCGTGCGCCTCGCTGAAGAGGCCGCTTTCCTGCGCGCGGATCACGCGTGCGTGGCTGCGCGCGGCGAATTCGTCCATCTCTCCGCGGGAGATCCCGAACCGGTGCGCGAGGTTTTCGGCCGTCTGCCCCATGAGCAGCCCGACGTAGGGATCGGTCAGACCCTTCATGAGGCCGATGACCGGCGCGAGCAGCTGCGCCGGCTTGAGCTTGAGGAACATCGCCGCCTTGGCGAGCGGCGACTTCGCCGCCATGAAATTCGAGAACCACAGGACCATGACG
Organism: Burkholderiales bacterium; assembly: GCA_035702665.1. Taxonomy (GTDB): domain Bacteria; phylum Pseudomonadota; class Gammaproteobacteria; order Burkholderiales; family SG8-39; genus VBDM01. The sequence continues at coordinate 23,636 of DASSQD010000138.1, forward strand.
TCCGAGTACAGCAGCGGGACTCGCGACAGCGCGTCGACGCCCCCGGCGAGCACGAGATTCGAGCGGCCCGAGAGCATGTTGGCGATCGCCGAGTCGAGCGCCTGCATGCCCGAGGCGCAGTTGCGCATGACGGTCCAGCCCGGGACCTTCTGGCCGCAGCCCATGCGCAGCGCCGCGACGCGCCCGATGTTCACCTCGTCGACCGACGGCGCAGCGCAGCCGAGGATCACCTCGTCGAGCTCGCCCGGCGCGAAGGGCTGCCGGATGAGCAGCGACTTTCCCGCGGCGGTCGCCAGATCGCTCGCCGAGAAGGGCCCGGGGCGGTTGCGCGACTTCAGGAACGGCGTGCGCGCCCCGTCGACGATATAGATCGCTTTTGACATCGAGCCTCCGATGGCAGGCGGGCGTTCCCGCCGAGAAAGGATACCGGTCTAGGCGGCGGCGCGCTGCGGTTGCGCGGGCCGCAGCGCTTCGGCGCGCCCGAGGTCCTGCGGAAAATGATCGACCCGGATCACCTCGTCGCGCAGCAGCGCGGCGCGCTTGAGCAGGGACATTTCCTCGCCGCCGACGATTTTCGCCGCGAGCGCGGCCTGGGCCAGCTCCTCGGCGCTCCTGCCGGCGATCGCGCCGGCCTTCTGCGCGGCGCGGATCTTGGCCTCGACCGCCTCGGCCTTGATCGCCGCGTCGAGCGCGGCCTCGAGGACGGTGAAGGGGTCGCTCTCGGTCTTCGGCAGGAATATCCCTGCGCACAGGCGGTCGCGGGCCGCCGATGGCGCGATGAGCAGGCGCGCGACCTCGTGCCCGAGCGCATCCGGCGGCGGCGCGAAGCGCCGCCCGACCGGGAAGACGACAACGCGCAGGAGGAAGCCGACGAACCTCGACGGATAGTTCGCGAGCACGCCGTGCAGCGCTTCGGCCGCTCGCGCGAGCGCATCCTGCAGCGACCAGTGCACCAGCGGGAGGTCCGCCTCCTGCCGGCCCTCGTCCTCGAAGCGCTTCAGCGTCGCCGACGCGAGGTACAGCATCGAGAGAACGTCGCCCAGGCGCGCCGAGATCCGTTCCTTGCGCTTGAGCGCGCCGCCGAGCACGAGCATCGACACGTCCGCTGCGTACGCGAGCGCCGCCGACAGCCGCGTGAGCTGGCGATAATAGCGCCGGACCTGGGGCGCGGCTCCGGATGGAGCCGAGGCGAAGCGCGATCCCGTGATCGCGAGGAAGAACGCGCGCGTCTCGTTGACGACGACGTGCCACACGTGGCCGAAGAACGCGGCGTCGAACGCGGCAAGGTCGCCGCTCGCCGCCGCGCGCATCTCCTTGAGCACGTACGGATGGCAGCGGATCGCGCCCTGGCCGAAGACGATCAGGTTGCGGGTGAGGATGTTGGCGCCTTCGACGGTGATCGCGATCGGCAGCTGCTGGTAGGGGCGGCCCATGAAGTTGTTCGGCCCGAGGCAGATGCCCTTGCCGCCGAGGATGTCCATGCAGTCGTTCACCACCGAACGGCCGCGCTCGGTGAGGTGATACTTCACGATCGCGGAGATCACCGAGGGCTTCTCGCCGAGGTCGATGGCAGCGGCGGTCATGGCGCGCGCAGCGTCCATCACGTACAGGTTCGCGCCGATGCGCGCGAGCGGCTCTTCGATGCCCTCGAACTTCCCGATCGGCATCTTGAACTGGTTGCGCACCCGCGCGTAGGCGCCGGTCGCGCGCACCGCCAGCTTCGAGTAGCCCGTGCTCGAGGACGGCAGCGAGATCGAGCGTCCCGCGGCGAGGCATTCCATCAGCATGCGCCAGCCCTGGCCGGCCATCTTCGGCCCGCCGATGATCCAGTCGAGCGGCATGAACACGTCCTTGCCCCAGTTCGGGCCGTTCTGGAACACGGCGTTCAGCGGGTTGTGGCGCCGGCCGATGTTGACGCCCGGCGTGTGCGAAGGCACCAGCGCGCAGGTGATGCCGACGTCCTCCCTGTCGCCGAGCAGGTGGTCCGGGTCGTGCAGGCGGAACGCGAGGCCGAGCAGCGTAGAGATCGGCCCGAGCGTGATGTAGCGCTTCTCCCAGGTGACGCGCATGCCGAGCACCTCGCGGCCCTCCCAGGCGCCCTTGCAGACGACGCCGAAGTCGGGGATCGCCGCGGCATCCGAGCCCGCGTGAGGATTGGTGAGCCCGAAGCACGGGATCTCGAGGCCCTTCGCGAGCCGGGGCAGATAGTGGTTCTTCTGCTCCTCGGTGCCGTAGTTGAGCAGCAGCTCTGCCGGTCCGAGCGAATTGGGCACCATCACGTGGACCGCGGCCACGCCGCAGCGCGAGGCGAGCTTCTGAATGACCATGGAATGCATGGTCGCGGAGAATTCCTTGCCGCCGTAGCGCTTCGGGATGATCATCCCGAGAAAGCCCTTGTCCTTGATGAACTGCCAGGCCTGCGGCGGCAGGTCCTGCCAGATCTGCGCGGTCTCCCAGTCGTTCACCATCGCGCACAGCTGCTCGGCCTCGTTGTCGAGGAAGGCCTGCTCCTCGGCGGTGAGCTCGGGCCTGGGGACGGCGAGCAGCTTGTTCCAGTCCGGATTGCCGGAGAACAGGTCCCCGTCCCACCATACGGTGCCGGCGTCGATCGCTTCCCGCTCGGTCTGCGACATCGCCGGAAGCTGTCCGCGGTACCAGCGCAGGACGAAACGCGAAACGACTTGGCGGCGCAGCGGCGCCACGCCGAGCAGGACGCACAGGATTGCCAGTAGCGCGGCGATGACAGCGAGAGAATTCATGGGGCTCTCCGAATGTCTTGGGCTTCAGAGCGATATGAGGATGATACCCCCATGCAGCCGCCCTTGCCCCGTCGCGAACCGCCCCCATGTACCATGGCATCGTCCGTATGGCCCACGACCACCGCATCGCCCTGCCTGCCGCTCCCGCGAAGGCGCCCTCGCCGCGCAGCGAGTGGCGCGCCGTCGCCGTGCTCGTCCCCTATCTGTGGGAGTTCCGCGCGCGCGTGGTGGTCGCGCTCGTCCTCCTGACCGGCGCCAAGCTCGCCAACGTAGGCGTGCCGCTCGTCATGAAGGAGGTGGTCGACTCGCTCGACCCGCGTACCGCGGTCCTCGCGGTGCCGCTCGCCCTGCTCGCGGGGTACGGGGTCCTCCGGTTCTCGACGACGCTGTTCGCCGAGCTGCGCGACATCGTGTTCGTGCGCGTCGCCCAGCGCGCGATCCGGCGCGTCGCCCTCTCCGTGTTCCGCCACATGCACAGCCTCAGCCTGCGCTTTCACCTCGAGCGCCAGACCGGGGGCGTTTCGCGCGACATCGAGCGCGGCACGCGCGGCATCTCTACGTTGCTGTCGTACATGCTGTTCTCGATCATCCCGGTGGTTCTCGAGTTCAGCCTGGTGGCGGTGATCCTCCTCGCGAAGTTCGACTGGCGCTTCGCCGCGGTGACCTTCACCGCGGTCGCCGTCTACATCGCGTTCACCGTCACGATCACCGAGTGGCGCATGGACATCCGCCGCCGCGCCAACGAGCTCGACTCGAAAGCCAACACCCGCGCGATCGACAGCCTGCTGAACTACGAGACGGTGAAGTACTTCAACAACGAGGAGTACGAGGCGCGCCGCTACGACGACAATCTGCAGAAATACGAGTCCGCCGCGGTCAAGAACGAAGCCTCGCTCGGCGTCCTGAACATCGGGCAGAGCTGCATTATCGCCATCGCGGTGACGCTGCTCATGGTCCTCGCCGCCCAGGGCGTGGTGGCGAAGACCCTGACGCTCGGCGATCTCGTGCTCGTCAACGGTCTGCTGATCCAGCTCTACATCCCGCTCAATTTCCTCGGGATGGTGTACCGCGAGATCAAGCAGGCGCTCATCGACATGGATCGCATGTTCCGTCTGCTCACCCAGGACCGCGAAATACAGGACCGGCCCGATGCGGTCCCGCTGGCTCCCGGAAAGGGCGGCGCAACGGTGCGCTTCGAGCGCGTCGATTTCAGCTACGAGCCGCGGCGCCAGATCCTGTTCGACGTGTCCTTAGAGATCGCGGCCGGGAGCAAGGTCGCGGTGGTGGGACACAGCGGCTCGGGAAAGTCGACGCTGGCGCGTCTCTTGTTCCGCTTCTACGACGTCGGCGCGGGGCGGGTGTCGATCAACGGAGTCGACATCCGCGACCTGAAGCAGGCATCCGTGCGCGGGGCGATCGGCATCGTGCCGCAGGACACGGTGCTGTTCAACGACACGATTCTCTACAACATCCACTACGGCCGGCCCGAGGCCTCGCTCGAGGACGTCGTCGACGCGGCGAAGGCGGCGCACATCCACGAGTTCATCGAGAGCCTCCCCGACCGCTACGAGTCGCGCGTGGGCGAGCGCGGCCTGAAGCTGTCGGGCGGCGAGAAGCAGCGCGTGGCGATCGCGCGAGCCATCCTCAAGAACCCCAGCATCCTGATCTTCGATGAGGCGACGTCCGCGCTCGACTCGGAGACGGAGAAAGGCATCCAGGCGGAGCTCGACCGCATCGCGCGCGGCCACACCACCCTGGTGATCGCGCACCGCCTATCCACGGTGATGGATGCCGACCAGATTCTGGTGCTCGATCAGGGGCGTATTGTCGAGCGTGGCACGCACAGGGAGCTGCTGGCGCGGGACGGCGTCTACGCCCAGATGTGGGCGCTGCAGCAGCAAGAAGAGGCCGAGCACGCCGCAGCCTGAAGTCCGGCAGGAGCGGCCCGCGCACCGCCGGTTACACGATTTGCGTGAAGTGTTCCGCGTATCTCTTTATTTTCGTTGCAAATAACAGCCGTCGCGGCTAAACTGGCCACCCCAACGAATAGCTTGGAGGGAGAGGTGCGAGTCCTCTTTGCATTCCTGCTTGCCTTGGCGGTCGCCTCGACGGCGGCGCTCGCGCGCGAGGCGCGCCAGCCCGCGCTGAAGTCGCAGGCGGCGCTGGTGGTCGACCAGGATTCGGGCGAGATATTGCTGGGCAAGAACGCGGAGTCGAAGCTGCCGATCGCCTCGCTCACCAAGCTGATGACGGCGATCGTCACGCTCGACGCCGACCTCGACCCGAACGAGCCGGTGACGATCACCAAGGCCGACGTCGACCGGCTGCGCGGCTCGCACTCGCGCTTGCAGGTCGGCACGACCCTGACCCGCGACGAGATGCTGCACCTCGCCCTCATGGCCTCGGAGAACCGCGCCGCTTCCGCGGTCGCCAACTCCTACCCGGGCGGGCGCGACTCGTGCGTGCTTGCGATGAATCTCAAGGCGCAGCTCCTGGGGATGACCGGCACGCGCTTCGAGGACGGCACCGGGCTTTCAGGGCACAACGTGTCGACGGCGCAGGACCTCGCCAAGCTCGTCCAGGCGGCGCACGCCTATCCCAAGATCCGCGACTTCACGACCTCGACCTCGTACCAGGTGAAGGTCGGCCGCCGCGCGATGCGCTTCGGCAACACCAACAATCTGACCCGCAGCTCGCGCTGGGATATCGGCCTGTCGAAGACCGGCTACATCGCGGAGGCGGGACGATGCCTGGTGATGCAGGTGACGCTGGCGGGGCGTTCCATTATCATCGTGCTGCTTGACTCCTGGGGCAAATACACTCGTGTCGGCGATGCGACCCGCATCCGCAATTGGCTGGAGTTCGCGACCAGCCCCTCCGTGCGCCGATCCTCCGCGGGCCTGTCGCAGGCCGGCGGTCTCGCGCTCTTTCCGGCACCGAACGACCCGCCGGGCTAGCCTCCGGCGGCCCGGATGAAGGTCGAACCCGCACCCCAGCCTCTGGCGCCCGGGGTGGTGCGGTTCTACAGGTTCCTTCCGCAAGCCGAGTCGTTTCGCGACGACGTGCTCGCCGGCCTCGCTCTGGCGCAGAAGAGCGTTTCTCCGAAATACTTCTACGACGAGGCCGGCTGCCGCCTGTTCGAGGCGATCTGCGAGCTGCCCGAGTACTACCTGACCCGCACCGAGACCGCGATCCTGCGCGGGAACGCCGCCGACATCGCCCAGTTCATCGGCCCCGACGCCGAGCTGATCGAATTCGGCAGCGGCGTCCAGGCGAAGACGCGCATCCTGATCCAGGCGCTGCAGACGCGGCTGTACGTTCCCATCGACATCGCGCTGGACACGCTGCGGGATTCCTCCCACGAGCTCGCTGGCCGGTTTCCGTGGCTGAACGTCGCCGGGATCTGTGCCGACTATACGCGGCCGCTCTTTCTGCCCCGGTTCTCGGGCGTGCCCATCCGCAGGAAGGCGGTGTTTTTCCCGGGCTCGACGGTCGGCAATTTCACGCCTTCCGAGGCGCTCGAATTCCTGAGGCAGGCGCGTCGCACGGCGGGCAAGGGCGGCGCGCTCGTCATCGGCGTCGACCTCAAGAAGAGCAAGGGCGTCCTGGACGCGGCGTACGCCGACGCGAGGGGAGTCACGGCGCGCTTCAACCTCAACCTGCTGGAGCGGATCAACCGCGAGCTGGGCGGCGATTTCCAGACGAGCCGCTTCCGCCACAAGGCGTTCTACGACCCGGCTCTCGGCCGGGTCGAGATGCACCTGGAGAGCCTGTACTCGCAGATCGTCCACGTCGCGGGGCGGCGATTCGACTTCGCGCCGGGAGAGACGATCCACACGGAGATCTCCTGCAAGTACTCGGTCGCCGAATTCCAGGAGCTCGGCAAGCGCGCGGGATTCTCCCCCGAAAAAGTCTGGACCGACCCCGAGCAGCTCTTCAGCGTGCACGGCATGGTGGCCGCCTAGAGCGGCATTTTTCATGCGCGTCGGCCTGTTCGTGACCTGCCTCGTCGATCTGATGCGCCCGTCGATCGGGTTCGCCGCGCTGAAGCTCCTCGAGGACGCCGGCTGCGAGGTCGTCGTTCCCGCGACGCAGACCTGCTGCGGCCAGCCGGGCTGGAACTCCGGCGACCGCAAGTCGGCGCGGGACCTGGCCGCGAAGCTCATCGACGAATTCGAGGACTGTCCCCACGTCGTCCTGCCCTCGGGCTCGTGCGCCGGAATGATCCGCACGCATTTTCCGGAGGTGTTCGCGGATGATCTCGGGATGGCCGCGCGCGCCCGGCGCCTCGGCGCGCGGACCTACGAGCTTACCGAGTTCCTCGCCAAGGTCGCGCACCGGCCCAGAGTGTCCGCGAGCTTCGAGGGCGTCGTGACCTACCACGATTCGTGCTCGGGGTTGCGCGAGCTGGGCGTGAAGACGGAACCGCGCAGATTGCTGGCCAGGGTGGAAGGCCTGAAGCTCGTAGAGATGGAGGAGTGCGAGACGTGCTGCGGCTTCGGCGGCACCTTCTCGATCAAGTACGGCGACATCTCCTCCGAGATGGCGGAGCGAAAGTGTGCCCACATCGCGGCGAGCGGCGCGCAAGCGGTGGTGCTCGGTGACCTCGGCTGCATGCTGAACATCGAGGGCCGGCTGCGCAAGCGGGGCGACTCCAAGACCCGCGTGCTGCACGTCGCGGAGGTGCTCGCCGGAGAACGCTGATGCACGCCCAGTCGATCCACTTCAAGCCGCGCGCCGCGGCGGCGCTCGCGAACGGGACACTGCAGTCCAACTTGCAGAAGTTCAACTCGACCGGCTTCACCGCGCTCCGCGCGAAGGCGGTGGCCGACTTCGGCGCGGGCCTCTTCGAGAAGCTGCGCGACGAGGGCGCGGCGATCCGCGACCGCGCGCTCGAGAACCTCGACGCCTGGATCGAGCGCTTCGAGTCGGAGGCGACGCGGCGGGGCGCGACCGTGCTGTTCGCGGAGACGCGCGACGAGGCGTGCGAGCTGCTGCTCGACATCTGCCGGCGCCACGGCGTGAAGACGGTGATCAAGTCGAAGTCGATGCTCTCGGAGGAGGCGGGGGTGAACGAGGCCCTCGAGGCCGCCGGCGTGACGCCGGTCGAGACCGACCTCGGCGAGTACATCCTGCAGCTCGCGGGCGAGGCGCCGTCGCACATCATCGCGCCGGCGCTGCACAAGAACAAGGGCGAGGTCGCCGACCTCTTCGCCTCGCGCCACCGCGCGCCGCGCAAGACCGACATCCCGCTCATGACCCGCGAGGCGCGCGAGGTCCTGCGCGGGCACTTCCTCAGCGCCGATCTCGGCCTGTCGGGCGGCAACTTCCTCGTCGCCGAGAGCGGCTCGGGCGTGATCGTCACCAACGAGGGCAACGGCCGCATGGTGACGACGCTGCCGCGCGTGCACGTCTGCCTCACCGGCATCGAGAAGGTCATTCCGACCCTCGAGGACTTCGCGACGCTGCTGCGCCTCCTCACGCGCTCGGCGACCGGCCAGCCGATCTCGAACTACGTGAGCCTGTTCACCGGGCCGCGAGCGGCGGAGGACCGGGACGGGCCGGAGCACATGGTTTTCGTCCTCGTCGACGCGGGGCGCACGAGCCTCGTCGGCGGCGAGATGCAGGAGATGCTGCGCTGCATCCGCTGCGGCGCGTGCATGAACCACTGCCCCGTATACCGAGCGGTCGGCGGGCACAGCTACGGCTGGGTCTACCCCGGCCCGATGGGCTCGGTGCTCACGCCGAGCTATCTCGGCCTGGAGAACGCGCTCGACCTGCCCCAGGCGGCGACCCTGTGCGGCGCCTGCTCGGTGGCCTGCCCGGTCAAGATCCCGCTGCCCGAGCTGCTGCGGACGCTGCGCGAGGAACAGGTCGACCGCGGGCTGAGGCCGGCGAAGGAGCGGCTCGGCCTGCGCCTGTGGTCTTGGCTCGCCCGCCGCCCGCGGCTGTACGCGCTCGCGACCGCGCTTGGCGCGCCCTTCCTGCGCCTGCTCGGCGGCGCCGACGGGATGCTCGGGGTGCTGCCCTTCGGCTCGGAGTGGACCCGCGGGCGCCGCTTTCCCGCGCCGAGATCCTGGAGGACGTTCCGCTCGCTGTACGCCGCGGGCCGCCGCCGCTAGAGCCAGCCGGCCCTGCGGAAGCGGAAGAAGAGAAGAACGTTGATCAAGGCCATCGCGCCGACGGCGGCGGGGTAGCCGAAGACCCAGTCGAGCTCGGGCATGTTCTTGAAGTTCATGCCGTAGAGGCTGGCGATGAAGGTCGGGACCGCGATCAGCGCGCCCCAGGCCGCAAGGCGCTTCGTCACCTCGGTCTCGCTGAACGTGATCATCGCCACGTTCACCTGGATCGCGGTGGTCACCGTGTCGCGCTGGCTGTTTATCGTCTGGCTGATGCGCACCAAGTGATCGTAGACGTCGCGGTAGTACTCCTGCATTCCGGCGCAGACCTGGGGAACGCGGCCGCCGTAGAGCTTGCCCACGGCTTCGAGCAGGGGCAGTACGGCGTGCTGCAGCGTGGTGAGCTTCTGCCTGACGTAGTAAAGGCCCTCGATGTTCGCGCGCAGCGAACTTCCGGTGAAGATCTGCTCCTCGAATTTCTCGAATTCGTCCTCGATGGCGTCCAGCACCGGAAAGTAGCGGTCGACCACGGCGTCGATCAGGGCGTAGAACACGAATCCCGACCCGAGCTTCAGATTCTCGGGCTCGCGCTCGCAGCGGGCACGCACCTCCCTGAACCCCGGCTCGGCCTGATTGCGCACCGAGAGCACATAGTTGCGGCCCACGAACAGGTCGACCTCGCCGACCGTGAGTTCGTCCGCGAACTGGACGTTGTGCAGCACCGCGAACAAGGAGTCGCCGTACTCGTCGATCTTGGGGCGCTGGTGGCCGTGGCGCGCATCCTCGACCGCGAGCTCGTGCAGATCGAATTCCTTCTGCATCGCCGCGAGCTCGCCGGGCAACGGATCCTTGAGCGCAACCCAGACGAAGCATTCGGGTCGGTTGACGTACTGCCCGATCTCCTCGGGCTTGATGTCGCCGAGCTTCTTTCCGTCCTGGTAGGCACCGCAACTGACCAGCATCACGTTCTCCCGTCTTGCGCGGAAATGATAAGCCACGACGGGCTTGCCGCATAGGATAAAATGGGGCGCTTGACACGCGCCTGACAGCGAATTCGAGACGAGGGGCATGCCCAAGATCAGCAAGCGCACCGAGAATCTCGGCACCGAGAACGCCTTCGTCGTCCTCGCCGAGGTGAACGAGCTCGCCCGCAAGGGCAAGGACCTCATCTCCTTCTGCATCGGCCAGCCCGACTTCCACACCCCGGCGAACATCCAGGACGCGGCGGTGCGCGCCGTGCGCGAAGGCAAGCACGGCTACACGCCCTCGGCCGGGATCGCCGAGCTGCGCGAGGCCGCCGCGCGCTACATGGGAGAGATGCGCCGCCTGTCGATCAAGCCCGAGGAAGTCGTCGTCGGCGGCGGAGCGAAGCCCTTCATCGCCTACACCATCCTCTCGACCACGGACTACGGCGTGGGCGACGAGGTGATCTATCCGAATCCGGGCTTCCCGATCTACGAGTCGCAGATCGTGGCGAACGGCGCCGTGCCGGTGCCGCTGCACCTGCGCGAGGCGCGCAACTTCGCCTTCGACCCGGCCGAGCTCGAGTCGAAGATCACGGGGAAGACGAAGCTCCTGATCCTCAACTCCCCCCAGAACCCGACGGGCGGCATCCTGAACAAGAAGGACCTGGAGGCGATCGCCGCGATCCTGCGGCGCCACCCGGACGTCTGGGTCTACGCGGATGAGATCTACTCGCGCCTGTGCTACGAGGGCGAGTTCTGCTCGATCGCCTCGCTCCCCGGGATGGTCGAGCGCACCATCATCTCGGACGGCGCGTCCAAGACCTGGGCGATGACCGGCTGGCGCATCGGATTCGCCTCGAACCCGGTGCTCGCGCCGCAGTTCGTTCGCTGGGTGACCAACACCGACTCCTGCGCCTCGCACATCAGCCAGTGGGCCGCGGTCGAGGCCTTGAACGGCCCGCAGGCCGAGGCGCAGAAGATGCGCGATTCCTTCCTCGCGCGCCGCGACCTGATCGTCGGGCTGCTGAACCAGGTCCCGGGGGTCTTCTGCAAGACGCCCGGCGGCGCCTTCTACGCCTGGCCCAACGTGACCGAGGCCTGCCGCATGATAGGCGCGGCCGACTCGGAGGAGTTCAGGAAGCGGCTCCTCAACGAGGCCGGCGTCGCGGTGCTCGCCGACATCCACTTCGGAGCGAGGGTGCCCGGCGAGGGGCAGCACATCCGCTTCTCCTACGCGGCGTCCAACGCCGCGATCGAGCAGGGCGTCGCGCGCATGGCGGAGTTCATCCGGAAGAACCAGCGCCGCGTGGCGTAGGCGGTCGATGGCGGGCGAAAGAATCGTGGTGGGGATGTCGGGCGGCGTCGACTCGTCGGTCGCCGCGCTCCTCCTCAAGCGGCAAGGCTACGAAGTGGTCGGCCTCTTCATGAAGAACTGGGAGGACGACGACGACGACGAGTACTGCTCGACGCGGCAGGACCTGGTCGACTGCGCCTCGGTCGCCGAGGTGATCGGCATCGACCTCGAGGTCGTGAACTTCTCGGCGGAGTACAAGGAGCGCGTGTTCAGCGCCTTCCTTGCCGAGTACTCGGCCGGGCGCACCCCCAACCCCGATGTGCTGTGCAACGCCGAGATCAAGTTCAAGGCCTTTCTCGACCACGCGATGAAGCTCGGCGCGAAACGCATCGCTACCGGGCACTACGCCCGCCTGCGGGAGATCGGGGGCCGCTTCGAGCTGCTCAAGGCGCGCGACCTGTCCAAGGACCAGAGCTATTTCCTGCACCGCCTCGACCAGGCGCAGCTGTCGCGCGTGCTGTTTCCGCTCGGCGAGCTGAAGAAGACCGAAGTGCGCCGCATCGCCCAGGAAGCCGGGCTGCACAATTTCGCCAAGCGCGACTCGACCGGCATCTGCTTCATCGGTGAGCGCCCGTTCCGCGCGTTTCTGAACCGCTACCTGCCGACGAAGCCCGGCCGGATGCGCACCCCCGAGGGCCGCACGGTCGGGGAGCACGTCGGACTATCCTTCTACACCATAGGGCAGAGAAAGGGCATCGGCATCGGGGGAACAAGGAATACGGCGGCCGAGCCGTGGTACGTGTGCGGCAAGGACCTCGAGAGGAACGAGCTCATTGTCGTGCAGGGGCGCGACCATCCGCTGCTCCTGTCGCGGCGGTTGCGCGCCGAGGACCTCGCCTGGGTGAGCGGCGAGGCGCCGAAGAGCGGCGAATCGTGCGGCGCCAAGACGCGCTACCGCCAGGCGGAAGCGGTCTGCCGCGTGCGCAGCGCCGGCGAGGACGGTCTCGAGGTCGAGTTCGCCGACCCCCAGTGGGCGGTGACCCCCGGGCAGTCCGTGGTGCTGTACCGGGACGACGCCTGCCTGGGCGGCGGCGTAATACAGTAGCCTCAGTTCCGAAACGCCTCCAGCGACATCCACAGCTTCACTTCGTCGCTCACCGGACCGACGATGAACTTCATGCCGAAATCCGAGCGCTTGAACGATCCGGTGGCGTTGCCGCCGCAGAAGTAGCGCTTGCCCTGGGTGCGGGGGTCGGGCCCGCAATTCCAGCGCTCGACGGTGAGATTCACCGGCTTGGTCACGCCGAGCAGCGTCAGCTCGCCCTCGATCGCCGCGGGATGGTCGCCGCTGAACTTGCTTGCCTTGCCCTTGTACGTCATCGTCGGGAACTCGGCGACGTTGAAGAAGTCGGGCGAGCGCAGGTGCTCGTCGCGCGAGCGCGGCCGGTCGCCCTTGTCGCCGTCCCCGGTGCTGAGGGTCGCTGTCGGTACCGTGATCTCGATTGATCCCGTCTTGGCAGCGGTGTCGAGCGTCATCTTCCCCGAGATCTTTTCGAAGCGGCCGCGGATGATCGAGGTGTTGAGGTGGACCACCTCGAAATAGGGAATGCTGTGGTAGGGATCGACGGTGAACGACTCGGGCGCCGCGGTTGCGGCGAGCGGCAGCGCCGCGGCGATCAGACCTGCGGTGAGTTTCGACGGCATGGTTCTCCTCCTTGACGGGTTGATGTGATTTCAGCCGCCCGCGTGCCATGCGAGCACGCAGGCGATTCCGGCGACGACGAATCCGTACAGCGACGACAGCACCGCCTGCAGCCACAGCGCCGCGCCGGCGGGCACGGGCAGGTTGGCCGCGACGGGGACCAGCGCGAGCACGACGACGGAGTACCACGGCAGCTGCGCCAGGATCATCGCCGCCGAGGCGATCAGGATCGCGACGACGGTGACGCTCAGCGTGAAGGTCGCGCCGGCGTAGCTGCGCTTGCCGGTGATCATCTGCACCAGCAGGAAGGCGCCCGAGCCGGCGGCGACCGCGACGCCGTAGAGGCCGTAGGTCAGCGCGGCGCCGAAGATGGCGGCGACACCCGTGCCGATGCCGAGCGCGAGGCCCGACGCGGCGCTGCGCACGCTGTCTCCGGCAAGCCGCTGCTCGGAGAAGCCGACGACCCAGGCGGCCCCGAGGACGGCCGTGGCGCCCGGCAGCAGGGCGCGCGCCAGGTCCTTCTGGGCGAGCACCGGCCAGAAGATCCACGCGGCCGCCGCTGCGCCCGCGGCCGCGAGCAGGGTGGAGCCGAGGCGGGTCGGCCTGAACGCGAAGTCGACGAAGATCCCCGCGAGCGGCGCGGCGAGCCCGAGAAGGATGATCTTGCGCGTCGCGGTCAGCGGCGTGAAGCCGAATCCGGCGATGAAGTAGACGGCGGTGGCGAAGGCGGCGACGACGGCGAGGCCGCCGAGGCGATAGCGCCCGAGCAGCACCGCGACAACGAGGCCCGCGATGAACGGGGCGGCGCCTCCCTGAACCGCCGGATTCGCGAGGAGGTCCTGCATCATTCGCGCGGGATCGTGTCCTGAAAGGACGGGCGCTCGGACAGCTTGGCGAAGTGCCGGGCGAGGTTGGCGTGATCCTTGTTCCAGTCCATCTTGGGATAGCGGAAATCGAGCCACCCCAGGCACACGCCGACGGCGATGTCGGCGAGCGTGCAGGCGTTGCCCGCGCACCAGGGCTTCTCCCCGAGCTCCGCGTCGAGCGCCGTGAGCCCGGAGCGCACCTTGCCCATCTGGCGGTCGATCCAGGCCGTGTTGCGCAGCTTCGCCTCGCGCTGGTTCTCCAGCCGCGCCGCGACGCCGGCGTCGAGCACGCCGTCGGCGAGCGCCTCCCAGCGTCGCACCTCGACGCGCTCGCGCGGTTCGGCGGGCACGAGGCGCGACAGCGGCGAGGCGCCGTCGAGGAACGCCACGATCACGCGCGAATCGTAGAGCGCCGAGCCGTCGTCGAGCACCAGCACCGGCACCTTGCCGAGCGGATTGAACTTCGGAGTGACAGCGTCCGCCTTCCACGGATTGTCGATCTCGAATTCGTAGTCGATCTTCTTCTCCGCGAGCACGACGCGCACCTTGCGGGTGAACGGGCTGGCGAGCGAGCCGATGAGTTTCATGCCGCGGATTTTACCCGTTCCGCGGAAAGCGCCGGGGCCAAACAGGCCTTGACGCGCTTGCGGAGCTGCGGCAGGACGTCGCGGTCGAACCAGGCGTTGTTCTTCAACCAGCGTCGGTTGCGCGGGCTGGGATGCGGCAGAGGGAAGAACTCGGGCAGGTACTCCTCCCGCGCGCGCACCGTTTCCGCCAGCGTCTTCTTTCTCCGCGCTCCGAGGTAGTAGGCGTGCGCATAGCTCCCGACCAGCAGCGTGAGGCGGATTCCCGGGAGCTGCGCGCGCAGACGCGGATGCCAGTGCGGAGCGCATTCGGGACGCGGCGGCAGGTCGCCCGACTCGCCCGTCCCCGGGTAGCAGAAGCCGATGGGGATGATGGCGATGCGGCGCTCGTCGTAGAAGGCGTCGCGCGTGAGGCGCAGCCACTCCCGCAGGAGGTCGCCGGACGGGTCGTTCCAGGGAACGCCGGTCGCGTGCACGCGCCGTCCGGGCGCCTGCCCGACGATGAGCAGGCTCGCGCCCGGCGAAGCGCGCAGCACGGGCCGGGGAGGATTGGGCAGGTGCGCCTCGCAGATCCTGCAGGCGCGGACCTCGCCGAGGAGCCGCGCGAATCCGGCCGCCGTCACCCGCATGTTAAAATTCGCCTTGCTCATCACACAGGTCCGTCGATGCCGCCGCTCTCACCGCTGAGCGCATTATCTCCTCTGGACGGACGCTACCACAAGCAACTCGAGCCGCTGCGATCCTGCTTCAGCGAAGCCGCACTCTTCCGTCACCGCGTGGCGATCGAGATCCGCTGGCTGCTGGCGCTCGCCGGCGAGGCCGCGATCGCCGAGATCAAGCCGTTCTCGAAGGACACGAGCCGGGCGCTCGAGAGCCTCGTCGCGTCGTTCTCCGAGGACGACGCGGCGCAGGTCAAGGCGATCGAGGCCGAGACCAACCACGACGTCAAGGCGATCGAATACTGGCTGAAGCAGCGGCTCGCGGGGAATCCGGAGGCTGCGCGCGTCGCCGGCTTCGTGCACTTCGCCTGCACTTCCGAGGACATCAACAACCTGGCGTACGCGCTGATGCTCAAGGACGCGCGCGACCGCGTGCTGCTGCCCGCGCTCGACCGCGTGGTCGAGGCGCTCGCAGCGATGGCGAAGTCGCTCGCCGACGCGCCCATGCTGTCGCGCACTCACGGGCAGCCGGCGACGCCGACGACGCTCGGCAAGGAGCTCGCGAACTTCGCGCACCGCCTGCGCCGCGCGCGCAAGAGCATCGCCTCGGTGTCGCTGACCGGGAAGATCAACGGCGCGGTCGGCAACTACAACGCCCACATTGCCGCGTACCCCGATTTCGATTGGGAAGCCTTCGCCCGGCGCTTCGTCGAGTCCCTCGGCCTCGAGTTCAACCCCTACACCACCCAGATCGAGCCGCACGACAGCCTGGCCGAGCAGTTCGACGCCTTCGCACGCGCCAACACCGTGCTGCTCGACCTCGACCGCGACGTCTGGGGCTACGTCTCGCTCGGCTACTTCAGGCAGAAGACCAAGGCGGGCGAGGTCGGATCCTCGACCATGCCGCACAAGGTCAACCCCATCGATTTCGAGAACTCGGAAGGCAACCTCGGCATCGCCAACGCGCTGCTGCGGCACCTTTCGGAGAAGCTGCCGGTGTCGCGCTGGCAGCGCGACCTGTCCGACTCGACCGTGCAGAGGAACATCGGCGTCGCCCTCGGGCACGCGCTGCTCGCCTACGAGTCGTGCCTCAAGGGCCTCGGGAAGCTCGAGGCCGACCGCGCGCGCATGCTCGAGGACCTGGAGGCGAACGGGGAAGTGCTCGGCGAGGCGGTGCAGACCGTGATGCGGAAATTCGGGCTCCCGGACCCCTACGAGCAGCTGAAGGCGCTGACGCGCGGCAAGCGCATCGACGGCGAGGCGATGCGCGCCTTCATCAAAGGGCTCGCGCTGCCCGAGGCCGAGAAGGCGAGGCTGCTCAAGCTCACGCCCGCGACGTATACGGGCAAGGCCGCCGATCTCGCGCGCAAGCTTTGAATCCTCCAAGTCTGCGCAAGGCGCTTGCCGATTTCGGCGGCGTCTATTTCGCCAACGGCCTGGTCGCGTTCCTGTTCGCGGCCTCCGGCCCGGTGGCGATCATCCTCGCGGTGGGCACGCGCGGCGGGCTCGCGCCTTCCGATCTTTCCTCGTGGATCTTCGGCGCGTTCTTCGTCAACGGCCTCATCAGCATCGCCTTCTGCTGGTACTTCAGGCAGCCGCTGGTCTTCCTCTGGACCATTCCGGGCGCCGTGCTCGTCGGGCCGGCACTTACGCACCTGAGCTGGCCCGAGGTGATCGGCGCCTTCGTCGCAACCGGTATTCTGATGCTCGCGCTGGGCCTCTCGGGCTGGGTGCGCCGCGCGATGGAAGCGGTCCCCATGCCGATCGTCATGGGCATGGTCGCGGGCGTGTTCCTGCGCTTCGGCCTGGACATGGTGTTCGCGATCCGCGACGACGCGCGGATCGCCGCGCCCATGGTCGCGGCGTTCGCCGTGGCCGGAGCCTTTCCGCGCCTCGCGCGCATCGCTCCGCCGCTGATCGTCGCGCTGGCGGTCGGAATCGCCATGATCTGGCTGCTCGGGCGATTCGCGCCGGGTCCGGAGACCCTGGCGATGGTGCACCCGAACCTCTACCGGCCGGCGTTCTCCTGGCGAGCGATGGTCGAGCTGGTGGTGCCGCTCGCGATCACGGTGCTGGTGGTGCAGAACGGCCAGGGGATCACGGTGCTGCGCTCCGCCGGCCACACGCCGCCCGTGGACGCGATCGCGGCCGCGTGCGGCGCCGGCGCCATCGTCACCGCCTTCGTCGGCGCGGTCCCGACCTGCCTTACCGGTCCGGTGAACGCGATCATCTCCTCGTCGGGCGAGAGGCCGCGGCACTACACCGCGGGGATCTTCGTCGGCGTGCTCGCGCTCGGCTTCGGCCTGTTCGCGCCGGTGTTCACCCGCCTGATGCTCGGCACGCCCAAGGCGTTCATCGCCGCGCTCGCCGGGCTCGCGATGCTGCGGGTGCTGCAGAGCGCCTTCACCGTAAGCTTCAGGGACCGCTTCGCGCTCGGCGCGCTCGTCACGTTCCTCGTCACCGTCGCCGACATCCCCATCCTCAACATCGGGGCGCCTTTCTGGGGGCTCGTATCCGGCTACCTCGCGTCGCGCCTGCTCGAGCGCGAAGACTTCGCGGTGCGGCGATGAGCGCCGCGGGACTCCCCGCCGCGCTGCGCGGCGCCATGTGGATGGTGGGCGCGCTGCTGTCTTTTTCTATCATGGCGGTTTCGGTGCGCGAGCTGCTGCGCACCATGGGCAGCTTCGAGATCCTGTTCATCCGCAGCTTCATGTCCTTGCTGTTTCTTCTGTTCCTGCTTCCGAGCCGGGGGTTCGGGGCGTTGAGGACGGAGCACTTCGGGCTGCACGTGCTGCGCAACGTCTTTCACTTCGGCGGCCAGTACGCCTGGGTGTACGCCATCTCGCTGCTGCCGCTCGCCACCGTATTCGCGATCGAGTTCACCATGCCGGTGTGGGCGGCGGTGCTGGCGATGATCTTCCTCGGCGAGCGCCTGAATCATGGCCGCGTCGTCATGCTCACGCTCGGGGTCGTCGGGGTCTTCGTGATGCTGCGGCCGGGCTTCGGGGTGATCCAGCCGGCGGCGCTGGTCATGCTGGTCGGAGCGTTCGCCTACGCCTCGACGATGATCGCGACCAAGCGCCTGGCCGGGCACGACTCGGCGTTCGCCATCCTCTTCTACATGGCGGTGATCCAGCTGCCGCTCGGCCTGATTCCCGCGCTTGCCCAGTGGGCGTGGCCGGGACTGCGCGACCTGCCTTGGGTGATCGCGCTCGGCGTGGTGGGCCTGTCCGCGCACTACTGCATGACGCGCGCCTTCCGCATCGCCGACGCGATGGTGGTCGTCCCGATCGATTTCCTGCGTCTGCCCCTGATCGCCGTGGTCGGCGCGCTGTTCTACGGCGAGCCGCTCCAGCTCGTTATTATGATCGGCGCGGCGATCATCTTCGCCGGAACGTTCTACAGCATCCGCCGCGAGAGCATGGGGCGGCTGGCGCCTGCGCCGGGAGACTAGCTCTTCTTCTCCGTCGGCAGCGGCGGAAGCGTGCGCAGGTAGGCGATCAGCGCGTCGAGGTCGGCCGGAGTGAGCTGGCTCGTCGTGTTCTTGATGACCTCGCCCATCGCTTCCGCGGGAACGTCGCCTTCGGCGGTGAGGCCGGTGACGAGGAAATCCTTGATCTCCTTGTCGCTCTGCTTCTTGAGGTTCGTCGGCGTGAGGTTCGCGACGCTTTTGCCGTCGGGCCCCTTGCCGCCGGCGAGGAAGCGGTCGGACTTCGGGCCGCCGAGGAAGTTGCGCGGCGTGTGGCACTCGCCGCAATGGCCGAGCGCCTGCACCAGGTACGCGCCGCGGTTGACGATCTCGGATACGCCCGGAATGCTCGTGAAGGCTCCGGGGGTGAAGTAGAGCCATTTCCAGATCGATACCAGCCAGCGCCAGCCGAAGAAGAACCACAGGTCGTGCTCGCGGCTGGGCGTCGCGCTCGGCGGCAGCGCGCGCAAGTAGGCCCACAGGTCGCGGGCATCGCCGTCGGTGATCTTGGTGAACGACGGGTAGGGAAACGCCGGGAAGAAGTTCGATCCGTCGGGCCGCTCGCCCAGGCGCAGCGCGCGCAGGAAGTCGGCCTCGGTCCAGTTGCCGATCCCCGCCTGCTTGTCCGGGGTGATGTTCGGTCCGTAGAAGGTGCCGAAGGGCGTCTTCAGCGCGCGGCCGCCGGCGTAGGGCACGGCGCCTTCCTTGTCCTCGGTGTGGCAGCCGACGCAGCCGCCGGCCTTGGCGAGATATTCGCCGCGCTTCGCGTCGCCCTGCGCGAGCGCGGTTGCCGCGGCGAATAGGATGACGAGGACAAGCGGTATGCGGATCATGCGCGGATTATGCCGATAAAAAGAAAGCCCCGCCTCGGGCGGGGCTTTCTCGGGCGAAACTCGCTTACTGCTTCTCGCGGAAATCCTGATGGCAGCCGCCGCAGGCCTTGCCCACGCCGCCGATCGCCGCCTTCTGCGCGGCTTCGTCGCCGCCCCTGGAAACTGCGACGAGCGCCGTGATGGCCTTGTGGAAGTTCTCCTGGGCTTGCTGGAACTTGGCCGGCTCGCTCCAGACCGCCGGCAGCGCGGCGTTCTTCACGGTCGCGTCCTTGCTCGCGGGCGCGAAGCCGTCCCAGGGCATGCGCGAGAGGGCGTCGAGCAGCGCGGCGTTCATCGCCACGGTGTCGGCGTTGTAGGGAACCTTTCCCTGGGCCATGCCGGCCAGCGGGCCGAAGTACTTGCCCTGCAGGGTCATGGCCGCCTGCCGCTGCTTGACCAGGATCTCGGGCTTGACCTGGGCGAATGCCGTCTGGGCGACGCCCGCGCTCAGCGCGAGGCCCAGACCGGCCAATAGAATTCTCTTGTTCATTCGATTCTCCTCGTTAGGATGGTTCAGGGTGGCAAACGGCATTGTAGCGGCATCCGGCCGCATGGCTGCGATAACAGTTCTCTCGGCGAGTTTATTCCCGGGCCGGGAGCCGATCTAGACTACGGCTTCCTCCTTCTTCTCCCTGATCGGCTTCACCAGGTCCTCGCGCCGCACGCCGAGCCAGCGCACGAGGGGCGCCATCACCAGCACCGAGGAGTAGATGCCGAAGCAGATGCCGATGGTGAGGGCCAGGGCGAAGTAGTGCAGCGCCGGTCCCCCGAACACCAGCATCGACGAGACCATCGTCTGGGTGCAGCCGTGCGTGATGATGGTGCGCGAGATCGTGCGGGTGATGGCGTTGTCGATGATCTCGGTGACCGAGGCTTTCCTCATCTTGCGGAAGTTCTCCCGGATCCTGTCGGCGATGACTACCGACTCGTTCACCGAGTAGCCGAGGACGGCGAGCACCGCGGCGAGCACCGGCAACGAGAACTCCCACTGGAAGAACGCGAAGAACCCGAGGATGATCACGACGTCGTGCAGGTTGGCGATGATCGCCGCGACGCCGAATTTCCATTCGAAGCGCAGCGCGAGGTAAAGGACGATGCCGATCGAGGTGATGAGCAGGGCGAGCGCGCCGTTCTCGGCGAGCTCCCTGCCCACCTGGGGCCCGACGAACTCGACGCGCCGCAGCGTCGCCCCGGCGTCCTGCGCGGCCAGGGCCTCCATGACGGCCTTCGACAGCTCCGAGCTGTTCTGGCCGGGCTTGAGCGGCATCCGGACGAGCACGTCGTGCGAGGACCCGAAGTTCTGCACCGAGTAGTCGTTGTAGCCGCGCGAGTCGAGCGCCTTGCGGATGCCGTCGACGTCGGCGGTGCGCGCGTAGCTCACCTCCATCACGGTGCCGCCGGTGAACTCGATCGAGTAGTTCAATCCCTTGGTGGAGAGGAAGAACACCGCGAGCAGGAAGGTGACCAGCGACACCATGTTGAACGCCAGCGCGTGGCGCATGAAGGGGATGTCGCGGCGGATCTTGAAGAACTCCATCTAAGCTTCTTTCGTCATTTCCAGGCGGTATTGCCGATCGACACGCGCTCGAGCTTCCTGCGCGTCCCGTAGACGAGGTTGACCATGCTGCGGCTCACCACGACCGAGGAGAAAATCGAGGTGAGGATGCCGAGGCAGTGCACCACGGCGAAGCCGCGCACCGGGCCCGACCCGAAGATGAGCAGCGCGAGGCCCGCGATCAGGGTGGTGACGTTGGAGTCGAGAATGGTGCCGAAGGCGCGCTCGTAGCCCGCGTGGATCGCCGCCTGGGGAGTGGAGCCGCCGCGCAGCTCCTCGCGCACGCGCTCGTTGATGAGCACGTTCGCGTCGATCGCCATGCCGAGCGTGAGCGCGATCGCCGCGATGCCCGGCAGCGTGAGCGTCGCCTGCAGCGCGGACAGCACCGCGATGAGGAACAGCAGGTTCGCGCACAGGGCGAGAGTGGAGAACACGCCGAAGAGAGCGTAGTAGACGATGATGAAGATCGACAGCGCGGCGAAGCCGTACACCGTCGAGTCGAAGCCCTTCTTGATGTTCTCGGCGCCGAGCGAGGGCCCGACGGTGCGCTCCTCGACGATCTCCATCGGTGCGGCCAGCGCGCCGGCCCTCAGGAGCAGCGCGACGTCGTTCGCCTCGACGGTCGTCATCCGGCCGCTGATTTGCACGCGCCCGCCGCCGATCTCGGTGCGGATCACGGGCGCGGTGACGACTTCGCCCTTGCCCTTCTCGATGAGCAGGATCGCCATGCGCTTGCCGACGTTCTCGCGCGTGACCTCCTTGAAGATGCGGGCCCCGGCGGCGTCCAGCGTGAGGTGCACCGCGGGCTCGTGCGTCTGGTTGTCGAAGCCCGGCTGGGCATCGGTGAGCCGGTCGCCGGTGAGCACGACCTGCTTGCGCACCAGGATCGGCGCGCCGTCGCGCTCGACGTAGAACTCGTCGCCGAAGGGCACCTGGCCCGCGCGCGCCGCGGCGAGCGCGCCGGGGTTCATGTTTTCCGTGTCCACCATGCGCACCTCGAGCGTGGCCGTGCGCCCGAGGATCTCCTTCGCCTTGGCGGTGTCCTGCACGCCCGGGAGCTGCACCACGACGCGGTCCGCGCCCTGCTGCTGGATCACCGGCTCGGCGACCCCGAGCTCGTTGATGCGGTTGTGCAGGGTCTGGATGTTCTGCTTGAGGGCGAACTCCTGGGTGCGCTTCTGCGCCTCGGGCTTGATCGACGCCACGAGGAGCAGGTCGCTCCCCGACGCCGAGTCGGACAGCTGGAGGTCGGGAATCTGGTCTGCGATGATCGCGCGGGCCTTGTCGCGGGTCTCGGCGTCGCGGAAGCGGATGACGATGTCGCTGCCCTCGCGCGTGATGCCGGAGTGGCGCACGTTCTTGTCGCGCAGCTGCGAGCGCATGTCACCGGCGAGGCTCTCGGCGCGCTTGGCGATCGCGGCGCGCATGTCGACCTGCAGCAGGAAGTGCACGCCGCCGCGCAGGTCCAGGCCGAGGTACATGGGCTGCGCGATCGCCCCCAGCCAGCGCGGCGAGTTGGGCAGGAGGTTGAGCGCGACGGTGTAGGAGGGGTCGGCCGCGTCCGGGTTGAGCGCGCGGTCGACCACGTCCTTCGCCTTCAGCTGGGTGTCGGTGTTCGCGAAGCGCACCTTCACGCCGGACGGGTCGAGGAAGGTCCCGGTCGGCTCTATGCCCGCGTTCTTCAGCGCGTCTTCGACGCGTCCGAGCAGCGCGGTGTCGGCCTTCAAGGTGGCGCGCGCCGGCGAGACCTGCACGGCGGGCGCCTCGCCGAAGAAGTTCGGCAGCGTATACAGGGCGCCGAGCAGCAGCGCCACCGCGATGGTGGCGTAAACCCAGACGGGGTACCGGTTCATCTAGATCGACTTGATCGTGCCCTTGGGCAGCAACGTCTGGATGGCGCTCCTCTGGACCTGCACCTCGGTGTTGTCCGCGATCTCGATCGACACGTAGGCGTCGCCGATCTTGGTGATCTTGCCGAGCACGCCGCCGGATGTGACGACCTCGTCGCCCTTCTGCAGCGCCTCGGTCATCTGCTTGTGCTCCTTGGCGCGCTTCATCTGCGGGCGGATCATCAGGAAGTAGAGCAGGGCGAACATCCCGATGATGATCAGGAACTGCTCGTAGCCGGGGCCGGACGCGCCCGGGGCGCCCTGGGCGTACGCGGAGGAAATCAGCACCGTGGTCTCCAATTCGATTTTCGGCGAGCCTGCGAGTATATCATCGGGACCTTGCTCTCTATCCGGTTTTCCCCGGTCTCCCCCGCGCTTCGCGGAACGCGGCCAGATAGTCCGCCAGCCCGCCCGCGGCGACGGCCTCGCGCAGCTCGCGCATGAGGGTCTGGTAGTAGTGCAGGTTGTGCATGGTGTTGAGCCGCGCGCCGAGGATCTCGTTGATCTTCTGGAGGTGATGGAGATAGCCGCGCGAGAAGTGCGCGCAGGCATAGCAGGCGCAGCTTTCGTCGAGGGGGCGCGCGTCGTCGCGGTAGCGGGCGTTGCGGATCTTGATGTCGCCGAAGCGGGTGAAGAGCCAGCCGTTCCGGGCGTTCCGCGTCGGCAGCACGCAGTCGAACATGTCGATGCCGGCGGCGACGGCTTCGGCGATGTCCTCGGGCGTGCCCACGCCCATCAGGTAGCGCGGCTTGCCCGCGGGCAGGCGCTCCGCCGTATGGCGCATGATGCGGCGCTGGTCGCGCTTGGGTTCGCCCACCGACAGGCCGCCGATCGCGCAGCCGTCGAAGCCGATGCTCTGGAGGCCCTCGAGCGACTCGTCGCGCAGAGCTTCGAACATGCCGCCCTGCACGATGCCGAAGAGCGCGTTCGCGTTGCCTTCGTGGGCTCGCTTCGAGCGCTCCGCCCAGCGCAGCGACAGGCGCATCGATTCGGCGGTCTCTCTCTCCGTCGAAGGGTAGGGCGTGCACTCGTCGAACACCATGACGACGTCGGCGCCGAGGACGCGCTGGATGCGCATCGACTCCTCGGGGGTGAGCAGCAGCCGGTCGCCGTTGACGGGCGAGGCGAAGCGCACGCCTTCCTCGCCGATCTTGCGGAGATCGCCCAGGCTGAACACCTGGTAGCCGCCCGAGTCGGTGAGGATGGGGCCGCTCCAGCCCATGAAGCGGTGCAGCCCGCCGTGCGCGGCGATCACCTCGAGTCCCGGCCGCAGCCACAGGTGGAAGGTGTTGCCCAGCACGATGCGCGTGCCGTTCTGCTCGAGCTCCGCCGGGCTCATCGCCTTCACCGCGCCGTAGGTGCCCACCGGCATGAACACCGGCGTCTCCACCTCGCCGTGCGCGAGCGACAAGGTACCCGCGCGCGCCGCGCCGTCGGTGGTTCTGACGGTGAATTTCACCGCGGCATTCTATCAATCAGCATCGCGTCGCCGTACGAGAAGAAGCGGTAGCGCCGCTCGATGGCGTGGCGGTACGCGCTCCGGATCGCCTCGGCGCCGGCAAACGCCGATACCAGCACGAGGAGCGTCGATTTGGGCAGGTGGAAGTTCGTGATGAGGCGGTCGACGACCCGGAAATCGAATCCCGGCGTGATGAAGAGGTCGGTCTCGCCGCTCCCCACGGCGGCGCCCGAGGCTTCGAGACAGCGCACCGTGGTCGTTCCCACGGCGACGATCTTCCCGCCGCGCCCATGCGCCGATTCGACGGCGGCGGCGGTCCTGTCGGGGATTTCGTAGCGCTCGCCGTGCATGCGGTGATCGGCGAGGTCCTTCGCGCGCACCGGCTGAAACGTTCCCGCGCCGACGTGGAGCGTCACGTAGGCGGACTCCACGCCGCGCTTCGCGAGCTCGGAAAGCAGCGCCTCGTCGAAGTGCAGCCCCGCGGTCGGCGCGGCGACCGCGCCGGGGGCGCGCGCGTACACGGTCTGGTAGCGGGCCGCGTCCTCGGGCTCGGGCGCGTGGGTGATATACGGCGGCAGCGGCACGCTGCCGTGCTGCTCGAGCAGTCCGAAAACGTCGGCGCCTCCGGGAAAGCGCACGCGGTAGAACTCGCCCTCGCGTCCGAGCACGCGCAAGCGCAGGCCGCCGTCGAGCTCGAGCGTGCTGCCTGCCTTGGCCGCGCGGCCCGCGTGGACCTGCGCCAGCGCCTCGTTCTGCGGCAGCAGCCGCTCGATCAGCACCTCGATGCGGCCGCCGGTTTCCTTGCGCCCGAAAAGGCGCGCCTTGATCACGCGGGTGTCGTTGAACACCAGCAGGTCGCCGGGGGAGAGGAGCTGCGGCAGCTCGGAGAAGCGGTGATCGGCGAGCGTTTCTCCGCTGAGAACGAGCAGCCGGCTTCCCGAGCGCGTCGCGCTCGGATGCTGCGCGATCAGCCCGGGCGGCAGCTCGTAGTCGAAGTCGTCGATAGATAGGCCCATGCGCGCGCCGCTATAATGCACGCGCAATCGCGCATCATCCAGCCGGGATGGCGGAACTGGTAGACGCAGCGGACTCAAAATCCGCCGGTGGCAACACCATGTGGGTTCGATTCCCTCTCCCGGCACCACAAGAGCATCCGGCGTTTGCTCACCGTGGTCCTCGTGGATCAGCAAGCCACCACAGGCTCGCGAGGGCTCGACGGCTAGGCGGGCTCGGCCTGCGGTGCGCACTCCGTCCGATCGGCCTCGGCGGGCGCGGGCGTGGTGAGCACCGGCGCGAAGCCGCCGCCGGCTGTCCGCATGTTCGTGGTCTGCCCCTGGTAGAGTCGCGCCGCAAGCAATTGCACCCTGCCCGCATACACGTAGTTGCGTATATCGGTTTTCAGAGCCGTGCCCGCGGCGATCTGCCGCTCGCCCGGCGGCACCAGCTCCTGCGCGACGTATCGACCGTCGAGGATCTCGCTCCAGACGCGCCTGGTCAGCTTGTCGCCGCGATACGCCGCCTTGCTGCCGTGGCCGGCCGCAGGCTTGAAGAACAGATTGCGCCGCCGCGACCAAAGCTGCTCGGCGTCGGCCTTCGAGACAACTTCCGTGCGCGGGATGCCGCGCAGCAAGGTTTCGATCGGTCCCTGGAGAACGCCCCACCCGCGCAGCCGCGCCTCGTCGGTCAGGATGGCGAGGTTGCGCTTGTCGGCGTAAAGCGCATGGGCGCGCGGATGCGGCGTGACGACCGCGCTGCCCGACAGATAAGCTTCGCGGATCGGCCCGAGCGCGGGATCGTCGAGCGCAAAATCCGTCAAACGGTTGTACACGAGGTCCACCCGCCCGCCGGCGTCGCGGAGCTCGCCGCTTACGAACTTCAACTGCTCGGGGGCGAGGACCGAGGCCTCCACGCCGAAGCGGCGGAACAGCTGGGCGAAGAGCAGGAACTCGGGGTAGAGGAACTGGTGCTCCGGGGAATCGTCGACGATTGCGATGCGCGCGGGCAAGCCGGCGCCACCGGCGGCGCGCCACTCGGCGACGAACATGTCGAAGAACGCCCGCTCGAGCCGATCGGCGGGAATCGGCCCGCTCACGAGCCGGGCCACGTCGTCGCAGCAGGCGCGCTGGGCGCGACCGAGGACGGCGTTGAGCAATGCGCCGCCCGCGTTGGTGTTGATCTCTATCAGCCGCGGGCCCCGCGGGCCGATGTGGAAGTCGTAGCCTAGGAACACACCGCGGGCGCCCGGATCGTGGAGCGCGGTCATGGCCGCACCGCTGAGCGCCGCTGCCCGGTATGCGGGGAGCGCGACGACCTCCTCCACCGCGCGGATGACGCTCGCCATCGCGTCCACGTCCCGCCGCGAAACAAAGACCGGTAACGCGGCAAAAAGGTTCGGGCAGCGTTCCTCGATCAGCCGGCTCAAGCCGCGTGCGGCCGGATCGGCTTCGATGGCGCGTCGGAGCGCCTCGGGGTCGAGGCTGACGCAGAAGCAATCGCTGTTCAAGGTCTCGATCATGCTGTCTTTCGCTCGTACCACGGCCGCGTCGCGTTCACGATGGCGACGACCGCCAGCATCACCGGCACCTCGATCAGCACGCCGACCACCGTGGCCAGGGCGGCGCCGGAGGCGAATCCGAACAGGCTTATGGCCGCGGCGACCGCCAGTTCGAAGAAGTTCGACGCACCGATCAGGGCCGACGGGCAGGCCACGCTGTGCCTTTCCCCGATCCTCCGATTCAGCCAGTAGGCGAGCGCCGAATTGAGGAACACCTGGATGAGGATCGGCACGGCAAGCATCGCGATGATGAGCGGCTGGGCCAGGATGGCCTTTCCCTGGAATGCGAACAGCAGCACCAGCGTTGCGAGCAGCGCGGCAATCGACCAGGGTCCGATCCTTGCCATCGCGGCGTCGAACGCCGCTTGGCTGTTCCCGAGAAGCGCTCTGCGCCACAGCTGCGCCAGAATGACCGGGATGACGATGTAGAGCACCACCGAGGTGAGCAATGTGGCCCAGGGCACCGCGATCGAGGCGATGCCGAGCAGCAGGCCCACGATGGGCGCGAAAGCGAAGATCATGATGGTGTCGTTGAGCGCGACCTGCGTCAGCGTGAAATAGGGGTCTCCGTCGGTCAGCTTGCTCCATACGAACACCATCGCCGTGCAAGGAGCCGCGGCGAGCAGGATCAGCCCGGCGATGTAGCTATCGTGCTGCCCGGCAGGCAGATATGAGGCGAAGACGTGGCGGATGAAGAGCCAGCCGAGGAAGGCCATCGAGAACGGTTTGACGGCCCAGTTCACGAAGAGCGTGACGCCGATTCCCCTCCATTGCGACTTCACCTGATGCAGCGCGCCGAAGTCTATCTTGACGAGCATCGGGATGATCATCACCCAGATGAGCACGCCGACCGGGAGGTTGACCTGCGCGATCTCCATCCGCCCGATCGCCTGGAACGCGCCGGGGAGGAATTGACCCAAGGCGATTCCGGCTACGATGCACAACGCCACCCACACGGTCAGATAACGCTCGAAGACGCTCATGGTGCCGTCGGCGCCGGGCTTCGCGGACTGGAGTTGCGCGCTCATCTCTTTCTTCGGTCCTCTTGACGTTCGTTCATACTATCATTATTCTAGAAACATGGAAACGTTGGCGGCAATCGAAGCGCTCAGCGCGCTGGCACAAGGTACTCGTCTCGCCGTATACCGACTGCTGGTCGAGCGCGGTCCGCAGGGACTCGCCGCCGGCGCGATCGGCGAGAAACTGGACCTGCCGCCTCCTACGCTTTCCTTCCACCTTGCGCATCTGGCACGCGCCGGGCTGGTGCGCGGTCGGCAGGAGGGGCGCTTCGTCTTCTACTCGGCCGATTTCGAGAACATGAACCGGCTCGTGGGCTATCTCACGGAGAACTGCTGCGGGGGAGTCCCCTGCGCGCCGGCCCAACGTCAACCCGTAGCGACGAAAGGAAGGATTCATGAAGCGACTCCACGTACACGTCGCCGTGCGTGACCTGCAACAAAGCATTCGGTTCTACTCGACGCTCTTCGCCGCCGCTCAGGCGGCCAAGACCGGGTCGGGCTGCCGCGCGCCTTCCCTGTCGTGAGCAAGGCATGCGGATCGAGGTTGCGCGACACGAAGATGCGCCTGCGGTAAGGGCGCTCGTCCAGCAATGCGGGTTGCCCGTCGAGGACATCGACGCAGTCTCGGGGTTCCTCGTCGCGAAGGATGGCAGCGCCATCGCCGGCACGGCCGGGTTCGAGAAACTGGGTAAGGTCGGCTTGCTCCGATCCTTGGCGGTCAGGCGGGAGGACCGCGGGCGCGGGCTCGGACGCCTGTTATGCGAGAGGCTGCTGACGAGCGCGCGTAAAGGAGGCGTTAGAACAGCCTATCTGCTCACGACCGACGCGCAGCCGTTCTTCCGGAGCTTGGGTTTTTCGGACACGCCGCGGGACTCAGCTCCCGATGAGATCAAGGGAACAGCACAGTTCCGGAAACTATGTCCGGACTCGGCGACCCTCATGGCGCGCGAATTATGAGCAATCCGCGCGATGTGCCCCCTTTTATGGGCGCCCAGCTCCTGGGCGCGGCTCTGGGCGTTGTCCTCGACAGGATGTGGCCTCCCGCTTGACCTAGGTCAAAATCCCTCCTGGCGCGCGGGCCTAGCATGAAACCGTGGAACCTCTGAAACGGAGGCGGATCATGCGTGAATACCTGAAGAATCGTTTGGCGGCCGGGTTCGCTCTCGCGCTCGCAAGTCCCGCGCTGGCTCTCGCGCAGGCGGCGCAGGGCTCCCCCTACGACTGGCGGGACTGGGGTCCCTGGCACATGTGGGGAGGCTGGGGATTCGGGTGGTTCTTTCCGCTGCTCATGATGGGTTTCATCGTGTTGTGCGTGTTCTTCATGGCGCGAATGCTCGGGGGACACGGTCATTCGCACGGAGACCCGGCGGGTTCGGCGCTGCGGATCCTGAGCGAGCGCTTCGCGCGAGGCGAGATTTCCAAGGAGGAGTTCGAGGACAAGCGATCCGTCCTGGGGCGCCCATGAGCTACGTTTGCCCGATGCATCCGGACGTGCGGCAGCCGGACGCCGGCAAATGCCCGCACTGCAGGATGGATCTCGTTCCGGAGGGGACGAAGTTCGCGATCCTCCACCACATGGCGAGCAACCCCGTGCACATCGCCGTCATGGCCGCGCTCATGCTCGTTCTCATGGCCGCGGCGATGATGCTGATGAAATAGCTGCGGTCGGTTTCCCGGAAACAAATTGTTTCACGGGTCAACGCGGCGCGGCCTGCGGCGTTGTCGTGCATCAACCATGCGCACCCTCGCGATCGCGTGCGGCCTCACCGTCGTCTGCGCGTCCGCGCTCGCCGATGCACCGTCGGAGTCCGAGCTTCGCTTTCTCAACCGCGTGACCTACGGCGCCACCGCGCGCGACGTCGAGGACTACCGCGGGCTCGGGCGCGACGGCTACCTGCGCCGCCAGCTCGCCTTCCACGGCGACGAAGGGCTGCCGCGGGAAGCGCTCGCGGCAATCGCCGCGCTGCCGATCATGCATGTGCGGCCCGAAGACCTCGCGGACAGGGTGATCGCCGCGCGCAGGGCCGCGCGCTTCAGCTCGGCCGAGGCGAAGCGCGAAAGCCGGAAGCAGCTGCAGAAGGATTTCGCGCAACTCGACTTCCAGGTGTTCGAGCGCCGCACGGTCCGCGCGCTGTATTCGCCGTATCCGCTGCAGGAGATGATGACCTGGTTCTGGTTCAACCACTTCAACGTCTTCCAGAACAAGAAGCAGGTGCGTTTCCTGCTCGCCGACTACGAAGAGCGCGCGATCCGCCCGCACGCGCTCGGCAGGTTCCGCGACTTGCTGCGCGCAGTGCTCACGCATCCGGCGATGATGGTCTACCTCGACAACGCCGAGAACGTACGCGGCAAGGCCAACGAGAACTACGCACGCGAGCTGATGGAGCTGCACACCCTGGGCGTGGACGGCGGGTACACGCAGGCCGACGTCGAGGCGCTGGCGCGCATCCTCACCGGAGCCGGGCTCGACCTCTCCGGGCGCCGGGGTGAGCCGCGGAACGGCCTGTTCGCTTTCTTTCCCGAGCGGCACGACCCGGGTCCGAAGGTGTTCCTCGGGCAGAGCTTCTCCGGCTCCGGGGGTTTCGCCGAGATCGAGCGCGCGCTCGACCTCCTGTGCCGGCATCCCTCGACCGCGCGCTTCGTCTCGCGCAAGCTCGCCGTGTATTTCCTCGCCGACGATCCGCCGGCCGAGGTGGTGGAGCAGATGGCGGCGACCTTCCGGAGCAGCGACGGCGACATCGCCCGCACGCTCGCGGCGCTCTTCGCCTCGCCCCGGTTCTCCGACCCGCAGTACGCGGGGAAAAAATTCAAGGACCCGGTGCAGTACGTCTATTCCTCGATCCGGCTTCTCTTCCCCGGGGACGTGCTGAAGAACTACAAGCCGCTCGCCGGCGCGCTCGCCCAGCTCGGCGAGCCGGTGTACGGCCACCAGACGCCCGAAGGCTACGGCATGAAATCGCGCGACTGGGCGAGCTCCGACCAGCTCGCCAAGCGCTTCCAGCTCGCGCGCGGATTCGCGGGCGCGCGCGCCAGGCTGTTCGTCACCGCCGAGGCGATCGACGCCGGGATCGGCGAGCCCGAGCTCGCGCAGGCGCGCCAAGCGCACCCGATCGGGCGCGAGCGCATCGAGCCGCTGGTCGCGCCCTTGCTGTCGCAGAAGACCCGGGAGGCGCTCGCGCGCGCCGGCGACCCGCAGGAATGGGCGGCGCTCGTGCTCTCGTCTCCCGAATTCATGTACCGCTAGGAGGTCGCATGGACCGGAGGCATTTCGTTCGCTCGTCGTTGGGGAGCGCGCTTGCGCTCGCGGGAGGGCGCCTGTGGGCCGCGCCTGCCGCGGGCGGCACCAAGCTCCTCGTCGTCATGCTGCGCGGCGCCTATGACGGCGCGAGCCTGCTGGTGCCGTATTCGAGCGAGTTCTACTACCGCGCTCGCCCGGGCATCGCCGTGCCGCGTCCCGGCTCGGGCGATCCGAACGCGTCGATCCGGCTCGACGCCGATTGGGCGCTGAACGCTTCGGCCAAGGACGCGCTGTATCCGATCTACGCCCGGAAGCAGCTCGCGTTCGTCCCGTTCTGCGGCAGCAGCGACACCTCGCGCAGCCACTTCCAGGCGCAGGACCTGATGGAGATGGGCCAGGGGGAAGGCGGCGCGCCCGACTACTCGAGCGGGTTCCTCAACCGGCTGGTGCAGGCGCTGGGCAGCGACCCGCGCGCGGGAGGCGTCGCGTTCACGAGCAACCTGACGCTCGCGTTCAAGGGTGCGGCGGCGGTGCCCAACGTGTCGCTCCGGGGCGGCGCGCGCAACCCTTTGCCGCAAGGGGAAGGCGAGCGCATCGCCGCGATGTACGAAGGCACCCCGCTCGCCGCCGTCGCGGCCGCGGGCATAGAGACGCGGCGCGAGGTGTCGCAGCAGCTGATGACCGAGATGGCGGAGTCGGCGCGCGGCGCCGGCCCGGCGCGGGCGTTCGAGAGCCGGGCGCGCATCGTCGGCAAGCTCATGCGCGGCAAGGCGGCGTACTCGATCGGCTTCGTCGACGTCGGCGGCTGGGACACGCACGTGAACCAGGGCTCGGCCCAGGGCGCGCTCGCGACGAACCTCGAAGGACTGACGTCGGGGCTGGCCGCCTTCGCCCAGGAAATGGGTCCCTTGTGGCCGGGCACCGTGGTGGTCGTGACGTCGGAGTTCGGACGCACCGCGCGCGAGAACGGCAACCGCGGCACCGACCACGGGCACGGCAACGCGCTGTGGGTGCTGGGCGGCGGCGTCGCCGGCGGGCGGATCGCCGGCGCGCAGGTCCCCGTCGACGAGGCGCACCTTTACCAGAATCGCGACTTCCCGGTGCTGAACGACTACCGCTCGGTGCTCGCACACCTGTTCGCGCGCATGTACGGCCTCGACGGGGCGCGCCTGGATCGCGTCCTGCCCGGAGCGAAGCCGCAGGACTTCGCCCTCCTCTAGACCTCAGTCCAGACGGCGGGTTGCTATGATGCGCCTGTCGCACCATGTCCGAACCGCGCCTCGACCACTTCGCAAGCCTCGGTCCCCACGGATTCCATCGCGTCGCCTA
The DNA here is from genome assembly GCA_035702665.1 of Burkholderiales bacterium. Taxonomy (GTDB): domain Bacteria; phylum Pseudomonadota; class Gammaproteobacteria; order Burkholderiales; family SG8-39; genus VBDM01. The sequence goes on from DASSQD010000138.1 coordinate 55,968, forward strand.
CGCGGAGTGGGGCGATCATGACGCGCGGCACCTGGTCGTGTGCGTGCACGGCCTCACGCGCAATTGCCGCGATTTCGACGAGCTCGCCTCCTACCTCGCGGTGCGCGGCTGCCGCGTCGTGTGCATGGACGTCGTCGGGCGCGGTGACAGCGACTGGCTGGAGAACAAGGCGGACTACGGCTTCGCGCAATACGTCGCCGACGCGGCGGCGCTCCTCGCGCGAATAACCGCGCCCAAGGCCACGCTCCTCAGCAGGCTGCAGGGCGAAGGAACGGCTCACAAGATAGACTGGGTCGGCACTTCGATGGGCGGCTTGATCGGCATGATGGTCGCGGCCGAGCCCCGCTCGCCGATCCGGCACCTCGTGCTGAACGACGTCGGGCCGCTCATTCCCTGGTCCGCGCTTGCGCGCCTCAAGCTCACGTCGATAGGAGAAAGCACCCGCTTCGAGAGCCTCGAACAGGTCGAGGCCTATCTTCGCGACGCCTGCACCTCCTTCGGCCCGCTGAAGGACCGGCAGTGGCGCAGGCTCGCCGCTCACGGCTCGCGCCGCGGTTCCGACGGCAGATACACGCTCGCCCACGACCCGGCGATCGTGAGCACGCTGCGCTCGGGCGGCGGGGCGGGCGTCGCCTTCGGCGCCGATTTCTTCTTCGGGATCGACCTGTGGAAGATCTGGGACGCGGTGAAGTGCCCGACCCTGGTCCTGCGGGGCGCGCAATCCGATCTGCTGCTCGAGTCCACCGTCGGGCAGATGCGGACGCGCGGGCCCGCGGTGCAAGCGGTGGAGTTCCCGGGAGTGGGCCACGCCCCCTGGCTGATGAGCGAAGAGCAGATACGCCCGGTCGCGGATTTCCTGCTCGGATGAGAGTCTGCGTCGTCGGGGCCGGCGCCATCGGAGGGCTCGTCGCCTCGGGCTTCGCGCGCGCCGGGCACGAGGTCTGCCTGGTCGCGCGCGGCGCGCAGCTGGCCGCGCTGCGCGCGCACGGCCTGACGCTGCTCTCCGGGACGAAGCGCGAGGTCTTCCGACTCCCCGCGTCCGACGAGCCTTCCGACTTCGACCCTCAGGACACGGTCTTCATCTGCCTCAAGACGCATTCGATCGCGGCGATGCTGCCGCGGACGAAAAAGCTCCTCGGGCCGGATACCGTCGTCGTCCCCGCGATCAACGGCCTGCCCTGGTGGTATTTCTACCGCGAGGGCGGCAGGCTGGACGGCCAGCCGGTCGCCTGCCTCGACCCTGCGGGCACGCTCTTCGGGGCGCTCGACCCCGCGCGCATCCTCGGCTGCGTGGTGCACGCCGCGGCCGAAGTCCCCGAGCCGGGCACGGTGCGCCACACGGCGGGCAAGGTGTTCCTGATCGGCGAGCCCGACCGCTCGAGATCGGCGCGCGCGGAGCGCCTCGTCGCCGTGATGAACGCCGCGGGCTTCGAGGCGAGCCTCGCCGCCGACATCCGGCTCGAGATCTGGATCAAGCTGATCGGCAATGTCTCGTACAATCCGGTTGCGGCGCTCGCGCTCGCCCACATGAACGACATCCACGGGAGCGAACCCCTGCTCGGCCTGATCCGCAAGATGATGGAGGAGGCGATGCGCGTCGCCGAGGCCTACGGAGTGCGCATACCGATGACCGTCGACGAGCGCATCGGCGTGGCGAAGAAGCTCGCCGGCGCCAAGATCTCGATGCACCAGGACGTCGAGCGGCGCCGCCCGCTGGAGGTCGACGCGATCGTCGGCGCGGTCGTCGAGCTGGCTCGCCGGGCGGCGATCACCACCCCGCTGATCGACGCGGTGTGGGCGCTCATCGCCGAGCGCGCCAAGCACCTCGACCGATGAAGCAGCCTCTCCGGACCTTCGTCGAGCGCGCCTTCGGCACGGACCTGCGCACGCTCGCCCTGTTCCGCGCGGCGTTGGGCGCGGTGCTGCTCGCCGACCTCGCGTTCCGGGCGATGAATCTGCGCACCTTCTACACCGATTTCGGCGTGATGCCGCGCGACTGGATGGTGAACGTCAACGGCCTGTGGCGCCTCACGCTGCACGCGGCCAACGGCGAGCTGTGGTGGGCGGCGCTGCTGTTCGGTGTCGAGGCGCTCGCCGCGGTCGCCCTCCTCGTCGGCTGGCGCACGCGGCTCGCCAACGTCGTCGTGTTCGTGCTTCACGGCTCGCTGCTCAACCGCGACATCCTCGTGCTCTTCGGCGGCGACCCGCTGATCATGTGCCTGCTTTTCTGGGGCATGTTCCTGCCGCTCGGGGCGCGCTGGAGCGTCGACGCGGCGCTCGGCCGCAAGCCCCTGGAGGCGAACACGCACCTGTCCTGGGCCTCCGCCGGGCTGCTGTCGCAGGTGCTCTCGGTGTATTTCTTCAGCGCCCTGCTGAAGACCGGGCGCGAATGGTGGCCCGACGGCACTGCGGTCTGGTACGCGCTGTCGATCGACGGCTACGTCAGCCCCCTGGGCGAGTGGCTCCGGGGTTTCTCGCCGGTGACCCATGCGCTCACCCACTTCGTCTATTTCCTCGAGCTGCTCGGGCCGCCGCTCGCGATCCTGCCGTACCTGCTGGGACTCGCCGCCGCGCGCCTCTACGCGCTCGCCGACAGAGCCCGCCTGGGGGTGATGACGCTGCTCGCGCTGATGCACGTCGGCTTCATCGTCTTTCTCTCGATCGGGCCCTTTCCCTTCATCAGCCTCGCGTCGCTCACGGCGCTGACGGGCGGGTGGGTGTGGGACGCGCTCGCCCGGGCGGCGCGCAGGGCGCAGCCCCGCGCGCTGCAGATCTACTACGACCGCGACTGCGGCTTCTGCCTCAAGACGGTGCTGCTGATGCGCACCTTCCTGCTCCTCCCGGCGGCGGAGATCGCGCCCGCGCAGGACACGCAGCGCGCCCGCGTCCTGCTCGAGGCGAACAACTCCTGGGTGGTGCTCGAGGACGACCGCGCGTGGCTCAAGTGGCCGGCCTTCGTGGTGCTGCTGCGGCGCTCGGTCCTGTTCTTCTGGCTCGGCCGGCTGCTGTCGGGGAAATGGGCGGTCGGGCCCGGCAACGCGGCGTACGACTTAGTCGCGCGCCAACGCGGCGCGCTCGGCCGCGCGACCGCGCGGCTGCTGCCTTTCCACGAGCGCAGCCTGGCGGCGGGCCCCGCGGGCGCCGGCTGCGTCGGCGTGTTCTTCGTCGCGCTGACCGCGTGGAACCTGTGGGGCGCCTGGGGCCTCGCGGGCCTTGCCCTCGCCGTCGCGGCGATCGGGGCCCTGCGCCTGCGCGACCGGATCATGCATTTCTTCGCCGCGGCGCTGGTGCTCGCGTTCCTCGCTTGGAACCTGTGCACGGTCCGCGCTCTTCCGCCGCGCCTGTACGTCGCCCTCACGCCCCCGTTCAGCCTGCTGCGCGTCGACCAGCTTTGGGACATGTTCGCGCCCTTTCCCTCGAAGGAGGACGGCTGGTTCGTGCTTCCGGCCGAGCTCTCCGACGGGCGCCAGATCGACCTGCTCCATCCCGAGCGCGGCGCGCCGAGCTACGACAAGCCGCGCCGCGTCGCGAACGAGTGGCCCGACGTGCGCTGGCACAAGTACCTCGAGCGCATCTGGAGCGCGCAGTTCGCCTCCGCGCGCCTCTACTACGGGCGCTTTCTCTGCCGCAGCTGGAACAGGGCGGACTCCCCGGGTCCGCGCCTGCGCACCTTCAGGATCATCTACATGCTGGAGATGTCCGTGCCCGAGGGACAGACGCCGCGCGTCGAGCAGCGCGTCCTGTGGCAGCACGACTGCGGGCTCCCCACGCCGCCCGCGACCTGATTCAGCGCAGCGCGTGCGCCGCGAGCAGGGCGGCGGTGAACACGAGAAGCGCGCCGGCCTGATGCGCGGCGGCGAGCGGAACCGGCACCGCGAACAGGAGCGTCGATATCCCGAGAGCGATCTGGATGACGATGGTTCCCAACAACAGATCGCCTGCGAATCTGGCGCGCGGCGATACCGCAGCCCGGCGCACCCACAGCCAGAACCACGGCACGAGAAACGCGAGCAGCCAGGCGATCAGCCGGTGGTCGAATTGAACGGTCGCGATATTGCTGAAGAAGTTCAGATACCAGGGCTCGATCACGAACATCCCCGGCGGTGCGAGGTGACCGTTCATCAGCGGGAAGGTGTTGTATGCGAGTCCCGCGCGGATTCCGGCGACCAAGCTGCCCGAGAGCGCTTGGATGAAGACGAGCGTAACGAGCGCCAAGGCGAAGCGGCGCAGCGCTCTCGGCGCCTCGGTCGCGCGCGGCGTGAGGAGATCGAGCGCGACCCACACCATTGCCGCGTAGATGAGGAGGGCGAGCGAGAGGTGCGCGGCGAGACGGTACTGCGATACCCGCGGATCGTCGACCAGGCCCGATTGCACCATGTACCAGCCCAGCGCGCCCTGCAATCCGCCGAGCGCGAATATCGCCGCGAGCCTCCACGCCAGGGCGCGCCCGATTCTGCGGCGAGCGACGAACCAGAGCAGGGGCAAGAGAAACGCGGCGCCGATCAACCGGCCGAGAAGCCGGTGCGCGTACTCCCACCAGAAGATGCGCTTGAATCCGGCAAGATCCATCGCGGGATTGACGAGCCGGAACTCGGGAGTCTGCCGGTACTTGCCGAACACTTCGCGCCACTCGTCATCGCCGAGCGGCGGCACAGCGCCGACGATCGGCTGCCACTCGACGATGGACAGTCCGGAATGCGTGAGGCGCGTGATGCCTCCGACCACCACCATCGCGAACACGAGGGCGCAGCACACGAGCAGCCAGATCGCGACTGGATTCGGCACTCGGCCGTGCATTTCGACACTGGATGGTCCGCTTGACATGGGTTAAAGTAGCACGGGATTCTGGGGAGGGTCTCGTTGCCCCGCTGGCTGGTTCGGCAAGAGGAGGCTGGCATGTTTGCAATCGTTTACAAATCGGACGGCGTTCCGATCTGCGTGCAGGTCCCGGGCGTGTCACCGGACCCCGTCGTGGTCTGGACTTCGGAGAATGCGGCCAAGGCCTTCATCGACAGCAAGGGCGGCGCCGCCGAGTTCCAGCCGGTCTCCGTGAACGAGCAGTCGATGGAAAAGATGGCCAAGGCGCTCGGCTGCCCGGTCGAGAAGCTGATGGTCGAGCCGTATCCCTCCTAGCTACAGAGTCACCTCCACGTTGTCGATGAGCCGCGTGCGGCCGAGGAAGGCCGCGGCGAGCACGACCAGCTCGCGGTCGCCCTCTGCGGGCGGCTGAAGGTCCGCCTGCCTGCGCACCGAGACGTAGTCCGGGCGCCAGCCCTTGTCCGCGAGCGCCGACATCGCCTGCAGCTCGATCCGCCTGAAATCGCGCTTGCCCGCGAGCACCTCGTCGCGCGCGGCGCGCAGGCACCGGTACAGGCGTGGCGCTTCGGCGCGCTCCGCCGGCGACAGGTAGCCGTTGCGCGAGCTGAGCGCCAGACCGTCGTCGGCGCGCACGGTTTCCGCCGGCACGATCTCGACCGGAAGCGCGAGCTGCGTCACCATGTCGCGCAGCACCACGTACTGCTGGTAGTCCTTCTTGCCGAAGATCGCCGTGTGCGGGGAGACCATGTTGAAGAGCTTGAGGACGACCGTCGCGACGCCGCGGAAGTGGCCGGGACGGAACGCGCCCTCGAGGATGTGCTGGAGGTCGGAAGGCTCGACGAGGAAGGTCTGAGGCTCCGGATAGATCTCGGCCTCGGTGGGGGCGAACACCACGTCGACTCCCACTTCCTTCATCTTGTCGGAGTCCGTCTTCAGCGTGCGCGGATAGCGGTCGTAGTCTTCCTTGGGGCCGAACTGGATGCGGTTGACGAAAATGCTGACCACCGTGCAGGCGGCGCCGCGCTCCTTCGCAAGACGCATGAGCTGGATATGCCCCGCATGCAGGTTGCCCATGGTCGGAACGAAGACGTTGTCGGGCTCGCGCTGCAGCCGCTCGCGCAGCGCTCCGACCGAGGTGATGATGTCCACTAGAACGAGTGCTCTTCCGCCGGGAAGCTGCCGTCGCGCACCGCGCGCACATAGCGCTCGGCCGCGTCGGCGATGCTCGAGGCGCCCTTCATGAAGTTGCGCACGAACCTCGCCTTCTTCCCGGGGAAGACGTCGAGCATGTCGTGCAGCACCAGCACCTGCCCCGAGCAGGCCGGGCCCGCGCCGATGCCGATCGTGGGGATGCGCAGGCGACGGGTGACTTGCTCGCCCAGTCGCGCCGGGATCGCCTCGAGCACCAGCAGCTCCGCCCCCGCCGACTCGAGCTCGATCGCGTCCTCGATCAGCTTCTGCTCCGCCTCGTCTCCCTTGCCCTGGACGCGGTAGCCGCCGAACTTGTGCACCGACTGCGGCGTCAGGCCGAGGTGGCCGCATACCGGAACGCCGCGCTGCGTAAGGAAGCGGATGGTCTCCGCGAACTCCGCGCCGCCCTCGAGCTTCACCATCTGCGCACCCGCCGCCATCAGCTCGGCCGAGCTGCGGAACGCCTGCTGCGGCGATTCCTGGTAGCTGCCGAAGGGCATGTCGGCGACGAGGAAGGCGCGCTTGCTGCCGCGGGCGACGCAGGCGGTGTGGTACGTCATGTCGCCGAGCCTCACCGGTAGCGTGGTCTCGTGCCCCTGAATCACGTTGCCCAGCGAGTCGCCGACGAGCAGGCTGTCCAGCCCCGCGGCGTCGAGCATCGCCGCGAAGCTCGCGTCGTAGCAGGTGAGCTGGGCGATCTTCACGCCATCGTCGCGCTGCTTCTGCAGCGCCTTGATGGTCAGTCGGGTCATCCTAGTCTCCCCAGTTGAAGAATTCGCGGTTGCCGCGCAGCGCCCCGACGCGCTCGATCAGCAGGTCGAGGTCGCGGTCCTCCCTGACGAAGTCGAGCTTCTCGGAGTTCACGATGAGGACCGGGACGCCGCTGAAATGGTAGAAGAAGCGGCTGTAGCTGTCGGCGAGCAGGGCGAGATACTCCGCGGTGATCGGTCGCTCGAATTCTACGCCGCGCCGGCGCACGCGCTCGAACAGCGTCTCCGGCTGGGCCTGGAGGTAGATCACCAGGTCGGGGCGCGGAGCCTGCGGCTTGAGCGAATCGAAGATCTGCTGGTACAGGTGCAGCTCGTCCCCGTCGAGCGTCAGGCGCGCAAACAGGGGATCCTTCTCGAGGAGGAAGTCGCATACCGTGATCCGGCTGAACAGGTCCAGCTGCGCCAGCTCGCGCAGCTGGGCTATGCGCTGGAAGAGGAAGAAAAGCTGCGTCGGGAGGGCGAAGCGCGCGCGGTCCTGGTAGAAGCGCGGCAGGAAGGGGTTCTGCTCGGGGCGCTCGAGCACCAGGTTGGCCTGCAGGCGCGAGGCCAGGCGCCGCGCAAGGCTGGTCTTGCCGACGCCAATCGGGCCTTCGACGACGATGTAGTGGTACCTGGAGAGGGACACCGGGACTCCCGAAAACGGCGCCCATCATACACAAGGGAGCGAACGGAGGTCAGCCGCGGAAGATGAAGTACACCGCGCCCACGATGCACAGCGCCGCCCACAGATAGTCGAGCTTGAGCGGCTGGTTCATATAGTAGAGGGCGAAGGGCACGAACACCGTGAGCGTGATCACCTCCTGGATGATCTTGAGCTGGGCCAGGCTGAACTGCGTGAAGCCGATGCGGTTGGCGGGCACCTGAAGCAGGTATTCGAAGAGCGCCACGCCCCAGGACACCAGCGCGGCGACGAACCAGGGCTTGGCCGAGAGCTCTTTCAGGTGCGCGTACCAGGCGAAGGTCATGAAGACGTTCGACAAGGTCAGGAGCACGGCGGTCTGCGCGAGGACGGGGAAATTCATGTCGCACCTATCTTCGAGATCTTCTGATTGCGGCAGGCGGCCAGCAGCGTTTTCACGCTGCCCTTGCGCGGGACCGAGATGTCGGCGGCGATTTCGGCGAGCGGCAGGAGCACGAAGGCGCGCTGGTGCATGCGCGGGTGAGGCACGACCAGGCCGGGCTGGTCGATGAGCTGGTCGCCGTAGAGGAGCAGATCGAGGTCGAGCTTGCGCGGCGCGCCGGGGAAGGGACGCTCGCGGCCGAAGCGCGCCTCGACGGTGATCAGCTCGTCGAGTAGCTCGCGCGCCGTCAGCGCCGTCTCGACGTGCGCGACGGCGTTGATGAAATCCGGCTGCTCGCCGACGGCCACCGGCGCGCTGCGGTAGAGCGAGGAGGCGGCGACGAGGCGCGTTCGCGGGAGGCTTGCGATCGCGGCGATCGCGCGCCGGACCTGGGCCTGGGGATCGCCGAGGTTGGCGCCCAGCCCGATGAACGCCTGCGCCTTCACGCCGGGGCCGCGTCGGGGGGCAGCGCGGGTCCCTTGCGCCCCCCGCGGCGGCGCCGGCGTCGGCGCTTGTGCTCGCCGGGCTGCGGCGCGAGCAGCATCGCCTGGCGCTCGCTCTCCCCGACCCGCTGGAATTTCTCCCACCACTGCGGGAGCTCCGCCGGCACCTCGCCGCTCGCGCCGCGCAGGACGAGGAAGTCGTAGCCGGCCCGGAACTTCTCATGCGCCGCGAGGGCAAAGGGGCGGCTGCTGCTGCGCTGCTCGAAGCGCGGCTGCAGCGCCCAGATGTCCTTCATCACCGCGGTGAAGCGGCGCGGGATGGCGAGCTTGTCGGTCTGGATGTCGAGGACCGCGTCCATCGCCTTGAAGAGCGCGGGGATGGGCTTCAGGCCGCCCTTCTCCTTCTTCCACGCGGCGAGCACCTGATGCCACAGCAGCGCCGCGAACAGGAACGCCGGCGATACGCCCTTGCCCGAGCGTATTCGGTTGTCGGTCTCCTCCAGCGCGAGGTGCACGAAGCGCTCGCCCATGGGCTGCTCGAAGATGACGTCGAGCAGCGGCAGCAGGCCGTGGTGCAGGCCCTCGCTGCGCAGCCGCGCGAGCGCCGTCGCCGCATGCCCGGAGAGGAGCAGCTTCTGCATCTCCTCGTACACGCGCGAGGGCGGGACGTTCTCGAGCAGGGGCGCGAGATCGCGGATCGGCTTGCGCGTGCGCTCGTCGATGGTGAAGCCCGCTTTCGCCGCGAAGCGCACGGCGCGCAGCATCCGGATCGGATCCTCGCGGTAGCGCGCGCGCGCGTCGCCGACGATGCGAACCGACTTCCTCTGCAGGTCGCGCATGCCGTCGTGGAAGTCGAGGATGGTTTCGGCCGCGGGATCGTAGTAGAGCGCGTTGATGGTAAAGTCGCGGCGGATGGCGTCGTCTTCCAGCGTCCCGTAGATGTTGTCGCGCAGCACGCGCCCGTGCTCGTCGGTCTCCGAGGCGGTGCGCGCCCGGAAGGTCGAGACCTCCACGGTCTCCTCGCCGAAGAGCACGTGCACGAGCTTGAAGCGCCGCCCGATCAGGCGCGAGCGCCGGAACACCTTGTGCACGTCCTCGGGGTAGGCGTCGGTGGCGACGTCGAAGTCCTTGGGACGGAGCCCGAGCAGCAGGTCGCGCACGGCGCCGCCGACGACGTAGGCCGCGAAGCCCCGTTCCTGCAGCATCTCGCACACCTTTCGCGAGCCGTAGGAGATCGTTTCGCGGGCGATGCCGTGGCTCTGCCTGGGGATGATCCTCGGCTCGGACGAGTAGCCGAGCCGGAAGACGCGCCGGATGAGTTTCCTGATCAAGAGGGCAGAAAGCTCCGCGCGCCGGCGGGTTCGAGCCGGCACTGGTACAGGGCTTCGAGATTGGCTTGGGTCAGCATATCGCTTGAGCGCCCCAGGCTCGCGCGGCCCGCATCATACAGTAAAACCGAAAAGCCGCAGTGGCGCGCCGCGTGGCCCGGCTCGTGGAGCGCGGTGAGCACCGTCTTGCCGGCGGCGGCGCGCGCCGCGAGCGTGCGCATCACGGTCGCCTGGTGGCGCAGGTCGAGGTGCTGCAGCGGCTCGTCGAGCAGCAGGACGTCGGCGTCCTGCACCAGCACTTGGGCGAGGCGCGCCCGCTGGCGCTCCCCGCCCGAGAGCGTCCGGTAGCTCTGCGCAGCGCGGTCCGCCAAGTCGAGCTCGGCGAGCAGGCCGCCCGCTCGCTCGAGGCCTTCCCGGTCGCGGCGCCAGCCGCTCCTCGAAGCCGGGTATCGGCCGAGCATCACGTAGTCGAGCACGCCACCCCAGAAGTCGGATTCCTCGTCCTGGAGCAGCACCGCTACGCGCCGGGCGATCTCGGCCCGCCGCAGCGCGGCGAGCGGCACGCCGTCGAGAGCGACCACGCCGGCCTGCGGGGCGCGCAGCCCGGCGAGCGCGAGGATGAGACTCGTCTTGCCGGCGCCGTTGCGGCCGAGGAGCGCCCAGCACTGACCGGGCTTGAGCGACAGGTCGAGCGCGCGCACCAGCTCGCTGCCGCCCGCCGACAGTCCTAGCCCGGCCGCGGCGAGCATCAGCGCAGCCTCATGAGCAGCAGCAGGAGCACCGGCACCCCGATCATCGCCGTGAGCACGCCCACGGGGAGCTCGGCAGGCGCCGCGACGGTGCGCGCGAGCGCGTCGGCGAGCGCGAGGAGGCTTCCGCCCAGGCAGGCGGCGAGCGGCAGCAGCGCGCGGTGGCGGTGCACTCCCGACAGCCGCAGCAGGTGCGGGACGACCAGGCCGACGAATCCGATCGTGCCTCCGAGCAGCACCGCGGCGACCGTGGCGAGCGTCGCGCAGCCGAAGGCGGTCGCCTGCAGGCGTTTCACCGCCACGCCGAGCGAGCGCGCCTTGTCCTCGCCGAGGACCAGGACGTCGAGGGCGGAGCCCTGCGAGAACGCGACGGCGGTGGACGCGGCGAGCACGGCGAGCGCCGGCGCCGGATCGCCCGCCGGCGAGAGGTCGCCGAGCAGCCAGAAGAGCATGCCCTGCACCTGCGAGGCGGGGGCGACCGCGAGCATCAGGCCGACCAGCGCGCCGAATCCGGAGGCGAGCGCGACGCCGGTGAGGAGGACGCGGTAGGGGTTCCAGCCCGAGCGCCCGAGGGAAAACGCGAATACCGCCAGAGCGGCGAATGCGGCGCCGGCGAGCGCGGACAGGCTCACCCCGGCCGCCGCGGCGCCGAGGAGCATCGCACCCAGCGCTCCGGTCGCGGCGCCGCCCGAGACGCCGAGGATCGCAGGGTCGGCGAGCGGATTTCGCAGCAGCACCTGGAGCAGAGCGCCGGCGAGGGCGAGCAGGCCGCCGCAGGCGAATCCCGCGAGGGCACGCGGAACGCGTACGCCCCACACGATCTCGCGCGCGATCTCGTCGCCGCGGCCGAGCAGCGCGTCGAGGAGCTGCGCCGGCCCCAGGTCGACGCTGCCGAAGGCGATCCCCAGCGCGAGGCTCGCCGGCACGAGCGCGAGCACGACGGCGGGGGCGGCTTTCATTCCAGGCTGATGATCTGCCAGCCGCGTGCGAGAGCCTCGCCGCGCAGGACATCGTCGGGGTCTACCGCCACCGGACGCGTCACGCGCTCGAGCAGCGGCAGGTCGTTGTGAGAATCGCTGTAGAACCAGCTGTCCCCGAACGAGGCGAGCGTCTGCCCGCGGCCGCCGAGCCATTCCGCGAGCCGGGTCACCTTGCCCATGCGGAACGCCGGTGTTCCCGACGGCTTGCCGGTGAACCGGCGGCCGCGGACCTCGAGCTCGGTGGCGAGCAGGTGCTCGACGCCGAACTCGCGCGCGATCGGCGCGGTGATGAACGAGTTCGTCGAGGTGACGATCGCGCACAGATGATTCCGCGCGAGGTGCCCGCGCACGAGATCCCTGCCCTTGGTCCGGATGATGGGCTTCACCCGGGTGCGCATGAATTCGGCGTGCCAGCGGTCGAGCTCCTCGCGCGGGTGGCGCGCCAGGGGCGCGAGCTGGAAGTCGAGGAACTCGTGGATGTCGAGCCGACCTTCCTTGTACTGGCGGAAGAAATGATCGTTCCTCGCCTCGTATTCGGAGCGGTCGAGCACGCCGCGCTCGATCAGGAACTGCGCCCATTCGTAGTCGCTGTCGCCGGACAGCAGCGTGTTGTCCAGGTCGAACAGCGCGATCCCCGCCGGTCCTGCCATCAGCGCCGCGCCTCCTCGGCGAGCGAGCGCAGGGCGTCCTTGAGCAGCGGCAGCGTGAGCGGCCGCTGGCGCTGGAGCGAATAGCGGTCGAGCGCATCGAGCAGCGCGATCTGCGAGCCCATGTCGCGATCGAAATGGCTGAGCAAGTACGCGATCAGCCCGGGCTCCAGCCGCATGCCGCGCCGGGCCGCGTGCCCGGCGAGCGCGGCGGTCTTGTCCTCGTCGCTCAGGGGGTGCAGCTGCAGCACGATGCCCGAGGCGAGCCGCGAGCGCAGGTCGGGCCGAAGCGGCAGCTGCGCCGGCGGCGCCTCGGCGCTCGCGGCGAGCGCACCTTTCGAGGCGCGCAGGCGATTGCAGCGGTCGAAGAGCGCTAGCTGCTCGGCCTCGCCGAGACGCGCCACGTCGTCGAACGCGGCCGCTTCGCGCCCGGCGAGCGCCGCCGCCTCGGAGAAGGCGCGCAGCAGGTGCGTCTTCCCGCTCCCGGACGGTCCCCAAAGGAAGACGAAGGCCTCGCCGCCCGAGAGCGCCTCGCGCAAGGCGGCGAGCGCCGCGGCGTTTTTTCCCGGGGAGAAATTCTCCAGCGTGGGAGGCGGGGGCGGCGCGAGCTCGAGCAGCAGCTGTTGCATCAATCCAGGCCGTCGAGGCGGGGGGTGGGCATTTCGATTAAAATTCGCGGGCCAGCACGTAACTCTATCCGCAAGCCTCACACTTGGCCAGCAAGAAGCCGATCACCTACCGCGACGCAGGGGTGGACATCGACGCGGGCGACGCGCTGGTCGAGGCGATCAAGCCCTTCGCGAAGCGGACCCTGCGTCCCGAAGTGCTCGCCGGCATCGGCGGCTTCGGCGCGCTCGCCGAGATCCCCAGGAAATACCGCGAGCCCGTGCTGGTCTCGGGCACCGACGGCGTCGGCACCAAGCTGAAGCTCGCTTTCCAGCTCGGCCGCCACGACACCGTGGGCGTCGACCTCGTGGCGATGAGCGTCAACGACATCCTCACGCAGGGAGCCGAGCCGCTCTTCTTCCTCGACTATTTCGCCTGCGGCAAGCTCGATGTGGCGGTCGCGACCGAAGTGGTGAAGGGCATCGCGCGCGGCTGCGAGCTGTCGGGCTGCGCGCTGATCGGCGGGGAGACCGCCGAAATGCCGGGCATGTACGCGGAGGGCGAGTACGACCTCGCCGGATTTGCGGTCGGCGTGGCCGAGAAAAGCGCGATCATCGACGGGCGCGATATCGCCGCGGGCGACGTCGTGCTCGGACTCGCCTCGAGCGGCGCCCACTCGAACGGCTATTCGCTGGTGCGCCGCGTCCTCGAGCGCGCGAAGCCCGACCTGCGCGCCGACTTCCACGGCAGGCCTCTGGGAGAGGCGCTGCTCGAGCCGACGCGCATCTACGTAAAGCCGGTGCTGTCGCTGCTCGAGCAGGTGCGCGTCAAAGGCCTCGCGCACATCACCGGGGGAGGCCTGGTCGAGAACCTGCCGCGCGTGCTCCCCGAGAAGCTCAAGGCGGCGATCGCGCGCTCGTCGTGGAAGGTTCCGCCGCTGTTCCGCTGGTTGCAGCGGGAGGGCGGCGTCGACGACGCGGAGATGCTGCGCGTCTTCAATTGCGGCATCGGCATGGCGATCGTCGTGGACGCGGAAGGCGCGGATGCGGCCGAACGCGCCTTGACCGCGAGCGGCGAGACGGTGTTCCGCATCGGCCGCATCGAGCCGCGCAGGGGGGCGGAGCCGCAGTGCCAGGTCTCCTGAAGATGACAGAAATGTAATCGGCGGGTCAGACTTCCGATACGGTCCGGGAACTAGAGTAGGGGCACATTCAGAGCGCGGAATTTCCAGCGCGCTGACTGTTTCGAAACCACTACGGAAATGGAGAACATCATGAAGGTTTTTGCCCCCGCTTTTGCAGCACTGACGCTTTCCGCCGCGAGCGTGTCGGCCTTTGCGCTGACCGAAGGCGACCTCTACGGCGAGCCCGCCGCGAGCGGCACCGCGGCCGACCGCACGATCGTGGTCACCCCGGGCACGAAGTACATCAACGTCGAGCACGGCGACATCGTGAAGCTGAAGGTCGGCTCCCAGGAATTCACCTGGAACTTCGACGGAGTGACGCGCCCCTTCGATCTGAACAAGATCGCCCCCGAAGGGTCGCTCGACCACAAGGTCGAGGTGTATGTCGAGACCTCGATGCCGCGGGACGGCGGTTTCGGCGAGTGATTGCAGCGATATCGGCGCGCCGGAACATGAACTTTTCGGCGCGGCCGACCTCAAAAAGGCGCTGAAGTTCGGCGCCTTTTTCGATTCCAAGAGAAGCCTTTGCGCATCCTGATAGTCGAGGACGAGCCCAAGACGGCGGCTTACGCGCGCAAGGGGCTGTCCGAGCACGGATTTGTCGTCGACGTAGCCGAGAACGGCGTCGACGGCCGGCATCTCGCCCTCTCCGCGGAATACGATCTGGTGATCCTGGACGTGATGCTTGACGGCGTGGACGGCTGGACCGTGCTGCGCGACCTCCGGGAGCAGAAGCAGACGCCCGTCCTCTTTCTCACCGCGCGCGACGGCGTGGCCGACAAGGTCAAGGGCCTCGAGCTGGGCGCCGACGACTACCTGGTGAAGCCCTTCGCCTTCTCGGAGCTGCTCGCGCGCGTGCGCTCGGTCCTGCGCCGCGGCGGCAAGCCGCCGGCGGCGCGGCTCGTCGTCGGCGATCTGGAGCTCGACCCGCGCAAGCGCAGGGTGTCCCGCGGCGACAGGAAGATCGACCTCACCGCGAAGGAGTTTGCGCTGCTCGACTGCCTGGTGCGCAACTGCGGCGAGGTCATGTCGCGCACGCTCATCGCCGAGCAGGTCTGGGACATGAACTTCGACAGCGACACCAACGTGGTGGACGTCGCGATGCGGCGCCTGCGGGCCAAGGTCGACGATCCGTTCGAGATGAAGCTCATCCGCACCGTGCGCGGCGTGGGCTACGTGATCGAAGAGCCGCAGGCGTGAACGATCGCGCCGACGCCCTCTCGCTGCGCCTCGTCGGCCGGCGCAAGTCGCTCACCTGGCAGATCAGCCTGTTGTTCGCCCTCATCTCCTGCCTGGTCATCGGCGCAATGGGGTTCGCCATCGACCGCATGCTAGCGAACGAGCTGCTGCAGGCGAACGACGTGCTCCTGCTCGGCAACATGAGCCTGCTGCGCAACCGGCTCGCGCGCATGGGGCCCACGGAATCCCTGCTCGCGAGCCCCAGGTTCGTCGAGGAGACCGCGATGGGGTACAGGAAGCTCGGGCTGGCGGTGCTCGACGAGGGCCGGCACATCCTCGCGGCGTCCGACGGGTTCAGCGTGCCGGTCGAGAGCCTGCCCGAGCGGGCGATCCCCATCGAGGCGCTCCCGGACAGGGTCGACGACGCGGCGGAGAAGGAGCTGCGCAGCCGCTTCGGCGGGCTGAGCCGCGAGTGGATCGCGCCCGACGGGCGCTGGTATCAGGTGCTGCTCGCGCGGATATCGCTCCCGGGAGGCGCGAGCGGTCGGCCGCAGGCGGCGCTGATCGCGCTTTCCTACGACCGCTCGCTGCCGCGCGAGCTTCTCGCCCGCTACCGCAAGGGCCTCGTGGAAACCCTCGTCGTCAGCGTGCTCGCCGCCGCGGGACTCGGTGTGTGGGCCGCGCGCCTGGTGCTCGAGCGCGCGCGGCGCATCGCGGCGACGGCGGGGCGCATCAGCGCCAGCGCGCTCAACGAGCGGCTGTCCCTGGAAGACACGCCGGAGGAATTCCTGGAATCGACGCTCGCGTTCAACCACATGCTCGACCGGCTCGAGGGTTCGTTCAAGCGGCTCTCCGAGTTCTCCTCGGATCTCGCGCACGACCTGCGAACGCCGATCAACAACCTGCTCGGCGAGGCGCAGGTGGCGCTGTCGCGGCCGCGCGATGCGGCCGAGTACCGCGCGGTGCTCGAGTCCGCGGTCGAGGAGTACGAGCGGCTGTCGCGCATGATCGAGAACATGCTGTTTCTCGCGCGTGCCGACAACGCGCAGGCGCGCGCCGCGCCGCAATGGATCGATCTGCGCGACGCGCTCGGCAGGATACTCTCCTACTACGAAGTGCTCGCCGAGGAGCGCGACGTCCGCCTGGTTCTCGACGTGCGCTCCGAGCGGGGCGGAAAGGCCCGCGCCTGGGCGGACGAGCTGATGCTGAGCCGCGCGGTCGGGAATCTGCTCTCCAACGCCCTGCGCCACGGGCCGCGCGACTGCACCGTCAGCGTGAGGGCGCTCGCCCGGGCCGACGGCTCGGCCGAGGTCGAGGTCGCCAACCCCGGCGCGGGGATCGCCCGCGAGCATCTGGCGCGCATCTTCGACCGCTTCTACCGTCCCTGCAGCTCGCGCGAAGGCTCCTCGGCGGGATCGGGACTGGGCCTCGCGATCGTGAAGTCGATCGCCGAGCTGCACGGCGGCCGGGTGGGCGTGCGCAGCGAGCCGGGCCGCGAGACCGCGTTCACCCTGAGCCTGCCCGCCGCAGGCAGGACTTGAGCGCCTACTCCCGCACTTCGTTCTTCAGGCGGTAGGCCGCGTCGAGATCGGCGCGGGCCGCGTCGACCGCCTCGGCCGCGGCGCGCTGGCGCTCGAAGTACTCCGGCGTCAGGCGCGTGTGCCCGCCGACGTTGCCGCGGCGCTCGCCGGCCAGCGGCTCCATCGCGTCCTGCTGGCGCTCCTCCGCCGCGGCCAGGGCGCGGTCGGCGGCCTTGATCCGCGCGTCGGCGACGTCGAGCGCCGCCTCTCGCTTCTCGACGAGGCCTGCGGTCGCGTCCGGGCGCGGTGCCGGCTCGGCCGAAGCCGGCGAGGGGACGAGGTCGAACCGCCCCACGAGCTTCGCACCCTCCACGGGCGAGTCCGAGTAGACCACTTGGCCGTCGGGGCGCTGGTACTTGTAAACCGTCTCCGCCGTCGCCGGGAGCGCCGCTGCGGCCAGGAGGATTGCCACTATGCCTTTGATCGCGGTCATGAAATTCTCCTATCCGCGAGAAGATACGGTTTTGACATTCGAATCCCGGAGAAGTGTCCGACGTCCTCCGCAGCGCGAGCGTGGCGCGCGGTACCCGATGGTAGAATTTTGCCGTCCCGAGTCCGCTCCAAGATGCCGAATCCCGCCTTCGTCCACCTTCGGCTCCACAGCGAGTTCTCCATCACCGACGGGATCGTGCGCATCGACGAAGCGGTCGAGCGCGCGGCCGCGGACGGCATGCCGGCGCTGGCGATCACCGACCTCGCCAACGTGTTCGGCATGGTCAAGTTCTACAAGGCGGCGCGCGCCGCCGGCGTGAAGCCGGTCGTCGGCTGCGACGTCTGGATCACCAACGAATCCGAGCGCGACAAGCCGCACCGCGCCCTCCTGCTCGCGCAGTCGCACGCCGGATACCTGAAGCTCTCGGAGCTGCTGTCGCGCGCGTGGCTGGAGAACCAGCACCGCGGGCGCGCCGAGATGAGCAAGACCTGGTTCGCGGAAGGGAGCGAGGGCCTGATCGCTCTCTCGGGCGCGCTGCAGGGCGAGGTGGGCGGCGCGCTGCTGCAGGACCCGGCGCGCGCGCGGCAGGCCGCGTCCGAATGGATGCGCCTTTTCCCCGGCCGCTACTATCTCGAGCTGCAGCGCGCGGGCAGCCCGCAGACCGAGCACTATATCGAGGCCGCGCTGCGCCTCGCGGGCGAGCTGAGCCTTCCGGTGGTCGCGACCCATCCGGTGCAGTTCCTGCGGCCCGAGGATTTCCCCGCGCACGAGGCGCGCGTGTGCATCGCCGAAGGCTACGTCCTCGGCGACCGGCGCCGCCCGCGGTCGTTTACCCGCGAGAGCTGGTTCCTGGGCCAGGCGCAGATGGCGAAGCTCTTCGCCGACCTGCCCGAAGCGCTCACCAACTCGGTCGAGATCGCGCGCCGCTGCAACCTTACGCTCGAGCTGGGGAAGTCGAAGCTGCCCGTGTTCCCGACGCCGGAGGGGATGACGCTCGAGGAGTTCCTGCGCAAGCAGGCTCGCGACGGCCTTGGCCGACGGCTCGAAGCGAATTTCGGTGCCAGGGCCGGCGATCAGCGGGCGAAGTACGAAGCCAGGCTGGAGCTCGAGCTGGGAACGATCATCAAGATGGGCTTTGCCGGCTACTTCCTGATCGTCTCCGATTTCATCAACTGGGCGAAGTCGAACGGCGTGCCGGTCGGTCCGGGGCGGGGCTCAGGCGCCGGGTCGCTGGTTGCGTACTCGCTCGGGATCACCGACTTGGATCCGCTGCGCTACGACCTGCTGTTCGAGCGCTTCCTCAACCCCGAGCGCGTGTCGATGCCGGACTTCGACATCGACTTCTGCGAGCGCGGCCGCGACCGGGTGATCGAGTACGTGAAGCAGAAGTACGGCGCGCAGTCGGTCTCGCAGATCGCGACCTTCGGCACAATGGCGGCGCGCGCGGTGGTGCGCGACGTCGGCCGCGTCATGGAGTGGAGCTACACGCGCACCGACGAGCTCGCCAAGCTCATCCCGTTCCAGCCCGGCAAGCGCATCACGCTCGAGGACGCGCGCAAGATGGAGCCGCGGCTGGCCGAGCGCGAGAAGAACGAGGAGGAGACGCGCGAGCTGCTCGCGCTCGCCGGGCAGCTCGAGGGCCTGGCGCGCAACGTCGGCATGCACGCCGGCGGCGTGCTGATCGCCCCGGGCAAGCTCACCGACTTCTGCCCTCTGTACGCGGCGCAGGGGGCCGAGAGCACGATCTCGCAGTTCGACATGAAGGATGTCGAGCGCGTCGGCCTGGTCAAGTTCGATTTCCTCGGCCTGACCACGCTCACGGTGCTCGACTGGGCGACGCAGTCGATCCGCGCGATGGGCAAGCCCGACTTCGCGCTGGAGAAGATCCCGCTCGACGACGCCGCCGCGTACCAGGTCTTCGGCAACGCCAACACCACCGCGATATTCCAGTTCGAGTCGCGCGGCATGCGCGACCTGATCAAGCGCGCGCGCCCCGACCGCTTCGAGGACATCATCGCGCTGGTCGCGCTCTACCGCCCGGGGCCGATGGAGCTGATCCCGGAGTTCGTCGAGCGCAAGAACGGCAAGCGCGTCGAGTACCTCGACCCGCGCCTGGAGCCGATCCTCAAGCCCACCTACGGCATCATGGTGTATCAGGAGCAGGTGATGCAGATCGCGCAGGTGATGGGGGGGTATTCTCTGGGCGGCGCCGACCTGCTTCGCCGTGCGATGGGCAAGAAGAACGCCGAGGAGATGGCGCAGCAGCGCGACATCTTCGTCGCCGGCGCGGAGAAGAACAAGCTGCCGCGCGCCAAGGCGATCCTGTTGTTCGACCTGATGGAGAAGTTCGCGGGCTACGGCTTCAACAAGTCGCACGCCGCCGCCTACGCGCTCATCGCGTACCAGACCGCGTACCTGAAGGCGCACTACGGCGCCGCGTTCATGGCGGCCAACCTGTCCGCGGTAATGGACGATACCGACAAGGTGCACCAGTTCCACGAGGACGCGCTGGCCAACGGCCTCAAGGTGCTCGCGCCCGACGTGAACTCCGGCGGATACCGCTTCGAGCCGGTGGATGCGAAGACCATCCGCTACGGCCTGGGCGCGGTGAAGGGCACCGGCGAGTCGGCGATCGCGGCGATCCTCGCGGCGCGCAGGGACGGCGGCCCGTTCCGAGATCTCTTCGATTTCTGCTCGCGGGTGGACAAGCGCGCGGTCAACCGCCGCGTGGTCGAGGCGCTGGTGCGTGCAGGCGCTTTCGATTTTCTCGACGACGGTGCGGACTTGCACCGCGCGAGCCTGCACGCGTCGGTCGGCGTCGCGCTCGAGGCCGCGGGGCAGGCCGAGCGCAACGCGATGCAGACGAGCCTTTTCGGGGGGGACCAGGGGCCGCAGCACAAGCCCGCGCTCGTCGCCGCGCCGCGCTGGACCGACGCGCAGCGGCTGCGCGAGGAAAAGTCGGCGCTCGGCTTCTACCTCTCGGGCCATCCCTTCGCCGAGCACCGCGCCGAGATCGGGAAATTCGTCAAAGCGAGCCTGAAGAGCGTCGCGGCATCGGCCGAGGCCGAGGGCCTGCGCACCCAGCTCATGGCCGGCGTGGTCGAGTCGATACGGTTCCAGCGGACGCAGCAGGGCCGCATGGTCATCGTCAACCTGTCGGACGGGACCGCGACCCAGGAGATCACTGTATACAACGAGGTGTTCGACCACTTCCGCGACCTGGTGAAGGAGGACGCGGTCATCGTGGTCGAGGCGAAGGTGCGCAGCGTGCGCCGCTCGGTGGGCGAGGAAGGCGAGGCGGTGTTCACGCGCATCACCGCCGAGCGGATCTACGACCTCGCCGGCGCGCGCAGCCGATTCGCGCGCGCGGTGCGGCTGTCGATGAACGGCCAGGCCTCGAGCGCTGGCGCCGCGTCGTCGGCGAAGCTGAAGACGCTGCTCGAGCCCTACCGCAACGGCCAGTGCTCGGTCGAGGTCCGCTACCGCAACGGCGGCGCAAGCGTCGAGATGCAGCTCGGCGACAACTGGCGCGTCAGCCTGGACGATACGCTGCTGCAGTCGCTCAACGAGTGGCTGAAGCCGGAGAACGTCGAGGTGATGTACCCCTGAGCGCCGCTACCTCTCCACCAGCTGAATCACCCAGAAATCGTCGGCCAGCCCGGAATCCGTCAGGTACGCGTACGGCATGTAGAAGTAGCCCTTGTCCTGGTTGTCGCGTCCCCACGAGTTCCTCACGATGAACTGCTGCGCCTTGTCGTCGTATCCGACCGCGAGCACCGCGTGCCCTCCGAGGACCTTGTCCTTCGGCGCGGGCATGGGCACGACCTTCCTGGGGGCGCCGTTGGCGCCGTACAGGCTCGCGTAGACGGTGAATCCGAATACGAACGGGTTGCCTTCGGCCAGCGCGCCCTTCATCTGTCCGAGGATGGGCATGACCCGCTGGTACTGGACGACCTGGTAGTCGAGCGCGGTGGCGTAGCAGGGTCTGGGCGGCTTCTGCGCCGGCTTCGCGCCCGCGGGCCAGGGGCCGCCGTCCGAGACTGCGGGCGTGTCGTCGTAGGGCCACATTTTTTCCGGACATGCGCCTTGCCGGTTGACCGACTTGATGCCGTCGCGGATCTGCGCGCCCGAGTCGTTGGCGACGGACCCTTCGATCGCGCGCTCGTTGTAGTAGATGAAAAGCCGGGAAGGCGTGAAGGTGGGCTTTTCCCCGGCTTTCCTGCGCTCGAATTCGATCGCTCCCGCGATGGCGTTGGCGGTGCAGCTGCCGATGCTTCCCTGGTCGTAGACCGGCGGACACTTGGGCCGCAAGTCCACCCTGGCCGGAAGTTTCTTCAAGGTCGCGGACCTGACCGCGAAGTAATGATCGCGAGCATCGGGCAGGTCGGGCTGCCAACCGAAGCTGGCGATCCTGCGACGCTCCGGCCGATGGTGCATCTTCGCGCGGTGCCTGCCCGCGACAGACGGATTTCTCATGTTTCCTCCCGGAATGGCGTTCCTTGTTGCTGCAGCAACGAGCCGGAGGACAATCTACGGGCTTGCCCGTCTCGACACCATTCGGGGGCGCCGTACAAACCATGTCGGGAAATGCC
This sequence comes from Burkholderiales bacterium, assembly GCA_035702665.1. GTDB lineage: Bacteria > Pseudomonadota > Gammaproteobacteria > Burkholderiales > SG8-39 > VBDM01. The sequence goes on from DASSQD010000138.1 coordinate 77,528, forward strand.
TTACACGTTGCATCGGTGGGGGCTCCCGTACTAATCGGACTCGGGCAGTCTTTTCCTGAAGTAATCTCTCCAGCTGGTAGGCAAGCCCGCGAGTTGCGAGGCCAGCTTCAGCGTTTCCGTGTCCGGGATGTCGGCTTTATAGAGGCGAACGATGTCGCCGACCGAAAGGCTGTTGGCGGGGCCGGCGCTCAGGCGGATCGGATCGCCCGCGCGGACTTCGCCTTCGCACACCACCGTGAGGTAGAACCCCGTCCGGTTGCTGCGGAGGAAGCGCTTGACGATGTCCGGCCGGCCGAAGCGGATGGCAAGCTTGTAGCAGGGCAGACGCGGCTGGGTGATGGCGAACGCCGCCGAGCCGATGGACAGCCGGTCGCCGATGCGGAACTCTTCGGACGGGCCTTCGGTCGTAAAGTTTTCGCCGAAGCTTCCCCAGGGCAGTTCCATCCCGGGAAGCTCGCGGCGCCAGTACTCGTAATGCTCGGAGGGGTAGACGTATACTGCCTTGTCGGCCCCGCCGTGAACTGAGAGATCAGACTGTCTGTCGCCGTCGATGTTGAGCCGGGACACACGAACCGGGCCGGGCACCGGCTCCTTCCAGATGGAAGTGGTCACGGTCTTCCCGTTCCAGCGGACGTCCTTGGGGAGGCCCACATTGACTGAAACGAGTCTCATCGCCATATTGGTTTCATAGTCGCACGCAATGGTTGTGAACTTACACGACTAAGGAATGATGAATCCGCTGCGCATGCTTGTCCCGGCGGCGGCCGTCGCTCTCGCAGCCGCCTGTACCACGGGCCCCCTGGCCCCGACCGGGGGCGCTCCGTCGCGGCTCGCGGTCTTCTCCACATTGAAACCCGGCGAGCCTGTCCCGCCCGAGTGGAACACCTGGACGATGTCGCAGTTCAAGACCCACAGCCAGTACCAGCTCGTCGAGGACGGCGGGGTGACCGTGCTCAAGGGGCGAGCGGTAGTCGACTCGGCGTCCGGGCTGCTTCACGATCTCGACCTCGACCTGCGCGACTGGCCCATCCTCTCGTGGCGCTGGAAGGTCATGGACCTCGCACCTTCCGAGAGCAGCCCGGACGACTCCCCGGTGCGGGTTCTGGTCAACTTCGCGGGCGACCTCGGCAAGCTGCCCTTCAGCGATCGCGTGTTCTACGACCAGTTCCGCTTCTTCAGCGGCCAGCGACTGCCCTATGCCGGCGTGATGTACGTCTGGGGAAGCAAGACCCCCAAGGGCGGAGAGGTGCGCAACAAGTACACCTCGCGCATCAAGATGATCGCGGTCGAGAGCGGCAGGGCGAAGCTCGGGCAGTGGCTGCCGGAATCGCGCAACGTCGAAGAGGACTACCGGCGCCTGTTCGGCGAGGAGCCGGGCAAGGTCGTCTCGGTCGGCATCATGACGGAGGCCGACGGCAGCGACCGGCCGCTCGAGGCGTATTACGGAGATATCGCGTTCCGTCCTCCGGGCGAGTGCTGCGGCACGCGCGCGATGGGCGACAATTGAAAAGGCCTGGGATTTCCCGGGCCTTTTCAATTCGGGCCGGCTCAGGCGGCTTTCTTGCGGTTTCTCTCCAGCCAGCCCTCGACCAGCGTGACGGTGTGATCGAGCACCTCCGAGCGCATGCCCTTCTGCGCCGCCACGGTCTTCACCAGCAGGTCGACGCGCTCGATGTTGGGGGCGCCGTTGGCGAGGGCGCGCGCCGCGGACGACGGGCTGCCGAGCGAAAGCGCGGCGTTGGCGTACTTGTCGAAGGGAACGAGGTCCGCCTCGTTCGCGCCGAGCGACACGCACAGCTTCACCACCCAGTTGTACATTTCGCGCGAGGCGGCGATGTCGCTGTGCACGGCGTCCTTGATCGGACGGACGCTGTCCTTGAGCACGCAGCGGTAGTTGCCCGCGATGAGCATCGCCCACTTCGCGAGCGGCACGAAGATCGAATCGTGCACCTTGAGCTTCACCGGGAGCTCGATCTTGCCCGAGCCGGTGTCGAAGCGGGACGCCTCGACGTCGGCCTCCAGCCTGCGCAGGATGGCGGTATGCGCGTCCGAATCGAAGCGCGCCGACTTGAAGTTGGTCGGCAGCCTCACCTGGAGCACGTTCACCTTTTCCTCGGGCGGGCGGAACGCCTGCGGGTCGGGGCTGCACAGCGTCATCAGCTTGGGATCGAAGCCGTCCCAAACCGAGGGGTCTGTGTAGCATTTGCGCAGGCCGTCGGCGTTGAGCCCGGGTATGCGCTTGAGGTAGGGCAGCGGCGGCATGTTCATGATCGACATGCACGGCACCTTCGCGCGCGCCACCGCGTCGAGCAGCTCGCGGACGCCGGGGGAGCGGTACTGCGGCTCCTGCATGGCGAGCGCGACGAGGTCGTAGTCGGCGGGCCTGACTCCCGCGGTGCCCCCCGCGGTGAGCTTGCCCGGCAGCTTCTTCGAGTTGATCTCGACCAGCCCTTCGCGGCCCTTCACCGGCATGCGCACGACCGCGCCTTCGCCGTTGATCAGGTCCGCCTCGGCGGGCAGGCACACGAGATGCACCGCGTGCCCGGCGAGCGCGAGCTTGGTTCCGAGCAGCGAACCGTACGACGCGCCCATGATGAGAATCCTGTACTGAGTGCTCATTAAGCAACGCCTCCTTTGGCGGATGTATGCAGGGCGCGGAACCCGCGTTTTCGCGTTGTCGAACCCGCGCCTTCCGGTGAAAGGGCTGATGTTAGTCAGTTAGGGGTTTCGGCGCAATGACGGGGGCATGAGGTCTTGACATTGGACAAGTGCGCCGACTCTGGGTTAGCGTGAGCGGGTCCAAGGCGAAGGAGGGGCCATGCAGGGGAAGAACGTCAAGATCCGCTCCGGCGAGGGCGGAGAATTCGACTGCTACATCGCAACGCCGAGCTCGAGCGCCAAGGTCCCGGCGGTGGTGCTCGCGTCGGCGGTGCACGGCGTGAACGAAGACCTGCGCGATATCGCCGACGAATTCGCCGTGCTCGGCTATATCGCGGCGGCGCCCGACCTCTTCTGGAGGACGATCCCGGGACCGCTGGGACGCGACGACGACCGCACCAAGCAGCGCTCGCAGCCGCGGCTCGAGAAGATCAGGACGGGCGAGGCCGACCTGGCCGATACCCTCGCGCAGGTGAAGAAGCTTCCGCAATCGAACGGCCGCGCCGCGGTGATCGGGTTCTGCTACGGCGGCCCGTACGCGATCCTCGGGCCGAAGCGCTTGAGCTACGACGCGGGCGTGTCCTGCCACGGCTCGCAAATGCTCGACTACCTCGGCGAGCTCGAGAAACTCGCGAAACCCGTGTGCATCATCTGGGGCGACCGCGACCATCAGGCGCCCGCGGAGGTGCTCGCGGCGTACCGGGCCGCCGCGGCGCGAATGAAGAACCTAGACCTGCACATTTTCCCCGGCGTCGAGCACGGCTACATGATGCCGGAGTCGAAAGCCTTCGATCAGAGGACGCGCGATTTCTCGATGGAGCGCGCTCTCGCGTTGCTCGACGGGCTGCGCGAGACCGGAGCGGCGCGGCGCAAGGCGGGCTGACGCTTCAGGCCGTCGGGCGCGCCTCGAAACGCTCGAAGCCGCCGGCAGTTTCCGAGACCTGCACCTCGCCCACGAGCGCCGCGGGCGGTCCGCGCCGCGCCCAGGCGATGAGCGCCGCGACCGCGTCCTCTGCTCCGTCCACCACGGCCTCCACCGTTCCGTCGCGGCGGTTCCTCACCCAGCCGGTCGCGCCGAGCCGCTGGGCTTCCTCCGCCATCGCGTACCGGAAGCCGACGCCCTGCACGCGCCCCGAGATCAAGAGGTGCTTCGCCACAGGGCGGATTCTCTAGCCCGCGCCGCTTCGCGTAAAGTGAGGGGCGTCGTTCACGATCGCCAAAGGAGCATCCCGTGAGACTGATAGCGAAGGCAGTTGCCGTTCTCGCGCTGTCGCTGGCGGCGTCGGCCGCCCGGGCGCAGGACAAGGTCGTGTACCACTTCGACGGCGGGCTGGCGCAGGCGACCGCCGGCCTGCGCAACATCTACAACCAGCTGGAGGTCGACCCGAAGGCGAAGATCGTAGCCGTGGCGCACGCCGACGGCGTGGACTTCCTGATGGAGGGGGCGAAGGACCGCCTCGGGCCTTTCGACGCCAGGGTCCAGGACCTGATGTCGCGCGGCGTGACGTTCGAGGTGTGCGAGATCACGATCCGGAACCGCAAGCTGAAGAAGGACCAGTTCATCATCGGCGTGGACTTCGTGCCCTCGGGCGTGGCGCAGATCACGCACCTGCAGCAGAGGGAGGGCTACGCCTACCTCAAGCCCTGACTAGGAGAACGCCTTCAGCGCCTCGGGGCTGCGCAGGGTGACGATCGTCGCCGTGCAGAGCGCGATGACCGGTATCAGGATGAGCGTGAGCCCCGCGATGGCGCCCAGCCAGTTGACGGACGGAGCGTTCGGCTCGGGCCGCCTCAGCGCGTACAGCCGCGTCGCCGCGGAGAGCAGCATCAGCACGATCAGCGCCCAGCAGAACAGCTCGAGCAGGTACCTGCCCCAGGGCTGCAGGCGTACCACGCCGATTCCGCCGGCGAGCCCCAGCACCCAGACCGCGGCGAGCACGATGTCGTTCATGTAGCTGTAGCTGAGATAGCGGCGCTCCAGGTCTCCGGCACGGAGGAGCATCGCGATCAGCAGGGCGCCGAGGGCGAGCGCGGCGCCCGAAATCAGCGTGAAGAACCAGCCGATGAAGGCGAGCGGCAGATGCGGGATGTCCGTCATGCCTTCGCTCCGGCGCTTATCGCGGTGAGAATCCCCTGCAGGATCGCGGTCGGAGTGGGCGGGCAGCCGGGCACCGCGACGTCGACCGGGATCACGTTCGAGACGCGCCCGCAGCTCGCGTAGCTTTCGCCGAAGATGCCCCCGGTGCAGCCGCAGTCGCCGATGGCGACGACGAGCTTGGGATCGGGCGTCGCTTCCCAGGTTCGCCTGAGCGCCGTCTCCATGTTGCGCGACACGGGGCCCGTCACGAGCAGCAGGTCGGCGTGGCGGGGACTGGCGACGAAGCGGATGCCCAGGCGCTCGGGGTTGTAGTACGGGCCGTTGAGCGCGTGGATCTCGAGCTCGCAGCCGTTGCACGAGCCGGCGTCGACGTGCCGAATCGCGAGCGCGCGCCCGAAATGCTTGAGGATGGTCTCGCCGAGGCGCTGCGCGGTCGCCCGCAGGGCCTCGTCGGACGGCGGCGCCGGCTCGGTGACGATCCCGGTCCTGGCGATCTGTTTCAGTATCTGGTACATGCGCTACAGGTCCTGCCCGGAGTAGGAGAGATTGAACGATTTGTTGATGAGCGGAAAATCCGGAACGATGTTTCCGTGCACCGCGTGCTCGAGGAGCGGCCAGTTCTGCCACGAGGGATCGTGCGGGTGCAGCCTGTGGATGCGTTCGCCCTCGGCCTCCAGCGCGATCAGAACCTCTCCGCGCCAGCCCTCGATCCAGCCCACGCCGGCGGCGGAACGGCTTTGCGCGAGAGGCGAGCGGATCTCGCCCGTGGGCAGCTCCTGGACTAGCGCGAGGATGAGACGCATCGACTCGAACACTTCCTCGAAGCGCACCAGCACGCGCGCCGCGACGTCGCCGCGGGGATGCGAGATCATCCGCGGATCGAGCTGCTGATACGGCGGGATCGGATAGTCGACCCGCAGGTCGCGCTTGATCCCGCTCGCTCTGCCGGCGAATCCGTTGAGGCCCATGCGCTCGGCGAGCTCGGGAAGGACCTGCCCGGTCATGATGAAGCGGTCCTGCGCGCCGGCGTGCTCCTCGTAGATCGCTTGCAGCGTTTCGACCTCGCGCCGCATGGCCTCCAGCAACCGTACCAGACCCTCGGCCTCGGCCCGCGGCAGGTCCCTGGAGACCCCTCCCGGCACGATCGCGTCCATGAGGTAGCGATGGCCGAACAAACGGGCGTTCACGCGCAGCAGCTCCTCTTTCAGCCGCCAGAACTGGGAAAAGCCGAACGCCAGCGCGACGTCGTTGCCGAGATAGCCGAGATCGCCCAGGTGATTGGCGATGCGCTCGAGCTCGAGGAGGATCCCCCGGAGCGCGAGCGCTCGCCCCGGCGGCTCGGTGCCGGTCGCTCCTTCCACGGCCATCGCGTAGGCCCAGGCGTAGGCGACGGTCGAATCGCCGGAGATGCGGCCGGCGAGCTTCGCTCCTTCGGCGAGCGTCATCGACTCGAAGCGCTTCTCGATGCCCTTGTGCTTGTAGCCGAGGCGCTCCTCGAGCCTCAGGATCTTCTCGCCCACGATGGAGAAGCGGAAATGTCCCGGCTCGATCGTTCCGGCGTGCACCGGGCCCACGGGAATCTCGTGGACGCCTTCGCCCGCGACCGCGACGAACGGGTAGCGGTCCGGCTCCTGAGCGAAGCGCTTCCCGGGATCGAATTCCTTTCGCAGGGGATAGGTGCTCTCCGGCCACGCCCCGTGCCGCAGCCATTTGCGCGCGTCCGCACCCTCGTCGGGGCGGATGCCGAGCAGGTCGGCGCAGGCGCGCTGCATGCGGTCCGCCGCAGGATAGGTGCCGGCGATGCCGGGATAGCGCGGGTTCCCGCGCGGGAGCGGCGCGCTCAGCCACAGCAGCCCGGAAGGAAACGCGAGCGCGACGTGCACCGCGTAGCCGGCGCTGCGCGACGTCTCGTCGCTGCCCCACAGCGCGACGAGGCGCGCCTGCCTTGCGTGCGACCAGCCGCACACTTCGGGGAGCTCGGCCGCCGCGACCGAGGCGCGGAACACGGGCATCGCGCCGGCGAGCGGTTCGACCTCGATATCGAGTTCCTTGAGCTTCATGATCAGCCGATCAGCGCCGCCGCCTGCCGGTACCAGGCCGCGAGGTAGGGCGGGATGTAGAGACCGAGCGCCAACACGATCGCGAGGTGGGTGAAGACGGGGACGAGCGCGGGGCCGCGGTCCAGCGGCGCGGCCGGCGCCTCGCCGAACACCATCGGCTGGACCTTGCCGTAGATCGACGCGAACGCGACGCCAAGCGCCACCAGCAGCAACGGCGTCGCCCAGGAATGCTCGTGCATCGCCGTGGTGAGCACCATGAATTCGCTCGTGAACACTCCGAAGGGCGGCACCCCGAGAATGGCGAGAGTGCCGAGCACCAGCCCCCAGCCGATCGCCGGGCTCGTCTGGACGAGACCGCGGATCGACGCCATGTCCTGGGTCCCGCGCGCCTGCGAGGCGTGGCCGACGGTGAAGAAGATCGCGCTCTTGGTGAGCGAGTGCACGGTCATGTGCAGCAGGCCCGCGAACGCGGCGATCGCACCTCCCATGCCGAAGGCAAAGGTCATGATGCCCATGTGCTCGATGGACGAGTACGCGAACATGCGCTTCGCGTCCCGCTGGCGCGAAAGGAAGAAGGCCGCGACGACGACCGAGAGCAGCCCGAAGCCCATCATGAGCCCCCCGGAGAATCCCCGTCCGAGCGCGCCGTCCACGAGCACCTTGCTGCGCACCACCGAATACAGGGCGACGTTGAGGAGCAGCCCCGAGAGCACCGCCGAAATCGGCGTCGGGCCCTCCGCGTGGGCGTCGGGCAGCCAGTTGTGCAGGGGTACCAGGCCCACCTTGGTGCCGTAGCCGACGAGCAGGAAGACGAACGCGAGCGAGAGCACCGTGGGCTCGAGCTGCGCCCGCACCGCGTGCAGGTGCGTCCACAGGAGGGAGGTTCCGCCGGGACCGAGCACCTTCTCGGCCGCGAAGTACAGCAGAATCGTGCCGAACAGCGCTTGTGCGATTCCGACCGAGCACAGGATGAAGTACTTCCACGCCGCTTCCAGGCTCGCGGGCGTCCGGTACAGGCTCACGAGCAGCACGGTGGACAGCGTCGCCCCTTCCATCGCCACCCACATCAGGCCGACGTTGTTCGAGAGCAGGCACAGGAGCATGGTGAAGGTGAACAGCTGGTACATGCTGTGGTACAGGCGCAGCCGCGCCGGGTTGACCCGGCCGCGGTCCTGCTCGGCGCGCATGTACGGCCGCGAGAAAAGAGCGGTGGTGAAGCCGACGAACGCGGTGAGCGCGACCAGGAACACGTTGAACGGATCGACGAAGAACTGCTCGTTGAACGCGAGGATCGGTCCGTCGGTAATGACGCGCGTGGTGAGCAGGATCGCGGCGAAGAACGTGGCGAAGCTCATGGTCGCGTTCAGCTCGGGCGCCCAGCCCCGGTGGCCGGCGAGCGCCAGCAGTATCGCGCCGGAGAGCGGAAGGCCGAGGATGATGACGACTTCCACGCGCTAGTCCTGTTTCAATTTTTCCATATGCCGGATGTCGAGGCTGTCGAACTGCTCGCGGATATGGAAGAAGAAGATGCCGAAGATCAGCGTACCCACCAGCACGTCCAGCGCGACGCCCAGCTCCCAGACCAGGGGCATGCCGAAAGTGGCGGTCGTGGCGGCGAAGAACACGCCGTTCTCCATCGCGAGGAAGCCGATCACCTGCGGCACCGCCTTCCTGCGCACGATCATCATGAGAAACGAAAGGAGCACGCTCGCGAGCGCGATCCCCAGAGTCGAGCGCGTCAGCGTGCTCGCCATCTGGGAGATCGGCGTCGCGAGCGCAAAGGCGAAGATCACGAGGCCTATCCCGATCAGCATCGTCGTCGGGATGTTGACGAGCGTCTCGATATCCCAGCGCACGAAAAGGCGGTCGATCAGCCGGTGCAGGACCCAGGGGATGAGGATCACCTTCAGGGAAAAAGTGATGGCCGCGGAGATGTACAGATCCGTGTAGCCGGTGGACCATCCCACGATCACCGTCGAGGCGGTCAGTATCGCCCCCTGCCAGGCGAACAGCTTGATGAGGGTGAGGACGCGCCGCTGCGAGAGCATCGCAAAGGCGATGAGGAGCAGCAGCGCCGCGAGCACGTTCACGATCTGGGTTGAAAAAGGTGCGTTCACGGCTCAACCCTGCACGAGGAAGTGAGTCAGCATCCCCAGCACCCCCAGCAGGAACGCCGCGGAGAGGAATTCGGGCGCGAGCAGCAGGCGCAGCTTCGCGAGGAGCGTCTCGATCACGGCGAGGCCGGCACCGGCGAGCGCGAGCTTCGCCGCGAGCGCGCCGAAGGCGAGCGGCAGAGCGCTCCAGTCCCCGGCCCGAGCGATGCCCCAGGGCGCGAACAGGGCGATGCCGATGGTCATGTAGGCGAACAGCTTGATCGCCACCGCCCACTCGATGAGCGCCAGGTGGCGCGCCGAATACTCGAGGATCATCGCCTCGTGGATCATGGTGAGCTCGAGGTGGGTGGCGGGGTTGTCGATCGGGATGCGCGCGTTCTCCGCGAGAAGCACCATGAGGAAGGCGACCGCGGCGAAGGCCAGGCTGGGATAGAGCGCGAATTCGCGGTGCGCGAGGGTGTCGACGATGGTGGTGAGCTGGGTGGAGCCCGAGATGAACGCCGCGGTGAACAGCGTCATCAGCATGGCCGGCTCGGCGAGAAAGCCGATCATCATCTCGCGACGCGCGCCGAGGCCGCCGAAGGCGGTGCCGATGTCCATGGCGGCGAGCGCGGAGAAGACGCGCGCGAGCGCGAACACGCCTACGAGGGCGATGATGTCCGCCGCCGGCGCGAACGGGAGCGCGGTCGCGAGCACGGGAACGATGCCGGCCGCGAGCCACATGCAGCCGAACAGGATGTAGGGCGTGGTGCGGAACAGGGGCGAGGCGCCGCGGGCGATCACCGGCTCCTTGTGAAAGAGCTTGGCGAGGGTCCAGTAGGGAAGGAGGGTCGAGGGCGCCGAGCGGTTTTGCAGCCATGCACGGCACTGGTTGACCCAGCCGACGAGCAGCGGCGCGGCGAGGACGACGAACACCGACTGCAGGATCTGGAAGGCGATGGCGGCTGCGGTGTTCATCGTGGCGGGCTCAGCGCACGAACACCAGCAGAGCGATCAAGGTCGCGAAGCTGTAGAGCAGGTAGATGCTGATGCGGCCCTGTTGCAGCAGCGCGATCTTCGCCGAGACGAAGTCGGCCGCGCGCGCCACAGGAAGATACAGCCAGTACCAGTGGCGGTCCTCGATCTTCAGAACGTACCGGGGCGCGGCGTCGTCGGGCCCGGGCAGCTTGCGCTCCATCCTGTAGAGCGGGCCGAAGACGTGGCGGATCGGCTGGCCGAAAGCGTCGGCGGTGTCCTGCATGCGCGCGGTTTGCTCGGGATAGCCGCAATCCCAGGGATCGGCGAAGCGCGCGCGGCCATGGTAGACGCGGCGCACGACTAGGAACGCGAGCAAGGTTACCGCGACGATCATGACGAGGAAGATGAGCGGGGAGTAGCTCGCCTGCTCCGCGGCGGTCGGCACCAGCCACAGCCAGCCCGATCCCGCCAGGGCCTGCTCGGACAGGCCATGTCCGGTGAGCGACACGGTCACCCGGTTGAGGACCAGGAGCAGCGAGCTGGGAAAAAGCCCGAGCACGAAGCAGAGCGCGGCGAGCCAGGCCATGCCGTAGCGTTCCATGTCGCCGGCGTCGCCCGCGTGCGGCAGAGGCGAGAGATGGGCCGGCTCGCGCACCCGTCCTAGAAACGCGACGCCGTAGACCTTGACGAAGCACATGGCCGTGAGCGCTCCCGCGAGCGCGAGCGTCGCGGCGAAGAGCGGCAACAGGCTGCGCACAACGGCATTCTTGAGGATCGTGGCCTGGAGCGCGGTCTGGAAGGTGAGCCACTCGGAGACGAAGCCGTTCAGCGGCGGCAGCGCCGAGATCGCGAGCGCGCCGATGAGGAAGTAGAAGGCGGTCTTCGGCATGCGGTGGATCAGACCACCCATGTCGTTCAGGTTGCGCAGGCCCGAGGAGTGCAGGATCGAGCCTGCCCCGAGGAACAGCAGCCCCTTGAACACGGCATGGTTGAGCGTGTGGTAGAGCGCGGCGATCAGGCCGAGCGCGCCCGCGACAGGATGGCCGAAGCCGACGAACACCATGCCCATGCCCAGGCCGAGAAGGATGATGCCGATGTTCTCGACCGAGTGATAGGCGAGCAGGCGTTTCAGGTCGTGCTGCATCAGTGCGTAGAGCACGCCGAAGAGCGTCGTGCCCGCGCCGATCACGAGCACCGCGAGGCCCCATTCCCAGCGCACGCTGCCGATCAGGTCGAAGATCACGCGCACCATGCCGTAGATCGCCGTCTTGATCATCACGCCGCTCATCAACGCCGACACCGGGGAGGGCGCCGCGGGGTGCGCCTCGGGCAGCCAGGCGTGCAGCGGGAGTATCCCTGCCTTGGCGCCGAAGCCGAAGAACGCGAGCACGAACGCCAGCGTCGCCCACCCCGGCTCGAGGTGCGCGGCGCGGAGCGCGTCGAACGAGTAGTCGCCGCGCCCGCCGTGCAGCACTCCGAAGCAGAGCAGAACCGCGATCGCGCCGAGATGCGCGATCAGCAGGTAGAGAAAACCCGCCGAGCGCGTCGCCGCCTGCTTGTGGTCGGTGATGACGAGGAAGTACGAGGACAGCGCCATCGTCTCCCAGGACAGCATGAACAGATACGCGTCGTCGGCAAGCAGCACGAAGGCCATGCTCGCGAGGAACACGTGGTACTGGCAGGCGATGAGCGCCAGGCGCGCCGACGGCTCCTCGCGGAAATACCCGGCGGCGTAGACCGAGATCCCGGCCGCGACCGAGCCGAGCAGCAGCAGGAAGAAGCCGGCGAGCGGATCGGACCGGAGGTGGAAGGGCAGATCGGGCAGCCCGAGCGGAAGCGTCAGCGTCTGTACCGGCAGCCAAACCGCCTCGAGGCCGGTGACCGCGAGCGCGAGCCCTGCGGCCGCGCCGAGAGGAAACGCAAGCCGTCGGGCGAAGGCGGCGTTGCGAGTCGGAACGAGGCTCGCCACGGCGATCACGAGCCAGAGCAGCGCGAGGACGAGCGCGCCGCCCGCGGGCGAGAGCACGGCGTGCAGGCTCACTTGACCTTCATCCCCGGCTGCGCGCCGGAATCCGGGGAAAGGAGATACAGGCCGGGGCCTTCGCCGCTCGCGGCGAGGACCATCCCCTCGGAGACCCCGAACTTCATCTTGCGCGGCGCGAGATTTGCGACCATCACCGTTAAGCGTCCTTCGAGCTTGGTCGGGTCGTAGGCGGACTTGATCCCGGCGAACACCGTGCGCGTGCCGTTGCCGGCGTCGAGCGTCAGCTTCAGGAGCTTGTCGGCGCCTTCGACGTGCTCGGCCTTCAGGATCTTCGCGACGCGAAGATCGAGCTTGTTGAAATCGTCGATCGAGATGGTATCGCTCATGGGGGCTTCCTTCACCTCTCGCTGCTGGTGCTCGGCGTGCGTCTGCGGCGAGCGCGTTGCGGGCGCGGCCGGGGCGAAAAGCGCGTCGAGCTGCTTTTCCTCGACGCGGGTCATGAGATGCTGATAAGGGTTGATCTTATGTCCCTTTGGCATGAGCTCGCGAATAGAGGCCCACAGCCGCTTACCGTCAGGACGCTGAAGACCTAAGAATTCGAGGCCGCGTTGTGCCGTGTGCGGTAGGACAGGAGTCAAGAACAGAGTAAGGATGCGAAATCCTTCAAGGGCGACGGAGCATGCGTGTTCGAGCTTTGCACGGGCTGCAGCATCCGCCTCTACTGCTTTCGCTAGCTCCCACGGTTTCTGCTGATCCCAATATTCGTTGAGGCGATCAGCAACCAACATGATTCTGCGAATGGCGAGGCCGTAGTCACGGGCCTCGAAAGCTACCTTCACGAACGCAGCGTCGTCTTCCACAATTTCCTGGATTTCTACTGAAGACACGAGGTCATCATGGGGTCCTCCAACTTTTCCGGCTTTGTTGTAGTGGAGGCCAGGCAATCTTCCTTGAAACACGCTGGAGACAAACGTGTAGGCGCGGCTGGCGATGTTTACGTACTTACCGACGAGATCGCTATTCACTCTTGCCAGGAAATCGTCGGGATTGAAATCTAGATCCTCGACGTTCGCATTCAGCTTCGCCGCGATGTAATACCTCAGCCACTCCGGATTCATCCCCAGATCGAGATAGCGCAGCGGATCGATCCCCGTCCCGCGCGATTTGGACATCTTGTCGCCGGACACGGTGATGAAGCCGTGCACGTTCACCTGGTCGGGCGTCTTGTAGCCCGAGAACTCGAGCATCGCGGGCCAGAAGAGGGTGTGGAAGTAGATGATGTCCTTCCCGATGAAATGGATCATCTCGGCGTCGGCGTCCGGCCTGACGAAATCTGCGAAGGACAGGCGCTTCTTTTCGCAGTAGTTCTCCAGGCTCGCGAGGTAGCCGATCGGCGCGTCGAGCCAGACGTAGAAATACTTTCCCGGCAGGTCCGGGATCGGGATGCCGAAGTAAGGCGCGTCGCGCGAGATGTCCCAGTCGCCAAGCGCCTTGTCGCCTTCGGCGTCGAGCCATTCCCAGGCCTTGTTGACCACCTGCGGCTGCAGCCGCCCCGGCACTTCGAGCCACTCGCGCAGAAAGTCGACGCACCGGGAGTCCGACAACTTGAAGAACAGATGGTCGGAGCTGCGCAGCTCGGGCTTGGCGCCCGAGAGCGTCGAATACGGGTTGATGAGCTGCGTAGGCGCGTAGACCGAGCTGCAGTTCTCGCACGCGTCGCCGTACTGGTCCTTTGTCCCGCACACGGGGCATTCGCCCTTGATGTAGCGGTCGGCGAGGAACATGCCCTTCACCGGATCGAAGAACTGCTCGATCTTCTTGGTATAGATCAGCCCGGCGGCCTTGAGCTTTCGATAGATGTCCTGCGAGAGCTCGGTATTCTCCCTCGAGTGCGTCGAGTGCCAGTTGTCGAACTCGATATGGAAGCCGTCGAGATACTTCTTGCGGCCGCGCGCGATCTCGGCGACGAACTCCTCGGGCGCCTTCCCGGCCTTTTCCGCAGCAAGCATGATCGGCGCGCCGTGGGCGTCGTCGGCGCCGATGAAGTGCACCTCATGCCCCTGCATGCGCTGGAACCGCACCCAGATATCGGCCTGGATGTACTCCATGACGTGGCCGATGTGGAACGGGCCGTTCGCGTAGGGCAGTGCGGTCGTGACGAACAGCCGGCGGGTCATGCGGACTTCCGAAAAGCGGTCATTCTATCGCCTCGCGCCGCTTCCGGGCGCGCCGCGTGCTTCTAGATCAGTACGATCGCGGTTGCGATGACCACGGCGACGACGACGGTAGCGGCGAAGATCACGTTCTCGCGGTGGCCCCAGGGACGCTCGCCGGGGCGCAGGCGTTCGCGGGAGAGCCCCCCTCCGGATATCGACCGTGTCGACACGAACTCGGTCCTTCCGTCCTCGCCCATCTGCGCCAGCAGGCGCTGAGTTGCTTCCTGGGAGTCGAACGATCGCGAGATGCCCCGGGTCGGCGACGGGTCTGTGGTCGCCTCCGCGTTGACCTCCTGCAGCTTCGCCGGCGCAGGCTGCGCGGCGGTGACGGACGCGACCGGGATGGGCCTGCTCGTCGTCATCAGCGCCGCGCCCGGGGCGGACTGACCGGTCTCGATCTGGGCTTTGCACTCGCGCAGGTCGTTCGCAAAGTCAGCGGCGCTCTGGTAGCGCGCCTCGGGCGCCTTGGCGAGCACCTTGGCGATGATGTAGTCGAGCATCACCGGCACCTCCGAATTGCTCGAGCTCGGCGGCGCCGGATCGTGGTTGGTGATCTGGTACATGAGGGCGCTCAACCCTTCGCCGTTGAACGGCGTGGAGCCCGTGATGCACTCGTACAGGATGACGCCCAGCGAGAAGATGTCGGAGCGGTGGTCGGCACGCTTCCCCACGACCTGTTCGGGCGAGATGTACTTGGGCGAACCGAGTATGACGCCCGTCTGGGTGCGGGTTTCGCTCGAGCGCATCCGCGCGATGCCGAAATCGGCGATCTTCGCGCGTCCGTCTGGCGTGATCATGATGTTGGCGGGCTTGATATCGCGGTGCACGACCTGGTGCTGGTGGGCATAGGCGAGACCGTCCGCGACCTGGGCGGCGATGTCGACCGCCTTCGCGACTGCCAGCGGCTTGCCGTCGGCGAGCATCTCGCGCAGCTCCTTGCCCTCGACGTACTCCATCGCCATATACACGAGGTGCCCGCTCTTGCCGATGTCGTAGACGATGATGATGCTGGGGTGGTTGAGACCGCCCGCCGCCTTGGCCTCGGTGTAGAAGCGCGCCTCGTATTCGGCCATGCCCTCGTGGCCGGCTTCCTCGGTGTTGATGGTCTTGATCGCCACCATGCGGTTGAGCATGGGGTCGTTGGCGCGATACACCACGCCCATCGCCCCTTTGCCCAGCTCGGCGACAACTTCGTAGCGTCCCAGCAGCCAGGGTTCGGTCATGACGCGGCTATTTCTTTGCCGTCTTGACGGAGCGGAACACGGGGCCCCAGATCGGGTGCCCGGCCTCGTTCTCCCTCAGGTCGAACGAGGGATCGAGCTCGAGGGCCTTCCGGAACTCGTCCCGGCACTGCGGCACGCGCCCCGAGGCGCAATGGATGAACGCGAGATACTTGTGCGCGCGCACGCGGTCCGACGTGCGGCGCAGGCCCTCGTCGAGGCTCGCCTGGAGCAATTTTGCCGAGTACGCGAGCTCGCCGTCCTCGTAGGCCCTGACCCCGAACTCCAACTCGTTCTCGCCCTTGCTCGAACCGAGCATGGCGCATCCGGACAGGGCCAGGGAAAGCAGGACAAGCCATGACGCGAGCCGTCGGCAAGCGGCGCTACCTCCGTCAGCGGCGGAATCGGTGGGTAATGCTGACCTCGGTCCCGGGTCGCAGATCGACCGTCTGAACGTGGGGAGGAAACGAACCATTCCGCAACTCTACCTTATGTTTGCCCGGTCTTAGCGGAATGACCTTGAGCGGAGGGCTGACGCCCTGCCTGGTTCCGTCGATGAAGACCTCGGCCCACGGCAGGGCGACGATGTTGACGGTGCCGTCGCGCGGCGCGGGAGCGATCGTCGCAACCGCTTCCGGCTCCCGGCTGGGCGCGGCCGCCGGCGAGGAGGCGGCGTCGCGCGTCTTCGCCAACGGAACGGTGCCCTTGGGAGACGGCTCCTTCGCGCGATGCGCGACCTTCGCTTCCTTCTCCGAAGGCTTCGCCTCCTCCGCCTTCGGCTGCGGGGCGGGCGCCGCTTCCGCGGAAGTAGGCGTGGGGGGGGCGGCCTCCACCCTCGGGGCGGGCGCCACTCGCGGCGGCGGCGCGACGGGCGCGGGCTTCACGTAGTCCTCGTTGCGATAGCTGCGCGCGATGACGCCGGTGCCGACGATCAGCGTGAAGGTGAGCGGCGCGACGACCAACAGCTTGCTGTTCACCGCGAGGACCTGCGACCAGCGCCGTGGGCTGAGCTTCAGAATCCTTGGCAGGCGCAGACTGGGCAGGCGCATCGCCTGGCGCGGGGCGGGTACGGGAATAGTCCGCTTCAGGTTGCCGGGCAGCGAGCCGATCGCGTATACCTCGTGCTCGCGCACGTGCTTGTCGGTCTTCGCGCCCTCGTAGTGGAACAGCTTCGCGTAGTCTTCGGAAAGGCGCGCCATCACGTCGTAGTAGGAGCGCGAGACGAGGATCTGTCCCGGCTCGGCGAAGCTCATGACCCGCTGCGCGACGTTGATGCCGTCGCCGATGATGTTGGGGTTGCCGTTGATGTCCTTGACCAGGCGCACCGGCCCCAGATTCACGCCCACACGGATCTGCAGGCGCGGGCCCGTCGTGGCTTCCTGGCTGCTGACTGCGTCGCGCAGGCTCATGCCCGCGAACAGAGTATCTTCCGGGTCGCCGAGGAAGCTCACCGCGGCGCCGTCGCCCGTGTCCAGGATGATCCGGTCGTCGGTGGGAACCCCAGCGATAGCCTCGGTCAGGACTGCGTTGAAGCGCTCCTTCAGCGCTATCTGCTCGGCGACCGAACGCTGCGAATACTCGACGATGTCGAGAAACAGCACGCTGCAGATAAACGTCCGATTGGTGTGTTCAGGCATCTTCGTCCGCCACGGTCCCCTGTCCGTCCTCGCCTGGTGCGGTCCCCCGTCCGGCGCCCATTCTACCGTGCCGGCGCCCGAGAGGCACCCGAAAGTTGCTAGAATATCAACCTATTGCCTCCCAATCCTCCGAAAATATCGAACATCGCCCCTCCAATGTCGATCACACAGGAACAAGTTCACGCGGTTCTCAGGGAAGCGATCGATCCGAATACGGCTAAGGATTTCCTGACGACCAAGTCGGCGAGGAATATCAGGATAGAGGGCGCCGACATCGCCGTGGAAATCGAGCTGGGCTACCCGGCGAAGACCCAGCTCGACCCGATCCGCAAGCTGGTCGCGCAGAAGCTGCGCGCCATCCCGGCCGTCGGCGCGGTCAGTGTCGAGGTCACGAGCAAGATCGTCTCCCACTCGGTGCAGCGCGGGGTGAAGCTCGTTCCCGGAGTGAAGAACATCATCGCCGTCGCCTCCGGAAAGGGCGGGGTGGGCAAGTCGACCACCGCGGTCAACCTGGCGCTCGGGCTGGCCGCCGAGGGGGCGAGCGTGGGCATTCTGGACGCGGACATCTACGGGCCGTCGCAGCCGACGATGCTCGGCATCGCGGGCCGTCCGGAATCAAGGGACGGCAAGACGCTCGAGCCGATGGTGGGCCACGGCATCCAGGCGATCTCCATCGGCTTCCTCATCGACATCGACACCCCGATGGTCTGGCGCGGACCGATGGTCACGCAGGCGCTCGAGCAGCTCCTCAAGGACACCCGCTGGAGGGACATCGATTACCTCGTCGTGGACATGCCGCCGGGCACGGGCGACATCCAGCTGACGCTGGCGCAGAAGGTTCCGGTGACCGGCGCGGTCATCGTTACCACGCCCCAGGACATCGCCCTCATAGACGCGAAAAAAGGGCTCAAGATGTTCGAGAAGGTCGGCATCCCCATTCTGGGCGTGGTCGAAAACATGAGTACTCACATCTGCTCGAACTGCGGCCACGAGGAGCACATCTTCGGGCAGGGCGGGGCCGAGCGCATGTGCAGGGAGTACGGGACAGAGCTGCTGGGCGCCCTGCCCCTGGACATCAACATCCGGGAGCAGGCGGACTCGGGCAAGCCCACGGTGGTCGCCGACCCCGACGGCCGCGCAGCGGAGACCTACCGGGCGATCGCCCGCAAGCTGGCTGTGAAGATCGCGGAGTCGGCGAAGGACATGACCTCGAAGTTTCCGAACATCGTCGTCTCCAAGGACACCTGAGCAGGCGGCCGTACTACCTCTTGCGTTCCACCATGGACTTGCCTACCATGGCTTGTGTGCTCGAGACGGGCGGCCGGCGAGCCGCCGGCGCGAGGAGGCGCGCCCAGTGCCGAAAAAGTTGCTTGATTTCGGAAAACCAGCCCCTATAATCGACTCATCACGGGCTCCGGTTCGGTTGTCTGCGCAGCGGACGGTCAAACCCGGGCCCGATGCTTTTGGAGAACCGATTTGACCGCAGCGCCCGCGCAAAAGGAGGTCATCATGACAAGCAAGAGGGAGTACTACGGCTCGCAGGACTTCTTCGCTCTGGACATTCCCGTAACGTAGGTTCGTGCTGGAGACCCAAACGATGCAGATGCGCGCTGGCGTAGCCAAAAAGACCATCAAGTCCATCCGACAGCAGGCATTCGAACAGACCCACCTCTTCGACTCGCACCCCGAGTCTAGCCTGGACTTCGAAAAAGTCCGGGCGGCAGTGAAAGACGGCTACGACAGGCCGTTCCTCCTGATCGATTCCAACATCGTCCGCGAGAAAGCGCGTCGCTTCGCGGCGGCGATGCCGCGCGTGCGGCCGCACTACGCGGTCAAGGCCAACCCCGATCCGCGCGTGCTGAAGGTCGTCATGGAGGAGGGCGGCGGTTTCGAGATCGCCTCGACCGCGGAACTCGATCTGCTCCTCGCCCAGGGTGTTCCGGCCGCAGAGGTTTTCTATTCGAACCCGGTCAAGGCCCGCGAGCACATCGCCTACGCGGCTGCGAAGGGCGTCGAATGGTATGTGATCGACTCGCTCGAGGAGCTGAGGAAGATTCATTCGGTCAAAGCCGACGCCAAGATGTACCTGCGGGTGGACACGCCCAACATCGGCAGCGACTGGCCGCTGGCCGGGAAGTTCGGCGCCCACACCTCCGAGGTGCGCGACATCATCGTCGCGGCCGCCAAGCTGAAGGCCGACCTCGCGGGCATCGCTTTCCACGTGGGGTCCCAGTGCCGCAACCCGGAGAACTGGCGCGTCGGCATCGAGAAGTCGCGCGCCCTGTTCGACCAGATGACCAAGGCCGGGCTCAACCCGCGCCTCCTGAACATCGGCGGCGGCTTTCCCGTAAGGCACGTCAAGCCGATCCCGGCAATCGAGGTGATCGGCGATGTGGTCAACCGGGCGCTCGACGCTTTCCCGGCAAAAGTGAAGATGATCGCCGAGCCGGGACGGTTCCTGGTGTCCGACGCCGGCTACTTCGTGTGTCGCATCATGGGCACGGCCACCCGGGCGAACAAGCGCTGGATGCACCTGGACGCGGGCCTGTTCGGCGGCATCATCGAGACCGCCGAGGGGCTCAAGTACAAGATCCGCACCGACCGCAGCGGGCCCGACATTCCTTGGCACGTCGCCGGCCCGACCTGCGATTCGATCGACGTGGTCATGCGCGACGAGCCACTGCCCTCGGACCTGCAGGAGGGGGACTATCTCTACCTGAGGAACGCCGGGGCATACACCACGGCCTACGCGAGCAACTTCAACGGCTTTCCGCTTCCCGAAGTCCGGGTGATCTAGCGGCTAGCCGCTGCGCTCGTATTCGACGAAAGCGTAGTCGAAGCTCTCCGCTCCGCCGGAGGAGCGCCGCTCGCGCGAAACTTCGCGCCAGCGAGAGCGTTCGAACTCCGGGAAGAACGCGTCCGCCTCGAAATCGCGCGCTATTTCGGTAAGGTACAAGCGCTGCACGAGGGGCATGGCGAGCGCGTAGATCTGCGCTCCGCCGATGACGAATGCTTCCTCGACACCTCGGACCATCGCGAGCGCGCCCTCGAAGGAGTGCACGGCGGCGCAACCGGGAGGAGACCAGTCTCTCGAACGCGTGATCACTATATTGTTACGCCCGGCCAGTGGAACGCCTATCGATTCGAAAGTCTTCCGGCCCATGATCACCGCGTGCCCCATCGTGAGACGTCTGAAGCGCTTGAGGTCCTCCGGTAGCCGCCAGGGCATCGCATTGCCGCGTCCGATGGCGCGGTTGCGCGCCAGGGCGGCGATGATCGAGATCCGGGGAGGAAGATTCACTGCGCTATTGTAGTAAAGTTATCCTTGGACTCCGCGCGAAGAATCTTAGAGGGAAGCCGGTGGATTCGACTTCGTCGCAAGCCTGCATCCTGGTCGTCGACGACGATCCCAAGAACCGGATGGCCATGGAGGAGCTGCTGCACTCCTCCGGACACGGCGTGGTTCTCGCGGCATCGGGCGAGGAGGCGCTGCTCCGAGTTCTCGAACAGGATTTCGCGGTCATCTTGATGGATGCGCGCATGCCGGGCGTCGATGGTTTCACGGCGGCGCGCTCCATCCGCGAGCGCGAGCGCTCCCGGTCCACGCCCATCATCTTCCTCACCGGGGCTTACGAGGATCTGCAGTCGATGTTCCGCGGCTACGAGGCCGGCGCGGTGGACTACATGGTCAAGCCCATCGTTCCCGAGGTGCTCAAGTTCAAGATCTCGGTGTTCGTCGATCTGCACGGCAAGAACCTCGCGTTGACGCGGGAAATCGCCGAGCGCCGTCGCGCCGAGGAACACGTGAGGGCTTCGGAGGAAAATCTGCGCGCGCTGGCCGCGCGGCTGCAATCCGTGCGCGAGGAGGAATGGACCCGGATAGCGCGCGAGATCCACGACGAGCTGGGGCAGGCCCTCACGGGGCTGAAGATGGATCTCACCTGGGTGGCGAAGAAGCTGCCGACGGACCAGAAAGCGCTGGCCGCCAAGACGGATTCGATGTTCGACCTGATCGACCGAACGATTCAGTCCGTGCGCAAGATCGCCACGCGGCTGCGACCGGAGGTGCTCGACGATCTGGGGCTCGGCCCGGCGATCGAGTGGCAGGCCAGGGAATTCCAGAAGCGCAGCGGGATCCGCTGCAAGGTGACGCTGCCCGGGGAGGCCCCGGCGCTCGATCGCGATCGCTCTACGGCGGTTTTCCGCATCTTCCAGGAGTTGCTGACGAACGCCGCGCGCCACGCCAATGCGACCCGGATAGACATCGCGATGGTTCTGGAATCCGGAACCCTGGTGCTACGGGTCGAGGACAACGGCAAAGGCATCGACGAATCCGCCATGTTCAGCCCGAAATCGCTCGGACTCCTCGGGATGCGCGAGCGCGTGCTTCCCTTCGGCGGGCGGATAGACATCAAGGGAGTGCGGGACCAAGGGACCAAGATTGAGGTGTCCATTCCGCTCGGCTTGAAGTAGACTTTCCCGAAAACGTCGCCCAGCGGGCCCACGGCAGGGATACGATCATGAGAGTCCTAATCGCAGACGATCACGCGGTAGTGCGGCGCGGCCTGAGAGAGATCCTGGCTTCGGAACAGGATATGGTCGTGGTCGGCGAGGCCAAGGACGGCCACGACGCGCTTGAGCTTGCGCGCAAGCTCGACTGGGACGTGGCGGTCCTTGACTACTCCATGCCCGGCCGCAATGGGCTCGAGCTCATCAAGGAAATCAAGCGCGAGCGTCCAGGACGCCCGGTGCTGATACTGACGATGCTCCCCGAGGAAGCGCACGCCGCGCAGGTCTTCAAGGCGGGCGGCGCGGGCTACATCAACAAGGAAAGCGCCAACGAGGAGCTCACCGCCGCGATCCGAAAAGTAGTGAACGGGGGCAAGTACGTGAGCGCGGCTTTCGCCGAGAAGCTCGCTTCCGAGCTGGCCTCGGACTCCGAGAAGCCGCTACACGAGTCGCTCTCCGACCGTGAATACCGCGTCATGTGGCTCCTCGCCTCGGGCAGGCAGATCAACCAGATTGCGGCCGAGATGTACCTCAGCCCGAGCACGATCAGCACCTATCGGGCGCGAATACTGAAGAAACTGCGCCTTACCGACAACGCGGCGCTCGTGCGCTACACCGTCAAGTACCAGCTCATCTAGTCCGAAGTTCTTCGCGGTCCTCCCGGCCCACCGTGTAGCGGCGCGGCTACCTCGGGACGCGGGTCCTCTACAAAAAGATCAAGCTCCGGCGATAGTGAGTCGGCAGGCGACGCAATATCATGGTCCCCGCGTGGCAGGCACGGAGTCCGGATCATGAGCGGAGCAATCCTGGTAGTGGAAGACGAGCCGATCACCCAGAGGCTGATCGCCGCCAATCTCGAGCGCGCCGGCCATCGCGTGATGCGCGCGGCGAGCGTGCCCGAGGCCCTGGCGTCGATACGCGAAGCGGTGCCTGATCTGGTGCTGCTCGACTGGATCCTGCCGAACGCCACCGGCGTGAGCCTCGCTAGGCAGTTGCGTACGGACCAGCGCACCCGCGACATCCCCATCATCATGCTGACCGGGCGTTCCGAGGAGACCGACAAGGTCACCGGCCTCGAGGCCGGAGCGGACGACTACATCACCAAGCCCTTTTCCACGCGCGAGCTGCTCGCTCGGATCAAGGCGGTGATCCGGCGCCGCGCGCCGCTGCTGAGCGACGAGATCGTCGAGGTGGCCGGCCTTCGGCTCGACCCCGCGGCGCATCGCATCAGCGCGGGAAGCGGCAGGATCGACTTGGGCGCGACGGAATTCCGTCTGCTGCATTTCTTCATGACCCACCCCGACCGGGTCTACAGCCGCGCCCAGCTTCTCGACGAAGTCTGGGGAGATCACGTTTTCGTCGAAGAGCGCACCGTGGACGTCCACATCAGGCGGCTGCGGCAGTCGCTCCATCCGTCGGGGCACGACGGGCTGCTCGAGACGGTCAGGGGCACCGGCTACCGTTTCCTGCGGAAAGTTCCGGAGGACGGCGCTCCCCGGCCTTCGGCATCGGCGGCCTAATAGACGTCTTGCGTCCTCAGCACGACGAGGACGGTCTTCAGAACGATCTGCAAGTCGAGCTGCAGCGACCAGTTCCGCAGATAGCTGAGGTCGTACTCGATGCGCGCGCGCATCTTTTCCAGCGTTTCGGTCTCGCCCCGCAGCCCGTTCACTTGCGCCCACCCGGTAATACCGGGCTTGACCTTGTGCCTGATCATGTAGCCTCTGATCAGCTTGCGGTACATCTCGTTGTGGGCCACGGCGTGCGGCCTGGGCCCGACCACGCTCATCCGGCCCTGGAGCACATTGATGAACTGAGGAAGCTCGTCGAGCGAGTACTTCCGCAGCAGGGCTCCGAACGGCGTCACGCGGCGGTCGTCGCGCGTCGCCTGACGGACGACGTCGCCGTCCTCGAGCACGGTCATGGTTCGGAACTTGTAGACGATGATCTCTCTCCCGTCGAGGCCGTAGCGGCGCTGTGTAAACAGGACCGGACCCCTGGAAGTCAGCTTGATCCCGGCCGCTATGACGAGCATGACCGGCAGGATCAGGACGAGAGCTGCCAGTGCGAGGACGATGTCGCTGACGCGCTTGATCAGGCCGCTCACGCCGTAGAAGGGCGTTTCGCAGACTGCGAGAACCGGCACGCCGCCGATCTGATCCATGCGCGCTTGGATGAGATCGAAGAGGAAGATGTCGGGGGTGAAGTAGATCGACGCCGTCGTGTCGCGCAGCTCCTCGAGGAGATTCAGGATCCTGGGCTGCGAGGCCATCGGTAAGGTGAGGTAGATGAGATCGACGCGATGGGTCTTGACGTAGCCGGCGAGGTCGCTCAGCGGGCCGAGCACCTCGCGCGCCTCCCCGTTGCCCAGCCGATCGGGGCTGCGATCGTCGAAAAAGCCCGCGACACGGATGCCGAGGAAGGGCGCGCTCCTGATTCTCCCGGCGAGCATGCGGCCGAGCTCGCCTTCCCCGGCGATCACCGCGGCCCGCTGCACACCCTCGGCGGCCATCAGGCGCGGCAGGACTACGGGGATGAGCATTCTCGCGATGAAGAGCAGCGCCGGAGTCGCAAGCGCCCAGGTGACGAGTACGGGCGAGCTGAACGAGCCCAGCGTCTGCGTCGCCCAGCCGATGAGCAGCAGGAGCCCGATCACGACCAGCCAGCCCGTGAAGACGTCGATCGCGAGAGCCCGGGAAGTCGACGCTCGGGAAGCGTCCCCTGGAAAGGTCAGGGAGAAGAGGATCAGCGCGAGGATCAGGTAAGGGCCTCCGAAGGATTCGCCGAACGCAAGCGCGATGACGAAGAGCGCGGCCTCGGCGACGAGGGGTTCGAGCGCCGCCTGAACGAGCGCCGCGGGCGTGAGCCGCTGATTCAGGATTTGCCGTTGGGAGTGATCGGTCGCGAGCAAGATCGCACGAAAGCCGCGTGTAACATGTCCAACACCATAGCGCCCGAATGCGACTCGCCAGGGAGCCGCTCGTTAGCTCGAAGGGACTAAGTCGGACGCATGGACTATGAAATCATTTCACGCCCGTGTCACAAACGGGCTCCACATTGGCGTAGATGATCCTGACACCAAGGAAGGCGGTCGAGCGAGTTCCGGAAAACCCGCCTGTCACGCGAAATCCGCTCCCTGAGTTACCCAAGCCTCTAGCCGAAGTGATAACCGCTATCGCCGGTGGTGGCTCGCTCCCTGATCCATTGGAGATCGAGTCGCTGATGCTCAATATTGATGCCTCGCTGAGGGTTCACGCGCGGCACCAGTTCTTCGCCTGGACGCAGGGGCTGCTGCAGAGCCTGATTCGGCACGAGGTGCTGATCTGCGCGCTGCGCAACGGCGAGCCGCTGCTGTTTCACGTCGACTCGCTCGCGACATCCCCCGTGGAGCCCGCGCCCTTCAGCGAGACGTTCCGGCGCGACACGTCTCTGGTGCCGCATCTTATCAAGACCTGGGAAGACAACGCCTTCCGGCCGGTTTTCGTGGAGATCGGAAACAGCGGCCAGTTCGCGCAGGCGCCCTTGGCGCGAGAGCTGACGCGGATCGGCGCGGGCGGCGTGCTCGTGCACGGGACCTACGACATATTCGGAAAAGTCGCGAGCCTTTTCATGTTCGCGTGCAAACCGGACACGATCGGCCCGCGGCACGCCTATCTGACAGAGCTGGTCGTCCCCTTCCTCCATCTGGCGTGGGTACGTACCCAGGTGAACCGTCCCGCGGGAGAGGCGGCGGGCGCTACCCCGGGAGCGTCGACGCTGCTGACCTCGAGGGAACAGGAGATCCTCAGGTGGATCCACCTGGGGAAGAGCAATATCGAGATCGGCACGATCCTGGGCATCAGCCCGCTGACGGTGAAGAATCACGTCCAGAAGATCCTGCGCAAGCTCAACGTCCAGAACCGCGCGCAAGCGGTCGGGCGGGGCCTCGCCCTGCGGATTCTCAGCATGTAATCCGCGACGATCCCTCGCGTAGTCCGGAGGGACTACTTCTTCGCGGCGAAGACCCCCGGCCGCTGTCATTCGGAAGGCGGATGCTGGGGTTGTTCAAGTCCGTTCAGAGTTCAGAGGAAAGCGCGATGGAAGCACGGCTCCATACAGGGCTCAGGGTTCTCGTTGCTTCGATGGTTCTCGCGAGCACGCTTGCGCATGCAGGCGCCGCGGACCTTCGTTTCGGCAGGCCCGAGATCGCCCCCGTTGCCGCCGCCACGGTTCCCCGCGGCGGAAGCTTCCGCGCCCCGCTCGCGCCGCAGCTGGCCGGGCCAGAGGATTCGCCGCTCGCTTACGACAGGTTCGTCCTGGCCGAGGAAGGGTTCGATGGGCCGGCACACTTCACCCAGGACGCCGTGCACCTGTATCCGATCGGCAGAAGCGAAGGCACAGGCGGAGGAGCAGCCGCCGCGCCCTCGGTAGATGCCGCCAAGGATGTCGCCCAGCGTGCTCCCGGAACGAAAAAAACCGGGCTCCCCCGACCCGGTAGCTGGGCGATGATCCTTGCTGGATTGCTCGGCGTAGCTGCCATGGCGCGTCGTCGCATGTCGGCGTGAGTGTCCGCGCTTGCGTACTCGGTCTCGGCTACGCAAGCCTCGTCCTCGTCGCCAGCCTGACGCCGGGCCGGGCGCTTGCCCTGTGGGAAGGCAAGCTCACTCCTTTCGTCGAGGAAAAGGTCACCCGCGACGACAACGTGTTCCGTCTCTCGAAGAACGTGGATCCGGAAACCGCGATCGGCTCCATGTCCCCGGGCGACACCTATCAGACCACGTCGCTCGGATTCACCTTCGATGCGCCGCTCAGCCGCCAGCGATTCCAGGCGGGCTACACGTGGAACGCGACCCGGTTCGACCACTTCACCGACCTGGACTTCACGGGCCACGACGCAAGGGCGATATGGCTGTGGCAGCTCGGTAACGACCTCAACGGCCAGCTCGGGTACACGGATAACCTCGCGCTCGCGCCGTTCGCGTATACACAGAGCAGGACGCCGGACCCGCTGAGGACCAAGCAGGCGTTCCTGAACGGGGCTTATCTCGCCACGCCGCGCTGGCGCCTCCAGCTCGGCGGAGGCGTGTTCGAGCAGCAGAACGGGGACCCGGCGCTCCAGCCCAACGACATCACGATTTCAAGCGGCGATGCGAGCCTCAGCTACGTGACGCCGGCCAATACCTCGATCGGTTTGGCCGGAAGGGTCGAGGACGGGCGTTACCCGAACCGGGAGTTCGCACCCGGGAGCCCGTTCGACGATGCCTATCGGCAAATCAGCGCCGGGGTCGTCGCCGACTGGACCGTCACCGGGGTGTCGCACGTGGTCGCGCGCGCCAGCCGCGTCAGCCGCCGCTACCCCAACACTCCGCAGAGCGATTTCGACGGCTACACCGTGGTCGCCGAATACGACTGGAAAGTGACGGGCAAACTGGCGCTGACCGGGGTCATCCGGCGGGACATCAGCCCGTTCCAGGACATCCAGTCGAGCTTCGTGCTCGTCAGGGGGATAACGGTTCGTCCAGCGCTCAACCTCACCGAGAAGATCGACCTGTCCGCGATCCTCGATTACAGCGTTTGGTATTACCTCGGCGACCCGGGGTTGGTATCCGGCGGAGCGCAGGGCCGCATCGACCACGTCGCCTCGGCGGCGGCGGCGATCTCGTACAGACCACTGCGAAGCATCGCGCTCCAGGCGAGCGTACAGCGCGAGAACCGGACGTCGAACTTCCCCACGGCCGATTACCTGGCGAACGTCGCCTCCCTTACCGCCCGCCTCTCCTTCTAGGGGTATGCGATCGACCAGCCGGCATCGGCCATCGTCCCGGTGAAAGGCCCGCTGGATACCGCGGCGCCGTTCAGGAACCAGATCGCGTCCTGGCCCGTAGCCGCGTTGCGCCACAGGATGTCGGACTTGCCGTCGGCGTCGAAGTCGCCGGTACCCGCCACGCTCCAGCTCGAATCCGTCACTGACCAGATGGAAGAGCTGGTCGCAACGGCGGGACCGTTCATGAACCAGATCGCGTTCTGGCCGGTCGTGCCGTTGCGCCACAGGATGTCGGCCTTGCCATCGCCGTCGAAATCGCCGGTTGCTGCGATGGCCCAGGCGAGATCCGGCATCGCATTGATCGGGACCGGATTGGCGATCGAGGTCCCGTTCATGAGCCAGAGCAGGTTCGCGCCGGTAGCGCTGTTGCGCCACAGGATGTCGGACTTGCCGTCGCCGTCGAAGTCGGCGACCGCGGCTATGCTCCAGGCGGGATCCGCCACGGTCGCGACGGCCGAAGTGCCGCCCGCGACCGTGGCGCCGCTCATGAGCCAGATCGCGACGGCGCCGGTAGCCGTGCTGCGCCACAGGATGTCGGACTTGCCGTCGCCGTCGAAGTCGCCGATTCCCGCAAAGCTCCATGTCGAATCAGCCTGCGCACCGACTGCGACGCCGCTCAGGATGTTGTCGCCGCTCATGAACCAGATCAGATTGGCGCCCGATGCATTGAGCCAAAGGATGTCGGACTTGCCGTCGCCGTCGAAATCGCCGACGCCGGCGATTCCCCAGGTGAAGTCCGCGACCGTGGAGAAGACGGGCGCGCTCGTGACAGAAGCGCCGTTCATCAGCCAAATGGCGTTCGCACCGGTGGATGCGTTGCGCCACAGGATGTCGGACTTGCCGTCGCCGTCGAAGTCGCCGCTGACAACTCGGCGTCTTAACGTCTTCACCGAGACGGGGGCGGTTGACGCGGAGTTGTTGCCCGCGGCGTCGAAGGCGCTCACGCGGTAGGAATACGTGGTTCCGGGCATCAGGCCGGTGTGCTGGAACGTTGTTCCCGTTGCGGTGGCGTGCGCCGCGCCGTTTAGATAGACCGTGTACCCGGCGACGCGGACGTTGTCGGTGGAGGCCTTCCACGAGAGATTGACTTGGCTCGGTGAAACCGCGGTTCCCTTCAGCCCCGTCGGGACCGACGGGGCCGCGGTGTCCGGAGCCGCCGGCGTGGTCGCGCTCGCCGCGAAGGATTGGGCGGATGCGTTGCCGGCTGCGTCGATCGCCTGGACCGTATAGGTATACGCAGTCGAGGGGCGCAGTCCGGCGTCCTGGTACGCGGTGAGCGCGCCCAGCGTGACGAGGAGCGCGCCGCCGCGGTATACGCGGTAGCCGCTGACCCCTACGTTATCGGTGGAGGCGCTCCAAGACAGGTTGATCTGCGAGGACGAGACTGCGGAGGCGACCAGCCCCGCCGGGGTCGAAGGCACCGTGGTATCGGGCAGGCCCGGCGTCGCCGCGCTCGCGGCGGCGGATTGGCCGGAGGAATTCCCGGCCGCGTCGGTCGCCTGCACTGTATACGAATAGGCCGTCGAGGGCGCCAGCCCCGCATCCTGGTAGCTGGTGACCGCCCCGAGCGTGGCCAGCGGCGCACCATTGCGGAGGACGACGTAGCCGGCGACTCCGACGTCGTCGGTGGAGGCGACCCAGGACAGGCTGATCTGCGAGGAGGAAACCGCGGTGGCGACCAGCCCAGTCGGTATGGACGGCGGCGTTGTGTCGGAGGCGGCCGGCGTGGTCGCACTCGCGGCGGCCGATTGGCCCGACGCATTTCCCGCCGCGTCGACGGCCTGGACGGTATACGTATAGATGGTGGAAGGACTGAGGCCGGTGTTTTGAAGCGTGGTGACTGCTCCCAGCGTGATTAGCAGGGCGCCGTTACGGTAGACGCGATAGCCGGTGACGCCGACGTCGTCGCTGGAGGCGGCCCAGGACAGAGTGATCTGCGTGGCGGAAACCGTGGAGGCCGCAAGCCCGGTCGGCGTCGTGGGCGGCGTCGTATCCGCGGTCGGCGGCGTGAGCGGGATCATCGCAACGCCGCTCAGCATCTCCAGCGACACGGCGTTCGGCGTGGCGCCGCGGATCACACGATCATGGATGACGGAGCTGGGCTGCCCTGTGGGGCTGTGATAGTTGGCGAGCTTGAGATAGCAGCTGTCGCCCGTGTAGAGGGTGGGTCCCGTGTACGAGAGCTTCTGCTCGCCGTTCACCCAGGCGTAGAAGAACCCGTCCGCGTTCGCCGACCAGCGGACGTGGTAGACGAAGTCGTACCAGACGTTCTTCACGAGCGGACCGATCGCCGCGCCGTAGACGACAGGGTTGTTCGGGTCCCCGCCGTGGCCGACGAACTGCAATCCCGTCGGGCGGTCGGGGCTGATCGCGGTGGCGGGCATCGCGTCGAGCTCCCACAGCGTCGGGCCTAGTGGCCCGGTTTGGTGGAAGTCCGCGACCACGGCGAAGTTCCAGGCGGACCCGGTGCTTTCCGGAACTTGGACGTAGTCGTCCGGGAAGAGGACCGAGTGCGCCCACCATGCTTCTTGGCCCTGGGTGCACGCGCTCGCCGAATCGGCGAGCTCGAGATCATCGCGCTCGCTGGTGCCGCTGCCGAAGACGTTGCTGTCGCCGGGCTCGGTGTGGAGGCGGACGCTCGTCGGCCCATCGCGTCCCATGTCGACGATGGTCGCGCGACCGGGCACCAGCGCCTGCTCGGAAAAACCGCAACTCGTAAACGAGGTCGGGAAGGTGCAGGACCAGAGGATCGACGCGGGATCGGGAGCGGGCGCTACTTGGGCGAAAACAGGCGTCGGTGCGTATACGCTGAGCAGGAAGCCGAGGACACACGAGGTGAGAAACTGAAAACGTCGGAGCAGTAGCTGCATGATGACCTCGGTGTGGTGAATCGTCGACAACGCATAGCGGCATCATGACAAGCGCATAAATTTTCTTCGCAGCCATAATTCACGAAGCACTCTCGAATTGCTCCGAAGAACTGGTCCGATCGGACCAATCGACGAAATCATCGGTGAATGTCGTGCCGCTATGGTGACGGTCCATGTGTGCCACGCGACGATTCGCTGCGGCGCTTTGCCTCGCGGCAACGACGCTGTCCGCAGTTGCGTTCGGGCAGTCCGGTGAAATCCTGGGAGAAGGTGATTCCATTCGCGTCACCGTCTTCCAGAACCCGGATCTCGCGACCGAGACGCGCATCTCCGAGCGCGGCGCGATCACTTTTCCTCTGATCGGCGAGGTTCAGCTCGCCGGACTCACGCCCGCCGGCGCGGAAGCTCGAATCGCCGAGCGTCTGGTCAAGGGGAAATTCCTGGTGAAACCCCAGGTCAGCGTCAACCTGGTTCAGGTGCGCAGCCGGCAGGTGTCCGTGCTCGGGCAGGTCGCCCGCCCCGGACGCTACCCGCTCGACGACACCAGCGCCCGTCTCACCGACATCCTGGCACTCGCGGGCGGCGTGAGTCCGACCGGAGACGACAACGTCACCGTGACGATGAAGCGCGACGGCAAGACCATTACCGTGGACGTCGACGTGCCCGCCATGTACCGGACCGGGGACCTGGCGAAGAACATCCGGCTGGAGAACGGCGACGTGATCTACGTGCAGCGCGCCCCCGTCTTCTATATCTACGGAGAGGTGCAACGCGCTGGCTCCTACCGGCTGGAGCAAGGCATGACCGTCATGCAGGCGCTCTCGGTCGGCGGGGGCGTGACGGCGCGCGGCACCGACCGCGGCCTGAAAATACGCCGCAGGGGACCCGATGGCACGCTTCGCGCGGTCGACGCGCGCTTGACCGATGTCGTCGAGGCCAATGACGTGATCTACGTTCGGGAAAGCTGGTTCTAGTGAGCCTCCAGCAATTCCTGCTCGCACTGCGCGCGCGCTTCGGAGTGTTCGCCCTGGCGCTGGTGGCGACCGTCCTGGCCGCCACTATCGTGAGCTTCCTCCTTCCGAAAACCTACAAGGCGACGGCATCGCTGCTGGTGGACGCCAAGGAGGAGCAGTCGATGAGCAACATGGGCCCAAACTTCTTCCCGCAGGAGCGGCTCAGCTATCTGCAGACCCAGACGGAGATCATCACCAGCAAGAGGGTCGCGAACAGGGTCGTGAAGGACCTGAAGCTCGCGGAGGATCCTGCGGCGCGCGAGGCCTTCGAGAAAGCGACAGGGGGAAAGGGGTCGATAGAGGACTGGCTTGCCGAAAGCCTGCTCCTGAAGCTGAAGGTGGACACTTCGCAGAGCAGCATCATTCACGTCACTTGTTCCGCCGGCGATCCGCGTTTTGCGGCGAAAATCTCCGATGCGTTCGCCAAGGCGTACATCGATACGATGCTCGAGCTTCGTGTGGAGCCGACGCGGCAGGCCGCAGTGTGGTACGACGAGCAGCTGAGGAGCCTGCGTGCCAACCTCGAAGACGCCCAGGGGAAGCTGACCAGCTATGTCCAGCAGAACGGTATCGTCTCCGCGGACGAGCGCAATGACGTGGACAGCGCCCGGCTAGGAGCGCTGTCGGACCAGGTGGTGAAGGCGCAGGAGCAGACGTTCCAGTGGGAGGCGAAGGAGCGGCAAGCGAGCAAGTTCGAGGCAAGTGGGTCCGCGGATCAACTGCCCGACGTGCTCGACAACGGCCTGATCCAGAGGCTCAAGACCGATCTTCTCCTGGGGGAAGCGAAGTTGCAGCAGCTCTCGACCCAATACGGCGTCAACCACCCGCAGTATCAGCAGCAGCTGCACGAGAACCGGAGCCTGCGTCAGAAGATCGACGCTGAGGCCGGAAAGGTGATCGCGAGCATCAGGAACTCGGCGCGGCAGAGTCGTCAGCGCCAGACGGACTTGATGAACTCGATGGCGGCGCAGCGTGCGCGTCTGCTCGAGCTCAAGAAGCCTCGCAACGAGTTCGCGGTGCTCAAGCAGAACGTCGATTCGGCCGAGCGAGCCTACGACACCGCCCTACAGCGCCATGTCGTCAGCCAGGTGGAGAGCCGCGCGAATCAAACCAACGTCACCGTGCTCAATGCGGCCGTGGCGCCTGTCAAGCCTTCTCAGCCGCGGATCAAGCTCAACATCGCCCTGTCGATGGTGGTCGGGACCATGCTCGGAATCGCGATCGTGCTACTCATGGAAATGTCCGATCGCCGTGTGCGCTCGGTCGGTGACCTGCGTATCGACGTGCCCTTGCTTGCCGTGCTCAACACCTGGCCGCCCGCGCGCGGCCGTTTGCTCGGACCGCTCGGCGCGACCCGCGCCTTGCCGAGCCTTGGCTGAGAAAATGCCGGCGACGGCCCGCGAGAACGTTCTGTCGATCGACGGCATGGGACGCACTGTCGAGCGCTACGACCGCCGCATCGGTAGCATACTCGCCGAAGAAGGCAAGCTCGGCACCGAGGGTATCGAGCAGATCATGGAGCTGCAGCAGTCGAATGGGCTGAGGTTCGGCGAGGCGGCATTGCGCTTGGGCCTCATCACCGAAGACGATTTGCGCTGCGCGGTCGCAAAGCAATACGATCTTCCGCACTTGGTGCCCGGAAACGAGAGCGTCAGCCGCGAGCTCGTCGTCGCGTACGATCCCTTCCACCCTCGCGCCGAGGAGCTGCGGGCGCTGCGCACGCAGCTGCTGATGCGATGGGCCAAGGCCGAGATCGAGCACCGGATGCTGGCGATCGCCAGCCCAGGACGCGGCGAGGGTCGCAGCTACGTCGCCGCGAACCTCGCCGTGGTTTTCTCGCAGCTCGGCGAGCGCACGCTGCTCATCGACGCGGATCTGCGAGCTCCTAGGCAGCATCGCATCTTCAACGTACCCGACCGGCTGGGTCTCACGGCGGTCCTCTCGGGGCGCGCGGATCGCGGCGCGGCGGTCCCGGTCCGCGAATTCGGCAGGCTCTGGCTGCTGCCCGCCGGGGTGCCCCCGCCCAACCCGCAGGAGCTGCTGTCGCGTCCGGCGCTCGGAAGGTTTCTGCAGGAGATGCGGGACGAGTTCGACGTCATCCTTTTCGACACGCCGCCTGCGAAGTCCTACGCGGACGCGCTGAACGTCGCCTTCCGCGCGGGCGCCGCGCTTATGCTAGCCCGCAAGGATCACACCCGTCTCTCCGATACGACCGGAATGGTCCGAGAGATGGGCGACAGCGGTGTTCGCGTCGTGGGCACCGCGCTCAACGTCTTCTGAACCGGGCGAACTGGAATGTCGGGGAATCCCGGTGGCTCGGGCGTGGCAATTTGGGGGCCTTCGGCTGGCGCTTTGGAGCCGGCGCGGCGGTCCGGCGTCACGACGGTCGCGTGCGTCGCGCTGCTGGGGGCTTTCTTCGGGCTGGTGGTCGCTGTCGCCGGGCTGAACGCCCTGTACCTGTGCGTCTCGCTGATCGGCTGCATCTTCATCCTGCGCGATTTCCGGATCGGGGTGGTGTTGCTCATCCTGCTGCTGCCGATCTCCAGAAGCAGCGTGTTTCCGCACGAGTTGCTCGGGATCACCGGTCTCAATCCTCTCAATCTTCTATTGTTCGGGACGCTCGCCGCCTGCCTGCTCCGGGGTCTGTTCGACGGCAGTCTCAGCCACCTCGTTCCGCGCCCGCTGCTGTGGCTGTACGTCCTGCCGATCGTGATCGCGGGTGTCCTGGGTTCGCGTCACCTGAACGAGATCCCGGCCGTGCTATTCGAGAAGCTGGTCGAGTTCGAGAGCGTGACCGGCTACTTCCGCGACGTCGTCGTGAAGCCGCTGTCGATCGTGGTGTTTGCCGTGCTGGTCGCCGCGGCAGTATCGCGATCCTCGAAGCCCGAGAAATTCCTGACCCCCATGCTGGTCTCGACCTGGGTGATGGTCGCGTTGATCTTCGTGTTCGTATGGCAGTCTGGCGTCTCCCTGACGCTGCTGGCGAGCAGCGAGGAGCGCGAATTCCTCTCGCCGCTCGGCATGCACGCGAACGAGCTGGGGCGCCTGTACGCGTTCGCCTACGCGGTACTCCTTTTCACGTGGATCGAGGCGAGAAGTCCCGGGTTCAAGCTGGCCGTGTTTGTCTCGATGGGTCTGGTGGTTGTGGCGCTGGTGCTTACATTCTCGCGCGGCGCGTTCCTGGCGTTCGTACTGATCAACGCCCTGTTCCTGGTCTGGCGCCGCAACGCGAAGACGCTGATCCTCTTCGCGGCCGTTGCGGCCTTCGTCCTGTTTGCGCTGCCCGAAGCCGTATACGACCGGGTCTCCACCGGGTTCGGGCACGGCGCCGACACCGGCTCCAACGCGATCAGCGCGGGACGAATCGACCACATTTGGCTGCCGCTTCTTCCGGAGATACCGCGCAGTCCGATCTGGGGCCATGGACTCGGGTCGATTCTCTGGTCGGAGCCGATGCGCCGTGGCCCCGGCACGGCGATCCTGGCCGTAGGACACCCGCACAACGCGTACTTGCAGGCGCTCCTCGACATGGGGGTAGTCGGCTTGGCTCTGCTGTGCGCCTATTTCTTCCACGTCTGGAAGGGATTCCGCTCGCTCGCTGCCGATCCCGCGGTCAGCCCAACGCTGCGTGGATTCTACCTGGGAGCGGCGGCGGGCCTGGCCAGCCTGTTGATTTCCTACGTGACCGACAGCAGCCTCACGCCGGGACCGGAACAGTCCTTCCTGTGGCTCGCGATCGGGATGATGTACGGTCAGCGGCGCCCGGCGCCCGCGGTGCGCAAGCCGTGAGCGCGAAGATCGAGGCCGTGGCTCCGAGCATGCACCGCCTGGGGCGGCGCGCGCTGTCGCTCGGCGTGGCGAAGGCGTTCGACTTCGCTGTCCAGTTCCTGCTGCCCGTCGTCCTAGTTCGGTTCCTCGACGCCGACGCCTTCGGACAATACCGGCTGCTGTGGCTCGCCGTGGGGACGGTCATGACTATCGCGACGCTCGACATGCCCGCAGGGCTCTACTACTTCCTGCCGCGATCCGAAGGCGCGATGAAGCGCCTCTACATCAACCAGACGCTGATGTTCCTAGCGTTGACCGGGTTCGCTTCGGCGTGGGTGCTCAGTTCCTGGGACCCCTGGCTGCCCGCGAAGATGCGCGGAATCGCAGGCCATGACGCGATCGTTCCCGCGTTCGTACTGCTGTGGGTGGTCGCCGCGCTCCTCGATTTGCTCCCGACGATCGAAGAACGCGTGGTGTGGCAGGCGAAAGTCACCATCGGGCTGGGGCTGCTTCGTGCCGTCGCGCTTTCCCTTGCTGCGATGCTCACGCGCGAGCTCGAGCCCGTGCTCCTGGCCCTGCTCGCGTTCGTTGCGTTCAAGGTGGTGCTGCTGCTCGGCTACATCGCTCGCTACCACGGCTTGCGCGGGCCCGTCGTCCGCCGTGGGGTCTTCGCGGACCAGTTGAAGTATGCGGCGCCCCTGGGAGCTGCGGGTGCCCTGTACGGGCTCCGCATGCAGGTGGACCAGTGGGTCGCGGCGTCGCTCTTTTCCCTGGGGCAGTTCGCGTCGTTCTCGATCGCCGCCGTCCTAGGGCCGCTGATGAACCTGTTTCGTCTGTCGGTGAGCTGTGCTTTCATGCCCAGCATGAGCCGGATGGAGGCGTCGGGCGACGTCGCGGCGATGCTTGAGCTCAACAGTCGCGCGAACATCATGGTCGCGACGATCGTAGCCCCGCTGCTCGCCTTCGCCTTCGTCTTCGCCGAGGACGTCGTCACCCTCGTGTACACCGCGACGTACGTGAGCGCCGCGGCAGTGATGCGGGTCTACATCGTGGGGCTTGCTGCGCTCGTGCTCGAGACCGCCAGCGTTACGATGCTGCTGCGGCAGGGGCCTTTTGTCATGTGGCTCAACCTGGCCGCGCTGGTCCTGACCGTGGCACTCGACTGGTCGGCTGCAGTGCGCTTGGGCCTCGCGGGCGCGGCGCTGGGCAGCGTGACCGTGATCTACCTCGACCGGTTCGTAACCCTTTGGCGAATCACGAGGCTGACGGGCGTGCCGCTCGCGAGGCTGCAGGACTGGCGCGCGCTCGGCCTGCGCATGCTGTTCGCCGTCGTCGCCGCAGCGCTCGCTTGGAGCGTGGTCGACCGCTACTTCGCGGCGGCGGGGTCGCTGGTCCGCCTAGTCGTTGGCGGCATGGTGCTGGCGGTCGCTTACGCCGCGATGGCGGAGCTGATCGGGGCGGGCCTGAGCAGGCTCTCGGCGGCGCGCAGTCCCGGGCGCGGACTCTGAGCCTGCCATGGCGAACCTGATGTTCGTTACCGGTTCTTCGTCCGTGGGCGGCGCCGAGCGCCACGCGGTCGCGGTCCTGAACCGTTTGGCCGAGCGCGGGCACCGGTGCCACGCGGTCTGCATCAAGGAAACGGGCGACCTGTTCGATCAAGTGCGGCAGCGCAACGGCGCGACCGTTCGCAGCCTCGATGCCGGTCACTATCTGGACATTCGCGCCGTCGCGGATTTCGCCGCGCACCTCGCGCGAGTCGACCCCTCGGCCATCGTCGCAGCAAACGGGTACGCGCTCATGTATTCCTGGCTCGCACGGTGCCTGTGCCGCTCGCGCGCCGCGCTGGTCGTTACCTATCACTCGAACCGCCTGCTCGGGGCGAAGGAAAACCTTCAGATGATGCTCTACCGCCTGTTCTTCTGGACGGCGGACTGCTCGGTCTTCGTGTGCCGCCGCCAAAGAGGTTACTGGCGGCGCCGCGGCGTGTTCTCGCGGAGAAACGAAGTGATCTACAACGGCGTGGACACGGAGGCGTTCCGCGACACTTGGAGCGTACAGGGAAGGCGGGCGCTGCGCCGAGCGCTGGGATTCTCCGATGCGGACTATGTCATAGGGCTGTCGGCGCTGCTGCGCCCGGAAAAAAATCCCGTCCAGCTCGTAGACGCGATCGCCGCCCTGCGCGTCAGCGCGATCCCCGCGCGGGCGCTGATCATAGGCGACGGCGAGATGCGCGGAGCGATCCAGGCGCGCGCACGCTCGCTCGACGTGGCGGACAGCGTCGTCGTCACCGGGCTCAAGCGGGACGTGCGTCCCTATGTGGTGGCCTGCGATGCCATGGCGCTGTGCAGCCTCACCGAGGCCCTGTCGCTGTCGGCGATAGAGTCGATGGCGCTGGGTAGGCCGGTCGTCCATTCCAACGTCGGCGGCGCGGCGGAGCTGATCGTTCCGGGGCGAAACGGCTTTCTCTTTCCGGTAGGCGATACACGGGCTTTCGTCGACAAGCTGGCGATCCTGGCCGACCCGGCGGTTTCGACGATGATGGGTCGCGAGGCGCGCGCCACCGCCGAAGCTCTCTTCTCGGAGCGGATCATGGTGGACCGCTACGAGCGACTTCTTCTTGCAATCTGCGGCCCGGGCGCGACAGTCCATCCGGAGCATGCCGATCGCATCAAGGCTACACATTGAAATCCGAGACTGGCGATCGCTTACACGGAACTTAACGACCGACGGAGCCACTCATGCAAAAACTCAAGCGGCACGCCAGCGCGATGGCGCTCTTTGCGATCTCCATGCTCGTCTTGATACCGGTGCAGGCCCAGGCGCAGCTGGGCAGCCTGATCGTGACGATGTCGTCGCCCGCTTCCGGCGCGACGGTGTCCGGCACCGTGCCGGTCAGCGCGACCGTGAGCGTCGTGGGTCTCCTTACCGTGTCGAGCGTCCAATTCCAGCTCGATGGCGCCAATCTCGGCGGCGCGGACACCAGCGCACCGTACTCTGTCTCCTGGAGCACGACGACCGCGAGCAACGGCCCGCACACGCTGACGGCGGTCGCGCGAACCCTCATCGGCGGTCTCCAGTTCACTTCCAATCCAGTGACCGTGACGGTGGCCAACGACACCACGCCACCTCCGCCGCCTCCGCCGTCGGCACGCTTCGAAGAAACCGATCCGTCGATCAGCTACACGTCCGGCTGGAACCAGGGCGACACGAGCGAGACCTGGAGCGGTGGCACCGCCGCGATTTCGACCGCCCCCGGCGCCCAGGCCACATTCACATTCACCGGACCGTCGGTCACGTGGATCGGAGGGCGCGCACCCTCCACGGGTATCGCCAGCGTTTCCGTGGACGGCGTCTTCCAGAGGAACGTCGATACGTACTCGAAGACCGACGAGATCCGCGTGCCGATGTTCGAGGCGACCGACCTGAGCAACACGACTCACACGCTGACGATCGTAGTGACCGGTCAGCAGAACGCGGCGGCGACCGGCAACGCAATCGTCATCGACGCGTTCGACGTACCGGCGGTAACGATCTCCCGGCTGCAGGAGACCGATCCGAGCGTAAGCTTCAGCACGGCGAACTGGGTGCAGGGCGACACCAGCAGGGCGTGGAGCGCGGGGATCGCGGCGCTCGCCAATCAGGCGAACGCCCAAGTGACGTTCACCTTCACCGGCACCGCGGTGACATGGATCGGCGCGAACGGGCCCCAGACGGGGATGGCGAACGTCTTCATCGACGGGGCGCAGGTGGCGAGCAATCTCGACACGTACGCGCCCGCCGAGCACATCCAGGCGCCGATCTTCACGGCGAACGGTCTGTCCAACTCGAGCCACACGATCTCGATCCAGGTCACCGGCCAGCACAATCCGGCCGCGAGCGACGCCATCGTGGTCGTTGATGCGTTCGAGGTGATCACCCCGGGCGTCCGCCACCAGGAGACGGACCCGGCCGTGTCGTACGGCGGCGGGTGGATCCAGGACAACCGCGACAAGGCGTACAGCGAAGGCGCCACCGCGGAGTCCGAGACCACGGGCGCGCAGGCGACTATCACGTTCACCGGGACGGGGATCAGCTGGATCGGAGCGCGCGGACCCCAGACGGGCATCGCCCGCATCTCGCTCGACGGGGTCTTCGTCGAGGAATTCGATACCTACGCGCCGACGGAAGGGCCGCAGCACACCGACTACTCGACGAGCGGACTGGCCCGCGGCACGCACACGCTGACGATCGAGGTGGCGGGCAAGAACGCGATTTCGACGAACGCCTGGATCCTGATCGATGCCTTCGATGTGATCCCCTGACCTGACACCGGCACCGAGGGCGAGGAGCGGCAAGCCTATGAAGAACGCGAACAAGGCGGCGGTTCTCCTCGCGATTTGCTGCACGGTCTGGATCTCCTCGCCGGCTCGCGCGCAGTTGCTCGGCAACTTGGTGGTCACGATGACCGTGCCAGAGTCCGGATCGACGGTCGCCGGAAGCGTCCCGGTCAGCGCAAGCGTGAGCATCATCGGCGCGCTCACCGTCGCCGGTGTGCAATTCAAGCTCGACGGCGCCAACCTGGGCGCTGAAGACACCAGCGCGCCGTATTCGGTCTCTTGGAATACGGCCACTGCCGGCAACGGCACGCACACGCTGAGCGCTGTGGCGCGCGATGGCTTGCTGGGCCTGACGTTCACTTCCGCGTCGGTGACGGTGACCGTAAACAACGCGCCCCCGCCCGACACGACGCCGCCGACGGTGAGCATCGCCGCGCCGGCGAACGGTGCGACGCTGTCCGCGACGGTAGCGGTGTCGGCCAGCGCGGCCGACAACGTCGGGGTCGCAGGGGTGCAGTTCAGACTC
Organism: Burkholderiales bacterium; assembly: GCA_035702665.1. Lineage (GTDB taxonomy): Bacteria > Pseudomonadota > Gammaproteobacteria > Burkholderiales > SG8-39 > VBDM01. The sequence continues at coordinate 117,277 of DASSQD010000138.1, forward strand.
GACGGCGCAAACCTGGGCGCCGAGGACGCCAGCGCACCGTACTCGGTCTCTTGGAATACGGCCACTGTCGGCAACGGCACGCATACCCTGAGCGCGATCGCGCGCGACGCAGCGGGCAACCGCACGACCTCCGCCGCGGTGACGGTGACCGTAAACAACGCGCCCCCGCCCGACACGACGCCACCGACGGTCAGCATTACCGCGCCTGCGAACGGCGCGACGGTCAAGGGGACGGTCACCCTGACGGCGAGCGCCACCGACAATGTGGGCGTCGTGGGCGTGCAGTTCCTCGGAGATGGAATGGCGCTGGGCGCCGAGGACACGACCGCTCCGTACTCGGTTTCCATCGATACGACCGCCACGAGCAACGGGTCGCATATTCTTACGGCGGTGGCGCGCGATGCGGCCGGCAATCGCACGACTTCGGCGCCGGTGACGGTGACGGTGAACAACACCGTGCCGGACACGACACCGCCGACGGTGAGCATTACCGCGCCCGCGAACGGCGCTACCGTGAAGGGCACGGTCAACTTGACGGCGAACGCCGCCGACAACGTAGGTGTTGCGGGCGTGCAGTTCTTCGGCGACGGCATGGCGCTGGGCGCCGAGGACACGGCCGCGCCGTACTCGATCTCCATCGACACCACCACATCGAGCAACGGGCCCCATACCCTTACGGCGGTGGCGCGCGATGCCGCCGGCAACCACACGACCTCGGCGCCGGTGACGGTGACGGTGAACAACACCGCGCCGGATACGACGCCGCCGACGGTGGGCATCACCGCGCCCGCGAACGGCGCAACCGTGTCGGGGACAGTGACTCTGAGCGCGAGCGCTTCGGACAACGTCGGAGTCGTCGGCGTGCAGTTCTTCGGCGACGGCATAGCGCTCGGGGTCGAGGACACGACGGCTCCCTACTCGATCTCGGTCGACACGACCGCGTCACCCAACGGTCCGCATACCCTCACGGCGGTGGCGCGCGACGCCGCAGGCAACACCACTACCTCCGCACCCGTTTCGGTCGCCGTGGCCAACGGGTCCGCGCCGGCGACGAGGCGCTTCGAGGAAACCGATCCCTCGATCGCCTACACGTCGGGCTGGAGCTCCGATGCACAGGGCGGGTTGAGCGGCGGGACCGCAGCGGTCACGAACGCCGTGGGCGCGCAGGCGACATTCACCTTCACCGGGACCTCGGTCAGCTGGATTGGCGGGCGCTCGGTCCAGACCGGCATCGCCCAGGTGTTTCTGGACGGGAACATGGTCTCGCAGATCGACACGTTCTCGAAGACCGCGGAAGTGCAGGTCCCGATGTTTACCGCGACCGGCCTGACGGACGCGAGCCACACGCTGACGATACAGGCCACAGGCCAGAAGAACGCCGCCGCCCAGCTCGCCTTCATCATCGTGGACGCCTTCGACGTGCCCGCCGCGACGATCTCGCGCCTGCAGGATACGGATCCGGTCCTTACGTATACAGGCGGCGGCTGGGTTCACGGCGACACGAGCGATCTGTGGAGCGGCGGGACCTCGTCGGCTTCGGTCACCGCCGGCGATCAAGTCACTTTCACCTTCAATGGCACGGGGATCCGCTGGCTAGGCGCTCGAGGGCCCCAGAACGGGATCGCGAGCGTGTCTCTCGACGGTACGTTCGTGTCTCAGGTGAGCACCCTCGGCACGGGGGATTCGGCGCACGCGCAACAGGTGCAGTCGGAACTCTTCAAGGCCGCCGGCCTCGCCGAAGGCGCACATACGCTGACGATCCAGGTGACCGGCCAGAAAGAGGCGGCGGCGACGGCGGCGATCGTCAATGTGGATGCCTTCGACGTCACTACCTCGCGCACGCGCCACGAGGACACGGACCCGGCGATCACGTACACGGGCGGATGGGTGCACGGAAATATCGACCATCCCTACAGCGAGGGGACCGCGGCGCTGTCGACGGCATCGAATGACCAGGCAACCTTCGTATTCACCGGGACGTCCGTGAGCTGGATCGGGTTCCGCGGACCTCAGGGCGGGATCGCGCGCGTCCTCGTGGACGGGAATCTCGTCGCCGGCGGCGTCGACACCTACTCTCCCACGGAAGGACCACAGAACGTCCTCTTCAGCCAATCGGGCCTGGCGTCAGGCAGCCATACGCTGACGATCCAGGCGATGGGAACGAGCAATCCGGCGTCGAGCGGCACCGCCATCGTGGTGGACGCCTTCGACGTCACGCCATGAGCGATCGTGGAAGCCCGGGCCGCGCGTGCTGTTCAACTCCTACGGGTTCATCTACGGATTTCTTCCCATAACGGCGTTGCTGTTCTTTGTCCTCGCTGCGAGCGGCCGGGCGATGCTGGCGGCTGGCTGGCTGGGTCTGGCCTCGGTGTTCTTCTACGGGTACTGGAACCCACGCTATGTACTGCTGCTACTGGCTTCGATCGTGGCGAACTACGTCATGGGGCGTGGAATCCTCCGGCTGCGCGACGGACGGCGACCGCGCGACGGTCGGCTGCTGCTGACCGCGGCGATCGCGTTCAACCTCGGGCTGCTCGCGTACTACAAGTACGCGAACTTCTTCGCCGATACCCTCAGCGCGCTCACCGGTGCCGGCTGGCGCCTGGGGCATATCGCTCTCCCCATCGGCATCTCCTTCTTCACATTCACCCAGATCGCGTATCTGGCGGACGCCCACCAGGGCAAGGCGCGGGAATCCAGTCCGGTGCATTACCTGCTGTTCGTGAGCTATTTTCCCCACCTTGTCGCCGGCCCCATCCTGCACCACTCGGAGATGATGCCCCAGTTCGAGGACCGAAGGACCTACCGGTTCGATGCGACGAACTTCGCCTTCGGCGCCGTCTTCTTCTTCGTCGGCCTGTTCAAGAAGGTGGTGCTCGCCGACGGCGTGCAGCCGTTCGTGGGACCGGTCTTCGACGCCGACCCGTCCTTCCAGCTGACGCTCATCGATGCGTGGCTCGGGGCCCTGGCGTACGCGCTGCAGATCTATTTCGATTTCTCCGGCTACTCGGACATGGCGATCGGCCTGTCGAAGCTGTTCAACGTCGACCTGCCGCTGAACTTCGACTCGCCGTACAAGGCGCACGACATCATCGACTTCTGGCGTCGCTGGCACATGACGCTGTCGCGGTTTCTTCGAGACTATCTCTACATTCCCCTCGGCGGCAACCGGCATGGGCGGATGCGGCGCCACGTCAACCTGATGGCGACGATGCTACTCGGGGGGCTGTGGCACGGCGCCGGCTGGACTTTCGTGGTCTGGGGCGGCCTGCACGGCCTCTACCTGGCGTGCAACCACGCCTGGCGCGCCTTTCGCGCCGAGGTGCTGCGCCATGACCCCGAACGCCACACCGCCGCGGGACGGGCGGTGGGAACCGCGCTCACGTTTCTCGCTGTCGTGGCCGCGTGGGTGTTCTTCCGCGCGCCGTCGCTCCCGGTGGCGTTCAATATTCTCGGAGCGATGGCGGGCATGCACGGCGTTGTCCCGCCGCTCGACCCTTCAGTCTCGGGCGGCGCCCGTCAGATCGCGTGGATCGCCGTGCTGCTCGCGATGGCCTGGGGGCTGCCCAATTCGCAGCAGGTCGTCGCGCGGCTCAAGGCGACCCTTTCCGGCGCCAGCGGACCGTCGTATTCCTGGTCCGCGCTGGGCGCTCTGTCCGTCCTGATTTCGCTTCTGGCGATGATCAATGGTTCCCGTGGCGTCTCCGAGTTCATCTATTTCAACTTCTGAGCGCGTGCGGCACGCGCTCTACCGGACGGCGCTGTTCTGCGCTGGAGCTGTTGCGACGCTGGTAGGACTCGAGCTCGCCCTGCGCCTTCTTCCGGTGAGCGTGGGCTTGTATCAGACCGACCAGGTCGAGATCAGACCGCTCCGTACCTATCAGGCGCACCGGCCGTTTACGTACTCGATGACCTGGGAAATGCGGGACGCCCGGCGCGGCTGGACGAACAACTATGGCCAGCTCGCTCCCTTCGACTACGTCCCCGGCTCGCACCCCGTGATCGTGGTGGGGGACAGCTATGTCGAGTCGCAGATGAACGACTACCGCGATACCTTGCAGGGGGTTTTGGGGAGCATGCTGCGGACGAAGGAACCCGTCTACGGCCTGGGCGTATCGGGGATGTCGATGGCGGACTACCTGGCGCTGGCGCAGCAGGCGGCGGCGGAGTTCTCGCCGCGCGCGGCCGTGTTCCTCATCGTGGACGGAGATATCGCCGAAAGCCTGGTCGATCAGCCCGGGTATCGCTACTTTCGCCCGACCGCTCACGGACTGAAGCTCACGCTCCATCCCAGGAAAGTCCATCCCTGGCTAACCCGCGTCCGCCAGAGTGTCGGGGACCTCTATCTGTTTCGCTACGTGACCCAGAACCTGCGTTTCAGTTTTCCGCCGCTAGGGTCGGTGTTCCGCGAAGCGAAAGCCGCCGTGCCGGCGCAGGAGGCGGGAGCTCAGTACGCCGCGGTCGACCGCTTCCTCGCCGATCTGGAGGCGGGATCGGGAATCCCGACACGTTGCATCGCGTTTCTCATGGACGGGGACCGCTACGCCATCTACGACCCACGACTCGCGACGGCTCGGGCAGACCCGCCCGAGGCCAGGGCGTATTTCATGAGGCGAGCCGCCGCTCTCGGCTATCGCGTCGCGGATCTTGAGCCGGTATATCGCGAGCATTTCATGCTCCACGGGCGCCATTTCGACTACTATCCCTTGGACCGGCACCTGAACGGCCTCGGGCACCGGGTCGCCGCTGAGCAGGCCTACCGGCTCCTCGTCGGGCGGAACGGGGGCTGCCTGCCGTGAGGCGACCCGGCGCGCTCCTCCTCGGCCCCCACCGCGCCGCGGTGAGCGGCGTCAGCACGCATGTCAATCTTCTCTTCGCCTCGCGGCTCGCGAGCGAGTTCTCGCTCGCGCATTTCCAGGTTGGCAGCGAAGGACGGAACGAACGCCCCGTGGCCTTTGCCTGGCGAATGCTGGCCAGCCCCGTGCTGCTGGCCGCGACGATACTCGTCCGCCGCGTCGCCATCGTGCACATCAATACCGCGCTCAACGTCCGCGCCTACTGGCGCGACCTCGCCTACCTGATCGTGGCGAAGATCTGCGGCGCGCGCGTCCTCTGGCAGGTGCACGGCGGCTCGCTGCCGCAGGAGTTCTTCGGTCGCGTCCGGGTCCTGGACGGCTTCCTCCGGGCGACGCTGCGGCTTCCGGACGCGCTCATCGTCCTCGCGCGCGTGGAGCTCGAGGCCTACCGTGAGTTCGTTCCCGGGCAACAAGTGCTCCTGTTGCCCAACGGCATCGACTGCGCCCCGTACGCCGCGCTCGCGCGCGAGTGGCCGGATCCCGCGGCCCCGTTGCGGCTCGTCTACATCGGACGCCTTGCGCGGGGAAAGGGCCTCTACGAGGCGCTGCGAGGGTTGGCGCTCGCGCGCACGCGCGGCGCGCGCGCACGGCTCGTGGTCGCAGGGAGCGGGCCGGAAGAATCCCGCCTGAGGCGGTTCGTAGATCACCTCGGACTCGCGGGCGACGTCTTGTTCGCGGGCCCGGTGTTCGGCGATCACAAGGCACGGCTGCTCCGCGGGGCGGACGCGGCGCTCTTTGCGAGCCACAGCGAAGGGCTTCCGTACGCCCTGCTCGAAAGCATGGCGGCGGGCGTACCAGCGATCGCTACCCGCGTGGGCGCGATTCCGGACGTCGTGGTCGACGGCGTGCACGGGCTGCTGATCCCGTCGCGGGATGCCGAGGCCGTCGCGCTCGCGATCTGCAGGCTGGCGGCAAACCGCGAGCTTGCTGCGCGAATGGGCGCGGCGTGCAGGAGGCGGATCGCGTCCGGCTATTCGATCGACCGGCTGGCAGAGCAATTCCGCAGGCTCTATTCCGAGTTGTGCTCGACCCGGCGCGTCAAGGCCCTGAACAGGTTCTGACCTATGTGCGGAATTGCGGGGTGGATAGCCAAGCGCGCGCCTGCGGCGGAAGTGCTGGCCGGCATGCTCCGCGCGATGGCTCATCGCGGACCCGATGACCAGGGGAGTTGCCGCTTCCAGTGCGCCGGCACCGGCCACCAGGTATCGCTCGGCCACCGCCGCCTCGCGATCATCGACCCCGAAGCGGCGCGGCAGCCCATGTGCGACGCCTCCGCCGGGCTCGCGCTGACCTTCAACGGCGAGATCTACAACTTCCGCGAGCTGCGGGGCGAGCTCACGCGGCTCGGCTACCGCTTCGCCCTCGATTCCGACACCGAGGTGCTGCTGCGCGCCTACCAGCACTGGGGAAGCGCGGTCGTCCATCGCTTGCGCGGCATGTTTGCCTTCGCGGTCTGGGACGCCCTGAGGGAGCGCCTGTTCCTGGCACGCGACCGCTTCGGCGAGAAACCGCTGTTCCTCTACGACGACGGCGGCGACCTATATTTCGCCTCCGAGATCAAGGCGCTGCTCCTCGTCCCGGGCCTCGAGGCCTCTACCGACCTGCACGCAGTCTGGGAGTATCTCGCCTACCGTTACGTTCCCGGACCGGGAACGCTCTTCAAGGGCATCCGCAAACTGCCTCCGGGCACGACCGCGGTATGGGAGCGCGGAGCGCTCAAGGAGGAGCGCTACTGGAAGCCCGACTGCTCGCCTCCCTCGGGGGATCGGCCGCCAAGCGATCTCGCGGGTGATCTCCTGTCCCGGCTGGACGAAGCCGTCAGGCTGCAGATGGTGAGCGACGTTCCGTTCGGCGCCTTCCTCTCGGGCGGAATCGACTCTTCGACCATCGTCGCACTCATGAGCCGGCACAACTCGCTCGTCAGGACATTCTCGGTGGGCTTTCGCGACGGCCAATACAGCGAGCTCGCCTACGCCGCGGAAGTCGCGCGGCACTTCGGCACGCGGCACCAGGAGATCGTGGTGTCCGATTCCGACCTGATCGACAGGCTGCCGCGGCTCGTCGCCTGCCGCGATGCGCCGGTGTCCGAGCCTTCGGATATCGCGATCAACATGCTCGCGTGCGAGGCCGCCCGCAGCGTCAAGATGGTGCTGACCGGCGAGGGCAGCGACGAGCTGCTCGGCGGCTATCCCAAGCACGTCGCCGAGCGCGCCGCCCGCGGATTCCAGCTTCTGCCGGGAGCGCTTCGCCATCGCCTGATCGAGCCGCTCGCGAACGCCTTGCCCTACGGCTTTCACCGCGCCAAGACGGCGATAGCGAACCTGAACATCGAAGACTGGCGCGAGCGCTACGTGCGCTGGTTCGGCGCGCTGAGCCACACCGAGCGCGACCGGCTCGCGGTGCTGCGCGTCAAGGGAACGCCGGCGTCCCACGGGCCGCCGTTCGACGCCGACCCGCGCGCAAGCCCCTTGCAGCGGATCCTCTATTTCGACCAGACGAGCTGGCTTCCGGACAACCTGCTCGAGCGCGCCGACCGCATGACCATGGCGGCTTCGATCGAAGCGCGAGTACCGTTTCTCGATCACGAGTTCGCGGCGTTCGCCACCGCTTTGCCAGACCGCTACCGCGTGCGGGGCCTGCGCGGCAAGTGGATCCTTCGCCAAGCGGTGAGGCGACTGCTCCCCGAGCGCATCCTGACGCGGCCGAAAGTCGGGTTTCGCGTTCCCGTGAGCGATTGGTTCCGCGAAGGGATGCGCGGTTACCTGCTCGAGCATCTGCAGAGCGCTTCCTCACGGACCCGGCAGTACTACGACGCGGGCGTGCTCGACGGCGTGCTCGCCGAGCACGTCGGCGGAAGGTGCAACCACGAGAAACTCCTGTGGGCGCTGCTGAACCTCGAGCTGTGGCACCGGCAATATGTCTGAGGCGGTCGCGGGCATCCGCTGGCGGCTGAACCGGCTGCGCTGCATGTCGCTCGCCGAGGTGCGCCACCGGGCGCTGCGCTCCCTCGCGGTGCGAGCCGAGCGCTGGAGGCTCGCGGGCCGCGTCGACGCTCCGCGGCCCGACTTGTCGCGCACCTTCCGACCCTGGATCCACGCGCCCGCGGAAGCGGAGGCGGGACTTTATCGGTCGGCCGCGGACCGCGTCGCGCAGGGGAGGTTCGACGTGTTCGCGCTGCACGGAGTCGATCTCGGCTCGCCGCCCCGATGGAATCGCGATCCCAAGACCGGTGTGGAGGCCCCGCTCGCCTTCGGCATGCTGCTCGACTACCGCGATCCGCGGCGGGTCGGAGACATCAAGTACCTGTGGGAGCCCAACCGGCATCATCACCTGGTGACGCTTGCACAGGCGTACGCGCTCGGCGGCGGCTGGCGGTACTTCGGTGTCATCCGGCGGCACCTGGAAAGCTGGTTCGCGTCCTGCCCGTATCCGATGGGGCCCAACTGGTCGAGCGCGCTCGAGGCCGCGATCAGGCTGATCCACTGGTCCGCCGCGTGGCAGCTCCTCGGCGGCGCGTTCTCGCCGCCGTTCGAAGGCGCGGAGGGCGCGCGATTCAGGAACCGATGGCTCGAGTCGGTCTTCCAGCACGCACGGTTCGTCCGCCGGAATTTCTCTCTGTACTCGTCGGCCAACAACCATCTTGTCGGCGAGGCGGCGGGGCTGTACATCGCGGCGATCACCTGGCCCCATTGGCCCGAGGCATGCGAGTGGCTGGCCGAGGCCGAAGCGATTCTCGAGCGCGAGGTGCTGCTGCAGAACGCTCCCGACGGAGTCAACCGCGAGCAGGCTACGTCCTATCAGCGGTTCGTCCTCGACCTGCTTCTGCTCGCGCTGCTGGCGGGGAGGGCGAACGGGAGGAGATTGTCCGCCGCGTTCGAATCGCGCATCGAGGCGATGCTCGAGTATCTCGCCTCGATCATGGATGCCGGGGGCAACGTCCCCATGTTCGGCGACTCGGACGACGCGCTCGTTCTCGGGCTGTCGCAGGGCGACTGCCCCTTCCGATCGCTGCTCGCGAGCGGCGCGATCCTGTTTTGCCGCGGCGACTTCAAGGCGAAGGCCGGCGGACTGGACGACAGGACGCGCTCGCTCTTCGGGAAGGGCGCGGCAGCAGCGTTCGCGGGCCTCGGCACGCGGGACGTCCGGCTTCCGGTGCGGCAGGCGTTTCCGGAAGGCGGTTACTACATCCTCGGCTGCGACTTCGAGGGCGAAAACGAGATCCGCCTCGTCGCGGATGCGGGTCCGCTGGGCTACCAGTCCATCGCGGCGCACGGCCACGCCGACGCCCTGGCGTTCACCTTGTCGATCGGAGGCAAGGAGTTCCTCATCGACCCTGGAACCTACGCGTACCACACCCAGGGCGAGTGGCGGGCGTACTTCCGCGGCACCGCGGCCCACAACACCGTGCGGGTCGACGGACTGGACCAGTCGCGACCGGGAGGGAATTTCATGTGGCTGAGCAGGGTGGACGCCGGCTGCAGCCTATGGCGGACGTCAGCGGAGCGCGACGTGTTCGAAGGCTGGCACGCTGGATATCTGCGCCTTGCCGATCCGGTGATGCACCGGCGCCGCATCGCGCTCGACAAGCGCTCGAGACGAGTGACGATCGAGGACACCCTGCAGATGTCCGGGCCGCACGAGGTCGAGATCTTCTTCCACTGCAGCGAACGATGCACGGTCGAGCCCGCACGGTGCGGCTTCGCCCTTCGCCAAACCGGGAGAGCGCTCTCCCTGGTGCTCCCGGAGGTCGAAGGGGCAAGCTCTTGCGTCTACCTCGGCGGGCTCGCCCCGATCTCGGGCTGGGTATCGAGACGCTTCGACACCCGGCTGCCCGCACCGACCATCGCCTGGAGGGCGCGCCTCGCCCGGAAGACCGTGCTACGGAGCGAGATCATGTGCTGATCGGACTACTGGCGCTTTCTCGGAGCGCAGCACAGGCGCCGGAAGATTTGGATTTCGACAATCGGACGGGAAATCCATGCTCGGTGCGACTCTCGACTACTTCGTCTTACGCACCTTGGCACACCGTCGGAACCGGGCGACGGAAGAGCAGCTGGATTCACTTTTCGGCCGGACGGCCGCCGGAGCCCTGGATGAGGCGAAGGCGAAGGCGCGCAAGCTCGTCGACCGCTTCGAAGGGCGCTTTCCCATCGATCCGGGGCTGCGCTATCTCGATCTGGGATGCGGCTCCGGCGAGCTGACGCTCGCGCTCGCCGGCCTGGGCATCCGGCGCATCACCGGCGTGGACCTGCTCCCGCGGAACATCGAGCGGGCCCGCGCCTGCGCCGAGGAGACGCGCGCCGGCGAAGGCGTGCGGTTCGAGTGCCGCGACCTGTACGAGTGGGTTCCCGACGGAAAGTACGATGTGCTGCTCTCGTTCGACGCGCTCGAGCATGTCGACGCACCAGCCGCCTTCCTGAGGAAGATGGCGGAATTCATCGCGCCCGGCGGCGTTGCGGTGCTCGCGTTCGGGCCGCTGTTCCACTCGCCGTTCGGTGACCACATGTGGGATTTCTTCCGTCTGCAGATTCCGTGGCGCGGAATCCTGTTCTCGGAAGAGGCCCTGCTGCGCGTGCGCAGGGAGTGCTTCCGCCCGACGGACGCGGCGCGCAGCTACCGGGGGATCGCGGGGGGGCTCAACCTGATCAGATACTCGGAGTTCCTGGAACAGGTGCGTACTGCCGGTTGGCAATTCGGCTACCTGGGCGTCAATACATTCCTGCGGCGAGGTTCGCTTCTTCGCGCCGCCTCCGATCTGATCACCTGCTTCCCGATGGTGCGCGACTACGTCGTGCACAACGTCTACACAGTCCTGCGCCGGGAGGCACGGTCATGAAAATCGCCGTCCTGGGTCTCGGTTACGTGGGCGCCGTGTCGGCGGGCTGTCTGGCCGAAGAAGGGCATCAGGTCGTCGGCGTCGATCCCGAATCGCGGAAGGTAGATCTGATCAACGCCGGCAAGACCCCCATCATCGAAAAGGACATCGGGCCGATCATCGAACGTCAGGTCGCTGGCGGCCGGCTCTCGGCGACGACGGATGTCGCCGCCGCGGTCCGGCGGTGCGATCTGCTCCTGATCTGCGTGGGAACCCCGAGCCGGAGCAACGGAGACATAGACCTGAAGTACATCGAGCGGGTGTGCGAGCAGGTCGGCACCGCGCTGCGCGGTCACCCCGGCGCGCCGGTCGTCGTCGTGCGCAGCACCATGCTTCCGGGGACCATGCGCGGCAAGGTGATCCCGGCCCTCGAAGCGTCCTCGGGCAGGCGCGCCGGTATCGAATTCGGCGTCTGCATCAATCCGGAGTTCCTCCGGGAAGGGACCGCGGTCCAGGACTACTTCAATCCGCCCAAGACCGTCATCGGCGAGATCAACCGTGCGAGCGGCGACGTGCTCGCGAGCTTGTACGCGCAGATCGGCGCGCCGCTGGTTCGCACCGATATCGAGACCGCCGAGATGGTGAAGTACGCGGACAACGCCTGGCACGCTCTCAAGGTCGGCTTCGCCAACGAGATCGGCAGCCTGTGCAAGGGACTCGGGCTGGACAGCCACCGCGTGATGGACATCTTCTGCCGGGACACCAAGCTGAACATCTCGCCGTATTACCTGAAGCCCGGGTTCGCTTTCGGCGGCTCGTGCCTTCCCAAGGACTTGCGCGCCCTCCTGTACAAGGCGAAAACCCTCGACGTTTCGCTTCCAATCCTCGCGGCGATCCTGCCCAGCAACGCGGAGCAGATCGAGCGGGGAGTACGCGCCGTGATCGACCAGGGCGGCAAGAAGGTCGGCGTGCTTGGCTTGAGCTTCAAGGCGGGAACCGACGACCTGAGGGAGAGCCCGGTGGTGGAGCTCACCGAGCGCCTGATCGGCAAGGGGTACGACCTGCGCATCTACGACGCCAACGTCAGGCTCGCGAGCATCCACGGCGCCAATCGCGACTACATCCTCCACCGGATACCGCACATCTCGCGGCTTATGAGCGAGAGCATCGAGGACGTCCTGGAGCACGCCGACACCGTCGTCATCGGCAACGCCGCGCCCGAATTTCGCGACGTCCCGAAGCGCCTCACGGATCGCCAGACACTCATCGATTTCGTGCGCGTCACCGACGCGCGCAGCGTGTCGGGCATCTACGAGGGGATCTGCTGGTGAACCGCGAGGCCGCCGGCTCGCCGAGGCGCGTGCTGATGCTGGTCGAGAACCTGCCGAGCCCGTTCGACCGCCGCGTCTGGCAGGAGGCCTGCACGCTGCGCGACGCGGGATACGTCGTTTCGATCGTCTGCCCGACCGGAAGGGGCTGCGAGAAGCGCTTCGAGGTGATAGACGCGATCCACATCCACCGCTACCCGCTGCCGTTCGAGGCGTCGGGGGCGGTCGGGTACGCGCTCGAGTACGGTCTCGCGCTCGCCTGGACCTTCGCGCTCGCCTGGCGGGTGCTTCTCACCCGCGGATTCGACGTCATTCACGCCTGCAATCCGCCCGACCTGTTCTTTCTCGTCGGCCGCTTCTTCAAGGCGCTCGGAAAGAAGTTCGTGTTCGACCACCACGACCTCAACCCCGAGCTCTACGAGGCGAAGTTCGGACGGCGCGATCTCTTCCACGGGCTGTTGCTGAAGCTGGAGTACTGGACCTTCCGAGCCGCCGACATCTCGATCGCCACCAACGAGTCCTACCGGCGCATCGCGACCGGGCGCGGACGCATGCCCCCGGAGCGCGTGTTCGTGGTGCGCAGCGGGCCGAGCCTGGAGCGCCTGAAGATCCTCCCTCCCGACGAGCGCCTCAAGCGCGGCTGCCGCCACCTCGTCGGCTACGTCGGGGTGATGGGAAGGCAGGAGGGCATCGATCGTCTCCTGCAGGCCGCGCGGCACATCGTCGTCGACCTGGGCCGCCGCGACGTGCACTTCGGCCTCGTGGGGGGCGGAACCTCGCTCGAGGAGATGAAAAGGCTCGCGCACGAGCTGGGCGTCGCCGACCGCGTGACTTTCACGGGCCGCGTTCCCGACCCCGAAATGCTGGCGATGCTCAACACCGCCGACGTCTGCGTCAACCCCGACGTCGCGAGCGAGATGAACGACAAGTCGACCATGAACAAGATCATGGAGTACATGGCCCTCGGCAAACCGATCGTGCAGTTCGACCTCACCGAGGGACGCTGCACCGCGAAGCGGGCCTCGCTGTACGCGCGAAAGGACGACCCTGTCGATCTCGCACGCAGGATCGTCGAGCTCCTGGATGATCCGGCGCGGCGCGCGGGGATGGGCGAGTACGGCCGCAAACGTGTCGAGGACGAGCTCGAATGGCGCCACGAGGCGCCCAAGCTGCTCGCGGCCTACGCGGCGCTCTCGGAAGGCGCGGCGCTCCCGTCCGGGCTGCGCCGTTTCGAGACATGAAGCTCCTGCCGCTGGACGTTCCCGACGTCCTCGAGCTCGCCGCGCGCTGGCTGGCGCAGAGGGAGAACTATCAATGGCTCGATTTCGGCAACGGACGGCAGCTCGTCACCCCGGCCTTGCTCAAGATCATGACGCAGCGGGAAGCGCATTTCATGAGGGCATACACCTCGGACCGGGACGATGTCCCCGTCGGGATCGTCGGTCTCAACAGCGTCGACCGGGTCGCGCGAACCGCGACGCTCTGGGCGGTGGCCGGCGACAAGTCCTTTTCCAATCGGGGCTACGTGAGCCTCGCGAGCTCGAGGCTTCTGACCCTCGCCTTCCGGGATCTCGCGCTTAACGCGGTCAATACTTGGATCGTCGATGGCAACCCCTCGGTTCGGAGCCTGCAGCGCCTCAACTTCCGCTTCATCGGGAGGCAGCGGCAATGCCACATGATCGACGGGCGTCCGCGCGATCGGCTGCTGTTCGACCTGCTCGCCGCGGAGCACGAGGAGCTCGCCGAGGAACGGTGGCGGCGAATCGAACGCTCGCATCACGAAGCGGCCTGCGGGCAATCCTAGGCTCGGTCGGGCGACGGCGGTGGACGAGAAGCTCAAACAGAAGGCGCTCCGGCTGCTCTCCAACGGCGTCTACGTTCTGACGTCGCGCAGCGCGGACCGGTACGGCGCGGCGACGGTCACTTGGGTGTCGCAGGCGTCGTTCCGTCCGCCGCTCGTGATGGCGGCGGTCCGCAGGGAAAGCAATGTGTTCGAGTGCCTCGCCGAGAGCGGTCACGCGGTGCTGCACGTCGTCGGCAGCCGGCAGCAGGAAATCGCCCGGAGGTTCTTCTTTCCCACTCATGCAGTATGCGGAACGATCAACGGCGAAGCGTTCATGGAGGGCAGGACCGCCTCGCCCGTATTGCCCAGCCTGCCCGCGTACGTCGAGTGCCGGCTAGAGCGGATCGTGGACACGGAGGGGGACCACGCCGTGGTGATCCTGCGCGTGGTCGAGGCCGATTGCAGAGAGAAGGTGCGGCCTCTGACCATGGCGGACACGCCGTGGCGGTACGGTGGATAGGCGATTCGTCGTCCTGGACAGCTGGCGCGGCGTCGCCGCCTGCCTGGTCGCCCTGTTCCACCTCGACGCTTTCAGCCACTTCTACGATGTCCCGTTCCTCCGGAACTCCTGGCTCTTCGTCGATTTCTTCTTCGTGCTGAGCGGGTTCGTGATCGCGGCTAACTACCAGCAACGCCTGCTCGACGGATTTGGCATGGGGCGATTCCTCGTGCTGCGCCTAGGCAGGCTATACCCGCTGCATTTCACCATGCTGGCGTTGTTCGTCGCGGTCGAGCTGCTCAAGGTGTTGCGAAGGGCCGTCGTCCCGGCCGCCGTGTGGTCGCTCAATCCGGTCGCCCCCTTCAGCACGCCCCAGCAGGGGCCGGACACGATCGTCGCGAACCTGCTGCTCGTCCAGAGCCTGCACCTCTTCGACTTCCCGACTTGGAACGTGCCGAGCTGGAGCATCAGCACGGAGTTCTATACGTACGTCCTGTTCGCCACTTGCGTGGTCGCACTACGCGGGCGGGCGTGGGTGGCCATGGCGGCCGCGTTGACCGCGGGTCCGGTGCTGATCGCGGTCTTGAGCGACCGCAACATGGCCACCGTCTACGATTGGGGGATGATCCGATGCGCCTACGGATTCGCCGCCGGCGCGATGGCGTGGCGCGTGTACCAGAACGGCGACGGCCCGCGCCGGTGGTTGGCTGGAAGCATCGCCGAGATCGGCGCGCTCGCGCTCGTCGTGGTCTTCGTCAGCGCGGCCGGCGCGAGCATCCTGTCGATCGCGGCCCCGTATCTGTTCGCGCTCGTCGTGCTCGTCTTTGCGTTCGAAGAGGGAAAGGTGAGCGCCGTTCTAAAGCTTCGACCCATGACGTTCCTCGGGACCGTTTCGTACTCCATCTACATGACGCACGCCTTCGTCGAGAGGATCTGGCGCGATCTCGCCTACGCGCTCAAGAACCACTGGCACATCGGCGTCTTCACCCGGCGTACGGTCGACGAACGGGAGATCACCCTGTTCGGAATGCAGGCATGGCAGGGCGACCTCGCCTACGTGGCGTATTTGGCGATGGTCGTCGCCCTGTCCTGGCTCACCTACCGCTGGATCGAGGAGCCCGGGCGGGAATGGCTGAGGAAACGCGTTCTAAGGCGTCCGGCGATTGCGCCCCAGGCGGAGGGTCCCTGGAGGGCTTCGCTCGCCAGCGCTCCGGCGCGCCGGAGCCCGATGTAGATCCGGTGCGCGATCGCCGCGGTCGGTGCGACGCGCACGAGCCACCGCAGCTTCTGTCCGGCCTCCCCGAGATAGTACAGGGCGTCGCGTCGGCTTCCCTGCCCGAGGGCGGCGAGACCGACGACCGCCTGCCTTGCCCGGCGAAGGGCGGCGATTTCCGAGGCCTCGCTCGGTTTCGCAGGGTACAGCTCGTCGAACTGGCGAAGCAGATCCCGCTCGAACTCGAACCGCGTGAGTCCCGTCGACAGGTGTCCCTCGTTCAGCCGTGTTCCGTCGCTCGCGTACTCGTGCTTGATCGCCATCGGCAGCGACACGAAGTTCGCCCTGAAGCGGCGGCACAAGTGCGCGAGGTAGCTGTAGTCCGCGCCGATCCGGTAGCGCGGGTCGAACAGGCCGACGGTCTCGCGCGCGCGGCGCGTGATGACGGTGGGCTGCAGGGCGAAGAGAAAGCCGAAGCGCATATGCTCGAAAACGCGCCCTTGGTAGAGACGCGCACCGCGGTAGGGCGTCCGCGCGAGGATGTCCCGTCCCCAGGCGCCGACCGGTTGCCGGGCCGAGAAGACCTTGAGATACGGATCGCTTTCGCCCGGGGGAAGCTTCAACAGGGAAGAGCCGGCGCGCTCGGCGAGCGGCGGATACCAATGCGTCAGCGCAGTATGAAGGAAGGGAACAGTACCCTCCGGGCTGCCATCCTCGCAGAACTCGCCGGAAAGAAAGTCTTCGTCCGGAAAAGCGCGGAAAAAGGCCGCGCTCAGCTCGAGGTGGTGCGGAAGCCATTCGTCGTCCGAGTCCAGGAAAGCGATGTACCGGCCGCGCGCCCTGAGCATGGCGGTGTTGCGTGCCCCGTTCACACCCTGGTTCTTCTGCCGGATCAGCACGAGGCGGGGATCCGAGCCCTCGATCAGCGAGGCTGTCCCGTCCGTGGACCCGTCGTCGACCACGATCAGTTCCCAATCCTCGAGAGTCTGGCGCTGCACGCTCGCAATCGCCGCCCGGATGCTCTCCCTGCGGTTGTAGGTCGGGAGGATGACCGAGACGAGGCTCACCGGGGCGACTCCTGCAGGCGCGCGGCGGCCGGTCTGTGCATGCCGCGCCACGCTTCGCGAAGTCCCAGCCAGACGCGGCCCTTGAGGGTCACCGGCACCGTGCAATCGTAGGTGCGCACCTGCTGTCCGCCGAAATCTCTCTTGAAGTTATTGATTCCCGCGTTTCCCGGCACCGATTCGTCCTCGAAGAGGCCGCCCCAGTCGTAGCGTTCGAGGCCCTTCTCCTTGAAGAGAAGCATTTCTTTCCAATGCAGCCAGCGGTTGGCGCGCCCGACGAGCGCTCGGTAGTCGCCGTCCTTGCGCCTGAAGCAGGACGCCGTGTACTGGAGCCACGCGGACTTTCCGCAGACGAGGTACGCGTGCCACACAAGCGCCTCGCCGTCCTTCGACGCCGAGGTAAGCGCCAGTTGGCGGGCTTCGCACGCGGCCTCCAGCCAGCGGCGATCGGAGAGCCAGATCGACTTCTCGCTTGCGAACGCGTCGTAGAACGCCTGGAACTCTCCCAGCTTGCGCTCGGGCTCGGTGAGGTACTCCATTCTCAAACCGTCTCTGCCCTCGGCGCGCCGGATCTTGTAGCGGCAGTCCTTCCCGAACCGGGCGGTGATCGCGTCTTCCGCCAGGGAAAGATCCGTCACCATCGACAGGAAGGGCGTGGTCCGCGCGTTTGCGACGGGAGCGGCCCTCTGACGGTAGAGGACGATGTCGACGCCGGCGTCGCGAGGCAGCTCCTCGTCGAACCAGACCTCTCCGTAGATTGCACCCCGGCCCGTGATGCGGATCATTCAAATCCCTGCGGCGATTGCCATGTTTGTCTCTCTGCGGGCCTCCGCGCGACGACCGACGAACGCGGCGTAGAACTCCTTCAGCGTCATACCGCGGCACCAGCGGGAAAGCTCGCCGAACAGCGCTTCAATATCCTCGTACAGGCGCGCGATGTGGTTACGGCTCGGGAAGCTCGGGCTTCCGCCCGGCATGAGCTCCGAGGAGTGCAGCGTGAACGCGACGTGATCCGCGCCTTCGGCGCGGGCGCCGCGGGCCGCGCGCAGCATTCCGCCGAGGCGGCTCTCGGTCGGACACAGGTGATCCAGGGCCGGCGAGACCATTCGGTTGGCGGTCTGACGCAGCAGGGGCATGCGGTAGATCCAGGGCGCGTTTCGATGCAGGCCCGACGATCGAATCGTCATCGGCACTTCGAGGAGTGTCCCCGCCGCGGGCGCGGCGATGTCGGAAGGGTCGAGGAAATAGGGGCGGTGGGGAAATGTCCTGTAGTCCGGCCCGCCTTTCCCACGCGGATCGCCGAGCGTGTCTCTCCAGTCGAGACCGGGGCTCACGGAGCAGTCGACTCGATACCCCTCCTCGAGGAGCATGGCGGCGTAGCGACCGTCGAAGCCCAGTCGTCCCGCGCGGTGGCTGAAGACCGCCTGATCGAAGCGGTCTTCGAGGAGGCGGGTCATCACGTCGATCTTGTCACGCATGACCGGGTCGGGATATTCGATCAGGTAGGGCTGGAAGCGGAAATCGTCGGAGGTGAGGGGGACGATAGGCGGCGAGTTCCA
This sequence comes from Burkholderiales bacterium, assembly GCA_035702665.1. Classification (GTDB taxonomy): domain Bacteria; phylum Pseudomonadota; class Gammaproteobacteria; order Burkholderiales; family SG8-39; genus VBDM01. The sequence continues at coordinate 135,394 of DASSQD010000138.1, forward strand.
CGCGTGCAGATGCATCCCGATCTCCCCTGCGCCGCGCGCGAGCACGTCGCGCCCGAATTCGACGAAGACCTCCGATTGCGCCATCTCATAGTTGGTGAGGTACACGGGCTTGAAGCCGAAGCGTTCGCACAGCGCCTGGAAACGCGGCAGAAAATCCGCGTTGCGCGTCGTGATCTCGCGCGGCTTCGACCAGAGGTCGTCGCCCTCGGTGTCGATCGTGATGATGAAAGGCGTCTCAGACATGGCGCGCCGCGCGAGACGCGATCATCGGCTTGCCGCCGTCCGGCGCGCGGATGACCTTCTCGAACGTGTCGAGATAGGCGGCCAGGACCTTGTCGTCGCAGTGTTCCCGGGCGACGTAGGCGCGGCAGCGCTCGCTCGCCGCCTGCCAGGCGGCCGGATCGTCCAGCAGGCTTCGGACGGCATCTCGCAGCGCAGCCGCGGACCTCGCCGCCGCGCCGAGGCCCTCGCGCTCGATGACGCGGTCCGGATCGATCAGCGCGACGACGGGCACGCCGCGGATCCACGCCTGCAGGTAGGAGTTGGGAAATCCTTCCACGTCGGAGGTATTCAGGAGCAGGCGCGATCGGCCGTACAATGCGTTCGCGTCCCAGTACGTCAGCCGCCCGTGGAACACCACGTTGGGTCTTGCCCTGGCCGCGCTTTCGACGTTTCCGAAGAAAGCTTCTTCGTCACGAAGCGGGCCTCCCACCATGTGGATCTTCACCTCCGGCATTCCGTCGGCGAGCTCGAGGATCCGATCGGGCCTCTTCTCGCGCCGGATGTTGCCGACCCACAACACGTCGATATCGCGCTCCGCCGTCGGCAGGGGCCGTTCGACCATCATTCCCGCCAGCCGGCTCGCCAATCCGTAGTTGCGCGCTAGAGCCTCCGCCTGCGAGGTGCTCTGCACGAGGATGGCGTCGGCTCGCCGCACGCCGTACGCATACAGCCAGCGGTCGCGCGCGAAGGGCACCAGCAGGCGGGAAGCGTCGCAATCCGAGTCGCTCGCGACGCGGAAGACGAATCGCCTCCGGTGACGCCGGCAAAACAGCGCCACGAGGCCGACCTGCATGCCGGCGCAACTGGTGTAGTAGAGATCGGCGTCGGCGCGCTTGAGCGCCGACCACATGCCGGTCCAGCGGGGATGAATGAAGCGGACCCCCGGCACCCCCGCGTCGAGACGATAGGCCTTGAATACCCGGATCGCCTCCCATCGTCCGCCGTCGTCCTGCCCGCAGTCGGCGACGACCATGCTTACGTCGTGTCCGCGTTGCGCCAGCGCCCGTCCCAGCAGCGTTTGCTGCACCGCCTCGCCGCCGATGAGATGCGCGCGGTACTCGGGAGCGAGAAGCGGCAGATTGTCGAACCCGACCAGGCAGATCTTCATCGCTTGCATCGTAGCGTCGCTCGAAGACGCGACGGCGCCGGGGCAAGGCACCTCCTTGGTCCGTTCGGCTCATGCAGGGTTCTTCATGAACGAAAGCCGGCGGCGGTACCTTGGTCACCCATGAAATTGCGCACGCTCTTCGGCACCGTCCGGGACAGCGCCCGAAAGCACGGTGTTCCCGCGGCGCTCCACGACCTCGAATGCCGGGTGCTGAACAGGCTTGCCGGCTTCCAGATCCTCAAGGGGATGTCGGTCCGCGTGCAGGACGTGAAGGACCCGGCGCTCTTCGACGCAGGCGGGTTCGAAGCGCGGTTCGCGGGCGATGGCGAGCTCGCGGCGTTCGCCCGCGACGGCGCGCACGATTTCTCGCCGGAATTCCTGCGCGACGCACGCGCGCGCGGCGACCGCTGCTATGCGATCTTCGACGGCGACGCGCTCGCGGCGTACGGCTGGTATTCCTGCCTGCCGACGCCGATCGACGAGCGCTTCGTGCTCCATTTCGACCCCGCGTGGACGTACATGTACAAGGGATACACCGTGCCCGCCTACCGCGGAAGGCGCCTGCACGCCGTCGGGATGTGCCGGGCCTTGCGTGCCTTCACCGAAGAGGGCAAGAAGGGTCTGGTGTCCTACGTTGCGTCGAACAACTTCGCCTCCTTGCACTCGGTGAGGCGCATGGGCTACGGCGTCTTCGGCGAGGTGTATCTCTTCCGCGCGTGCGGTCACTCCTTCGCCTTCTCGACTCCGGGTTGCAGGCGCTACGGCTTCCGCGTCGAAGGACCGGCCGGCGGAGCGGTCTGGGCGCGACAGGGAGTCTGAGCCGGTCAGCCCACCGGGAGTTGGATGTTCAGCATGCGTTGGGCGCGGCCGACCACGCGCGATGCGTGGTACTTCATCGCGTCGCGAAAAGCCCCCTTGCCGTACGGTGCGGGCTTGAGTCCGACACTGCGCATCTGGCTGTTCAGCCGGTAGACTGCTCCTCGGTGCAAGGAGGCGCGCGTCTTGAAGGCGGCGCTGAAGGAGACCGACACCTGGTCTCCATTCTTGATCCAGTGCGGGTCGGTCGTCGGTATGTGCAGCCCGTAGCCTGCTTTGAGCTCGAACACCTTGGCCCGCTCCTGGTATCGCTCGTGGAAGACCATGTTGCGGTGGATCGCGGGCCCCGAGAAGTGCTTCTCCAGCTCGAGCTCCGAGAGGACCTCCCGGTCTTCGGCGCTGAAGACGCTGACCGTCTTGCTGCCGCGGATCTGCAGCAGGAAGTTGATCTCGTGATCCATGTGATACGGCGTCACCGACGAGGGCGAGGTCACGAAGACCGCTCCTTCGCGCTCGCACATGCCCGGTTCGATCGGCTCCGACAGCGGCTCGATCTCGTCGAGGACCTCGTTGAGCAGCTGCAGGCAATCGGGAGCGGCTTCGGCGCGCTTAAGAACGATCCAGGAGCCGCACTCCTCGATGCGCCTCACGGTTTCCTCGGCGGACAGGCCCGTGTAGGGCGTGTTTTCCCAGTCGGGAAGGCTGACCGGAATCTTGCCGGCGTTGTATTCGACGATGCTCGGCGGCAGCGTTCTGGCGAGCTCGGCCAGCCGGGTGAGCTTGAAGATCGGGCGATCCGCGACGTGATGCCGGAATAGAAACGGCTTGCGATTGAAGTGCGTGCGGAACGTCTCCGCGTCGATGTCCAGGAATCGGACTTGCATGTCTAGGCCTCCTTCATTTCCGCGGATTTCCTCTTCACGATCTGGCGGTGAGTCCAGCGCAGCAGCGGTAGTCCCGAGACCACCAGGTCTCCCAAGGTGCCCCCGCCGACGGCAAGCGTCTGGATCGTCTTCCGGTCGTTCGAGATCCGGTTGACGAGAAGGTTGTCGGGCGACGCGCAGGAATCCATCCACCGGATCGCGGGCAGGGCGCGGAGCTGGCGGATGTTGTCCAGCTCGAGCATCGCTCCAGGGGAGAAATCCGCGAACGCCTCGTCATAGGCCGTCTTGAAGGCGAACGACCCTTCGCCGGCGACGAACGCGCAACGGCGCGCGATGGGACGGCCGTCGAAATTGATGCCGAGCATGAGCAGGCGCCCGAGATGGAACGCCGATATGGCGATCTGTCTGAAGTAGCTGCGGCCGCTTTCCGAATGGGCCAAGGCGGTTCCGCCCGATCCTTTCCACCCGCTCGCCTCGATTTCCAGGAACTCGTCGATCCAGCGCTCCACGTCGTCCTCGGGCCGCAGCACGAGGTGCTCCACCCGGCCGCGCTCGCACAGGCGCCTCTCCTTGCGGCGAAGGCGGCGGCGCAGGTCGCCCGACACCGCCGACTCGGGGTCGCCTTTCGTGTCGTCGCCCTTGTGCCACAGCCCGCGCGTGAAGATATCGGTAACCCAGCTCAGCAATCCGAGCTCGTTCGACAGGTCGACGAGCTTCTTGTGGAACGGGCCGTCTCCGTATACGCACCCCAGCTCGATCAGGGAAGCGTTCGCGCCCCCCGATTGGACCCAGCGGAACAGCTCAACCAGGCACTCGCCGGCGGTCTCGGTGCGCACCAGGGGGGTACACGCATAGCAGTGAATGTGCTGCCACAAGCTCAAGGCGGACAGCTTGAGATTCCTGAAATTGCGGACGCGCTCGAGCGGGAACAGGCCGGCCAGCTTCGGAGGACCGTCCGCACTGTGCGGGTCGTGCAACAGCACAAGAGCCACGCTGATGTCCCTTCCCGATCCGAAGGCTTCCAGCGCCGGGAGCAGCATCCAGTGCTCGTAGAACACGTTGGGCTCTATCGCCGCGGCCGCCAGCTCCTCCCAGGCCGGAACGAAGCCCGACAGGGTCTGAGCGTCGCGCACGACGACGACGGATGTCCGGCGCCTGGGCGTCGCCGGGCCGGCCTCTTGCGAGCGGCGGTCCGCAGATGCCGTCCCGGGCTCGCGTGTCGCGCGTATTGGACCCATGGTGGATGGCGGGAGAGTAGAGACGCGCGATGACGTCAGGTGCATGTCAGGTGTGGCAGGATTTGGTCCGTTTGTCTCATCCGCCCTGGAAGCGCAGCCACCACTCGCCTTCGAGACGGCTCAGGAAAGCGCTTCCCCGGTGGATGGCGGCGGCGATGTCGGCGTCGCGCGAGTGGACCAGGGTCCAGGTTCCTTCGCGCCGGAACCAGCAGTGCCGGTCCGAGAGCTCCTGCACGTGGCGCGGATCGAGGCGCCCCCGCACCGCTGTGGCTCCGTGTCGCCCGGCATCGGCCAGGAGCCGTTGCAGGACTCGGTCGAAGAAGCCGTCGCGGGCCGCGAGCTGGACCACCTCGCTCACCTGGCCGGCGCGCGCGTAGTAGAGATACCAGCCGATGAGCCGTCGCCCGCCTTCGAATACCGCGCGCGCCCGCAGATTGCCGTGGCGCGACTTGCGTGCGGCTTGCTCGAGCAACCAGGAGAGCGAGCGTGCGTCGTACTGCGGTTGCAGGGCGTCGCCCGCGGCGACTTCGGGCAAATGCGCAAGCATCGCGGCGACGTCCAGCTCGTCGTCTGCGAGCTCGGATTCCTTTCCGCCCAGTCGGCCGGGGAGCGCCCATGACGCCACAGCGTCGACCAGGTCGCCGAGCACGCGCGCCGTGCGCAGCAGCGGACGAAGGAGAGTGCGTCGCTCCTCGAGGAGCGACAGCGCGAACCGCGCCGGGCGCAAGGGCCTCGTCCAATGAAGGTTGTAGAGCAGCGGCGCCGTTCCCCCGAGCGCGGCCCACAAGCGGCGCGAAAGATCGTTCGCCCCGTCGGCAATGAACAGGTCCTGGCCTCCCGAAAGCGCCGCTCTCGCCAGTTGCAGCGCGGTGAGGCCGTGGCGCCGATTGGGATCCACCATGAACTGGCAGCCCACGGCGACCCTGATAGATTGCCCCCGAAACAGCATTCGCCTGGGGACTACGCCCGCGAAACCGGCCAGGCGGCCGTCCTCCTCGGCCACCCACGAGGGCAGATCGAGATCGCGCCAGGGATTGCCGAGCAGGATCTCGCGAAAATAGGATTCGCACGCCGCCCGGGAAGCCCAATGCCGGTCCGGGTGGGCGCGTCCGAAGAGCGCGGCGACGGCGGGAATGTCGTCCTCGACGAAGTTGCGCACCGTCGCCATGGAGCTCAGCCGTTCGCCACCTTTTTTCCCGGCCTTGCCAGGGAAGTGTCGCCGGTGCTCGCCGCGACGAGCCGGGCGATCCGTGCGAGCGTGCGCAGGTTGTCGAGATCGACGCTCTCGATCGAGATCTCCACGCCGAATCGCCGCTCGAGCTGCACCAGCAGTTCGACCAGCTGCAGCGAATCGAGCGTGCCGCTTTCGAACAGATCTGTATCCGGCGCCGGCGCCTCGACGTGGAGGCTCTCGACGAAGAGTGCGCGCAGGTCCCGTGTGATCGTGTCGTCCACTCGAGCGCCCGTTCAGTGCACTTGCATCCGGGACTGGCGCGCTTCGGCCTGGAGGAACGCGCTCTTGAGGAACGGGCGGTCGATCTTGCCGTTGTCGTTCTTGGGTAGGGCCTCGTAGGGCATCCAGCGGGCGGGGAGCATGTACCCCGGCACCAGCGCGGATAGATTCCTTCTCAGCGTGCTGGCGGTAACATCGCGTTCCGCGGCCGGGACGTAGGCACAGCAGATCAGCCATCCCTCGAAGCCTTCGGATTGGATCGCCACGACCGCGCTCTCCCGCAGGCCCGGCAGCGAGTGGAGCGCCGCCTCGATCTCGCCCAGCTCGATGCGATAGCCGCGGCTCTTGATCTGCGTGTCGGCGCGGCCGAGGAAGTAGTACAGGCCGTCGGTCCCGCGGCGCGCCAGATCGCCGGTCTTGTAGATGCGGTCCTGCGGACCTGCGCCGCCGGGACAGGGAAGAAATGCGCTGCGGGTCTTGTCCGGATCGCCCCAGTACCCCGGGCTCAGGCCCGCGCCGCGGATGTAGAGGTCCCCGATCTCACCGGGCACCGCGGGCCGCAGCTGCGCGTCGAGAACCAGCAGCTCCTCGCCCTCGCACGCGCTTCCGATCGGAATCGGCTCGCGCTCGTCGGCGGGACAGGCCGGGACCGTGTAGTAGCTGCTCGCGATCGTCGTTTCGGTGGGCCCATAGAGGTTGGTGAAGCGCACGTGCGGGAGCCGGCGCATCCAGTAGATCAGGGTCGGCGTCGGCATCGCCTCGCCGCACCAAAGCACCCGCCGCAGGCTCGGGAAGTCGTCTCGCCTGACCGCGTCGAACTTCGCCATCAGGTTGAGGACAGAAGGCACCGAAAACCATTGCGTGAGGCTCGCCTCGCGGATGAACTGGGCCAGCCTGGGCGGGAGGAGATTGAGCTCCGGGGGCACCAGGTGCAGCTCCGCCCCTGAAGACAGCGTGCCGAAGATGTCGAACGTGGAAAGGTCGAAGTGCAGCGGCGGGTGCTGCGAGATCCGATCCTGCGGAGCGGTGCCGAAATAGCCTTTCGCCCACCGGATGAACCGCCCCACGCTCGCATGGGTGATCATCACGCCTTTGGGAAGTCCCGTGGATCCCGACGTAAACAGAATGTGCGCGACGTCGCGGTCGTCGTTGGCGGAAGCGGGCGGTGTCGCGGGATGGGCGGCGAGGTCACGCAGCGTGAAAGCGGTGTCTACGTCGGCGGGCGGGCCCTCGTCCAGCCAGCCGACCGTGGGCCGGCGCGCCAGGGTCGCGGCCAAGGCGCCGCGGATATTCTCCCCGGCGAGGCCCGCGGCGAGGATGCAGCGGCAATCGCTGACTTCGAGCACGCGCGCGTGTCGCGCCGCCGGACTGGCGGGATCCATGGGCACGTAGATCGCGTCGGCTTTCAGCACGCCGAGCATCGCGACGATCGCGCCGGGCGTCTTGGGCAACAGGAGCCCGACCCGGTCGCCGCGCCGGCATCCGACGCTTTTCAGCAGGTGCGCCAGACGATTGCTTCCTTCCTCGAGCGCGCCGTACGTGACGCGTTCGTTCTTGAATACCAGCGCTGTTGCCTCCGGGCGCGCCTGCGCCTGTTCGGTGATGCCCTGCTGCAGCAGCCCGCTCACGCGGCAAGGCGACGCGCGGAAGCGCGCTCGAACACGACACCCGTGTGTTCCATTTCTTCCACGCTCGCGGGCACGTCGAGAATGAAGGTGCGGTAGCCGGCATCGATGTAGCGCGCCACTTCATCGGCCACCCGGTCGTAGCTCCCCACCAGAAAAGGGCAGACCGCCTTGTAGTTCTGAAAGGGAACCAGCCAGTACGGATTCTCGGCGCCCGCTTCGGTCCGCCCGAGCGCGGACAGCTGCCGGTGCCAGGAGGAATCCGAGACCTTCATCGCGAGCTGATGGGTGAGCTGGCCCTTTCGGTCCTCCGGATACCGCGCACGGGCGACCGACCAGGCTTCCGCCTCCGCGGCGCGGGCGATGATGCCGATACGGATCCCCCTCGAGGCTGTGCTCGGTGAAGCCGCCACCGCGTACTCGGCGGGCGGTTTCGGGTACTCGACCGCCGTGGCCGCGAGTTGCCGCGCGGCCGCCATGCCCGCTTCGGAGGATCCGGACACGAGAACCCCCGGCATCAGCTCGGGCGGCAGCGGCGGGGTCAGTCTCAGGCTGCTGACCCTGTAGTACCGTCCCTCGAATCCGATCGGTTCCGCGGATCCGAGCAGGGTTTGAATGACCGTCGTGTACTCCAGCAGGCGGGCATAGCGCTCGTCATGGGGCGTGATGTCGTTGAGCGCAGCGAGGTCGTTCTTGAATCCCCCCGCGACCATGTTCAGATACAGCCGCCGACCGTGCAGATGAGCGATCGACGTGATCATCTTGGCCACGCTGTAGGGATGCATGTAGGCCGGCTGCACCGCCACCAGCGGGCACAGGCGTTTGGTGGCCTCGACGATTATCTGCGAGACCAGCCACGGATCCAGCTGGCCATTGTCGGTGACGACGAGAATGCCCTCGTGTCCGGCGTCCTCGCTCGAGCGCGCGAATGCCCGCAGCTCACGCGCGCATGCGTCCGGCCTTGCCTGCGCGGAGAGCGGGCAGGTGGAGAAGATCTTCAGTTCGTGCTCGCGGACAGGCATGGCAGTCGTCGGCCGGGAGCGCTCAACGTACCGGCCGGAAATTGCGGACCGTCGCCGTCGAGCACCCGCATTCCTGCTCCATTCGGTCCACGGACGCCGGAGCCAAGCGTGTCGCCGAACGTCTACTCGATGCCGCTTATTCGCCACACAATTATCAGGCGGTCTCTATAGCGGGCCGACGCCCGACGCACTATATGATTTTGCTGATCCCCGGCATGCCGCGAAGGGACCAGAAGGATATGTGCGAATGAAAGAGCTGCATATGAGCGACATGCAATTCATTCACGACACGCTCGACCGCAAAGGGCTTCTGAGTGCGCTGCGGGCATTCAGAAAGGGCGATTTTTCGGTGCGTTTGCCGATGGATTTCGTCGGAGCGGACGGCGAGATCGCCCAAGCCTTCAACGACGTCGTCGAGGTGAACGAGAGGATGGCCGAAGAGTTCGCGCGCATCCGCGACGAGGTCGGCCGGGAAGGGCAAATCAACCAGCGCGTGAGGCTGCCCTCGGCCAGCGGATCCTGGGCGGACTGCGTGGACTCGGTCAACACGCTCGTCGGGGACCTCGTGCGCCCCAGCCTAGAGGTCGCGCGCGTGATCGAGTCGGTGGCGAAGGGCGATCTGTCGCAGCGCATGCTCCCGGAGATTGAAGGAAGGTCCTTGCGCGGCGAATTTCTTCGCATCGGAAAAGTCGTCAACACGATGGTGGATCAGTTGGGCGGCTTCGCCTCGGAGGTGTCGCGGGTGGCGCGCGAGGTGGGCACCGACGGCAAGCTCGGCGGCCAGGCGCAGGTGCCGGGCGTCGCGGGCACCTGGAAGGACCTCACCGACAACGTGAACCTGATGGCGGCGAACCTGACCGGCCAGGTGAGAAACATCGCCGAGGTGACGACGGCGGTGGCAAAGGGCGACCTCTCGAAGAAGATCACGGTGGACGTGAAGGGGGAGATTCTCGAGCTGAAGAGCACCATCAACACGATGGTGGATCAGCTGAACGGCTTCGCCTCGGAGGTGTCGCGGGTGGCGCGCGAGGTGGGCACCGACGGCAAGCTCGGCGGCCAGGCACGCGTGCCCGGAGTGGCCGGTACCTGGAAGGACCTCACCGACAACGTCAATTCGATGGCGGCCAGCCTCACCAACCAGGTGCGCGGCATCGCGCAGGTCGTCAACGCGGTGGCGAGGGGCGACCTCAAGCGCAAGGTGGTGTTCGAGGCCAAGGGCGAGATTGCGGCGCTCGCCGACACCATCAACGGCATGATCGACACCCTGGCAACCTTCGGCGATCAGGTGACCAACGTCGCTCGCGAGGTGGGCATCGAAGGCAAGCTCGGCGGCCAGGCGCGGGTGCCGGGCGCGGCGGGTCTGTGGCGCGACCTCACCGACAACGTGAACCAGCTGGCCGCGAACCTGACGACCCAGGTGCGCGCCATCGCCGAGGTTGCGACGGCGGTGACCAAGGGCGACCTCACGCGCTCGATCATGGTCGAGGCGATGGGCGAGGTGGCGGTGCTGAAAGACAACATCAACGAGATGATCCGCAACCTCAAGGACACCACGCTCAAGAACAACGAGCAGGACTGGCTGAAGACGAACCTCGCAAAATTCACTCAGATGCTGCAGGGGCACAGCGACCTGGTCACGGTCTCGAAACTGGTGCTGTCCGAGCTCGCGCCATTGATCAACGCGCAGCAGGGCGTGTTCTACTGCCAATCGAAGCGCGGCGACGAGCTCCGCCTGGAGCTGCTCGCCGCCTACGCCTCCAAGCCGAACAGGAGCCTCGCAAAGACGCTGCGCGTCGGCGAAGGCCTGATCGGCCAGTGCGCGTACGAGAAAAAACGCATCCTGCTCGAGGACGCTCCGGCCGACTACGTCCGGATCAATTCGGGGCTCGGCTCGGCCACGCCGCTGAATGTCATCATCCTGCCGGTGCTGTTCGAGGGCGAGGTCAAGGCGGTGGTCGAGCTCGCGTCGCTGAGGAGATTCAACGAGACCCACTTGTCGTTCCTCGAGCAGCTGACCGAAAGCATCGGGATCGTGTTCAACACGATCGAGGCGAACATGCGCACAGAGGCGCTCCTCGAGCAGTCGCAGACGCTCACCAAGGAGCTGCAGAGCCAGCAGGAGGAGCTGAAGAACACCAACGACCGCCTCGAGCAGCAGGCGGAGAACCTGCAGAACTCGGAGAGGCTCCTCAAGAATCAGCAGGAAGAGCTGCAGAGCACCAACGAGGAGCTGCAGGAGAAGGCCAAGCTGCTTTCCGAGCAGATGCAGCAGGTCGCATACAAGAACCGCGAGGTCGAGCACGCGAAGGCGGCGCTCGAGGAGAAGGCGGAGCAGCTGGCGCTCTCCTCGCGTTACAAGTCCGAGTTCCTCGCCAATATGTCGCACGAGCTGCGCACGCCGCTGAACAGCCTGCTGATTCTGGCGAAGCTCCTCTCCGACAACGCGGGTAACAATCTCACGCCGAAGCAGATCGACTACGCGCAGACCATCTACGCCGCGGGCACGGACCTGCTCTCGCTGATCAACGACATCCTCGACCTGGCCAAGATCGAGTCGGGCACTGTCACCCTGGACATCGCTCCCGAGCGCTTCTCCGAGCTGCTCGGCTACGTCGAGCGCACGTTCCGCCAGGTGGCTCAGAACAAGGGGCTGGGATTCACGGTGGAGGCGGCTCACGATCTGCCGGCGGTGATTCACACCGACGAGAAGCGCCTCCAGCAGATCCTCAAGAACCTGCTGTCGAATGCGTTCAAGTTCACCGAGCAAGGCACCGTGGCGCTGCGGATCTTCGTCGCGGACGCCGGCTGGAGCGACGGCCATGTCCAGCTCGACGCCGCGGCCAGGGTCGTCGCATTCGCGGTGACGGACACGGGCATCGGCATTCCCGAGGCTAAGCAGAAGGTCATCTTCGAGGCCTTCCAGCAGGTGGACGGGACGACGAGCAGGAAATACGGCGGCACCGGCCTAGGCCTCTCGATCAGCCGCGAATTGACGCGCCTGCTCGGAGGCGACATCAGGGTGGAGAGCAGCTCGGGCGAGGGCAGCACCTTTACGCTTTATCTGCCTCTGATGCACGAGCCCGCGCCGATTGACTTGAGGATCCCGCCGCCGGCTCCGGGGGATGCGCGGCCCGGCTCCGAGCGTCCCGGCCGCCCCGCGGTCAAGCCGAAAGCGGGCAGGGCGAGCGCGAGGCCTCAGGTCACCGACGACCGCGACAGCATCCAGCCTGGAGACTTGGTCGTCCTCATCGTCGAAGACGACGACAGGTTCGCCGTGACCCTGCGCGAGCTGGCCCGCGAGAGCGGGTTCAAGGCGGTGGTCGCAGCCGAGGCGGGCGCGGCCCTGAACATGGTCAAGGACCTCGCTCCGGACGCGATCACGCTCGACTTGAAGCTTCCCGACATGGAGGGATGGGCGGTGCTGGACATGCTGAAGCACGATCCCGAGACGCGCCACATTCCGGTAAGCGTCATCTCCGTGGAAGAGGAGATGCGCAAGTATCTGCACATGGGCGCGCTGGGCGTGGTCCAGAAGCCCGCCGGGAAAGACGCCCTGCTGGCCGCGCTTGCGCGGACGCGCAGCGTGGTCGAGCACGAGATCAAGAGTCTTCTCGTGGCGGCTGCAGACGAGGCGGAGCGGGCGTCGATCGTCGAGGCCCTGAGCGGTGAGAGCGTGAGGATCGCGGAAGCGAGCTCCGGCAGCGAGGCTATCGCCGAATTGCGGGAGGACGGGATCGATTGCCTGGTCGTCGGTCAGGCGCTGCGGGACATGAGCGCGGCCGACCTCGTCAGGGAAATCGCGCGGCTCCAGACCTCGTCCAGGCTGCCGATCGTGATGTATCGCGCCGACGACGCGGGCGGCGGCGAGGGGGACGACATCAGGAAGCTCGCCGAGGGGCTGGTCCTCAAGAGCGCGCGAACCGTGGAGGCCGTGCTGGCGGAGACGACGCTCTTCCTCCATCAGGCGGTCAGCGATCTGCCGCCAGAGAAGCGCCATCAGCTCCTGACCGTCCTGCGCGGCAGCGCGCCCGGGCTCGAAGGCAAGAAGGCGCTGATCGTCGACGACGACATCAGGAATATCTTCGCTCTCGCGGGCGCCTTGGAGCAGCACGGGATGGCGGTTCTCACGGCCGAGAACGGAAAGGACGGGATCGAGGCTCTGAAGAACGACCCGGACATCGACGTCGTCCTGATGGACATCATGATGCCGGAGCTCGACGGCTACGACACGATCCGGATCATGCGCGGCCTGGAGGAATTCCGCGATCTGCCGATCATCGCCGTGACCGCCAAGGCGATGAAAGGAGACCGTGAGAAATGCATCGAGGCTGGAGCCTCCGACTACATTTCCAAGCCGGTCAACATCGAGCAGCTGCTGTCGCTGCTGAGGATCCGGCTGGCCGAGCCAGCGGAGCACGTCCGGTGAACAATCCAGGGAAGGCGAACGTTCTCGTCGTCGACGACGAGCCGCACAGTCTTCTCGCGATGCAGGAGCTCCTCAGCGGGCCCGACCGCAACGTCGTTCCGGTCGCATCGGGGAAGGACGCGCTCAAGCGCATCCTCAAGGAGGATTTCGCCATCATCCTGCTCGACGTCCGTATGCCGGAAATCGACGGCTTCGAGACCGCTCTCCTGATCCGCAAACTCAGGCGCTCGCGCGACACCCCGATAGTGTTCCTCACCGGTGCGGCCGAGGACGAGTCGGTGATGCGCGGCTACAAGGTCGGCGCCGCCGACTATGTCCTGAAGCCCGTCGATCCGGAAGTGCTCAAGTCGAAGGTGGCGGTGTTCGTCGACCTGTACGGCAAGAAGGCCTCGCTCAGATCGCAGTTGGTCCAGCAGAAGACCGCGGAGCGCGAGCTGTCCAGGGCCAAGGAGATCCTCGAGGCGGAGGTGCGCGAGCGCACCTCCAGCCTGATCAACGCCAATGAAAGGCTTCGCAGGGAAGTCGACATGCGCGCGCGGGCGGAGCAGGAGCTTCACAAGGCCAAGCAGGCGGCCGAGGCGGCGAACCTGGCGAAATCGGAGTTTCTCGCCAACATGAGCCACGAGATCCGCACGCCGATGAACGCGGTCATCGGCATGACCGAGCTCGCCCTCGAAACCGAGCTGACGCCTGAGCAGCGCGACTACCTCGAGCTCGTCAAGTCGTCGGGCGAGTCCCTCATGCGGATCATCAACGACATCCTAGATTTCTCGAAAATCGAAGCGGGAAGGCTCGAGGTCGAGACCATACCTTTCTCGCTCAGGGCGAACCTCTCCGAGTGCATTAGAGCGCTGGGTTTCGAAGCGAGCAAGAAGAACCTGGCGCTCACGCACGAAGTCGCGCCCGACGTGCCCGACGCCCTGCTGGGCGACCCGGTGAGGCTGCGCCAGATCGTGTTCAATCTGGTCGGCAACGCCATCAAGTTCACCGAGCGCGGCGAGGTGGATCTTCGGGTCTCGCGTCGCGAGACCGGGGCGGGCGGAGTGCGATGTCATTTCGCGGTGCGCGATACGGGAGTCGGCATCGAGGCCGAAAAGCAGGCCGCGATCTTCGCCCCATTCTTGCAGGGCGATACATCGACGACCCGCATCTACGGCGGTACCGGGCTGGGGCTGACGATCTCCACTCGCCTGGTGGAAATGATGAACGGAAGGATCTGGGTGGAGAGCGAGCCCGGCAAGGGGAGCGTCTTCCATTTCACCGTGGATTTCGCGCTCCAGGCAGGAGAATCCGAGACGTCCGCCGGACTCCCCCCCGAGGCCGTAAAGCCGCGCGCCGCCGGACCCGCTCGCCGGCTCGACGTGCTCGTGGTCGAGGACAACGCCGTCAATCGCCGGCTCGCGCAGCACGTCCTGGAGAAGGCGGGCCATTCAGTCGTGGTCGCGGACTGTGGAGCGGCCGCGCTCTCGGCGCTGGAGGGCTCCCGCTTCGACCTGGTTCTCATGGACCTGCAGATGCCGGGTATGGACGGAATCGAGACGACCGCCAGGATCCGCGAACGAGAGAAGGCCACGGGCGGGCGCGTGCCCGTGATCGCGCTGACGGCTCACGCCATGCCCGGCGACCGGGCGCGGTGCGTCGCGGGCGGAATGGATGGTCACTTGGTCAAGCCGATCCAGCCGAAAGTGTTGCTCGAGGCGGTCGAAGGTCTGCGACGCGATCCCGAGCGAGGCCGCGAATCCCCGGAGACGCGGAAGATCGTACTCGACCGCGTCGAACTGATGAACCGCGTGGAGAATGACACGCGCCTTCTCGCCGAGATCTCGGCGAGCTTTCCTGACGCCTGCGGCAGGCACCTGGCCCGCGTGCAAGAAGCGATGCGGAGCGGAGACGCGGAACGCTTCGCCCACGAAGTGCATACGCTGCATGGAATGTTCCGCAACCTCTCCGGCGTCGCAGCGCAGGAGCAGGCGTGCAAGCTGGAGCGCCTCGATCCGTCGAGGGACGGCCAGGAGGTATGGGCGATCTACGCCTCGCTCGAGCGCGAGGCTCTCGCGCTCGAGGTCGAGCTCGCCGCGTTCGCGCGTGAACCCAAAAAAAACCCCGGCGAACGCCGGGGCTGCCTGAACGCGCAACGGGAGGGTGGTGCGCGTGGATTCAGGGCTGGTTGAATCATAGTGAATTGCCCCGACGCGCGCCATAGAGAAATCGTGAAAATCGTGTAGCGATGCGGCGACTCACGATGACACACCGACTACGCAGTCAGGTAAGCACGCATGTTGCCAGGTGTTCCCCGGACGAGTCTGTAGGGATTTCCCTACATGCGCGGTTCATAGGGGTTCGATAGAAACAGAATCGAGCAGACGATTCTTTGATCCATACAGATTACTCGGCACATCGAAATGTCACGATTTCTACGGGTTCACAATCAGTCCCGATGATGATGAGCGACACGGAGCTGCGATAACGGATACGTATGCCCTCGCGAGTGAGCGACGAGCACCGGAGGTGGAGGGGCGCTTGTAAAATGCTGTACAAAATCACCGTCGAGCCGGGTTATCTGAGAGCGGAGTTGTTCAACCGCGAAACGATGGAGGAAACGCGGGCGTTTCTCCAGCTCGTCGCCAGCTCCGCGTTGAAGCACGGGCGCTCCAGGGTTCTGATATCCGTGCGTTCGTCCAATCCGGTGTTCACCGTCGAGCGATCGGGCTTTCTCGCGTACTTCAGGAATCTGGCCGGAGACCCGGAGCACCGGATCGCGCTGCTGGGTGACTCGGAAGAGCTGGGTCTCTCTCACCAGTACGTCGAGCTGATCGGGCAGCAGCACGGCGTCAAGGTGCAGAGCTTTCGCGACGAGGCGAGCGCGCTCCAGTGGGTCGTTGGAAAGACGATGGTCCGAAGCTGAAGCGGGCTGTCGCAAGCGCTCACGCCTGGGTCTTTGAATCGCCGGACGTGCAGTATTGCCTTTCGCCATCCATTCGGCGTCTCAGCCATTTAATCTTAGGTTATTTTGTCAGGCGTATTTGGGAGGGCAGCCCCTTCACCGATTGGCTAGACGAAAACGGTCCGCACGAGCAGGCAGCAGCGTCCATGGCCACGATACTCGTCGCGGAAGAGCGTCCCATCAATCGCCGCTTTCTGTCCGCACTCCTGGAGGAGCGCGGACATCGGATCCTGCAGGCCGCAGACGGCGACGAGGCCCGGAAAATCGTCAGGGCCGAGAATCCGGAGGTCGTGATCATCGAGATTCTCGCGCCCAAGATCGACGCGTGCCAGTTCGCGGTTTGGCTCAAGGCGGAAGCAGCGACCCACCCGCGACTGATCTTCAGGGCGCCGAGCTATATCGAAGCCGAGGGTCGCGCGGTGTCGGAGGCTTTCGGAGCCTCGTTCCTCGTCCAGCCCGCTAATCCGGAGGCAGTGCTTGCCTCGGTGAGTTCGGCGCTTGCCGGTCCGGCCCCGGAGAAGGCGACGCTTGGCGGCATCGAGGACCATCTGCGGATGATCGCCCGCAAGCTGCAGAGTCATGCGGAGAATCAGGACCGGGTCCACGCGCAACTGGATCGTCGCATAGCCGAGCGCGATGCGCGCCTCGAGATCGTGAGGGCGGCTCTCGATCAGGAGATCAAGAAGCGCCTGTGGGCAGAGCAGGAGCTGACCCAATCGAACCACCGCTTGAAGGACCAGGTCATGCACGACGGGTTGACCGGCCTGTACAACCGGCGCTATCTGGAGGAGTCGCTGGCGCGCGAGGAGAGCAGGGCGCGGCGCAGCGGCTGCTCGCTGGGCGTAATGATGATCGATATCGACGATTTCAAGCGGTTCAACGACACCCTGGGCCACGCGGCGGGCGACGCGGTGCTGCGCGCCGTGGGCCAGTACCTTCTGACGGCGGCGCGGGGCGAGGACATCGTGTGCCGCTACGGCGGTGAAGAGTTCGTCCTGGTGATGTCTCACGCCCCACACGACACGGTGCTGCAGCGCGCCGAATATTTGCGGCAGGGCGTCAGAGAGCTGGCGATCGAGTACGAGGGCAGGCGGGTCGGCCCGATCACCGTGTCGGTCGGCATCGGAATCTTTCCGGATCACGGCGACGGCGTCGAGGCCGTCCTGCGGGCCGCGGACGCGGCGATGTACCAGGCGAAGCAGCTCGGCCGGAACCGGGTCGTGGTCGGCGGCTCCCGGGTCAACGCGTGACCTGAGCATTTTTCCCGCGACAAACAACGCAGCCGCGGTAGCGTGTCAGCGACCGTGTGCGCCGAACGGACTATGGCGCGGGTCGCGAGTATCATTGGCCAGCCTGACTACGGTATCCACGCGTGAAAATAGGCCTCGACTTCCCTCGCAGCTACTATCCGAGATCGTTTCTCGGGCTGCTGCTGCTCGCCTTCCTGCTGGTTGCCGCGCCGCTCGTCATCGCCTTCTACAACGCGGCGGTGTACGTCGAGCAGCTCGCGGGCCAGAGCCAGACCGCGGTGTCGCAGGCGGCGCAGGCGTCCCGGGGCAGCCGTCTCCTGGTCGAACAGACCACCGCCCTCGAGCGCGTCGTGCGCCAGTACGTCATCCTCGACGACGAGGAGCTACTCAGTGACTACTCCCGCCTGAGGACCAATTTCAAGGCGAACACCAGCGAGCTGTCGCTGCAACCTCTCGACGAAGCGCAGCTCGCCGAGCTCAACAGAACTATCGATATGGAGCAGGCGCTGTACGAGCGTCTGCTCCACAAGCCGACCACCCGGCAGGAAAAGACTCTCCTCGTCAGCGGCTACATGGAGCTGTCGGACTCGGCGCGCAACGTGCTCGACACGAGCAACGCCCTGATCGACCGCGAGGTGGAATCGATGCGCCGCACCGGGGCGCAGGCGCAGCGCATCCTCTGGCTGCAGCTTGCGGCGACGATTCCCTTGGGCGTGCTGCTGGCGGTCGGTGTCACCATCTTCATCGCCAGGCCGATCCGCCAGCTCGATCAGGAGATCCGGCGCCTCGGGGCAGGCGAGTTCGAGGGCGAGGTCCAGGTCGTCGGGCCCGCCGACCTGAAGTACCTGGGCGACCGGCTCGACTGGTTGCGCCAGCGTCTGATCGAGCTCGAGCAGCAGAAGCGCCTCTTCCTGCGGCACGTCTCGCACGAGCTCAAGACGCCGCTCACCGCGCTGCGCGAGGGGTCTGAGCTGCTCGCCGAGGGCACGGTGGGAGCGCTGGCGCCGGGGCAGCGCGAGATCGTCGAGATCCTCAGGCAGAAGAGCTTGCAGCTGCAACGCCTGATCGACGACCTGCTCAACTATCATCGAGTGCAGGAAACCGTAGGGCGCCTCGATCTGAAGGCGGTGCGCTTCGATCGGGTGGTGGAAGAGGTGCTCGACGATCACCGGCTTGCGGTCCAGGCGAGAAAAATCCGCGCCGATCTGCGCCTCGACCCCGTCGCGCTGCACGCCGACGAGGACAAATTGCGCGCCGTCACGGCGAATCTGGTATCGAACGCGATCAAGTATTCTCCGGACGAGGGTATGATCTCCCTGGCGCTGCGGCAACAGGGAGACGAGGTCGTGCTCGACATCGGCGACGCGGGGCCCGGAGTGCCCGTCGAGGACCGCGAAAGGATATTCGATTGGTTCTACAAGGGCGAACACGCGCCCCGCGGACGGCTGCGCGGGTCGGGCCTCGGCCTTGCGATCGCGAGAGAATTCGTCCTTGCCCACGGAGGACGGATCGAGATCCTTCAGGAGACCGGCCCTGGCGCGCATTTTCGAGTGACTCTTCCTTCCGGGACGGCGCCGCCCCAGCCATGACCCGCACCGTCATCGTCCTTGCCTCGACCGTAGCGCTGGCCGCTTGCGCCAACCTATGGCCGGGGGTCGTTTCCGCGCCCGACGGCGATTCTTCGGCGCGCAACGAGCGCGAGTCGCGACAGGTCGTCGAGCTCATCGGCTACGCCCAGAAGGTGGCGGGCCTCGGGGCGGACGAGCAGCAACGCGAATTGAACGCTTCGAGCAAAATCTTCTCCAAGGATCGTGGCGCCTACGGGCGCGTCAGATTCGCGTTGCTGCTGTCGCTTCCGGGTACCGATTTCTGCGACGAGCCCAAGGCCGCGAGCCTGCTCGAGCCGGTGGTGGGGAAGGAAGCCAGGACGAGCCCGATGCAGCAGTTTGCCGGACTGCTGTATGCGCAGTTGAACGAGCGCATGCGCGAGCAGCGTCGCGCAACGCAATACAAGGAGCAGCTCGACGCGCTGAAGGACGTGGAGCGCAAGATCATCGATCGGGAGCAGGCACGGCCAAAATGAGCAACATTCTTCTAGTCGACGACGATCCGGACATCCTCAAGCTGGTTTCCTTGCGCCTGGGCGCGGCGGGGCACGGCGTGCGGGAGGCGGAGAGCGGCGAGAAGGCTCTTGCGCTGCTCGCCGCGTCGCGCCCGGATCTGGTCATTACCGATCTCAAGATGGACGGAATGGATGGCCTTGCCCTGTTCGACGAAATACGCAAGCAGTCGCCGACTCTTCCGGTCATCATCCTCACCGCGCACGGCACGATACCCGATGCCGTCGCGGCCACGCGCCGCGGCGTTTTCGCCTTCCAGCCCAAGCCTTTCGACGGCAAGCACCTGCTCGAACAGGTCGAGCAGGCGCTGCAGTTCTCAGGAGTCGGACAGGGCGGAGGCGACGAGGACTGGAGACGCGACTTCGTGACCCAGAGCCCGAAAATGGAGAACGTGCTGCATCAGGCGCGGCTGGTCGCTCAGTCGGAAGCGAGCGTGTTCCTCCAGGGCGCGAGCGGCACCGGAAAGGAGCTGCTTGCGCGGTCCATACACCGGGCGAGCCGGCGCTCGCAGGGGCCTTTCGTGGCGGTCAATTGCGCGGCCATTCCCGAGAACCTCCTCGAATCGGAATTGTTCGGCCACCGCAAGGGCTCCTTCACCGGAGCGAACTACGACCACAAGGGCCTCATCCCCACCGCGGACCAGGGGACCCTGTTCCTCGACGAAATCGGCGACATGCCCGTGGCGCTGCAAGCGAAGCTCCTGCGAGTCCTGCAGGATCGGGAGGTGAGAGCGGTCGGCGCCACCCAGGGAACGCCCGTGGATGTGCGCATCATCTCCGCGACGCACCGCGATCTCGACGCGCAGATGAAGGAGGGGCGATTCCGCGAGGATCTCTACTACCGCCTCAACGTGGTTTCGCTCGACCTCCCGCCCCTTTCCGAGCGGCGCGAGGACATCGTTCCTCTCGCCACGCACTATCTCAAGGCGACCGCGGCACGCTACGGAAAGGACGTGCACGCGTTCGCGCCCGAGGCTCTGCAGATGCTGCTCGCGGCCCCGTGGCCGGGGAACGTCAGGCAGCTCGTCAATGTGATCGAGCAGGTGGTCGCCCTGTGCGCTTCAGGGCTCGTTCCTGCTTCCCTCGTGCAGCAGGCGCTGAAGGAAGAGCCGGGCCAGTTGGCTTCCCTCGAGCAGGCGCGCGGGGCGTTCGAGCGCGAGTACCTGATCCGAATATTGCGCATGACCGGCGGCAGCGTGACCCAGGCGGCGAAGCTCGCCCGGCGCAACCGCACCGAGTTCTATAAGCTGCTCGAGCGCCACAAGCTCGAGCCGAAGATGTTCAAGCCCGAAAAGGCCTGAGCACGGCGCCCTTCACCGCGCGCGTGTCGCTGCGGAGCGACACGAAATGTCCTTTTCCTTCAGTTCGGTGTTCGACGCTCCGCAGTTGCCGTCGCCGTGAGGCGACACGTTCCGCGGCGCCGCGCTGTTCGAATGCGCCTAAGTCGTTGAAGCGCCAGGAAGCACGCTCTTGGCACGACCATTGCAAATCGCTGCCGGACCACTACGCATCGGAACGAGCAACGAATCGATGAATGCCGTTACGAACCACCAATCGAGGTCGATTCGGATGAGATCGCTCGTCGTGGCGGTCGCGTTGTCGGTCATGGTTGCCGTACTGATCGGTCTTGGCGCAAAGAGCGGAATGCTGCCGGGCAAGCGCGCGCACGAAGACGAAGCGGCGGCGCTGCCCAGGGGCGAGTCCAAGCCGGGCGAGCCCGGGACTTGCGCCTTGTGCGGCACCATCGAGGCGGTCAAGACTGTCGAAGTCTACGACGAACCGAGCGGCGCGACAGGAGCCGCCGACCCCCGGAGCGGTGCCGACACGGCCGCCTCGGGCCCTGGGGGAGCGATCGCCAGCGGAGCCGCGTCGGTCCTCGATACCCTGCGTGGCGCCGTATCGGGAAGCGCGTCCGACAGCGTGAGAAAGCACCTCGTCTGGCGGGTGACGTTGCGCATGGATGACGGCTCGTACCGCGCCGTTTCGCTGCCGAGGCCGCCTTCCTTCGCGGTCGGCGACAAGGTCCGGGTCGTGGAAGGCCGCCTCGTCCGCGGGTAAGAACTGAGGTATAAGAATCTCTCCCTTTCGATGAGAACACGAACGATGCCCCGCAGCTTCCGGATCCTCGCGCGCGCTCTCGTAGCCTGCATGTGCTTCGCGGGGCTGCCGAGCCGCGTCGCGTACGCCGAGATCATCGCCACCGACCGCGTCGACGCGACGGAGCACGCGCGTCCCGCGCGGGCCTTCCTCCAGTCGCTCATCGACAGGGACGACGTGCGCGCCGCGCTGGAGAGCAAGGGCGTGACCGCCGAGGACGCGAAGAGCCGCGTCGCCGCGCTGAGCGACGACGAGGCCGAGCAGCTGGCCGCGAAGTTCGACTCCCTGCCGGCTGGCGGCGGGTTCGAGGCCGTGCTCTGGGTTGCCTTCCTCGTCTTCGTGATCCTACTCATAACGGACATTCTGGGCTTCACCAAGGTTTTCCCGTTCACCCGGCCGGCCAAGTGATCCTCCCCTCTCGACCGCGCCGGCGTGTCGCCCGCCGCCTAACGGCGGCGGGCATCTTATTGCTCGGGCTCGCAGGCTGCGCTACGCCGCAGCTGCAGGCTCTGATGAGCAGCGAGTCGTCGCTTCCACAAAGAGCCGAGCTCGACGCCGTTCCGTTCTACGCACAAGAAGAATACCAGTGCGGTCCCGCCGCGCTCGCGATGGTGCTGGAGGCCGGCGGCAAGGCGGTCACGCCCGAGGCCCTGCGGTCGCAGGTCTTTATCCCCGACCGGCAGGGCAGCCTGCAGATCGAGATGCTCGCGGCGGCGCGGCGGAACGGCTTCGTCGCGGTCGAACTGAGCCCGAAGCTGCAGGATCTTCTCGCCGAGATCGCCGCCGGGAACCCGGCGGTGGTGCTTCAGAATCTCGCTCTCGACTGGGTTCCGGCCTGGCACTACGCTGTCGCGATCGGGTATGACCTGAAGGAGCAGCGGATCCTCCTGCGCTCGGGGACCGAGCGGCGCCTCGAGATGCCGCTGTCGACCTTCGAGCGCACCTGGCAGCGCGGCGGCTACTGGGCGATGGTCGCGCTGCCGCCGGGCCGTTTCCCCGCGAGCGTTTCCTCCGCCGACTATCTCGTCGCGGTGACCCGCCTGGAGAAGGCGGGACCGCCCGAGCCGGCGCGGGCCGCCTATCAGCGCGCTCTGGAGCGCTGGCCCGATCAGTTCACCGCCCTCATGGGATCGGGAAACACCGCGTACCGCTCGGGGGATTTCGAAGGTGCCGAGCGCGCCTTCAGGCGCGCGACCGCGGTCTACCCGCGCTCGGCGGCGGCGCACAACAACCTCGCGCAGACGCTGGCCGATCTCGATCGCTACGACGAGGCGGCCGCCGAAGCGCGCGTGGCGGTGGGCCTCGGCGGGCCCCTCGAAGACACTTCGATCCGCACGCTCGACGCCATCGTGAAGCGGACCGGCCGGGGAGAGCAGGAGTGGAACAAGTAGCTCCCTAGGTTTCGAGGGGTTCTAGCGTGACAATTCATCGCGGGGCCTCCCCGCACAGCCTCGTGGCCGGCCTGCGTCAGATCGTTTCGCACGGCGCGGTCACCATACTCGCGGTGGCGATCGCCTTCTCGCTGCCCGGGTTCGCCAACTACATCCTCAACGAGTGGCTGCCGGGGATCGAGAGCAACGCGACGCTGCTGCTGGGGACCGAGATCGCTCTTGCGTCGATCTTGGCGCTGATCTTCAACCTCGCCACGATCGCCTGGGATCACCGCCAGCGCGTTCTGACCGCAGGACTGGCGTCGCTGGTGCACGCCCGCAACGGCGACGCCGGCTGGCTGGCGCGCCGCCGTGAGCGCGCGCTGGTGGAGCAGCTGACCACAGCGCGCGACGCCTTCGTGCTGACGCTGACCGGCTACGACACGCTGGTGGCGAAGGACAGCGTGCTGCGCCCCGTGATCGAGAAGGCCTACGAGATCCGCGTCATGCTGGTGAACCCGGTCGGCGAGGGCCTGCGCCTGCGGGCCGAGTCCCTGCCGTCGGAGGTCACGGTGCTGACGCTGCACACCGAGATCGAGGCGACCATCGGCGCGCTGTCGGCGCTGCGCAAGTACGGCAAGAAGGTGAAGCTCAAGTTCTACGACGAGGAGCCGTTCTGGAAGCTGGTCGTGCTCGGCGACTACATCTGGGTGCAGCACTGCCACAGCGGCTTCGTCGTGAGGGAGCAGCCCGAGTACGTGTTCGCGCTGCAGCACACCGAGCCGCGCCACGGGCTCTTCGTTCCCTTCTACATGATCTTCCTCAACGCCTGGAACGACACCCGGCATCCCGAGTACGACTTCGACACGAATGAACTCGTGTATCGCGACGCCGGCGGAAAGGAGACCGGGCGCGAGGTCCTGGGTGTGCCGATCGACGGCTCGGGCCCGAGGCTCTCCCCGCTTCCGGCTGCCGCGCAGGCGGCGCTGCTGCGCCGGCCGGAGCGCACCGCGGTCTACTAGACCGCGATCGGCGCCTTGATCGCCGGGTAGGGATCGTAGCCTTCCAGCGCGAAATCCTCGTAGCGGAAACCGAGGAGGTCCCTCGCGGCCGGATTGAGCCGCACGCGCGCCAGCGCGCGCGGCGTGCGTGACAACTGCTCTCGCGCCTGATCGACGTGGTTCAGATAGAGATGGGCGTCGCCGAGCGAAAGCACGAACTCGCCCGGCCGGAGGCCGCACACCTGCGACACCATCAGCGTGAGGAGCGCGTAGGAGGCGATGTTGAACGGAACGCCGAGGAAGATGTCGGCGCTGCGCTGGTACATCTGGCAGGACAGCCGCCCCTCGGCCACGTAGAACTGGAAGAGCACGTGGCAGGGCGGCAGCTTCATCTTGTCGATCTCGGCCGGGTTCCAGGCCGTGACGACGTGGCGGCGCGAATCGGGCCGCGTGCGGATCGATTCCACCACCCGGGAGATCTGGTCGATCGCGCTCCCGTCGGGCGCGGGCCAGCTGCGCCACTGCGAGCCGTACACGGGGCCGAGCTCCCCGCGCTCGTCCGCCCATTCGTCCCAGATCGATACGCCGTGCTCCTGCAGCCAGCGCACGTTGGTCTCCCCCTTCAGGAACCACAGCAGCTCGTACGCGACCGACTTGAAGTGGACCTTCTTGGTGGTGAGCAGCGGAAACCCGGCGGCAAGGTCGAAGCGCATCTGCCAGCCGAAGGTCGACAGCGTGCCGGTCCCCGTGCGGTCGCCCTTCCTGTGCCCGTGATCGAGCACGTGGCGCATGAGATCGAGGTACGCTTTCATTTCGAAATCATAGCGCGTTATCCGCGCGCGAAGGACGCGGAGGTATCACGCGCCACGCCCAGAGGACGGCGAGCGCGAACGCGAAATACGCGGTAGCGAATACCCATTCCGGAAAATCGTAGTAGAGCAGTCGGGCGACCCAGCGCCCGATGAAGCTTCTTCCGGGGCCTCCGCCCCTCAGCATGTCCTCCCAGATCGTAAGAGGGCAGGTGATGCCGAGCAGCGCCTCGGCCGTGACGAAAACTATCGCGGCGAGGTGCAAGATCCTGAACGTGCGGTTGCGAACCCAGCTCCAGCGCCGGGCGCCTAGGAGAATGAGCACGAACCCGCCGACGACGAAGAGGACGAACAGCGCGTGAACGACGAGAACGGCATCGGCGATCATCGCTCTCCGGGCCGCTGCTCGCCCGAGGCGATCGGGCGCGACGGGTCGGCTGTCCACTCGCTCCAGGAGCCGGGGTAGAGCCTCGCCCCGCGCAGCCCGGCGACTTCCATCGCGAGAAGGTTGTGGCAAGCGGAGACGCCGGAGCCGCAATAATGGACCGCCTGCTGGGGACCGGACGCGCCGAGGACCGCGCGGAACTCCGCCTTGAGCGCCTCGGGCGCCTTGAAGCGGCCGCTCGCGTCGAGGTTGTCGCGGTAGAAGCGGTTGCGCGCGAAGGGGATGCGCCCTCCGACCGGATCGATGGTCTCGTTCTGCCCCCTAAAGCGGTCAGGCGCGCGCCCGTCGATCAGGACCGTGGTCTCGTCACCCAGGTGGTGGCGCACGAAATGCGCGCCGACCCAGTAGTCGCTCCGCGCGCTGCCGTCGAATCGCGCGGGTCTCGGCTGTGGGACCTCGGAGCTCTGCGGGCGGCCTTCGGCGAGCCACTGGTTCCAGCCGCCGTCCAGAACCGCGACCGGCAGGTGGCCCAGCCAGCGCAGCAGCCACCACAGGCGGGACGCCGGCATGCCTCCCTGCGCGTCGTATGCGACGACCTGCTTCCGGGAATCGACCCCGGCCTCACCGAGCTTCTTCATGAGACGATCGGGGTCGGGAAGGGGGTGGCGGCCATTCTTCCCGGTATTGGGCGCGGAGAGGTCCTCGTCGAGGTGGAGGAAGCGCGCGCCGGGGATGTGCGACTGCGCGTACTCGGCGCGGCCGCGCTCCGGCGCGGTCAGGTCGTGGCGGCAATCGAAGACCACCCAGTCGGGATCGTCGAGGCGCCGCGCGAGCGTGCCGGTATCGACGAGGGCGGTGAGAATCATGCCGTTATCTTACCTGCGGCACGCGGGCGCCTACACGTGTCCGGCGAGGCCCCGCTTCAGGTATTCGTGGAAGTACATCATGCCGTCTTCCATCGGGGACTGGTAAGGGCCGACCTCGTTGTCGCCACGCTCGAGGAGCAGCCGCCGGCCGCGGTCCATGCGCTTGGCGATGACATCGTCCTCGTCGGCGGTCTCCATGTACGCCGCCTGCTCGGCCGCGATGAAGTCGCGCTCGAAGAGCACGATCTCCTCCGGGTAGTAGAACTCGACCACGTTGGTCGTGTGGGCGGGCGAGCGAGGGAACAGAGTGCTCACCACGAGAACGTGCGGGTACCACTCGATCATCACGTTCGGGTAGTAGAGGAACCAGATGGCCCCCTGCTTCGCCGGCCTGCCGGCCAGGTAGCGGGTGAGCGCCTCGTGCCATTTCGCGTAGGCGGGCGTTCCCGGCTTCGCAAACCCGTCCTTCACTCCGACGGTCTGGGCCGAGTAGGCGTCCGCGATCTCCCACTTGAGGTCGTCGCAGGTGACGAAGTTCCCGAGCCCCGGATGGAAGGGCACGACGTGGTAGTCCTCGAGGTACACCTCGATGAAGGTCTTCCAGTTCTGCTCGAGCTCCAGGATCTGGACGCTGTCCAGCATGTAGCCGGAGAAGTCGAACTGGTCGGCGATCGACAGCGACGCCAGGTCCCTGGCGACATCGCGCTTGCCTGCGAACAGCAGTCCGCGCCAGTTCTGCAGCGGCGTTCTGCCGAGGTTGAGGCAGGGATTGTCGGGGAAGTGTGGCGCCCCGAGCAGCTCGCCCTGCATGTCGTAGGTCCAGCGGTGCAGCGGGCACACGATGTTCTGGGCGTTGCCGTGCCCTTCGAGCAGGATCGCCTGGCGGTGGCGGCAAACGTTCGAGAGCAACTCGACGCCCCGGGTGTTCCTGACCAGCACCTTGCCGTGATCCGTCGTGGCGAGGGTGCGGTAGTCGCCCACGTTGGGCACCATCAGTTCGTGCCCGACGTAGCCGGGAGCGGCGGCGAAGAGGAGCTTCTGCTCCAGCTCGAACACCCTAAGGTCGAAGTACCAGGAAACGGGAAGCTGCGAGGCGCTGGGTTTGAGTGCTCGCGAACCGGGCAGGTCGGACATGCTTTCGGGAAGCTCCTGGGGAGCGTAAAAATGCGCGCGATTCTAGACCTTTTTTAGAGGGGGCACCAGGGATTTTTGGCTCTCTGCCCGCGCAGCGGGCGTATTTGACCGTCCATTCCCCTTGGGCTATTTTGCTCCGTTCCCATGAGCTCCAAGCCCGCAAAGACCGACCATCCCGAAAGCTTCGAGGCGGCCCTCGCCGAGCTCGAGAAGATCGTCGCGACGATGGAATCGGGCAAGCTGACCCTGGAACAGTCGCTCGCCGCCCACAAGCGCGGACTGGAGCTCGCGCAGTACTGTCAAGGCATCCTGGCGCGCGCCCAGCAGCAGGTGAAGGTACTGGAAGAGAACACGCTCAAGAACTTCCCCGGTGCCGACGACCAGTGACTTCACGGCCTGGATGGCCAGGGTCCAGGCCAGGACCGAGGCGGCCCTGGAGCGCGTCCTGCCCTCCGCGGCCATCGCCCCGCAGCGCCTGCACGAGGCGATGCGCTACGCGGTCCTGGGCGGGGGCAAGCGCATCAGGCCGCTGCTGGTGTTCGCCGCGGGCGAGGCAGCGGCGGGCGACGCGGAGCCCGCCGATTCCGGCAGGCTCGAGGTTCTCGCCTGCGCGCTCGAGTGCATCCACGCGTATTCGCTGGTGCACGACGATCTTCCCTGCATGGACGACGACGTGCTCCGGCGCGGCAAGCCGGCGTGCCACGTCGAGTTCGACGAGGCGACGGCGCTGCTGGTCGGCGACAGCCTGCAATCGCTCGCGTTCCAGCTCGTCGCCGAGCACCGCGTGTGCGACGACCCCGCCGTGCAGGTGGACATGCTGAAGATCCTCGCGGTGGCCTGCGGCAGCCGCGGCATGGCGGGCGGGCAGGCGATCGATCTGGCGAGCGTCGGCCAGAGCCTGAGCGTGCCCGAGCTCGAATACATGCACATCCACAAGACCGGCGCGCTGATCCGCGCGGCGGTCGCGCTGGGGGCGCGCGCGTCGCAGGCGATTGCCCCCGTGCAGCTCGAGCACCTCGATCGCTACGCCAAGTGCGTCGGGCTCGCGTTCCAGGTGGTCGACGACGTGCTCGACCAGGAGTCCTCCACGGCGACGCTCGGCAAGACGGTCGGCAAGGACGCGGCGAACAACAAGCCGACCTACGTCTCCGCGCTCGGGCTCGCCCGCGCCAAATCCCTAGCCGAGGAGCTGCGCGGGGACGCCCACGAGGCGATTGCGCCTCTGGGCAGCGCCGCGCAACGCCTCCGCGATCTTGCGGATTTCGTCGTCCTGCGCAAGTTCTGACGCCGGAGTTGCGCCGCAGCGCGCATCGGACCCCCTTTTGCGGGATAATTCGATGCTCATGAGCGCGATCGGAAAAGCGGATCTGCCGGGGAGCGCCCCGGAGGCCGGAGCGGCCGAGTTCGATCCGGCCGCCTACGAGTTGCTGAAGACGGTCGACGATCCCGCGGCGCTGCGCGCGATGGACCGGCGGGCGCTGGGGCGCCTCGCGGTCGAGTTGCGCACCTTCCTTCTCGAGTCGGTGAGCCAGACGGGCGGCCACCTCTCGTCGAACCTCGGCACGGTCGAGCTGACCGTCGCGCTGCACCACGTCTTCAACACGCCCCATGACCGCATCGTGTGGGACGTCGGGCACCAGACCTACGCGCACAAGATCCTCACCGGGCGGCGCGAGGCGATGAGCCGCCTGCGCATGACGGGCGGCATCTCCGGCTTTCCCCGCCGCAGCGAGAGCGAGTACGACACTTTCGGGACGGCGCATTCGAGCACCTCGGTGAGCGCCGCGCTGGGAATGGCGCAGGCGGCGAAGCTGAAGGGCGAAAGCGGCGAGAAGAAGCGCCACGTGATCGCGGTGATCGGCGACGGCGCGATGTCGGCCGGCATGGCGTTCGAGGCGCTCAACAACGCCGGCGTGATGGACACCGACCTGCTGGTGATCCTGAACGACAACGACATGTCGATCTCGCCCGCGGTCGGCGCGCTGAACCGCTATCTCGCGCGCCTGATGTCGGGGCGCTTCTACGCGGCGGCCAGGAAGGCCGGCGAGAAAGTGCTCGCCGGAGTGCCGCCCCTGTGGAATCTGGCGAAGAAGGTCGAGGAGCACGCCAAGGGCCTGGTCGTGCCGTCGACGCTGTTCGAGGAATTCGGCTTCAACTACGTGGGCCCGATCGACGGGCACGATCTGAACTCGCTGATTCCGACGCTGAAGAACATCAAGGAGCTGAGCGGCCCGCAATTCCTGCACGTCGTCACCAAGAAGGGCCAGGGCTACAAGCTCGCGGAGGCCGATCCCGTGCTCTATCACGGTCCGGGAAAGTTCGACCCGGCGCAGGGGATCGTCAAGAAGGCGGGCGGCGGCAAGCCCACGTACACGCAGGTGTTCGGCGAGTGGCTGTGCGACATGGCCAGGCTCGACTCGCGCTTGGTCGGGATCACGCCCGCGATGCGCGAGGGCTCGGGCCTGGCGCGCTTCGCCGAGGAGTTTCCCGAGAGATACTTCGACGTCGGCATCGCCGAGCAGCACGCGGTGACTTTCGCGGCGGGACTCGCCTGCGAGGGCATGAAGCCGGTGCTGGCGATCTACTCGACCTTTCTGCAGCGCGGATACGACCAGCTGATCCACGACGTGTGCATCCAGAACCTGCCGATCGTTTTCGCGCTCGACCGCGCGGGCCTGGTCGGCGGCGACGGCGCCACGCACAACGGCGCGTTCGATCTCAGCTATCTGCGCTGCGTGCCCAACATGGTGGTCATGGCGCCGAGCGACGAGAACGAGTGCCGGCAGATGCTGTATACGGCGTTCTCGCTCGGGCAGCCGGCCGCCGTCCGCTATCCGCGCGGCAGCGGGCCGGGCGCGGCGATCTCGAAGGAGATGCAGGCGCTGGCGGTCGGGAAGGGCGTGGTCCGCCGCCGCGGACAGGGCGGGGTCGCGATTCTCGCGTTTGGCACGATGGTCAAACCCGCGCTCGGCGCGGCGGAGGACCTCGACGCAACGGTCGCCGACATGCGCTTCGTGAAGCCGCTCGACTCCGACCTCGTCGCCGAGCTCGCCGCGACGCATCGTCTCCTGGTCACGGTGGAGGAGAACGCCGTGTCCGGCGGGGCGGGAAGCGCGGTCGCAGAGGCGCTCGGGGACCGCTCGCTCCGGACTCCGCTGCTCCAGCTCGGCCTTCCCGACCGTTTCATCGACCACGGCGACCAGGCGCAGCTGCTGGCGTCGGTCGGGCTGGACCGGTCCGGAATTGCCGCCGCGGTCCGCGCCCGGTTGGGCTGAACGGTTCACAGCGCGCCTCCGCCCGGAAAAAGGCGGGAACGGTACGCATGTTAGAATCGTCCAATAGCGAGCCATCCTTGCGAAAGGCTCTTCATGAACATCCGTGATCCGCTTGCCATCCCCGACGTCCAGAAGTCCGAGGACACGCGTAAGCTCGCCATCGACCAGGTAGGAATCAAGGCGATCCGCCATCCGATCAGGGTGGCGGAGCGCTCGGGCGGAGCGCAGAGCACCGTTGCGATGTTCAACATGTACGTCGGGCTGCCCCACCAATTCAAGGGCACGCACATGTCACGTTTCGTCGAGATTCTCAACGCGCACGAGCGCGAGATCTCCGTCGACACGTTCAAGCTGATGCTCGACGAGATGGTCGAGCGTCTCGAGGCGCAATCCGGCCACATCGAGATGCATTTTCCCTATTTCGTCAACAAATCCGCGCCGGTCTCGAAGGTGAAGAGCCTGATGGATTACGAGGTGACTTTCATCGGCGAGATCAACAAGGGCGAGAAGTGCTTCAAGATGAGGGTCCTCGTCCCGGTGACGAGCCTGTGCCCGTGCTCGAAGGGGATCTCGGACTACGGCGCGCACAACCAGCGCTCGCACGTCACCATCACGGCGCGCACCAGGGGCTTCGTGTGGATCGAAGAGCTGGTCGAGTACGCCGAAAAGCACGCCTCGAGCCAGCTCTACGGCCTGCTCAAGCGGCCCGACGAAAAGTTCGTCACCGAGTCCGCCTACGACAACCCCAAGTTCGTCGAGGATATGGTGCGCGACATCGCCGCGGACCTCAACCGCGACAAGCGCATCGAGTGGTACAAGGTGGAATCGGAGAATTTCGAGTCCATCCACAATCACTCGGCCTACGCGATGATCGAGAAGGACAAGATCAACAGCACCAGGTAACGAATAGGGGAACCCTACGGTTCCCCCATTTACCCCCTCCCCAACCGAAAGCCGGGGAGTTCCCGTTCAGAACCGCTTGATCAGCACCATCGTCTCGCCGCTGCGCTTCATTTCCATGCGGTTGAGGAAGCTCATGCCGAGGAGCGCGAAGGGTATCTGGTTGCCTTCGAGCACGGAGGCGTCGACATTGTTGACGACGATATCGCCCACGCGCACGCTGTCGAGCTTCACGCGGTAGGCGACGGCGGCGCCGTTCGCTGTGCCCATCAGCCCTGGGCGTCCCTTGCGGTAGTCGATTCCCAGGCGGGTCGCGTCGGCTGCGGAAAGCGACACCGTGGTCGCGCCGGTGTCGACGAGGAAGCGGATCGATCCGCCGTTGATCTGTCCGTCGACCATGAAGTGCCCCTGCGGATTGGCGGTGAGGGTGGCGCTTTGCGCCGAGGCGGCGGATGCGACTCCGTGATGCTCCCCGATCTTGAGGGTCTTTTTCTGGCCGTCGATGAGAAGCGTCGCCGTTTCGCGGTCGGTCGAGAGCAGCGTCACGCCTTCGACGGCCTTGCCCGCGGTCAGGACGCGCGGCGCGCCGCCGTCGATGACGACGACGGCTTTGCCGGGAAACAGGCCGATCACGTTGACTTCGGTCGCCGCCGCGGCCACGGGAAGCAGGCAGATCAGAAACGCTACAATACGCAGCGTGCTCATGAGGACGTTATCGCGCGCGTGAAGCCCGTCGCTATTTTCCGGCACTCCCCCACCGAGGGGCCGGGTTATTTTGCCACATTCCTCGACGCGCACCGCGTGCCTTGGCGGCTCATCAAGGTTGACACGGGCGAGCGCGTGCCCGCGAATCCGAGAGAATTCTCCGGACTGGTGTTCATGGGCGGTCCGATGAGTGTGAACGACGACCTTCCGTGGATACGCGATGTGCTCAGGTTGATTAACAGCGCGGCCGACGCCGATATTCCGGTGCTCGGTCACTGCCTCGGCGGGCAACTCATGTCCAAGGCGCTGGGCGGCAAGGTGACGCGCAACGGTGTGAAGGAGATCGGCTGGGGCAAGGTCGCGGTGGCCGACAGCGCCCAGGCGCGCGAATGGTTCGGCGCCGTCCGCGAGTTCTCGGCGTTCCACTGGCACGGCGAAACCTTCACGATCCCGCCGAAGGCGACGCACGTAGCGCAAAGTCCCTACTGCACCAACCAGGCGTTCGTGCTCGGCAAGCACCTCGGCATGCAATGCCACGTCGAGATGACCCCGGAGCTCATCCGCAGCTGGTGCGACGACTGGGAGAAGGAGCTCGTGAAGAAGGCGAGCCCGTCGGTGCAGACGCCGGCGCAGATGCTCGTGGGCCTCGAGGACCGCGTGCGCTCGCTGAACAGAATCGCCGACCGCCTCTACGTGCGCTGGATAGAGGGACTGGCCTAGTCGCGGAAGTTGTCGAACTGCAGCGGAATGTCGGTCACGGACTTCCGCACCAGCTGGATCGCCGTCTGCAGGTCGTCCCTCTTCGCGCCCGAGACGCGCACCGCGTTTCCTTGGATGCCCGCCTGCAGCTTCATCTTCGAGTCCTTGATGAGCTTGACGATTCCCTTGGCCTTCTCCTGCTCGATGCCGACCTTGATGTGGATCGGCTGCTTGACCTTGGTCCCGCCGATCTTCTCGATGCCCTTCGTGTCGAACATCCGCGCGTCGACGTTCCGCTTCGCGCACTTGGTCAGGAAAACGTCGGTCACCTGCTTCAGCTTGAACTCGTCGTCGGCGTAGAGCGTGAGCACCAGAT
The DNA here is from genome assembly GCA_035702665.1 of Burkholderiales bacterium. GTDB lineage: Bacteria > Pseudomonadota > Gammaproteobacteria > Burkholderiales > SG8-39 > VBDM01. Next base: position 168,178 of record DASSQD010000138.1, read on the forward strand.
CGGCCTGCTCGATGCGCGCGTCCGAGCCCTTGAAGTCGAAGCGGTTTCCGATCTCCTTGTTCGCCTGGTCGACGGCGTTCTTCAGCTCGACCTTGTTGACTTCGGAGACGATGTCGAAGGAAGGCATGGCGATCGCGAGAAATCGGGCAGATTATACCGGACGCTAAGGGCGATCCGTATAATCGGGCCGCATGAAGGTCGCGTCGTCTCTCCTTGCCTTGGTGGTCGTCGCCTGCAGCGCCGATCAGGCGGCGCGCGGAATCTACGAAGGCAGCCGGACCTACAACAAGAGCATCGAGTCCACGCCGCTCGAAAAGTCCAAGAGCGAGTTGCCGCCCTACGACCGATACGAGAAGGAAAGGCGGGGCGGGGAGACGAAGTGAGAATCGTCCTCCTCGTCTGCGCCGCGCTGATTCCGCCGACGGCGCTCGCCGCGGTCACGTACTCTTTCGATTGGTACTGTTCGGGCTGCGCGAAACTCGGAATGGCTACGAACGGAAGGGAGGGTCCCTACGGATCGGGCTCGGCGTGCGAGGGTGCGCGTAATTCCATGGCTGCGAGCGTGGCGTCGCGCGGTTGCGGGGGAGGGCGCTGTTTCAACGCTCAACCGTGCGTCGCGTCCGGTCAGCCGGACCTGCCACCACCACCGGCTTTTTCCGCGCCGGCCCGAGCCGCGCCTGACACCGCGAAAGTTCCGCCGTACTTCGACGCGCTTCCGGATCGCGTGCGGCGGGCCGACGAGCTCAAGCCCCAGGAGGAGGCGCCGGGCCGGGCGATCTCCGGGCGATGGCGCAACAGCTTCAGCTGGTATCGGGTGGTCGCGTCCAATGACGCGGTCGAAATCGATCTCGTGGAAACCTGCCGCACGCCCGATTGCCTGCGCCGGGAGTACCCGAACCGGCCGGTATTCCGCGGCAGGCTCGAGGGCAACCGGCTCGTCGGCATGATGCCCATCCGCAGGGCGATCGAATCGGAGCAGAACCATTGCGGAACACCGGCGGGAGAGTTCCCGGTCGAGGGCCAGTTGTCGGGCGACCGTAACTTCATCGTATGGCGGAGCGCGTCCCTGCCTGTCGCCGAGGACTGCGCGCCCGTGTCAATCTCGCTTGGAACCTGGCGGAGAGGCTAGAACGTCGCGAAGGTAGGCCACCAGCCGGTCGCGCTGAGCGGCGGTCGCCATGGTCTGGATATGCCCGGCACCGGGAATGATCCAAAGCTGCTTCGGCTCGAGAGCCGCTTCGAAGAGGCGCCGGGCGTGGTGCACGGGGACGACGCGGTCCTGGTCACCGTGCAGGATGAGCAGGGGAATGGGGCTGATCTTCGTCATCGCGGGCAGCGGGCTGAAGCGGTCGTCGACGGAAAGGTGCGGAATCCACTGGAACGGCCAGGTGATCCAGTGGTCGGCGAACTTCTCCCGGACGATGTCGATGTAGTCGGAGAAAGCGCTCTCGAGGACGAGTGCGCGGACCCGGTCGCGGCGGGGCGAGTGCGCGACATAGAACGCGGCGAGCGCTCCACCCAGGCTCTGGCCGTAGATCGCGATGCGGGCCTTGTCGATGTCGCTGCGGGCGAGGAGGGTCGTCATCGCCGCGTCGATGTCGAGCTGAACGCCTTCGAGCGAGGGCTCGCCCTCGGAGGCGCCGTAGCCGCGGTAGTCGAAGATGAACACGTTGAAGCCGCGCGCGGGCATCCAGGCGAGGCTCGTGAAATGGGTGCTGATGTTCTCCGCGTTGCCGTGGAGCTGCAGGATCGTCCCGAGCGCCGGCCCCTTCGCGGGGAGGAACCATCCGAACAGCTCGACGCCGTCGCTCGCCCTGAAGCGGACGTCTTCGTAGGCGAGCCCGAGGCGGTCCGGCGTCGACACCTGCAGGCGGTGAGGCTGGAAGAAGACTGCGGTGCAGCCGGAGACCGCCACCATGGCGACAAGACCTGCAAGGCGGGCGCGCATGGTCAGAAATAGCGATGCAGCGAAAGCAGCACGGTATTCCAGGATTGCTTCTCCTGGCGCTCGCGCGAGATGTCCAGGCGCAGCGCCCATTCCCGGTCGAGGGTGTAGCGCTGCCGCAAGCCCGCGTTCCACGCTGTGTCGGTGTCGCCGGCGAAAAACCATTGCGCCCGAACGTAGGGCTCGGCGCGCCAGCGGCCGGTGAGGTCGATCAGCGCGCCGACAGCGGGCCCCGCGCCGAGGGCGTAGTTGTCTTCGAGGCGCGTGTCCGCCTGGGCGGTGCCTTCGAGGAACGCGTAGACCATGGTGCTGCTGCGCAGGGTATCGGGAACGCTCCATGCAAGGCCGGGCCCGCCGTGCACCCCGAACACGAGCGGCTCCGTGCCGTTCGCGAGGCGGCGCCGCGACCAGCCGGCGTCTATCTCCCAGGACAGCGGCTGGAAGAATTCGCTTCTCGGCGCGACCGAGACGATTCGCACGGGCGTGAGCTCCTCGACCCTCGCGCCGACGCCGCCGGAATAATCGCGGAGCGCAAAATCGAAGAATTCGATCTGGGCGCCGCGCACGTAGCCTGCGTCGGGATCCATCAAGTCCTGGTAGACGGGCCGCGCGCGCAGCTCGAGGAAATTCAGGCCGTCGCGCCGGCCGCCCCCAAGGGTAAGGCGCGAAGTGCCGTGGCCCTGGTCGGGGCGCACCTCCGGCACCGGGACCGGGGGATCGTCGGCGCTCGCGCTGATGTGGCTGCGCTGGAGGAGCAGGCCCCGGGCCGTATCGGAAGAGGTCTCTGCGGTAACCTTGCCGCTCGCCTGAAGATAGCTCAGGTAGTCATGGCTGACCTCCAGCACCCGCGCCTGCGACGGCCCGGGCAGGGCCGACAGCGCGGGATCCGCCGGCCGGACGCGCTCGCGGGCGAGCGGATTGACGAGGGCGCGCTCCTGCGGACTCATCAACTCCAGACGATGGCGGATCACGGTGGCGTTCGACGGCCGGTAGACCGCCCTCTTCACGAGCCCCGGTTGCTTGACCAGCTCGCGCACCGTGTCGGAGGGAATGGCCCACCACTTGAACGGAGAGGTCAGGTCCAGATCCGGGCGCGCAGCTTCGAGGAGCTCCAGCAGGTAGTAGGAGCAGTTCTCATCGAAGAAGTAGTAGTCGAAGTAGATCGGCCCGAGCTCCCAGACGTGCATCAGGGTGCGGTCGATGTCCTCGGGAGAGAGGTTGAGCTCGTACTCCCAGACATCGCGGTTCTCCATGTCCGAGTACTCCCGGACCTTCAGGTAGTACGGCATGATCGAGAACGTTCCCGGATAGCCGCCGAACAGCCCGTTGATCGCGAACGCGACCCCGTTCGTTTCGTTCGTGTTGGCGGCGTAGTTGATGGCGTAGGCCAGCAGCCGGGTTTTCTCGTTCTGGTCTTTCGCGTCCACGCGCAGCAGCGTATGGCCGTACATCGATGAGGGGTTGTTGAGGGAGGCCGCCGGGAAAATGAGGGTCAGCCCGGCGGGGTTCAGGGTCTCACGCCACTCGGCGAAACGCCTGCAAGTCTGCCTCTTCAGGCGCGCCGGGTCGAAGCCCAGTTGTCCGTCGAGCCAGTGATAGCGCGCGATGAAAGCGCACTGGGGATTCTGCTGCTTGTCGGTCTCTTCGAGGTCGGAGAAAAAGGCGGCGAGCGTCGCCTCGAGCTCGCTTTGCGGGTTGGTCTTACCGTCCGGCGCCAGGTAGAAGCGCTTCGCGTCCGCGAGTCCGTGGACCCCGGGGGTGAGCACGTTGCTCGTGTAATGCATGAGGCGATTCCATTCGCGGCGCTCGGACAGGCGCAGCTCGCGGGATCGCTCGATCAGCTCATCCAGGTAGCCGGCGGCGGAGGCGTTGCATGGCCCGAGCACGCACAGGAAGCACGCGAGCGCCGACCAGCGTTGCCGCGAAGAAGGCATAGCGCCAAAAAAAACACCCAGTGGCGAGCCACTGGGTGTTCCCTTGAGACTAGATGCTGTACTAGATCGAAGCGGCGTACTGCGCCAGCTCGCGATCCGAGCGCAGAACCTGCTTCAGCGCCACGACGCTGTCGCCGGTGCTGCTGCCCGAGGGAAAGATGAGCGAAACGTTCGCCTGCATGGCGCGGTCGAACGCCGCGCGATCTCCTTCGCGTACGCCGATCAGATGGGCGAGCGAATCCAGCGTCTCGCCGTTGCCGATCGACATGTCGCGGGCCAGACGGTCCTTGTTGCCGTCGATGAACATGGCGGTCTTCCAGGTCGACTTCACGACGCCGTCCTGCGTGCAGCCGGACGTGCCCGTGGTGATGCCAAAGGTCTGGTTGCCCGAAGTGCCGTTGGTCGTCACGGCGAGGACCTGAGGCGCAATGCCGCTCTGACCGTCAAACAACTTGGCGCCCCAGCCGCAGGTGCCGATGTTGTTCTGCTGCGCGAACGCAAACGCGGGTACCGCGGAAATCACAACAGCGATAAGGATTTTTCTCATCTAAACCTCGCAAAAAATTGAGGAAAGAACTTTAGCCTCGGGGGCCTCCCCTAGCTGCATTGCTTATACGTTTGTCATGCGGCCTTGTCAACTCCCACCGCTGAGGGGACAGGGCGGATTGGTCAAAGATCGACGGTCAGGCCGGGGCGGAAGCCCGTGCGCTCTCCCGGGTAGCCGCGAGGGTTGCAGAGGACGCGCGTACCGCGCACGCGGTAGTCGAAGAAGCTGTGCGTGTGCCCGTGTATCCACAATTCGGCGCGCCCCATCGCTTCCTCGAGGTCGAGCACGAACGCGGGGTTGGCTCGGTGGTTCACGAACGCCGGCGCGATCGAACGCGGATGAGGCGCGAAATGGGTGATCACCACGGTCTTGCCGGGAAACGGCTCGGCGAGCGCGGTCGCGAGCCAGGCGCGCTGCCGCGCGCACAGCGCGATCGAGTCCTCCGGCGCGAAAGCGCGCGAGCCGAAGCGGATCTTCTGGTAGTCCGGGTTGAGCTTGCGGGCGTCCTCGATCACGGCGGGGCGATCGCTCTCCGACGCGAGCGAGTAGTCGGTCCACAGCGTGCAGCCGAGGAAGCGCACTCCACCGACGACGGTTGCAGTGCAATCGAGCAGCTCGACCGCGCCGCCGGCGGCGGCGCGCATCGCGGCGTCCACCGATCCCACCTCGCCCTCGTAGTACTCGTGGTTCCCCGCGAGGTAGAGCACCGGCACGCCGAAGGTTTCTCTCGCCCACTCGATGCCCGCGGCGCCGTTGGCAATGTCGCCGGCGAGCACGACGAGGTCGGCGTCATCCGGGGGCGGCGAGAAGGGCGCACGCTCGAGATGGACGTCGGAGTAGATCCGGAGGCGCATTCGACCCGCCGGCGGGTATCAGCGCAGGCGCTTCCTGCGGCGGTTCGCCGCGATCCGCATGCGCAGCGCGTTCAGGCGGATGAATCCGGCGGCGTCGGCCTGGTCGTAGGCGCCGCGGTCGTCTTCGAAGGTCGAGATGGCCGGGTCGAAGAGCGAGTCCGTTGCGGAGCTCCGTCCGACCGTCGTGACCGTGCCCTTGTAGAGCTTCACGCGCACCGTCCCGTTGACGGTCTTCTGCGACTCGTCGATCAGTCCCTGCAGCAGCCTGCGCTCCGGGCTGAACCAGTAGCCGTTGTAGATCATGCGCGCGTAGCGCGGCATGAGGTCGTCCTTGAGCGCGAGCACCTCGCGGTCGAGGGTGATCGACTCCATCGCGCGGTGCGCGCGCAGCATGATCGTTCCGCCGGGCGTCTCGTAGCAGCCGCGCGACTTCATTCCGACGTAGCGGTTCTCGACCAGGTCGAGCCGGCCGACGCCGTGGCGTCCGCCGAGGGCGTTCAGTCGCGCGAGCACCTTCGCCGGCGACAGCCGCTTGCCGTCGATCGAAACGATGTCGCCCTTCTCGTAGCCCAGCTCGACGTACTGCGGGCGGCCCGGGGCTTTTTCCGGGCTGACCGTGATGCGCCACATCGACTCCTCGGGCTCGTAGTCGGGGTCCTCGAGGATGCCGCCCTCGTAGGAGATGTGCAGCAGGTTGGCGTCCATCGAATAAGGCGCCTGGCCCTTCTTCTTCTTGTAGTCGACGGGGATGCCGTGCTGCTCGGCGTACCGCAGGAGCTTCTCGCGCGACAGCAGGTCCCACTCGCGCCAGGGCGCGATGATGCGCACGTCGGGCATGAGCGCGTAGGCGCCGAGCTCGAAGCGGACCTGGTCGTTGCCCTTGCCGGTGGCGCCGTGCGCGATTGCGTCGGCGCCGGTCTTGCGCGCGATGTCGACGAGGTGCTTGGCGATCAGGGGCCGCGCGATCGACGTGCCCAGGAGATACTCGCCTTCGTACACCGCGTTCGCACGGAACATCGGGAACACGAAGTCGCGCACGAATTCCTCGCGCAGGTCCTCGATGAAGATCTGCCTCACGCCCGCCGTCTTCGCCTTCCTCCGCGCCGGCTCGAGCTCCTCGCCCTGGCCGATGTCGGCGGTGAAGGTCACCACCTCGCAGCCGTAGGCGTCCTGCAACCACCTCAGGATGACCGACGTGTCCAGCCCTCCCGAATACGCCAGGACGACCTTCTTGACCTCGCCTTTCGCGTTCACTTCTTCACCTTTCCGAGGACCAGGAATTCCATCAGCGCCTTCTGCGTGTGCAGCCGGTTCTCGGCCTCGTCCCAGACGACGCTGTGCGGGCCGTCGATCACCTCGGCGGCGACTTCCTCGCCGCGGTGCGCGGGCAGGCAGTGCATGAAGAGCGCGTTCTTCTTCGCTGCCTTCATCATGTCCGCGTCGACCTGCCAGTCCTCGAAATCGCGTTTGCGCGCCTCGTTCTCCGCCTCGAAGCCCATGCTGGTCCAGACATCGGTGGTGACGAGGTCGGCGCCGCGCGCGGCCTGCATGGGATCGGCGAAGCTCTCGTAGTGGTCGTCGTTGTACACTCCGGCCCGCTCGGGCTCGACCTCGTAGCCGGGGGGAGTGGACACGTGGACGTTGAAATCGAACACCGTCGCCGCCTGCAGCCAGGTGTTGCAGACATTGTTCGAATCGCCGATCCACGCGACCGTTTTCCCCTTTATCGGCCCGCGGTACTCGATATAGGTGTAGATGTCGGCGAGCACCTGGCAGGGGTGGTACTCGTTGGTGAGGCCGTTGATCACCGGCACGCGCGAGTTCGCGGCGAAGCGCTCGATGATGTCCTGCTCGAAGGTGCGCACCATGATCAGATCGCACATGCGCGAGATCACCTGGCCCGCGTCCTCCACCGGCTCGCCGCGGCCAAGCTGGGTGTCGCGCGTGAACAGGTAGATCGCGCTCCCCCCCAGCTGGTGCATTCCGGCCTCGAACGACAGGCGCGTCCGCGTCGACGGCTTTTCGAAGATCATCGCGAGCGTGCGGTCCTCTAGGGGCCAGTAGCGCCTGTAGCGCTTGAACTGGTCCTTGATCCAGCGCGTGCGCGAGAACAGGTGCTCGTATTCCGCGCGCGTGAAGTCCTTGAACTGCAGGAAGTGCCGCAGCGGGGTCTTTGTCTTCTTCATGCGCGCGCGGCGACCGCGGAGGGCACCCTCGCGAGAAAGGCGCGCACCAGCGGCACGAGAATCGCAAGCGTCTGGCGCGCCTCCGCCTCGTTCATGATCAGCGGCGGCAACAGCCGGATGACGTTGTCCATGGTGACGTTGATCAGCAGGCCCGCCTCCAGGGCCTGCCCGACCAGCTCGCCGCAGGGCCGGTCGAGCTCCACCCCGATCATCAGTCCCTGGCCCCGGATCTCCGCCACGCCGGGCAGGCCGCCCAGCTGCTCGCGCAGCCCGGAGAGGAGCAGACCGCCGACCCGCTCGGCGTTCCTCATGAGACCTTCCTCCTCGATCGCCTCGAGCGTCGCCAGTGCCGCGGCGCAGGCGAGGGGATTGCCGCCGAAGGTGGAGCCGTGGGTCCCCGGCTTGAAGACCGCAGCCGCCGCCCCCCGCGCGAGGCATGCGCCGATGGGCACACCGGATGCGAGCCCTTTGGCGAGCAGCACCACATCGGGCCGGATTCCGGCGTGCTGGTATACGAACCACTGACCCGTGCGGCCGAGGCCGCATTGGACCTCGTCGACCATGAGGAACCAGCCCTGGCGGTCGCACAGCTCGCGCAGGTCCCGCAGGTACTGCAGGGTAGTGAGGTTGATGCCGCCCTCGCCCTGGATGGGCTCGACCAGCACCGCGACCACGCTCCGGTCCTCCCGCGCGACGCGGCGCACGGCCTCGATGTCGTTCAGCGGAACGCGCACGAACCCCGGGACCAGCGGCTCGAATCCCGCCTGCACCTTCTTGTTGCCGGTGGCGGAGAGGGTCGCGAGGGTCCTGCCGTGGAAGGCCTTGTCCATGACGACGATCTCGGGTACGTCGACGCCCTTGCCGTGGCCGTGCAGCCGCGCGAGCTTGATCGCGGCCTCGTTCGCCTCACAGCCCGAATTGCAGAAGAACACCGAGTCCATGCCGCTGATCTTCGCGAGCTTCTCCGCGAGCTTCTCCTGCTCCGCAATGGTGTAGAGATTGGAAGCATGTATGAGACGCGCGCTCTGCTCGGCGATTGCCCGCGTCAGCTTGGGATGCCCGTGTCCGAGCGTGTTGACCGCGATGCCGGCGAGCGCGTCGAGGTATTTCTTTCCAGACTGGTCCCAGACCCAGACGCCTTCGCCGTGCGTGAAGGCGACCGGGATCCGGTTGTATGTGTTCATCGAATAAGACATGAAATTCACCCGTTCAAATTTTCTTGCCGCGCAAGACGAAGACCCGCGCGAAAACGTTTCTCGATGCGCCGCGAGGCGCGGATTGCTTTCGGCGTTAAGTCCGGCGTCGTCGGGTATCGTGCCGGACGGGCGATTGCGAGGCGCCACGGGGGTGCCTCGGCGAGAAGAGTGTCATCGTGTCGCCCTGTGCGATAATCGAATTTCTCTGAAGGGCCAATAGCTTAGCATAACGAATCCGGGCATGGGAACGCGGCTCACGGTTTTCAACCAGAAGGGAGGGGTCGGTAAGACCACGACTGTGCTCAATCTGGGCGCCGCGCTGGCACGCCGTGGCTTCGTTCCGGTGCTCGTCGATCTCGATGCGCAGTCGCACCTGAGCTCGATCCTCAATCCTGCTGCCTCGAGTGCGGAGAGCCTGTTTGCCTACTTCAACGCGGGCAAGCCTCTCAGGGAAGTTGTGCGGCCGATCCGCTTCGGCGGCGAGCTCATTCCCGCCCACAGCGAGCTGATGAAGGTGGACACGCTGTTCGGCAAGGGACCGGACATACTCGGAAAGCTCAAGGCCGGCCTCGAGGCCGGCTGGGACGGCACGCGGCCGGTGCTGATCGACTGCTGCCCGATGCTGGGGGTCCTGTCGCTTTCCGGGATCTTCGCCTCCGAAAGGGTCCTGATCCCGATCTCCACCGACTACCTCGCTCTGAGGGGCGCGCTCGCGCTCGATCACACGCTCAAGGCGCTGGAGCACGTGTTCAAGCACCGCGTCGAGCGCCGCTACCTGCTCACCCGCTTCGACGCGCGCAGGAAGATGTCGCACGACATCGCCTCGCAGCTCAGCAGCCGGTTCGGGGCTGAGGTGTGCGAGACGCGCATCACCGAGGCGGTGGGCATCGCCGAGAGCCCGGCGATGGGCAAGGACGTCTTCGCGCACGCTCCGAACAGCCGGGGGGCGCAGGACTACGAGGCGCTGCTGGAAGAGTTGCTGACTACGGGGTTTCTCGAGGCCGAAGCGCAGCCTCAGGCGGCCGCCTAGCGGGCTACTTGGTGATCAGGGAGACGATCTCCTCGAAGCTCGTACCGTCGGGGGTTCTCGCGGGGGAGCCGAGGCTGGGGTGCATCGTCGCAGGCTGCATCACGCTGCGCTCCAGGATCTCGCAATGCAGGTACATCTGGCGAAGCTTGCGCTCGGCGTCCGCTTCGTCGCGTCCGTGGATCATGAGGTGCTCGACGATCAGCCCCTGGCGCGTGCGGATGCGAAATCCGAACTTCGTTGTGTTCAACAAAGGCAGCATGATCCCCCCGGAAGCGGCTGTATAGCATAAGATTTTTGGAGTGACAAGCCGGGGCTCAACCGGAGGCCTTCAGTCGATCCGCCGCAGTCCCTTCTCCTCGGCGGGCTTCAGCACCCGCAGGCAGGGGAGGTAGCCGTCGTACACGATGCCGTGGAGCTCTACGCGCTTCTGCGAGCGCAGCAGCGCGACCAGATACTGGAGGATCTCGCGGGTGATGACCTGTCCGGGTACGAGGACGGGGATCCCGGGGGGGTAGGGAACGATCTGGTCGGCGCACACCCGGCCGAGGAGCTCGCGCCTGGGTCCGTCCTTGTCGTTGACCAGGGGCACGAGCTCCCCGCCGCAGTAGAAGGCGTCGCGCGGCAGGTAGCGCAGCTTGGTGAACCCGGGAATCTCGGGAAACCGGTAGAGGCGCCGCGGGACGCGGCGCTCGCGCGCGATGCGCATCAGCGCGTCGTACAGGCGCGACACCTTGCTGCGCGTGGTGCCTATGGTCAGCAAGAGGGTAAGCGTGTTGAACGTGGACTTCTCGACCTGGATGTTGTAGCGGTCGAAGAGCTCGCGCTGCAGGTCTTCGACCGTGTAGCCGCAACTCGAGATGTCGACGGTCACCTTGGTCGGGTCGAGGAGGATGTTGTCCCGCTTGACCTCGTCGGGCAGGAGCTCTTCCAGCCCGAGCACGCGGAAGACGCCGGTCGAGTTGATCTGGGCGCGCAGCTCCTGCGACAGGGCGAGCGTGCGCGACAGCAGCTTGTACCCCTCCATTACCGCCTGCTTCCGCGCCACGTCCAGGCTCGCGATCATGCTGTACTGCGGGCTGGTCGACGTGTGCATGTTGAAGTTCTCGCGGAACAGGTGCTCGTTGAACGCCGGATCGTTCACGTGGATCATCGACGCCTGCGAGAAGGCCGACAGCACCTTGTGCGTGCTTTGCGTCGCGTAGTCGGCGCCCGCCTCGAGCGCGGTCGGGCGGAACGCGGGATGGAAGCGTGCGAATCCGTACCACGCCTCGTCGACAATCACCTTGATCCCCTTCTTGTGTGCCTCCTCGACGATGGGCGCGAGGTCGTAGCGCAGTCCGTCGTAGGTGCACGAGGTGAGGATCAGCGCCTGGGCGTCCGGGTGCTTGCGGATCGCCGAGAGGATGGTCCTCTTCGGCACGGGCCCGTACAGGCTGTACTTGGCGTTGACCGAGGAATCGAGGTAGACCGGGTGGCCGCCCGAGAGCACCACGCCGTGGTGGACCGACTTGTGGCAGTTGCGGTCCAGCAGCAGCTTCTCGCCCGGGGCGAGCAGCGTCTGGAAAATCACCTTGTTGGAGGTCGAGGTGCCGTTGGTCGCGAAGAAGGTCCGCCGCGCGCCGAACGCCTTGGCGGCGATGGTCTGTGCTTCGGCGATCACGCCTGTCGGCTCCATCAGCGAGTCGAGCATCTTGACCGAAACCGAGAGGTCCGCGTCGAAGATGTGCTCGCCCATGAAGTCGTAGAAGTCGTTGACCCAGGGACTGTCGCGCAGCGAGTCGCCTGAGGAGTGCCCCGGCGTGTGCCAGGAGTCCTTCGCCATCCATACGTAATTCTTCAGCTGGTCGTAGAAGGGCGTGCGCGAGCGCTCCTGGATCTGGGCGTTGAGGATGCGGTACATGCCGCGGTAGTCGCGTTCCTCGCGGTAGAAGTAGCCGTCGACGGCCTCGGCGAACAGCGCGTCCACGATCTCGTCCTCGTGCTCCTGCGCGATCAGGATGTAGACGTCGAGCTCGGGGCGGAAGCGGGTCACCCGCTGCACCAGCTCGAGCGCCGTCATTTCCTTCTTGGCGCTCTTCTGGCCGGCGTAGGGTTTGTCGTCGACCACCACCGCCTGCAGGTCGCCGTCTTCCTCGATTGCCGCGAGCGCTTCGCGCGCCGTGGTGACTCCGGCGAAGGTGATGCCGAGCGGATTGTCGAGCGATCTCCCGGCGGCGTTCAGTCCCTTGACGAACTCCTTGAGAACGAGGGGCTCGTCGTTGATGATGAGAACCCGGCTGACCGGTTTTTTCATGGGGTGCGGACGGAAAAGCGGATTATACTTTTCGCGCCTCACCGGGAACCATGGGTTCGCGCACCGAAGAATTCGTGATCAAGGGCGTGACGCTCGCGGGCAAGCCGTTCCGGCCGAGCGACTGGGCGGAACGCCTGTGCGGCGTCATGTCGGCGTTCGGCTCCGACGGGCGCATGCAGTACTCCCCCTACGTCTACCCCGTAACTTCGGCCGGCGTCAAATCCGTGGTGGTGGACATGAGGCTCAAGGACATCGAGCCGATGGCCTACAACTTCCTGCTGAACTTTGCGAAGGACAACGAGCTGGAGACGAGACAGGGGCGCGCCGAGGAGCGTCCGGAAACCGGCTAGCTACCCGGCCATCGCCTTCAGGCGCAGCGCAAGACGGCTCTTGTGACGGGCGGCCTTGTTCTTGTGGATGACGTGCTTGTCGGCGATGCGGTCGATGACGCCGCTCGCTTCGTTGAAAGCCTTCCGCGCCGCCGCCTTGTCGCCGGCCTTGATCGCCTTGGTCACGGTCTTGATGGCGGTGCTCAGGGACGACTGCAAGCTCGCATTGTGCTTGCGTCGCCGCTCGGATTGACGGGCCGCCTTGCGCGCGCCCTTCGTGTTGGCCATGTCTGACCCCGTGGGAAAGGGCGAAATTGTAGTCGCTGTACTCTGCCCGCGCAAGGATTTCCGCCTGCGAAAGTTATAATCCGCCGATGAACCTGCTGAGAGCGCTCGCGACGGTCAGCAGCATGACGCTCGTGTCGCGCATCCTCGGGTTCGTCCGGGACGTCCTGATCGCGCGGCTGTTCGGCGCGGGAATCGCGACCGACGCGTTCTTCGTCGCCTTCCGCATCCCCAACCTTCTGCGTCGACTGTTCGCCGAGGGCGCATTCTCGCAGGCCTTCGTTCCGGTGCTCTCGGAATACCGGACGCGGCGCGGCGACGCCGAAACCAGAATCCTGGTCGACCGGACCGCCACGCTGCTCACCCTCGCGCTGCTTGCCGTGTCCGCGCTTGGAGTGGCGGGCGCGCCCGTCGTGATCTACGTGAGCGCACCGGGCTTCGCCGCTACGCCGGAGAAGTTCGATCTGACCGTGGCGATGCTGAGGATCACGTTCCCCTACATCCTCTTCATCTCGCTGGTGTCGCTTGCGGGCGGTGTCCTCAACACCTGGAGCCGCTTCGCGATCCCCGCTCTGACTCCGACGCTGCTGAACCTGTCGTTCATCTTCGGGGCGCTGTTCGCGGCACCGTACTTCGACCCGCCCGCCATGGTCCTCGCCTGGGCGGTGTTCGCGGGCGGCGTGCTGCAGCTCGCGCTGCAGGTGCCGGCGCTGGCGAGGATAGGCATGCTGCCCAGGCCGAAGCTCGCCTTTTCCGATCCCGGGGTGAGGCGGATCCTTACGCTGATGGGGCCGGCGGTGCTCGGCGTGTCCGTCGCCCAGGTGAGTCTGCTCATCAACACGATCATCGCGTCGTTTCTCGGCGACGGGCGCGTGTCATGGCTCTACTACGCCGATCGCCTGATGGAGTTCCCGACCGGACTCTTGGGCGTGGCCCTCGGCACGATACTCTTGCCCAGCCTGTCGAAGTACCACGCGCAGTCCTCCGGCGACGAGTACTCGAAGCTCCTCGACTGGGGGCTGCGCCTTACGCTCATCCTCACCGCGCCCGCCGCCGTGGCGCTCGCGCTGCTTTCGGTGCCGCTGGTCACGACGCTGTTCAACTACGGACACTTCGGCGAGCTCGACGTTTGGATGACGCGCCAGGCGCTGGTCGCGTACAGCGTCGGGTTGCTCGGACTGATCCTGGTCAAGGTGCTGGCGCCGGGCTTTTACGCGCGGCAGAATATCGCTACCCCGGTCCGGATCGCCATCTTGACGCTGATCACCACGCAGGCGATGAACGCGCTGTTCGTCCTCTCCCTGAAGCACGGAGGGCTCGAGGCCTCGACCGGCATCGGCCCGCACGCGGGTCTCGCGCTCGCCATCGGTCTGGGCGCCTGCCTCAACGCGGGCCTCCTCTACCGCAAGCTGAGGGAGCACGGCATCTACGCCCCGCAGCCCGGCTGGGGAGGCTTCTCGCTCAAGGTGTGCGGAGCGCTCGCGGCGATGGCGGTCGCCCTGTGGCTCGCGATGGGGCCGGCCGGGTGGTGGCTGGGCGCGAGCGGATCCTCGCGGGTGGCTGCGCTCGCCGGCCTCGTGCTGCTCGGGGCGGCCGCGTATTTCGGGAGCCTGCGGCTCCTCGGATTCCGCCTTGCCGATTTCTCGAGGCGCGCGGCCTGAGCATGAACACGCGCCTGGAGCGCTTCGCCGAAGTCGTCTCGCGCGACCAGTTCAATCTCGCCGAGGCGTGCCTGATGCTCGCCCAGGACATCTACCCCGACCTGGACATTCCCGAGTACCTGGAAAAGCTCGACGGCATCGCGGCGGCGATCAAGAAGCGTCTCGCCGGGGACGCGTTCTCCGAGCAGCGGGTGCTCGCGCTCAACTACTACCTGTTCAACGAGATGCGTTTCTCGGGGAACCTGGTCGACTACTACGACCCGCGCAACAGCTATCTCAACGAGGTAATGGAGCGGCGCACGGGGATTCCCATCACGCTGTCGATCCTCTACCTGGAAGTGGGCAAGCGCCTCGGCCTCAACCTGAAGGGGGTGTCCTTTCCCGGGCACTTCCTGGTCAAGCTCGCGGTCAAGCGCGGGCAACTGGTGCTCGATCCCTTCACCGGGGGCGAGGCGCAGTCCGAGGCCGACCTGCGTCAGCGCCTGGCGCAAGTGCTCCCCTCGGGCAAGGCGGAGCAGGCGCAGCTCGACCGCTATCTCGAGCCCGCCACCCCGCGCCAGATCATCGCGCGGGTGCTGCGCAATCTGAAGAACATCTACATGCAGACCGGCAAGCTCGAGCAGGTGCTCTCGGTAATGCACCGCATGCTGCTGGTGATGCCGGAGTCCGCCGAGGAGCTGCGCGACCGGGGGGTGGTGTACCAGCAGCTGGAATGCTTCCGCCCCGCGCTGTCGGACCTGCAGAACTACCTGAGGAGAAGGCCCGACGCGCCCGACGCCGCGGATATCCGCGAGAAGGTGGTCGAGCTAAAGCAGGCCGCGCAGCGAGTGAACTAGGCGCCGCCTCCCAGTCGCGCCTCCACCCTCTCGCGCACTTCGCGCCTCATTCCGAGCGCGAAGAACAGCTCGGCGACGAGGAAGATCGGCGCAATGAAGATCTGTAAGAGATTGTCGGCGAGCGCCGGCCTCCTGCCTTCGAATACATGCCCGACCAGCTGGAAGATCCAGCCCCCGACGAAAAAGGCGCCGAACCAGGACCAGCCCGCCCAATAACCGCTTCCTGCGGCGAGCTTCGCGGCGTAGAGGAGCGCGCAGGTCGGGATCGCGGTCGCGATCGCGAGCGGCACGTCGAGCAGGAAATAGTACGCGAGGGCGGCGGCGAGGAAGACGTGCGCGAGGGTCAGACCCTCGCCGAGCGGAACCCAGCGCATCGGGATCAGTATCGCGAACACGATCGCGGGAACGCCGATGAAATGCGTGAGGCGGTTCCAGCGGTTGCGATGGTAGGCGGCGTAGACCGCCATCTGCTGATCCAGGGTCTTCATTCGGGCTCCGTGCGCCCTCTGTCCTGCCCTATAATTCAAAACTTTACGCCATTTTCCGCCTTTCATGCTGCTGACCCACGGCGCCTCGGCCGCGCTGCTGCCTCCGGTTGCGCTCACCGTGGGGAATTTCGACGGCCTCCATCGCGGGCACCAGACGATGCTGCAGCGCCTTCTTGCAGGCGCGCGCGCGCGGAGCCTGCAGAGCTGCGTGCTCACCTTCGAGCCGCATCCGCGCGAGTTCTTCGCGGCGGACGGCGCTCCCACGCGCCTCACGTCGCTTCGCGAGAAGATCGAGCTGCTGGCGGCTCACGGCGTCGAGCGCACGCACGTCCAGCGCTTCGAGAGCGGATTCGCTTCGCTGCCGCCGGAGTCCTTCGTCGAGCAGGTGCTCGTTCGGCGGCTGAAGTCCCGCTGGGTGCTCATCGGCGAAGACTTCCGCTTCGGCGCGAGGCGGGCGGGCGACGTCCCGCTGCTGAAGCGTCTCGGCGCGCGCCACGGCTGCGAAGTCGAGGTCCTTCCCGTGGTCGCACGGGGCGGGGTGCGCGTGTCGAGCTCCGCGGTGCGCGCCGCGCTCGCCGCCGGAGACCTCGCCGCCGCCGAGGAGCTGCTCGGCCGGCCCTACAGCATCAGCGGGCGCGTAGTCCACGGCAGGAAGCTCGGCCGCGAGCTCGGCTTCGCGACCGCCAACGTGCAGCTCAAGCACAACCGCCCGCCGCTCACCGGGATCTACGCGGTGCGGGTGCACGGCGTGGGCACGAGCTCCCGCGCGGCGGTGGCGAGCCTCGGCGTGCGTCCCACTATCACCGCGAGCGGCCGCGCAGTGCTCGAGGTGCACCTGTTCGATTTCTCGGCGGACCTGTACGGCGCGCACATGCGCGTCGAGTTCCTGCACAAGATCCGCGACGAGGAGAAGTACTCCGATCTGGCCGCGCTCAAGGCGCAGATCGAGCGCGACTGCGAGGCCGCAAGGACGTTCCTGCTGGAAAGCCGCAATGCCTGACGACAAGAAAGACTATCGGGGCACGCTCAACCTGCCCGACACGCCCTTCCCGATGCGCGGCGACCTCGCCAAGCGCGAGCCGCAATGGGTGAAGGAATGGCAGGATAGGAAGGTCTACGAGAAGATCCGCGCCGCGAGCGCAAGCCGGCCGAAGTTCGTACTGCACGACGGACCGCCGTACGCCAACGGCGACATCCACATCGGCACCGCAGTCAACAAGATCCTGAAGGACATCATCGTCAAGTCGCGCAACCTCGCCGGGTTCGACGCGGTCTACGTGCCCGGCTGGGACTGCCACGGCATGCCCATCGAGGTGCAGATCGAGAAGACCTACGGAAAGAACATCCCCGTCGAGAAAACGCAGAGCCTCGCGCGCGCCTACGCCACCGAGCAGATCGCGCGCCAGAAGGCGGACTTCCGGCGCCTCGGCGTGCTCGGGGACTGGGACCACGCCTACACGACCATGGCGTTCCGCAACGAGGCCGACGAGATCCGCACGCTGGGCAAGCTGCTCGAGCGGGGCTACCTCTACCGCGGGCTGAAACCGGTCAACTGGTGCTTCGACTGCGGCTCGGCGCTCGCCGAGGCGGAGGTCGAGTACATGGACCGTACCGATTTCGCGATCGACGTCGGGTTTCTTCTCGCGGATAACCAACGCGAGAAACTGAAATCAGCGTTCGCGATCGATGAGCTGCCGAAAGGCCCGATCTTCGCAGTCATATGGACCACTACGCCTTGGACGATTCCGGCCAATCAAGCACTCAATGTCCATCCCGACTACTTATATTCTCTCGTTGAGACGGAGAAGGGCGCACTGATCCTGGCGAATGACCTGAAAGAGGCGTGCCTAACCCGCTACGGGTTGAAACGAAAGGATCCGGCAAGCAAGTTCGATCACAGCACACCCGGAAAAAATCTCGAGGGTCTTGCTTTCAAGCACCCCTTCTACGACCGACTGTCCCCGGCTTACCTCGGCGAGTACGTCACCCTCGAGCAGGGCACGGGCATCGTGCACAGCGCGCCCGCGTACGGCGTCGAGGACTTCGTCTCCTGCCGGCGCTACGGCATGAAGGACGACCAGATTCTCACGCCGGTCATGGGCGACGGGAAGTACGCGGCGTCGCTCGAGTTCTTCGGTGGATTGGATATCTGGAAGGCCAATCCGCAGATCGTGGAGAAGATCCGCGAGGCCGGGGCCCTGCTGCACTCCGAGAAGCACCAGCACAGCTACATGCATTGCTGGCGCCACAAGACGCCGATCATCTACCGCGCGACGACGCAGTGGTTCGCCGGGATGGACGACGTGCCCGGATATCACGGCAGAAGGCCCAAGGAGCACCTGCGGGCGACCGCGCTGCGGGCGGTCGACGAGACGCGCTTCTTCCCGGAGTGGGGTAAGGCGCGGCTGCACGGCATGATCGCCAACCGGCCCGACTGGACGCTGTCGCGTCAGCGGCAATGGGGCGTGCCGATGCCCTTTTTCATCCACAGGGAGACGGGCGCGCTGCACCCCCGCACGCACGAATTGCTCGAAGCCGTGGCGAAGAAGGTCGAGGCGGGCGGGATCGAGACCTGGCAACAGGTCAAGCCGGAGGACCTGCTCGGTGCGGACGCTTCTCAGTACGAGAAGGTGAAGGACACGCTCGACGTGTGGTTCGATTCGGGATCGACGCACGAGACGGTGCTTCGCGGCTCGCACGCGAAGGATCTGAAGTTCCCGGCCGACCTCTATCTGGAAGGTTCCGACCAGCATCGCGGCTGGTTCCATTCCTCGCTCCTCGTGTCGTGCATGCTGAACGGCAGGGCGCCCTACGATGCGTTGCTCACGCACGGCTTCGTGGTCGACGGGCAGGGGCGCAAGATGTCGAAGTCCCTCGGCAACGTCATCGCGCCCCAGAAAATCTCCGAGACGCTGGGCGCTGAGATCCTGCGCCTGTGGGTGGCCGCGACCGACTACTCGGGCGAGCTGTTCATCTCGGACGAAATCCTCAAGCGCGTGGTCGAGACCTACCGTCGCATCCGAAACACGCTGAGGTTCCTGCTCGCGAACGTCTCCGATTTCGATCCGAAGCGCGACGCCATCCCGGTAGAGAAATGGGCAGAGGTCGACCGCTATGCGGTGGCCCTTGCGGCCGAGGTCCAGAAGACCATCCTCGACGGCTACGAGCGCTACGAGTTCCATCCCGCGATCGCCAAGCTCCAGACCTACTGCTCGGAGGACCTGGGCTCCTTCTACGTCGACGTTCTGAAGGACCGCCTGTATACGACCGCCGCCGCGTCGCCCGCGCGCCGCTCGGCCCAGAACGCGCTCTACCATATCGTTCACGCGCTTCTGCGATGGATGGCGCCGGTGCTCAGCTTCACCGCGGCGGAGGCGTGGCAGGTGTTCCAGCCCGGCGCGGAGACCGTCTTCGCGCAAACAGCGTATCGATTCCCGGAGGTGCCGAGCGGCGAGGCGCTGCTCGCGAAGTGGACGGCGCTGCGCGAATTGCGCTCCGAAGTCCAGAAGGTCCTCGAGAAACACCGGGAGGCGGGGGAGATCGGCTCTTCGCTCCAGGCCGAGGTGGACATCTCGGCCGGCGGCGAGCGCCTCGAGCTCTTGAGGAGCCTGGGCGACGAGTTGCGCTTCGTTCTTATCACGTCGCGCGCGGAGGTCTCGTCCGGCTCAGAGGCGATCCGGGCGGCGCCCAGCAAGCATCCCAAGTGCGAGCGCTGC
>DASSQD010000139.1:0-7030 GCA_035702665.1 Burkholderiales bacterium
AAGAGCCCGGCGATCCCCTCGCCGATCATCGAGGGCGTGTTGGGCATCGCCCGCACCAGGCGCGTATGCCCCTTCATCCACTTGGACAGATTCGCGAGGCGCACGCCGGCGGCGATGCTGATGACGAGGTTCGCGTTGTCGGCGATGCCGGACTTCGCCGCCGCCTCGCGCAGATGTTGCGGCTTGACCGCGAAGACGATCACGTCGCCCGGGCGCACGGCGTCCTTCGGCTTGTCGAAGCAGGTGACGCCGTATTTGTCGACGATCTTGCGGCGCGCGTCGGCGCTGATCTCGACCACGCGCATGTCCTGCAGCGGGAAATCCCTGCGCAGCATCCCGCCGATGAGAGCGTCGGCCATGTTGCCGCCGCCGATGAACGTGATTCTCATGACTTTCTCTCTCCAAAAATCGCGGTGCCCACGCGCACCATGGTCGCGCCTTCGGCGATCGCCGCTTCGAGATCGGCCGACATGCCCATCGAAAGGGTGTCGAGCGCGAGCCCGCCCCGGTTCAGCTCATCGCGCAGCGCCCGCAGCTGCGCAAAGCGGCCGCGCTGCAGGCGCTCGTCAGAGGTCGGCTCGGGAATCGCCATCAACCCGCGCAGCCTCATTCGCGGCATGTCTGCGACCTTTCTCGCAAGGGGCGCGACGTCCCCGGGTGCGGCGCCGCTCTTGCTCGCCTCGCCCGAGACGTTCACCTGAATGCACACCTGCAGCTCCGTCTGTCCCGCGCCGCGCGCCTGGGAGAGCCGCACGGCGATTTTTTCACGGTCGATCGAGTGAACCCAGTCGAAATGCTCGGCGATCAATCGCGTCTTGTTGCTCTGGATCGGTCCGATGTAGTGCCAGATCAGGCCCAGCCCATGAAGCTCGTCGATCTTCTCGACACCCTCCGTGACATAGTTCTCACCGAAATCGCGCAATCCCGATAGCGCCGCTTCGCGCACCGCCCCCGAGGCGAAGGTCTTGCTCACCGCGATCAATCTCACCGAGTCGGCGGGCCTTCCCGCCGCGCGCGCGGCGGTCGCGATGCGCTGCCTCACTGCTTGCAAGTTCGCTGTAATTGAGGACATAATCAATGCAGCGATTGTTGAGTGCTGGCTATCGGAAAAGCCTCGCTCTTTCATTCGCTTAGGCCAGGGCTCCGGCCGCCCAACCCAGGGGGAATTATAGAGTGGATATCTCCGAACTCCTAGCGTTCGTCGTCAAGAACAAGGCGTCCGACTTGCACCTCTCCTCGGGCCTTCCGCCGATGATCCGCGTGCACGGGGATGTCCGGCGAATCAACCTGCCGGCAATGGAGCACAAGGACGTGCACGGCATGATCTACGACATCATGAACGACGGGCAGAGGAAGCACTACGAGGAGAATCTCGAGTGCGACTTCTCTTTCGCCATACCGGGCCTGGCGCGCTTCCGCGTCAATGCCTTCGTGCAGAACCGCGGCGCCGCCGCCGTGATGCGGACGATCCCCTCGAAGATCCTCTCGCTGGAGGAGTTGCGGGCGCCGAAGATCTTCGCAGAGATCGCCGATCAACCGCGCGGCATCGTGCTCGTGACCGGTCCGACCGGCTCGGGCAAGTCGACGACGCTCGCCGGGATGGTGAATCACATCAACGACAACGAGCAGGGGCACATCCTCACGATCGAAGACCCGATCGAGTTCGTCCACGAGTCGAAGAAGTGCCTGATCAACCAGCGCGAGGTCGGGCCGCACACCCTGTCGTTCGCCAACGCCCTGCGCAGCGCGCTGCGCGAGGACCCCGACGTTATCCTGGTGGGCGAGATGCGCGATCTCGAGACCATCCGCCTCGCGCTCACCGGCGCGGAGACCGGCCACTTGGTATTCGGAACCCTGCATACCAGCTCGGCGGCCAAGACCATAGACCGGATCGTCGACGTGTTCCCCGCGGCCGAGAAGGAGATGGTGCGCGCGATGATCTCGGAATCGCTGCGCGCGGTGATCTCGCAGACGCTGTGCAAGACCAAGGACGGCTCGGGGCGCGTCGCCGCGCACGAGATCATGATCGGCACGCCGGCCATCCGCAACCTGATCCGCGAGAACAAGATCGCGCAGATGTACTCGGCGATCCAGACCGGGCAGAACTTCGGCATGCAGACGCTCGACCAGAACCTGTCGGAGCTGGTGCGGCGTAACGTGATCGCCGCTGCCGAAGCGCGCGGCAAGGCGGCCAACAAGGACAATTTCCCGGGCTGAATCCCGGGACACTACGGCGAGGAACGCATGGAACGCGAACAGGCAACCAAATTCATGTACGACCTGCTTCGGCTTATGCTGACGAAAAAGGCTTCCGACCTTTTCATCACGGTCGGCTTTCCGCCGGCGATCAAGATCGACGGCAAGATGACGCCGGTGTCGAACCAGCCGCTCACGCCGGCGCACACCGTCGATCTGGCGCGCTCGATCATGAACGACCGTCAAGCCGCCGAGTTCGAGGCGAACAAGGAGTGCAATTTCGCGATCAACCCCGCCGGAATCGGCCGGTTCCGCGTCAACGCCTTCGTGCAGCAGCAGAACGTGGGCATCGTGCTGCGCGTCATCACGACCACCATCCCGAAGATCGAGGACTTGGGGCTGCCGAGCGTGCTGAAGGACGTCATCATGACCAAGCGCGGCCTGGTGATCATGGTGGGCGCGACCGGCTCGGGCAAATCGACCACGCTCGCTGCGATGGTGGGCTTCCGCAACGAGAATTCGCAAGGGCACATCATCACGATCGAGGACCCGATCGAGTTCACCCACCCGCACAGGGGCTGCCTGATCACGCAGCGCGAGGTCGGCGTCGACACCCAGTCCTGGGAGAGCGCGCTCAAGAACACCCTGCGGCAGGCGCCCGACGTGATCCTGATCGGCGAGATCCGCGACCGCGAGACCATGGAGCACGCGATATCGTTCGCCGAGACCGGCCACCTGTGCCTGGCGACCCTGCACGCTAACAGCGCCAACCAGGCCCTCGACCGCATCATCAATTTCTTCCCCGAGGAGCGCCGCCCGCAGCTCCTCATGGACCTGTCGCTCAACCTGCGCGGGATGATCTCTCAGCGCCTGATCCCGCTGAAGGAGGGCAAGGGCCGCTGCGCCGCCGTGGAGATCATGCTCAATTCGCCGCTCATCTCCGACCTCATCTTCAAGGGCGAGGTGCACGAGATCAAGGAAATCATGAAGAAGTCGCGCGAGCTCGGCATGCAGACCTTCGACCAGGCGCTGTTCGATCTGTTCGAGCTGGGAAAGATCAGCTACGAGGACGCACTCAGGAACGCTGACTCGGTGAACGACCTGCGCCTGCAGATCAAGCTGCATTCGAAGGAAGCGAAGAACCGCGACGTCACGTCGGGCATCGAGCATCTGAACATCGTCTGACGCGCGGTGGCCGGCTCGGCCAGGGCGAGAAGCGTGCATGCCGGCGCGACACCACGTCGAATCCTTCAGATTCTGGGACATCGTCACGCTCTGGGCGAGGGAGGAACTCGAGGCCGAGGAAGTCATCGCTCGCGCGCTTGCCAAGGGCGTCATCCGCGACGGTCTTCGTCTCAACAGCACTGATCTTCGCTGGGTGAAGGGCAAGAGCTCGGCGCTGGCACTGAACGGGCAGCCGTATGTCGGCTTCTGCGCCAAGCCGGGCGGCGACCTGTGCGTGGTCCGCGGCGAGGCGCTCAGCCACCTGCTGGCGGTGGTCCGCGAAGCGAAGCGCCCCTCGCGCAGGGCGCTGCGCGAAGAATTCATTTTCCGAGACGATTTCCGTCGCTGGTTGCGTTCGACGAAGCAGGCTCTCCCCGCGTTCTGGTTCGCCAGGGGCGATGTTGCAGGCTAGGAACGTTCGTTCATGAAGTCCGAATATTTGTGGTCCCCTGCGAAGCCAAATGACCCTCTGCGCCTTTTCTGAGGTCGAAAGCGTCGAGTTCGACGCAATCGTCGACTTCTTCCGTGCCGCGCCCGACGACGTACGGGTCGCGCTCGCGATCGACGCGCGCGATATCGGAGGGGTGTCCTGTCTGACCTGCCGCGGGCTCGAGCCGGCGGCGGTGTTCCGCCGGGCGGTCAGGGTCGGCGTCGGGCCGCCGATCGGCGAGCCAGTGCTCGACGAGGTGCTCGGGCACATGGACGGTCGCGGCCAGCGGTATGTGATTCCCGTCGCCCCGCAATCGCAGCCTGCGACGCTGGCGTCACTGCTCGAGAAGCGCGGGTTCACGCGCGGCTACGCCTGGATGAAGTTCTGCGGCCCCTGCGTCGGCGCGCCGCAGGCCGCGACCGATCTCGAGGTCCGCGTCGTGGGCGCGAAGGATGGAACAGCGTTCGGACGCGTAGTGGCCGCAGGCTTCGGGCTGCCGCAGTCAGCCGTCCCGTGGGTCGGCGCGCTTGCGGGCAGGACGAACTGGGTATGCGTCATGGCGTTCGACGCCGGTACCCCGGTAGCGGCGGGCGCCGCGTATGTCGGCGGCCAGTATGCCTGGCTCGGCCTCGGCGCAACGCTCGATTCGCACCGGCGCCGCGGAGCGCAGAACGCGCTGATCGCGCTCCGCCTCGCCGAAGCGGCCGCGAACGGGGCGCGCGTGGCGGTCACGGAAACCGGCGAGCGGGTTCCGGACAGGCCGAGCAGTTCGTACCGCAACATTCTGCGCGCGGGATTCGAGGAGGCCTATCTACGGCAGAATTACATGTCCCCATCGGCATGAGGATTCCCATTTGAACAGGGCGCGGCTCGAGGCCTTCAGCGACGGCGTGATCGCCGTGATCATCACCATCATGGTGCTCGACCTGAAGGTCCCGCACGATGCGGACCCGCATGCGCTGGTACCGCTCATCCCCGCATTCCTGAGCTACGTGCTCAGCTTCATCTACGTCGGCATCTACTGGAACAACCACCACCACATGTTCCACGCCGTCCACCACGTCAACGGCGCGATTCTATGGGCCAACCTGCACCTGCTCTTCTGGCTGTCGCTCGTGCCCTTCGTCACCGGGTGGATGGACGAGACGCACTTTGCGCCGCTACAAGTCGCGGCATACGGCGCAGTGCTGCTGTGCGCGGCCTGCTCCTACAGCATCTTGACGACCGCGCTGGTCGCTGGGCACGGCAAGGATTCCTTGATCGCGAGGGCCTTGGGCAAGGATCTCAAGGGAAAGATCTCGCTCGCCATCTATGTCGTTGCGATCGCTCTCGCCTTCTGGGAGCGGTGGGTCGCGTGTGCGCTGTACGCGCTGGTGGCGGCCATCTGGCTGGTGCCGGACCGGCGTTTCGAGAAGCTGCTCGACGAGAAGCAGAAGGAGCCGTCGTGATCCGGCTCTACCGGTTCGACTACAGCCCTTTTGTTCGCAAGGTGCAGATGGTCCTCGAGCTGATGGGGGCCGCGTACGAGGCCGTGGACGTTCCCTACGGCGACCGGACCGAGCTCGCGGCGCTGACCGGCGGCTACATCCAGGTGCCAGTGCTCGTCTCCGAAGGCCAGGTGATCACCGACTCGCGCAATATCTGCCGCTGGCTCGTGAACCGGGACGAGGGCCGATGGCTGGTGCCGCCGCATCTCGCCGGAGCGATCTGGGCCTTCGCCGACTGGTGTGACGGTCCTTTCGAGGACGTGATGTTTCGCGTCGCAACGCCATGGATCGCACGACGGTTTCCGCGTCTCGCCGACCGCGCCATGTTCATTTTCATCAAGGAGCGCAAGTACGGATCGGGCTGCGTCGCGCAATGGGAGCGCGAGCACGAGGCGCTGGTGAAGAGGGCGGCCGAAACGATCGAGCCGACGCTGCAGACCCTGCGAGACCAGCCGTTCGTCTTCGGCGACAAGCCTACGCTGGCCGACGCGGCCTTGTACGGGCAATTCATGATGCTGAAAGTCGCGAACGCCGAATTCCCGGGAAATGTGGCGAAGGCGATCGTGCCGTGGATGAGGACGCTTGAGGAATGGCGCGCGCGCGGATGACGCCGGGTGTAAGATTCGGCGGCGTTCCCGAGATCCGCGACTCTGCACGACGAATCCGACTCGAGCCGGCATGAGCGATCTGTACGAATTTTCGGCGAGAACCCTGGGCGGAAAGTTGAAGAGCCTGGCGGACTACCGCGGCAAGGTGGTTCTGGTGGTGAACACCGCGAGCGAGTGCGGGTTCACGCCACAGTACGAGGGCCTGGAGGCGCTCAGCCGGAAGTTCCGCGACAAGGGCCTCGAGGTCCTGGGCTTTCCCTGCAACCAGTTCGGCGGGCAGGAGCCCGGCGGCGCCGCCGAGATCGGCGCCTTCTGCGAGAAGAACTACGGGGTGTCGTTCGAGATGTTCGACAAGATCGAGGTGAACGGCTCCGGAGCGCACCCCCTGTACAAGTGGCTGACGCACGCGGCACCCGGAATCCTGGGGACCAAGGCGATCAAGTGGAATTTCACCAAGTTCCTCCTCGGGCGCGACGGCAAGGTGTTCAAGCGCTACGCGACGGCGACCAAGCCCGAGGCGATCGCGGGCGACATCGAGCGGCTGCTCGCCGCCTGAACCGGATTCAACGACCATCAAGGAGACTTCCATGGCGCATACCTACCCGGAGCTGAAGGCCAAGCCGCTCGCCGAGCTGCGCGAGATCGCTGCCGGCATCGAGCACGAGGCGGTGAAGGGGTACACGCAGCTCAACAAGGACCACCTGCTCGCCGGGTTGTGCAAGGCGCTGAACATCGACATGCACGTTCACCACGAGGTGAAGGGTATCGACAAGGCCGCGGCGAAGAGGAAGATCCACGACTGGCAGAAGAAGCGCGACGAGGCGCTCGCCGCGAAGGACCGCAAGGCCCTGAAGGTCGCGCTCAACCACATCCACCACTTCAAGCACGCGCTGCGCAAGGCCATGGTGTAGCGGACCGGGAGGCGAAATGAACCCCGAGAACGTCATCGACGTCGCGCGGCTGATCCAGCTCGCGATCGCCCCGGTGTTCCTCCTGACCGCGGTGGGGACCATCATCGGAGTCCTTTCCAACCGGCTGGGCCGCGTGGTCGACCGCAGCCGTTTTCTCGAGGACCGGCTGCGGCA
>DASSQD010000140.1:0-18160 GCA_035702665.1 Burkholderiales bacterium
CAACGTCGAAAAGCAGGTCGATCTTCTGCGCGAGAAGGAGGATCTGGGGGACACGGAGAAGGAGACCCGCGTCGGGACGCTGCGGCGGGAGTGGCAGGATCTGCACAACCAGGTCATCGCCTCGGGCGGGCTGCATATCATCGGCACTGAGCGGCATGAGGCCCGGCGCATCGACAACCAGCTGCGCGGCCGCTCGGGCCGGCAGGGCGACCCGGGCTCCTCGCGCTTCTACCTCTCGCTCGAGGACCCGCTCCTGCGCATCTTCGCCGGAGAGCGGGTCAACGCCATCATGCAGCGTCTGGGGATGCCCGAGGGTGAGCCGATCGAGCACGGACTGGTGACCCGCTCGATCGAGAGCGCGCAGCGCAAGGTCGAGGCGCACAACTTCGACATCCGCAAGCAGCTGCTCGAATACGACAACGTCGCCAACGACCAGCGCCGCGAGATCTATCACCTCAGGAACACCATACTCGAGTCCCGGGATGTATCGGACCAGATCGCATCGCTGCGCGAGGGTGTTATCACCGACCTTTTCCGCACCCACGTCCCCGAGGAAAGCATGGAGGAGCAGTGGGACATCCCGGGCCTGGAGAAGGTGTTGGCGTCAGAGCTGCGCCTGCAGGCACCGTTGTCCAAATGGCTGGCGGGCGATCCGAGCCTCGACGACCAGGCCTTGCTTAAGCGCGCGATCGAGGAAGGCGACGCGACGTACCGCAGCCGCATGGAGACCAAGCCCGGCGAGGTCGTGCATCAGTTCGAACGCCTCGTGCTGCTGTCGACGCTCGACAACCACTGGCGCGAGCATCTTGCGGCGCTCGATCATCTGCGTCAGGGCATCCACCTGCGCGGATACGCGCAGAAGAATCCCAAGCAGGAGTACAAACGCGAAGCCTTCGAGCTGTTCGGCAACCTGGTCGAGTCGGTCAAGCTGGAGGTCACGCGAACGCTGATGACGGTCGAGCTGCAGATGCGCGAACCGCAGGAAGTGGAGCAGATGCAGGCACCGGCGGTCGAGAACGTCCAGTACCAGCACGCGGGCTACGAAGAAGCGCTCGCCGGGGCGGACGGTGAAACCGCGACGGCAGCCAAGGCCGCGCCCTTCGTCAGGCACGTCGGCAAGATCGGACGCAACGATCCCTGTCCCTGCGGCTCGGGGAAAAAATACAAGCACTGTCACGGGAAGCTCGCCTGAACCGGCACAGGGGCCGCTCTGGAAGCGGCCGAAGAATATGGCTGTCAATCTGAGCCCTCCGGGGGCCGGGGATCTCCTGCCCGTGAAGGGCGTTCGGCTCGGCGTGACCGAGGCCGGAATCCGAAAATCCGGCCGCAAGGACCTGCTGCTGATCGCCCTCGCTGAGGGCTCACGGGTCGCCGGCGTGTTCACCCGCAATCGTTTCTGCGCGGCTCCCGTGCAGGTCGCGAAGGAGCACCTCGCTTCGGGCAGGCCGACGCGGGCGCTCGTCGTGAACACCGGCAACGCCAACGCCGGAACCGGGCAGACGGGCATCGCCGATGCGCGTGCCAGCTGCGGGCACGCTGCTCGGTTGCTCCGCTGCGATCCGCGGGAAGTGCTGCCGTTCTCGACCGGCGTGATCATGGAGCCCCTGCCGCTCGCCCGAATCGGCACGGGCCTTCCGGCGTGCGTCGCCGATCTGCGCGAGGACAACTGGGGGCGCGCCGCGGAGGCGATCATGACGACCGACACGGTGCCGAAAGCGCGGTCGCGTCGCGTCGGCGGCGCGACCGTCACCGGGATCGCCAAGGGTGCCGGCATGATCCGCCCCGACATGGCGACCATGCTCGGATTCGTCGCCACCGACGCCGCGGTCTCGCAAGCGGTGCTGGATGCGCTCGTCGAGCACGCCGCGGCGGGCTCGTTCAACCGGATCAGCGTCGACGGGGACACCTCGACCAACGACTCCTTCATCGTGATCGCCACCGGCGCCGCCGGGCGCTGCGACGACGGGATTCTGCGCGAGGCGGTGCTCGAAGTCTCGCGAGGGCTCGCGCACGCCATCGTGCGTGACGGCGAAGGCGCCAGCAAGTTCATCACCGTGCAGGTCGAAAAGGGCCGGGACGAGGCCGAATGTGCCAGCGTGGCCTACGCGATCGCGCACTCGCCGCTCGTCAAGACCGCATTCTTCGCTTCCGATCCGAATCTGGGCCGGCTGCTCGCCGCCATCGGCAACTCTGGCGTGCGCGACCTCGACGTCAACCGCGTCGAGCTGTATCTCGACGACGTTCAGGTGGCTCGCGACGGAGGGCGCCACCCCGCGTATCGCGAGGAGGACGGAAAGCGTGTGATGGAGAAGAATGAGATCACGGTGCGCGTGGTGCTCAACCGGGGAGCCGCTGCGACCACCGTGTGGACCTGCGACCTGTCGCACGAATACGTTACCATCAACGCCGAGTACAGGACCTAAGGCTCACATGTCCGAACTGGAGAAGCTGATCAGGAGCGGCGAGGCGTTGCTCGACCGGATCGAGAAGCTGCTGCCGCCCGCGTCGCGGCCGGTCGACTGGCATTCGAGCATCGCATTCCGCTGGCGCAAGACGGCGCGCGGCGGATACATTCAGCCGATCGCCAACGTGCACCGCATCCGGCTCTCGGACCTGCACGGCGTCGACAACCAGAAGGCGCTGATCGAGCAGAACACCCGCCAGTTCGTCGAGGGGCGCGCAGCCAACAACGCGCTCATGACCGGCGCCCGCGGCACCGGCAAGTCGTCGCTGGTGAAGGCGATACTGAACAGGTTCCACAAGCAGGGCCTGCGCGTCATCGAGGTGGAGAAACACGACCTCATCGACCTTCCCGAGATCGTCGATCAGGTGGCCGGTCGGCCCGAACGCTTCATCCTTTTCTGCGACGACCTGTCGTTCGAGCTCTCGGAGGCGGCGGGCTACAAGGCCCTCAAGTCCGTGCTCGACGGCTCGGTCGCGGCGACCTCGGAGAACCTCCTTATATACGCCACGTCAAACCGTCGCCATCTCATGCCCGAGTACATGCAGGAGAACCTCGAGACCAAGCACCTCGGCGAGGAGATCCACCCGGGCGAAACGGTCGAGGAGAAGATCTCGCTCTCCGAGCGCTTCGGACTGTGGGTATCCTTCTACCCCTTCGACCAGGACGAGTTCCTCGCGATCGCCGACCACTGGTTGCGCGAGCTGGGCTGCCGCGAAGGAGAGATCGCAAAGGCGCGGCAGGAGGCGCTGCAATGGGCGCTGCAACGCGGCTCGCGCAGCGGCCGCGTGGCCTGGCAGTTCGCGCGCGACTACGCCGGGCGCCACGCCGGCGACGGCAAGACCAGGCGCTGATCCGGGAACCATGTCGGCCCCGGTGGAAGTGGCCGTGGCGGTCCTGATTCGCCCCGACGGCAGGGTGCTCCTCGCGCGCCGCCCATCCGGCAAGGTCTACCCGGGCTACTGGGAATTCCCCGGCGGAAAAGTCGAATCCGGCGAGTCGGTCGCCGCGGCGCTCGCACGCGAGATCCGCGAGGAGCTGGGCGTCGAGGTCGAGCGCGCGCATCCCTGGATCACGCGCGTGTTCGTCTACGCGCACGCGACGGTGCGACTGCACTTCCACCGCGTCTATGCCTGGACGGGCGAGCCGCGGGCGCTCGAGCATCAGGCAATCGCATGGCAGCGGCCGGAGGCCCCGGAGCTCAAACCCATGCTTCCGGCGAACGGCCCGGTGCTGCGCGCCCTGTCGCTGCCTGACGAGTATGCGATCACGCGCGCTGATCTGGGCGAGAAGGTGTTTCTTTCGCGGCTGGAGGCGCGGCTGCGCAATGGCCTGCGGCTGGTCCAGGTACGGGAAAAGAGCCTTGCGCCAGACGCACTCGAAACGTTCGCCGTGCGCGTGCTCGCACTCGCCCACGCTCACGGCGCGCAGGTTCTCGTGAATCACGATGCCGAGCTTGCGCGTAGGATCGGCGCGGACGGCGTGCACCTCACGGCCGCGCAGCTGATGCGCGTGGCCGCGCGCCCCGGAGCCCGTTGGTGCGGCGCCTCCTGTCATTCCCTCGAGGAGCTGCGCCGCACGGAAGCGCTCGGGGTCGATTTCGCAGTGCTCGGCCCCGTGCTCGCGACGCCGTCGCACCCCGACAGCATTCCCATGGGATGGGAGCGCTTCAGAGAGATGGCGGCAGGCGTATCGATCCCGGTCTACGCGCTCGGCGGGATGCGGCCGCGCGACTTGGAACAGGCGCAGAACTGCGGCGCCCACGGCCTTGCCATGGTGCGGGGCGCATGGGAGATCTAGTCCGCTTCCGTCGACTCCGGCGCGTCTTTCTCCTCCTCCACCCGGACGCGGTACTGTTCCGTCGCCCAGTCGCCTAAGTCGAAGAGCCTGCACCGCTCGGAGCAGAACGGGCGATAGCGGTTCGCCGGGAGCCACGCCACCTGGGCACCGCAGCGCGGACAGCTCACGAAGCGGGTCTGCGCCACGAAGCTAAAGATTGCAGAACGTCAGCTCGAACTCGACGTCGGCCTCGCACACCTTCGTGCCGAAGGTGCCGAAGCGGACGTTCAGAGCGTAGCGGTTGGCACTGATCTCGGGAATGAACACCGAGGTGCGCGGCAAGCGGATGCGCACCATCTGCGAGGTCTTGCCGCCGAGCATCTGCGAGAAAACCGCCCGGTGAGCGATGTGCTTGATCGGCCTGCCGCCTTCGCGCAGGAGCTTCAGGACTATCGCGGCGGCCTCCTTGATCGGCATGAGCGGCGAGAACCACGCCTGCAGGTCGGCGTTGCGCTTGGGGCCGTCGCGGTTGAGCCAGAAGTGATACGAGGGTAGGTCGAACTCGCAAGCGCCGCCGGGGATGCCTATGCGCTGCTTGATCGACATCAGCCATTCGTTCTCGCGGACGTGCTGGCCGATCTTCCCGGTCATCGCGAACAGCGCGGCGCTGGTTCGTTCGATGTCGGAGATCACCTGCTTGAGGACGTTCTCGGCGATCTGCGGGTTGTTGCGGAAGCCCAGCAGGACCTGCTTCTGCCTCTCCAACTCCTGCAGCAGCTCCGACTTGAGGTCTGCGCGGCTCGCCACCTCGATGATCTCGAACAGCGTCAGGAGCCCCGCATGGTGATCGCGGGAGTCGTCGTCCTTCGCCAGGAAGTGGTTGGCCCGCTCGAACAGGGCCTCGAGCCGCAGCAGCGTGCGGATACGCTCGTTGAGCGGATACTCGTAGGTGATCACGTCACACCCGAGGCTCGAGAGGTCGGCGTTTTGTCAGAGCGAATTTTGCCGGATTCTCCCCGATCCTCCGTGAAATGACAACGTCCCATTCGCTACGACGCCGTCCCGTAGCGCGCGGCGAGCGTGAGATATTTCTCGTGCAAGCGCGATACCTGATCCGGAAGCGTCTCCGGCGCTCCGCTGTTGTCGATGACGTCGTCGGCCGCGGCGAGGCGCTGCGCGCGCGTCGCCTGCGAGGCGAGAATGGCGCGGACCTCGGCCTCGGAGAAGCCGCTTCGGCGCGTCACCCGCTCGATCTGTCTCGCCTCGGGACAGTCGACCACGAGGACTCTTGCGGTGCGCGACCGGTCCACGCCGGTCTCGACCAGGAGCGGGATCACGAGAAGCGCGTATGGGCTCGCGACGCGTTCCACGCGACGCGAGCTCTCCGCTCTGATCATGGGATGCAAGATCGACTCGAGCCGCGTCCTCGCCCGAGCATCGCGGAAGACAAGACGGCGCATCGCGACGCGATCGAGCGAGCCGTCCGCCGCGATGGCATCCGCGCCGAATGTGGCGCGTATCGGCGCGATCGCCGCGCCTCCCGGCCGCGTCAGTTCGTGGGCGATCTCGTCGGCGTCGACCACGCGCACGCCCAGCCCCGCGAACAGCGCTGCGACGGCGCTCTTTCCGCTGCCGATGCCGCCCGTGAGCCCGACGGTATACGGCATCACATGAACTGGCTGAGGTAGTGGCGCGTGAGCTGGGGACCCCAGAACAGGGCGACGACTCCGGCGACGCCCAGGTAGGGTCCAAAGGGTATGGGCACGTTGCGGCCGTGTCGTGAAACGACCATGAGGGCGATCCCGACGCAGGCGCCAATGAACGACGAAAGTATGATGGTGAGGGGTAGCATCTGCCAGCCGCACCACGCGCCGATGGCGCCGAGCAGCTTGAAGTCGCCGTACCCCATGCCCTCCTTGCCGGTCACCAGCTTGAACAGCCAGTACACGCTCCACAGCACCAGATAGCCCGCGGCGGCCCCGACGACCGCCGAATGCAGGTCGGTGAATACGCCGCCGGCGTTGAGCAGCAGTCCGAGCCACAGAAGCGGCAGCGTGAGCGAGTCGGGCAGGAGCTGGGTGTCGAAATCGATGAAGCTCGCGGCGATAATGCACCACAGGAACACCATCGCTCCGAACGCTGCGGGAGAGGATCCGAACCGCACCGCCGACCAGGCGGCGGCAATACCGCCCAGCAGTTCGACGAGGGGATAGCGGGCGCTGATACGGACCTTGCACGCCGAGCAACGCCCGCGCAGCGCCGCCCACGACAGGACCGGGATATTTTCCAGCGCGGTGATGGCATGGCCGCACGCGGGGCAGTGCGAGCGCGGCACGAACAAGTTGTACGGCGCGTCGGGCTTCAGCTGAGGCGCGGGCGCGGGGGAGGCTTTGGGTTCCCCCGCCAGCTCCGCGCATTCCTCTCTCCAGGCGCGCTCCATCATCTTCGGCAGGCGGTGGATGACCACGTTGAGCAGCGAGCCGACCATCAGGCCGAACAGAAAGCACACCAGAGGAAACACGGCGGGGTGGGCGACCGCCTTGAGAGTGTCGCTCATCGGCGCGGCGGGCGCGCCGTCAGACCGCTTGGCCGATCTTGAATATCGGCAGGTACATCGCGATGACCATGCCCCCGATCACCACCCCGAGAACCACCATGATCATCGGCTCCATGAGGCTGGAGAGCGCCTCCACGGCGTCATCGACCTCCGCTTCGAAAAAGTCGGCGACCTTGCCGAGCATGGCGTCCAGAGCGCCTGACTCCTCTCCGATCGACACCATCTGCACGACCATGTTGGGGAAGACGTTCGACTCCTGCATCGAGGTGGTGAGGCTGGTCCCGGTGCTCACCTTCCTCTGGATCTCCCTGGTGGCTTGGTGGTAGACGTAGTTTCCGGACGCGCCGCCGACCGAGTCGAGGGCTTCGACCAAGGGCACGCCGGCGGCGAACATCGTCGAGAGCGTCCGCGTCCAGCGCGCGATCGTCGATTTCCTTATCAGGTCTCCGAAGACCGGCAGCTTCAGCAGCCAGCGGTCCATGAAGATCTGGATCGGGACCGAGCGCTTCCACAGCTCGAGGAATCCCCATACGCTCCCGATAACCACGGGGAAGATGATGAACCAG
This sequence comes from Burkholderiales bacterium, assembly GCA_035702665.1. Lineage (GTDB taxonomy): Bacteria > Pseudomonadota > Gammaproteobacteria > Burkholderiales > SG8-39 > VBDM01. The sequence continues at coordinate 7,364 of DASSQD010000140.1, forward strand.
TACCTGACGAAGAAATCCGATATCGCCATCACCATCAGCGTTGGCGCGGGAAGATCGGCGCCGAAACTCGTGAATACCTGCTTGAACGCCGGGATCACGAAAATCATTATGACGGCGGTGATGATGAACGCGACCACGATGATCGCGATCGGATAGAAGAGCGCGGACTTGATCTTCGACTTGATGGCGAGGATCTTCTCCTTGTAGGTCGCGAGGCGGTCGAGCAGCGACTCCAGAATACCCGCCTGCTCGCCGGCTGCAACGAGGTTGCAGAACAGCGCGTCGAAGTACAGCGGGAACTTGCGGAATGCCGTGGCGAGCGAAGAGCCCGTCTCGACGTCGGTCTTGATGCTCATCAGCAGCCTCGCAACCGCCGGGTTGGCGTGTCCCTTGCCGACGATGTCGAAGGATTGCAGCAGCGGCACGCCCGCCTTCATCATGGTCGCCAGTTGCCGCGTGAACAGCGTCACGTCCTTGTCACTGACTCTGCCGCCCTTGCCGATGCGCTGCTTGGTAACCTTGGTGACGATGATGCCCTGGCGGCGCAGCGTGACGTTGACCAGCGCCGTCCCGCCGGCGCGCATCTGGCCCTTGATGGGCTTGCCGGCCTTGTCCTTGCCTTCCCAAAGGTAGGTGGCTTCCTTGATCTGGACTTTTGCGGCGGGCGCTGCGGCGGTGGCCATGCGGAGTCCTCAATACCCCCGGAGAATCCCGCGATGATGCATGCGGGCCGGACGTTTGTAAAGTCTCAAGACCTCGCTGCAATGCCTTGAAGAAAAGGTGCAATCAGTGGTCGCGCGTGATTATTCCTCGCTGCCTTTCAAGCTGCACGAGCGAGGTCGGCTGCGGGCGGCCTGAAAAGCCGCACGGTCTTGATCACTCGGTCCTGGGTCTGGACGATCTCCATGGGCACCCCGGCGATCTTCAGGGCTACGCCCGCGTCGGGGATGTCCTGCAGGTGCTCGAGGATGAGCCCGTTCAGGGTCTTGGGTCCGTCAAGGGGCAGGGCGAGGCCGAGCTTGCGGTTCAGTTCGCGCAGCACGCTCGATCCTTCCACCAGGGCACTGCCGTCCTTGTCCCAGGCATAGACCTGCGCTTTCACAGGGGCGGTGGTGGTGAACTCCCCGATGATCTCCTCGATGATGTCCTCGAGCGTGACCAGTCCCTGCAGCTCGCCGTACTCGTCGACCACCAGCGCAATGCGCTGGTGGTTCTCCTGGAAATACTGCAGCTGGGCGAATACCGGCGTGCCGGTCGGAACGAAGTACGGCTCCGCCAAAAGCTCCGCGAGCGCCTTGCGGTCGAATTCCTCGGCGCGCAGCAGGTGCATCACCTTGCGCAGGTGCAGGATGCCTGCGAGGTTGCCGAGCTCGCCGCGGTAGGCGACCAGGCGCGTGTGGTAGGCCGTGGTGAGCTGGGTGAGCAGGCTCTCGGATGAGGCCTCCAGATCGACCGCCTCGATCTGCGCGCGGGGCGTCATCACGTCCTCGACGGTGATCGCTTCCAGGTCGAACAGGTTGATCAGGATGCTCTGGTGCTTTTTCGGCATGAACTGCCCGGATTCGAGCACCAGGATGCGCAGCTCCTCGACCGAAAGCCGCTGCGGTGCCTTTTGCTCGGTCGGGACGCGCAATATCCAGAGGAGACAGCGGACGAACAGGTTCGCGATCCACAGCATCCAGGCGAAGCCCTTGACGAGGGGCTTGAGCACGTAGCTTGCGGCGACCGCGACCCGCTCGGGATAGCGGGCACCGATGACCTTGGGCGTGATCTCGGCGAACACCAGGATCAGCAAAGCGACCACCACGGTCGCCACGCCCAGGACCACCTTGTCGTGCCCGAATAGGTCGATCGTCATCACGCCGACGATCATGGTGATCGCCGCGTTGACCAGCGTGTTTCCGGCGAGCAGCACGGAGAGCAGCTTGTCGGTTTCGCGCAGCAGGTCGGAGGCGAGGCGCGCTCCGCGGTGGCCGGTGCGCTCGAGCGCCCGCAGGCGATAGCGGTTGATCGCCATCATCCCCGTCTCGGCCATCGCGAAGAATGCGGAAAGGACGAGGAGGAAGATCAACGCCGCCAGCAGCGCGACTAAGGGGACCTTGTCCAAGTCAGACCAGGGCGCGGCGCAGTATCACCTCGAGCACGAAGCGGCTGCCGACGTAGGCGAGGAGCAGCGCGACGAATCCGGCGAGCGTCCAGCGCAGCGCGATGCGCCCGCGCCAGCCGTATAGATACCGGCCTGCGAGCAGCGCCGCGAAGATGAACCACGAGGCGACCGCGAAGACGCTCTTGTGATCGAACTTCATCGCGCGGCCGAAAAGGGTTTCCGAGAAGACGATCCCGGTGAGCAGCGTGAGCGTGAGGAACGCGAATCCCGCAAGGAGCACTCGGAACAGAAGCCGCTCCATGACGAGCAGCGGCGGCAGCGCGGCGAGGGGCCCGACCAATGCGCCGCCGTGCAGGCGTCGTTCCAACAGCGTCATGAGCAGCGCGTGCAGCGCGGCGATGGTGAACAGGCCGTAAGCGATCATCGCGAGCGCGAGGTGCATGCGCAGCTCGATCGAATGCGCCGACGCCGACGAAGGCGAGGCGAGGCCGGGAAAGATCGCCGGCAGCGGCACGCACACCGCGGCGAGCGCGAGAACCGGGGCCTGCATGCCCTCGAGCTCGAGGAAGCGGCTCTCCACCCAGTAGATGATCACCGCGAGCCAGAGCATCATTGACAGCGCCTGCCCGAAGCCAAAGCGCAGCTCCGTTGTCCACAGCATGTCGTAGACCAGCCAGGTGTGCAGCGCGAGAGGTACGAGGATCGCGGCCCGCTCCCAGCGCGCGAACGCCGGCGCGCTGTCGCCGCGCCAACGCGTGCGCCAGAAATGGAAGGAGAGCGCCGCGTAGAGCAGGAACGCCGCCCCGTAGAGTAGAATCGCCGGCATCCTCGAAGTGTACACCGGCGCCTAAACTTTCCGTCTCTTCCTCCCGCTCGATGCTCGACAATCTGACCCAGCGGCTTGCGCGAGTCGTCAAAACGCTACGCGGCGAGGCGCGCCTTACCGAGAGCAATATCCAGGAGGCGCTGCGCGAGGTGCGCGTGGCCCTGCTGGAGGCGGACGTCGCGCTTCCGGTGGTACGCGATTTCGTCGCGCGCGTACGCGAAGCGGCGCTGGGGCAGGACGTGGTCGGCAGCCTCACCCCCGGCCAGGCTCTGGTCGGGGTCGTGCACCGCGAGCTCGCCGCGCTCATGGGCGGGGAGAATACCGACCTCGACCTCGCGGTCGCGCCGCCCGCGGTTGTTCTGCTCGCAGGTCTGCAGGGTTCGGGCAAGACGACCACCGCGGCGAAGCTCGCGAAGCTGTTGAAGGATGGCCGCGGGAAGAAGCCGCTCCTCGTCTCCTGCGACGTCTACCGCCCCGCGGCAATCGAGCAGCTGGCCACGCTCGCGCGCCAGATCGGAATCGATTGCTTCCCTTCGCACGCGGGAGACAAGCCGCTCGCGATCGCGCTCGCGGCGCTCGACCACGCGAGGAGGCACTACGACGACGTGCTCATCGTCGACACGGCTGGGCGCCTCGCGATCGACGAGCCGATGATGAAGGAGATCGCCGAGCTGCACGCCGCGCTCTCCCCGGTCGAGACACTGTTCGTCGTCGACTCGATGCAGGGCCAGGACGCGGTGAACGTTGCGCGCGCGTTCAACGAGGCCTTGCCGCTCACCGGCGTGGTGCTGACCAAGCTCGACGGCGACGCGCGCGGCGGGGCGGCGCTGTCGGTGCGCCAGGTCACCGGCAAACCGATCAAGTTCGCCGGCGTGAGCGAGAAACCGGACGGTCTGGAGCCCTTCCATCCCGAGCGCATGGCCTTGCGCATCCTCGGGATGGGCGACGTGCTGTCGCTGGTCGAGGAGGCGCGGAAGAGCGTCGACCTCGAGGAGGCGAAGAAGCTCGCCGAAAAAGTGACGAGGGGCAAAGGCTTCGACCTCGAGGATTTCAAGCAGCAGATCGGCCAGATGCGCAAGATGGGCGGGGTCGCGTCGATGCTGGACAAGCTGCCCGCGCAGTTCGCGCAGGCCGCGCAAGCGCCCGGGATGGACGAGAAGCACCTGCGCCGCGTAGAAGGAACCATCAACTCGATGACGCCCGTGGAGCGCGCGCACCCGGACATCATCAAGGCATCGCGGAAAAGACGGATCGCGGCGGGAGCGGGAGTGACGGTTCAGGAAGTGAACCGCCTGCTCGCTCAGTTCGAGCAGATGCAAAAGATGATGAAGATGATGAAGAGCGGCAACCTCGCGCGCATGATGCGCGGCATGAAGGGCTTTATGCCGGGGATGCGGTAATGGTCCCGCGGCGCGCGCTGTCCGCTCTCGTGCTCGCCCTGGCGGCGCAGACGGCGCCCGCCCAGCCCCTGGTCGGGTGGACGCGCACGCCCACCATCGGCGTGGTGGCTAACGGCGACGATCCACGGATTGCCCTGGTCGACGAGGCGGTCAGGTTCTGGAACGACACTCTCGCCGGGCTGGGTTCGGGCTTCCGCCTCGGTCCCGTGACGCGGGTCGATCAACCGGTCCCAGAGGGAGACCTGGACTCGCTCAGCCACGCGGCGCTCGGCGCCTACGGGCAGCACGGCATCCGAGTTCCCGAATCTCTGCGCCGTGGCCCGGGGGATCTCACCGTTTATCTCGCGCACACCGAGTTCGTCTCCTTCGCGGGACCTTTCGAGGAGGGCCGGCGCGTGGTCGGTATTCGGGGACAGCAGTTTCCACCGCTGACGCTGCCGAACGTCGCGCGCAACGTGATCGCGCACGAGATCGGCCACGCGATCGGCCTGGGCCACAACGTCGACCCGACGCTCCTGATGTGCGGGCGCCCCGCCCCGTGCCGGCCGGCGGCGTTTCGTTCGAAGCAGGCGCGGATGTTCCCGCTCTCGGAGGAAGAGAAGCGGCAGCTCCTCCTGATGTATCCGCCGGACTGGAAGCCGCGCTAGGAGACCACTCGCAGCGAAGGGTCTACCGCGCGCGAGCCACCGCTCTGACCGATTTTGAGGCCCCTCGCCGGCCGGTACTGCGAATCGGAATCGGGTTCGGCCACCATCGCTGCAGCGAGTCTAGCGTTCACGCTATCGTGGATCCACGAGCCGTCCTTGATCGGGCGGTCGACGGTGACGAACCGCGTGAGCTGCCTGTCGATCCAGCTGGAGAACCCGTTCTTGCCGAGGTCGACGAACTCGTCCAGTGAATCGCGCCGTTTGGCGAGCGGCGAGGGGCGGAGCGCTGCAACCTTGGCTTGGTCGAACTTCAGGCCGTTCCTCGTCGCGCGGTCGATCATCCATTTCAGCGCGATGTCGGAAAGCCCAGCATCGGCGTAGCCGCCGCCGACGTTGGAGTGCGCGCCGATGAACCAGGTCTGTTCGACGCTCGATCCCGTGACGTTGACGCGAGCAGGGCCTTCCTTCGCGTCGGTCCACAGCGTCGGCAGGAAAGGCTTGCGATGCTCGTCGATGGCGACGGCGTGGTACGCCGCCTCGACCCGGGGATGCAATTCGGTGTCCAGGAATCCGTAGAGCTTGGCGTCCAGGGATTTGTCGAACTTGTTCAGGAAGGGGACGACGCCGTCGGGAATGCCCAGCGCGCCGACCGTGTCCCAGACGCCGACCAGGCGTACGCCCGTGTCGTGACAGAACTGCTGCTTGAAGCGCTCGACCTCGGGCCGGTTCTTCTCGTCGTAGGCGCGCTTGTACAGGGCGAAGACGCGGTCGACGGCGTCCATCCGCAGATTGCCGTCCTGCTGCGTCGTCAGCAGATCCGCGCCGAGCTCGGGGAATTTCGGATCGGCGTCGCGCTTGAGGATGCCGCAGCGCAGGACCATGCCAGCCAGAGAGCGCGCCGAGTAAGCGCCGCGCGAAAAGCCGAGGACGTAGATCTGATCGCTCGGCTGGAAATTCTCGCGGAGAAACCGGTAGCCGTCCTTGATCTGGTCGAACAGGCCCCAGCCGAACGCGCCGCCCGAGACCTTTTCGCCACGGTCCGTGCCGACGCCTCTGAAATAGCCGACGATCTGGTCGGGAAGCCTCGACAGGGCGTCGGAGAGCTTGAGGACGTTCGTCTCGGTCGTGACGCCCGCGTCCTTCTGGCCCGGCTTGTTCCAGGTGCCGTCGAGGCAGACTATGAGTCGGCGGGGCATCTCTCTCCCGGGAAGCTTGCTCCCGGATAGTACCGCAATCGTGCTCGCGAACGCGGCGTCAGAAGCGTTTTTCCCTTGCCTTCCCCCGCTAACCTCACGTAAAATCACGCCCTTTTCGACCGGCGGACTTCCCAATATGGTGGTGATTCGACTGGCGCGCGGCGGGGCCAAGAAGCGGCCGTTCTTCAATGTCGTAGTCGCTGACTCGCACAAGGCCGCGAACAAGCGCTTCATCGAGCGTGTAGGCTTCTACGACCCGAAGGCGCCGGAAGGGCGCGAATCGCTGCGCTTCGCGACCGATCGCCTCGTTTTCTGGCGCGGCAAGGGCGCAAAGCTGTCGCCGACGGTGGCGCGTCTGTTCAAGGGCTACAAGGCGCCGGCCGAGGCCGCGGCGAAGTAAGCGGCGGGCTGGTTGGCCGGGCCAACCAAACTGGTGGTGATGGGGCGGGTGCTCTCGCCCTGGGGCGTGAAGGGCGCGGTGAAGGTCGAGCGCTTCGGCGCGAACCTCTGGAAGTTCTCCCACTGGTGGGTCGGCGCGCCGGGGAAGCACGAGAAAATCGCGGTGGCGGAATGCCGCGAGCAGGGCGGTTATCTGATCGCGCGCTTCGCGGGCTGCGACAGCCCGGAAGCGGCGAAGGCGTACAACGGGGCGGAGGTGGCGCTGGAGCGGAAGGATCTGCCGCAGACCGCCGCGCACGAGTTCTATCAAGCCGACGTGATCGGCTTCGAGGTGGTGAATGCCCGCGGAGAGGTCCTCGGGCGGGTGAAGGAGTTCTTCAGCGCCGGGGCGCACGATGTGATGCGCGTTGAGCACCAAGGCGGCGAGCGGCTCCTGCCGATAGCGGGGGACGTGATCCGCAAGGTCGATTTGAGGGCCGGCAGGATCGAGGTGGAGTGGGGAGCGGACTGGTGATCCGCTTCGATTGCGTGACGCTCTTCCCGCAGGCGTTCGGCGCGGTTGCGGACTTCGGCATCACGCGGCGGGCGAGGGAGGAAGGGTTGTGGAGCCTCGCGCTGTGGAATCCGCGCGATTTCACGACCGACAACTACCGCACGGTCGACGATCGGCCGTACGGGGGCGGGCCCGGCATGGTGATGCTGGCCGAGCCGCTCGCGAAGGCGATCGCCGCCGCGAAAGCGGCGGGGCAGGGCGAAGCGAAAGTGATCCATCTGTCGCCTCAAGGGGCGGCGTTGGACCACGGCAAGGTGATGGCGCTTGCCGCGGAGAAGCGCGTGGTGCTGCTGTGCGGGCGCTACGAAGGCGTCGACGAGCGGCTGATACGGCGCGCGGTGGACGAAGAGCTGTCGATCGGCGACTACGTGCTCTCGGGCGGCGAGCTCGCGGCGATGGTGCTGATCGACGCGGTGGTGCGGCAGCTCCCCGGCGCATTGGGGGACGAGGATTCGGCCGCGCAGGAGTCGTTCGTGAACGGCCTGCTCGAGGCTCCACAGTACACGCGGCCGGAGGTGTACGAAGGAGAGGCGGTGCCCGCGGTGCTGATGTCGGGGCACCATGCGCAGATCGAGCGCTGGCGGCTGAAGCAGTCGCTGGGGCGGACGTGGCTGCGAAGGCCCGAGCTGCTGGAGCGGCGCGGGATGAGCGGGACGGAGAAGAAGCTGCTAGAGGAATTCAAGCAGGAAATGAACAAGGGATAGTGCGATGAACGTGATCCAGCAGATCGAAGCCGAAGAAATGAAGCGCATGGGGAAGAAGCTTCCCGATTTCGCCCCCGGCGACACCGTGGTCGTCAACGTGAGCGTCGTCGAAGGCGAGCGCAAGCGCGTCCAGGCCTACGAGGGCGTAGTCATCGCCAAGAGGAACCGCGGCATCAACTCCTCGTTCACCGTGCGCAAGGTGTCCTCGGGCGAGGGCGTCGAGCGGACCTTCCAGACGCACTCGCCGTCGATCGCCTCGATCGAGCTGAAGCGCAAGGGCGACGTGCGCCGCGCGAAGCTCTATTACATGCGCAAGCTCTCGGGCAAGGGCGCGCGCATCCGCGAGAAGATCGAAAGCGAAGAGCAGGGCGGCGAGGAATAGTCTCCGCCCGTCGCGGATGGCAGCTTCCCGGGCGCGGCCGGGCGCCGATAGGCGTAAAATTCTCGCCCTTATCCGGGCGACTCCATGAGCCTCAACTCGATCCAGGAAATCATCGCCGAGCTCAAGGCCGGCCGTATGGCCGTGCTCGTTGACGACGAGGACCGCGAGAACGAAGGCGACCTGATCTTCGCGGCGGAGTTCGTCACCGCCGAGAAGATCAATTTCATGGCGAAGTTCGGCCGCGGCCTGATCTGCATGCCGATCACGGAAAGCCACGCCGAGCGGCTCAATCTCCTGCCGATGGTCGCGCGCAACCGCTCGGTGCACGGCACCAACTTCACCGTCTCCATCGAGGCCGCGTCGGGCGTCACCACCGGCATCTCGGCCGCCGACCGCGCGCGCACTATCAAAGTCGCGGCCTCGCCCAAGGCGACGCCGCGCGACATAGTCCAGCCGGGCCATGTGTTCCCGCTGACCGCGCAGGCGGGCGGCGTGCTCGCCCGAGCCGGGCACACCGAGGCGTGCTGCGACCTTGCGCAGCTCGCCGGGCTCACCCCGGCGGCCGTACTGTGCGAGATCATGAAGGACGACGGCAGCATGGCGCGCCTGCCCGACCTGCTCGAGTTCAGCGCCCGGCACGGCCTCAAAATCGGCTCGATCGCCGACCTCATCCGACACCGCAGCCAGAACGAGTCGCTCATCAGGCGGGTCACCGAGCGCACCGTCCAGACGCGCTTCGGCGCGTTTCGGCTCGTCGCCTATCTAGAGAAGCTCAGCGGCGAGACGCAGCTCGCGCTCGTGCGCGGCGAGATCTCGCCCGAGCGCGAGACGCTGGTGCGGGTGCACGCGCCGCTTTCGCTGCTCGACCTGCTCGAGGCCGGTTCCGGCACGCACTCCTGGCCGGTGGACGATGCGCTCGAGCGCATCGCCGCCGAGGGCCGCGGAGTGATGGTGCTGCTCAATTGCGCGGAAGGCTCGGCCCAGCTGATCGAGCGCGTCGCCTCGGCCGAGCGTCCCGACGCTTCTTCGCGGATGGATTTCCTCACCTACGGCATCGGCGCGCAAATTCTGCGCGACCTCAGGGTCGGCAAGATGCGCCTGCTCGCCTCGCCCCGCAAGATGCCCAGCATGGCGGGATGGGACCTCGAGGTCACCGGCTACGTCGAGAAGACCGCGAAGGCGCGCGACTGATGGTCGAGATCAAGCCCGACTTGAGCGGGGCGGGCCTGCGGGTCGGGATCGCGCGCTCGCGCTTCAACGAGGAGATCGGCGCCGCGCTGCTCGACGCCTGCACGACGCGCCTCGACGAGCTTCGCGTGGCCTCGGTCACCGTGGTCAGCGTTCCCGGATCGCTCGAGGCGCCGCTCGCACTGCAGAAGCTGGCCGGCACGGAGAAATACGACGCGCTGATCGCGCTCGGTGCCGTGATCCGCGGCGAGACCTATCACTTCGAGGTCGTCGCCAACGAATCCGCCTCTGGGCTGATGCAGGTGCAGCTCGACACCGGGGTTCCGGTCGCGAACGGCATCCTCACCGCGGACACCGAGCAGCAGGCGAGGAAGCGCGCCGCGCAGAAGGGGCGCGATTGCGCCGAGGTCGCGGTGGAAATGGCGAACCTCGCTAGGAACGTCGCGAAGAGCCACAGATGAAATCGGCCCGGCGGCGCTCGCGCGAGCTCGCGCTGCAGGGTCTCTACGCCTGGCAGATGTCCGGCGAAAGCGCCGCCGGACTCCAGGGCCAGCTCGCGCAGTCGAAGGACTTCGGCAAGGCGGACCCGAAGTACTTCGCGCGCCTGCTCGAGGGCACGATCGGGGACGCGACCGCGCTCGAGGGCCTGATCGCGCCGGCGCTCGACCGCAAGCCCAAGGAGCTGTCGCCGGTCGAACGCGGCATCCTGCTGCTGGCCGCCTTCGAGCTGAAGAACGCTCCCGACGTGCCCTACAAGGTGGTGATCAACGAGGCGGTAGAGCTCGCCAAGGAATTCGGCGGCACCGACGGCCACAAGTACGTCAACGGCGTGCTCGACAAGCTCGTCGCCACGCTGCGCCCGAAAGAGCGGTCGGAGTCCCGGTGATCTCCGAATTCGAGATCATCCGCAGGTACTTCGCTCAGCGCGCGCGGACCGCGGTGCTCGGCGTGGGCGACGATTGCGCGCTTGTGAAGGCGAGCAAGGGCATGACTCTTGCCCTGTCCACCGACATGCTGCTCGCCGGGCGGCACTTCCTTCCCGGCGCGGATCCGGAGCAGCTCGGCCACAAGTCGCTCGCCGTCAATATCTCGGATCTCGCGGCGATGGGCGCCGACCCGCGCTGGGCACTGCTCGCGATCGCGCTTCCGAAGGTGGACGAAAACTGGCTTGCCGCCTTCTCGAAGGGTTTTTTCCGGCTCGCGCGACGCTTCGAGATGGAGCTGATCGGCGGCGACACGACCAGAGGCCCGCTCACGATCTCGATCACAGTAGTCGGCGAGGTGCCGGAGAAGCTCGCGCTACGGCGCGACGCGGCACGCGCGGGCGAAGAGGTGTGGCTCTCGGGCTCGACCGGCGAGGCAGCGCTCGGCCTCGCGCACATCAAGGGCCGCGTG
>DASSQD010000141.1:0-5399 GCA_035702665.1 Burkholderiales bacterium
GCGGAATCCGGCAGCAGACCGAGTCCCCGCATTGAAGTAATATAAGCCCGGACTGATCTTCAGGAAATCCCAAGGATCGTTCTTCGATGAAGTTCCTCTTCGACCTTTTCCCGGTCTTCGTCTTCTTCGCCACGTACAAGCTCGCCGGCGGCGGCGACAAGGGCGGCGGCTGCACCGTCACGCCCGACACGCCGATCACCCAGGACCCGATCCTGCTGGCGACGGGGCTGGCGATTCTGGCGACGCTCCTCCAGGTCTCCTGGCTTCTCGTCCGGAAGAAGAAGGTCGACGGCATGCTGTGGGTGAGCCTCGCCATCGTCACCCTGTTCGGCGGGGCGACGCTGGTCTTCCGGGATCCGACGTTCATCCAGTGGAAGCCCACCATCCTCTACTGGGCGTTTTCGCTGGTGTTCCTGGTGTCGCCGTTCTTCCTGCGCAAGACGCTCATCCAGACGATGCTGCAGGAGAAGATCTCCCTGCCCGAGAAGATCTGGGGACGGCTCAACGCGTCCTGGATCCTGTTCTTCATGTTCATGGGCGCAGTCAATCTCGCGGCGGTCTACAACCTGTCCTGCAACGCCTGGGTCAACTTCAAGTTCTACGGGTTCACCGCGCTCATGCTCGCGTTCGTCTTCGGGCAGAGCGTCGTCCTGGCCAAGTACGTCGAAGCGACCGAGGAGTCGCGGTGATTTCCCATGGACCTCTCCGTCGCGATCCGTGAGCGGCTCGCCGCGCTCGATCCGCAATCCGTCGAGCTGCTCGACGAATCGGGGCGCCACGTTGGCCACGCGGGAGCAGCGGCGGGCGGCAGTCACTTCCGCCTCGTGATCGTCTCGCCGCGCTTCGCCGGCCTCGACCAGATCGGCCGGCACCGGATGGTGTACGCCGCGCTCGGACCTTTGATGCATCGTGACATCCACGCGCTCGCGATTCGGGCTTTCGCGCCGGATGAGCTATGATTCGCCTTTCGATCGAAGGAACCACCATGTCTTCACGCTCGCTCCGCCTGCTCGCGGCGCTTTCTCTGTGCGTCTCCGGCACGGCCTTCGGCCAGGCCGCCGCCCCCGCGCCGAAGGCGGGCGACAAGCCGGTCACCGTCAACGGCAAGCCCATTCCCAAGTCCCGACTCGATTTCATCGTGAAACAGCGCGCCGCCCAGGGGCAGCCCGACAATGAGCAGGCGCGCAGGATGATCCTCGACAACCTGATCACGCAGGAAGTGGTCGCGCAGGAAGCCGATCGCAAGGGCTTCGGCAAGGGGGTCGACGTGCGCACACAGCTCGAACTGGTCCGCCAGCAGGTGCTCGTGCAGGCGCTGATCCAGGATTACCTGAAGAAAAACCCCGTCAAGGACGACCAGCTGCACGAGGAGTACGACAAGCTCAAGGCAGCGCGCGGCGACAAGGAGTACAAGGTACGGCACATCCTGGTCGACAAGGACACCGAGGCGAACGACATCATCGCCCAGCTGAAGAAGGGCGCGAAGTTCGAGGACCTCGCCAAGCAGTCGAAGGACCCCGGGTCCAAGGACAAGGGGGGAGACCTCGACTGGAACCCGCCGAGCACCTTCGTCAAGCCCTTCGCCGACGCTCTGGTCAAGCTGGAAAAGGGGAAGTACACGGAAGCGCCGGTCCAGACCCAGTACGGATGGCACGTCATCCAGCTGGACGACGTCCGCGAGCAGACGTTCCCCGCCTACGACAGCGTGAAGCAGCAGCTGCAGGCGAGGCTGCAGGAGCAGGAAGTGCAGAAGTACGTCGCCGAGCTGCGGTCGAAGGCGAAGATACAGTAGGCGGGCTTCCGCCCTAGCCGATCCACTTCCGCGCGTTGCGGAACATCCGTAGCCACGGACTGTCCTCGCCCCATTCCTTCGGATGCCACGACTGCTGCACCGAGCGGAAGGAGCGCTCCGGGTGCGGCATGAGGATAGTGAAGCGGCCGTCGGGCGTGGTGAATCCCGTGACGCCGTCGGGCGAGCCGTTGGGATTCATCGGATAGACCGCGGTCGGGGCGCCGCGGTTGTCGACGAAGCGCAGCGCGACGACGGCGCTCCGCCTGGCCTGATCCGACTCGAATAGAGCCCGGCCTTCCCCATGAGCGGTGGGAACGGGCATGCGGCTGCCCGCCATTCCCGCGAAAAAGAGCGACGGAGAGGGCAGGACTTCGACCATTACGAGCCGCGCCTCGAACTGCTCGGAGCGGTTCTTCACAAAGCAGGGCCAGTCCCCGGCGCCGGGTATCAGCTCGCGCAGATTGCTCATCATCTGGCAGCCGTTGCACGCGCCGAGCGCGAAGCTGTCGCGCCGAGAGAAGAACGCCTGGAACTCGTCGCGCGCGCGCGCATTGAACAGGATCGCCTTCGCCCACCCCGCGCCGGCTCCGAGCACGTCGCCGTAGGAGAATCCGCCGCCGGCGGCGAAGCCTTTGAAGCCAGCGAGCGAGGCTCGCCCGGCGACGATGTCGCTCATGTGGACGTCGTGCGCCTCGAACCCGGCGCGGTCGAATGCGGCCGCCATCTCGACCTGGCCGTTCACGCCCTGCTCGCGCAGGACCGCGACCTTCGGCCGCGCTCCTCTCGCTATGTAAGGCGCGGCGACGTCCTCCGCGGGGTCGAAGCCGAGCGTCGCGTTCAGGCCGGGATCTTCCCGATCCAGGATGCGGTCGAATTCCTCCGCGGCGCAACCGGGGTCGTCCCGCAGCTGCTGCATGCGGAAGCTCACCTCCGACCAGGCGCGCTCGAGGGCGACGCGCGGCGCGGCAAACACCGGCTTGGCGTTGCGCACCAGGCGCAGCTCGTCGCGCGCGTTGAGGCCGCCGACGAGCTGCGCCGGCAGGCCGGCAAGGCCTGCGAAGACGCGGGCGCGGTCGGAAGTCCGGATCTGGATCAACGCGCCCAGCTCCTCGGAGAACAGCGCGGCGAGCACGCGCTCGAAGTCGCGGCCGTACATCAGCTCGGGCTTGCGCTCGCTGCCGTCGACGTCGTGCGCGGCCGCATCGTACGCGAGCATGTCCAGGTTGAGCGTCACGCCGGTGCGCCCCGCGAAGGCCATCTCGCACGCCGCGGCGAACAGGCCGCCGTCCGAGCGGTCGTGATAGGCGAGGACGAGGCCTTCGCGATTCAGGGTCTGGATCGCGGCGAAGAATCTCTTCAGCAGCTGTGGATCGTCGAGATCGGGCGCGGCGTCGCCGCACTGCCCGTGCGCCTGCGCGAGGATCGAGCCGCCCAGCCGGTTGCGCCCCTGCCCCAGGTCGATCAGCACCAGATCGGTCTCGCCCGAGCCGGTGGCAAGCTCAGGGCTGAGCGTGCGCCGCACGTCTTCGCAGGGGGCGAACGCCGACACGATCAGGGACAGCGGGGCGATCACCTCGTTCTGGCTTCCGCCCTCTTCCCAGGCGGTGCGCATCGACAGCGAATCCTTTCCGACCGGAATGCTGATCCCGAGGGCCGGGCACAGCTCGAGCGCGACCGCCCTCACCGTGTCGAAAAGGGCCGCGTCCTCGGCGCCGTGGCCCGCCGCCGCCATCCAGTTGGCCGAGAGCTTCACCTTGCCCAGATCGCCGATCGCGGCCGCGGCGAGATTGGTGAGCGCCTCGCCGACGGCCATGCGCCCCGAGGCTTCCGGGCTGATGAGGGCGAGCGGGGAGCGCTCGCCCATCGCAAACGCCTCGCCCGCGTTCACGTCGAAGCCCATCGTGGTGACGGCGCAATCGGCGACTGGCACCTGCCAGGGACCGACGAAGGGGTCGCGCGAGCACAGGCCGCCGACGGTGCGGTCTCCGATGCTGACGAGGAAGGTCTTTCTCGCCACCGTCGGATGCCTGAGCACGCGGTAGCAGCTTTCCGCCAGCGAGACGTCCTGGAGCGCGAGCGCGGGCGGAGCGGTACGGTGGCGGCGCACATTGCGGGTCATGCGCGGCGGCTTGCCGAGCAGCACCGACAGATCCATCTCGACCGGCGTGTTCCCGAATTGCGGATCCTCGACCACCAGACGGCCGTCCGCAGTCGCGACCCCGACGACCGCGAAAGGACAGCGCTCGCGCTCGCACAGTGCTCGAAACATGTCGAGGCGCTCGGGCGCGACCGCGAGAACGAAGCGCTCCTGCGCCTCGTTGCACCACAGCTCGCGCGGCGTCATCCCCGGCTCCTCGTTCGGCAGCGCGCGCAGGTCGATCCTCGCACCTCGGCCGGCGGCGTGCACCAGCTCGGGAAGGGCATTCGACAGACCGCCAGCGCCGACGTCGTGGATCGAGAGCACCGGGTTGGCGGCCCCGAGCTGCCAGCAGCGGTCGATGACTTCCTGCGCGCGCCGCTGAATCTCCGGGTTGCCGCGTTGCACGGAATCGAAATCGAGATCGGCCGTGTTGCTGCCGGCGGTCAGCGACGATGCCGCTCCACCGCCCATCCCGATCAACATTCCGGGGCCTCCGAGCTGCACCAGCAGCGCACCCGTGGGCAGCTCGCGCTTGTGCGCATCGCGTCGAGCGACGTTGCCGACGCCGCCGGCGACCATTATCGGCTTGTGATAGCCGCGCCATTCGCCTTCGACCTCCTGCTCGAAGGTCCGGAAATAGCCGAGCAGGTTCGGACGCCCGAACTCGTTGTTGAACGACGCGCCTCCGATCGGACCGTCCAGCATGATCTGCAGCGCGGAGGCGATGCGGTCCGGCTTGCCTGCATCGCTCTCCCACGGCTGCGCGAGCCCCGGAATGCGCAGATGCGAGACCGTGAATCCGGTGAGCCCCGCTTTCGGCTTGGCGCCGACCCCCGTTGCGCCCTCGTCGCGGATTTCACCGCCTGATCCCGTGGCTGCGCCGGGAAACGGCGCGATGGCCGTCGGATGATTGTGCGTCTCGACCTTCATCAGCGTGCACGTCGGCTCGCTCCGCGCGACGTAACGTCCGCCGCTGTCGGCGCAGAACCGCTGCACCGTCGCCCCTTCCATGACTGCCGCGTTGTCGGCATAGGCGACGATCGTTCCCTGCGGATTTACGGCGTGCGTGTGGCGGATCATCGCGAACAGCGATTGCGCCTGGCGCACGCCGTCGATGATCCAGTCCGCGTTGAATATCTTGTGCCGACAGTGCTCGGAGTTCGCCTGCGCGAACATCATCAGCTCGACGTCGGTGGGGTCGCGTCCTGCTCCTTCGAAATGCTGTGCAAGGTAATCGATCTCGTCTGCCGACAGGGCCAGTCCCATCGCAGCATCCGCCTCCTCGATGGCCCTGCGGCCTCGACGCAGCAGCTCGATCCGTTGCAGCGGCCGCGGCTCGAAGCGCGTAAACAGGCGCGACGCATCGTCCAGCGAGCTGAACACCGCTTCGGTCATCCGGTCGTGGATGAGCGGCAGCAGCGCGGCCCGATCGGCCTGATCGAGGGGCTTCGAGCGGCGAGTGGCCAC
>DASSQD010000142.1:0-39941 GCA_035702665.1 Burkholderiales bacterium
GGGCGCTCGACGGCGCGCAGTTCAACGGCTCGGTCTACACCTGGCTGGTGTCGGGCGGCACGCGCTTCGAGATCGGCTTCCTCATCGACCGCCTCTCGGCGCTGATGATGGTGGTGGTGACCTTCGTGTCGCTGATGGTGCACATCTATACCGTCGGCTACATGGCCGACGATCCGGGCTACCAGCGGTTCTTCGCCTACATCGCGCTGTTCACCTTCTCGATGCTGATGCTGGTGATGGCGAACAACTTCCTGCAGCTGTTCTTCGGCTGGGAGGCGGTCGGCCTGGTCTCGTACCTGCTGATCGGCTTCTGGTATACGCGGCCGACCGCGATCTACGCCAACCTCAAGGCCTTCCTCGTCAACCGTGTGGGCGACTTCGGCTTCCTGCTCGCGGTGGCGCTGGTGCTCGCGCACTTCGGCACGCTCGACTACGCCTCGGTGTTCTCGCGCGCGCCCGCCGAGGCGGCGACGACCGTCGAGCTGATCCCGGGGGCGCCCTGGCTGCTGCTGTCGGTGATCTGCATCGGCCTGTTCATCGGCGCGATGGGCAAGAGCGCGCAATTCCCGCTGCACGTGTGGCTGCCCGACTCGATGGAAGGCCCGACGCCGATCTCCGCGCTGATCCACGCGGCGACCATGGTGACCGCGGGCATCTTCATGGTGGCGCGGATGTCTCCGCTGTTCGAGCTGTCCGACGCGGCGCGCTCGATGGTGCTCGTCATCGGCGGCATCACCGCCTTCTTCATGGCGCTCATCGCCATGGTCCAGTACGACATCAAGCGCGTCGTGGCCTACTCGACGCTGTCGCAGCTCGGCTACATGACCGTGGCGCTCGGCGCCTCGGCGTACTCGGTCGCGATCTTCCACCTGATGACCCACGCCTTCTTCAAGGCGGTGCTGTTCCTCGGCGCGGGCTCGGTGATCATCGCGCTGCACCACGAGCAGGACATGCGCAAGATGGGCGGCCTCGCGAAGTACATGCCCGTGACCTACCTCACGGTTCTGATCGGCGCGCTCGCCAACGCGGGCTTCCCGCCCTTCGCGGGGTTCTTCTCCAAGGATTCGATCATCGAGGCGGTGAAGCTCTCGAACGTATTCGGCTCGGGGTTCGCGTGGCTCATGGTCACGCTGGGCGTCTTCGTCGGCGGCTTTTATTCCTTCCGCCTGGTGTTCTACGCCTTCCACGGAAAGCCCCGGTTCGACGCGCATCATCCCCCGCACGAGTCGCCGCTGGTGGTCACCGTGCCGCTGGTGCTGCTCGCGATCCCCTCGGTCGTCTCGGGCTGGGTGATCGGCGACGTGGCCTTCGGGGGGTACTTCGGCGGCTCGATCTTCGTCTCGGACGCCCATCCCGGGGTGAAGGAGATGGCCGAGGAGTTCCGCGGGGTCGTGCCGATGGTCGTCCACGGCCTGATGTCGGCGCCGTTCTGGCTCGCGCTCGCCGGGGCGGCGGTCGCCTGGTATCTGTACGTCGCACGTCCGGAGACGGCCGCGGTCGTGCGCAGGAAGGCCGGCGTTCTGGTCACCATCCTCGAGGAGAAGTACTACTTCGACCGCTTCAACGACTGGTTCTTCGCCGGCGGCGCGCGGAAGCTCGGCACCGCGCTGTGGCGGTGGGGCGACGTCGCCGTGATCGACGGGCTGATGGTGAACGGCTCGGCGAGGCTGGTCCGCTGGTTCGCCGGCGTGGTCCGCTGGATCCAGTCCGGCCTGATCTACCACTACGCCTTCTTCATGATCATCGGGGTCGTCGCGTTGCTGTGGCTGTTCAGCAACGCGCTCGGCCGCTAGCGTTGATGCAGTCGCACTGGCTCAGCTTCTCCGTCTGGGTCCCGATCGTCGCGGGCGTGATCGTGCTCGTCGCCGGGGACAGGAACCTGCGCGAGGCCAAGGCGATCGCCTTGCTGGGCGCGGTCATCGGATTCGCGGTGACCGTGCCGCTCGTCACCGGCTTCCGGACCGGGACGAGCGCCATGCAGTTCGTCGAGATCGCGCCCTGGATCCCGCGCTTCAACGTCAACTACCACCTCGGCGTGGACGGCATCTCGGTGCTGTTCATCCTGCTGAACAGCTTCGTCACCGTCCTGGTGGTGATCGCGGGCTGGGAGGTGATCAAGGAGCGGGTGGCGCAGTACATGGCCGCGTTCCTGGTGATGTCGGGGCTCCTCAACGGGACCTTCGCCGCGCTCGACGCGGTGCTGTTCTACGTGTTCTTCGAGGCGACGCTGATACCGATGTACCTCGTCATCGGGGTGTGGGGCGGGCCGAACCGGGTCTACGCCGCGGTCAAGTTCTTCCTGTACACGCTGCTCGGATCGCTGCTGATGCTGCTCGCGTTCCTCTACCTGTACAACAAGTCGGGCGGCAGCTTCGCGGTGCTCGACTACCACAAGCTGCCGCTGCCGCTGAACGCGCAGATCGCGCTGTTCGTCGCCTTCCTCATGGCGTTCGCGGTAAAGGTGCCGATGTGGCCGGTGCACACCTGGCTGCCCGACGCGCACGTCGAGGCGCCCACGGGCGGCTCGGCGGTGCTCGCCGCCATCCTCCTGAAGCTGGGCGCGTACGGCTTCATCCGCTTCTCGCTGCCCATCCTGCCCGACGCGAGCCACTACCTCGCCGGGTTCATGATCACCCTGTCGCTGGTCGCGATCGCCTACATCAGCCTCGTCGCCCTGGTGCAGACCGACATGAAGAAGCTGATCGCCTACTCTTCGATCTCGCATATGGGCTTCGTGACGCTGGGCATCTTCATCTTCAACGCCTACGGCATGGAGGGGGGGCTCGTGCAGATGATCTCGCACGGCTTCGTGTCCGCGGCGCTGTTCCTGTGCGTGGGCGTGATGTACGACCGCATGCACTCGCGCGCCATCGCCGACTACGGCGGCGTGGTGAACACCATGCCGAAGTTCGCCGCGCTGATGATGCTGTTCGCCATGGCGAACTGCGGGCTGCCGGCGACCTCCGGCTTCGTCGGCGAGTTCATGGTGATCATGGGCGCGATGAAGTTCAATTTCTGGATCGCGCTCGTCGCCGCGACGACGCTGGTCTTCGGCGCCGCGTACACGCTGTGGATGTACAAGCGCGTGATCTTCGGCGACGTCGGCAACAAGCACGTCGCCGAGCTCGCCGACGCCAACGGGCGCGAGCTGCTGATCCTCGGCCTGCTCGCGGTCGCGGTGCTGTGGTTGGGGGTGCACCCGGCGCCTTTCACCGAGATCATGCACGCCTCGGTCGACGACCTGCTGCGCCACGTCGCGGCGAGCAAGCTGTGAGCGACGCGACGCCATGCTGACGAACCTCCCGATCATGCTGCCCGCGTACCCCGAGATCTTCCTGCTCGCGGCGGGGTGCGCGATCCTGGTGATCGACCTGTTCCTTCCGGACCGCATGCGCTGGGTGAGCTACTCGCTGTCGCTCGCCGCGCTTGCCGGCTGCGCGGGCTTGACGTGGATGGCGGCGTTCATCACGGAGGGGCAGGCGGCGCAGACCTTCAACGGCATGTTCGTCCTCGACACGATGGCGATCATGCTGAAGATGTTCACCTACCTCGCCGTGGCGGCCTGCCTCGTGTACTCGCGCGCCTACCTCGCCGACCGCGGCCTCTACCGCGGCGAGTATTTCGTGCTGGTGCTGTTCGCCACCCTCGGGATGATGGTGATGATCTCGGCCGGCCATTTCCTCGCGCTGTACCTCGGCCTGGAGCTGATGTCGCTGTGCCTGTACTCGCTCGTCGCCCTGAACCGGGACTCCGCGGTGTCGACCGAGGCGGCGATGAAGTATTTCGTGCTGGGGGCGCTCGCCTCGGGCCTGCTGCTCTACGGCATGTCGATGATCTACGGCGCCACCGGCACGCTGCAGATCGGCGAGGTCGCCGCCCGCGTGACCCGAATGCTGCTGGGCGAGCCTTCGGCGAAGGCGGCGGTGCTCGCCTTCGGCCTGGTGTTCGTCGTTTCCGGTCTCGCCTTCAAGGTGGGCGCGGTGCCGTTCCACATGTGGATTCCCGACGTGTACCACGGCGCGCCCTCGGCGGTGACGCTCTTCATCAGCACCGGGCCGAAGCTCGCGGCGTTCGCCATGGCGGTCAGGCTGCTGGTGAACGCGCTGCCCTCGCTCGCGGGCGACACGCCCCAGTTCCCGAGCGGCTGGCAGGACATGCTGGTCATCCTTTCGGTGCTGTCGATGGGCATCGGCAACCTCGCGGCGATCGCGCAGAGCAACATCAAGCGCATGCTCGCCTACTCGACCATCTCGCACATGGGCTTCATGCTGCTCGGGCTGGTCTCCGGGATCGTCGGCGGCAACGCGCTGTCGGCGCACGAGGCCTGGAGCGCCGCGATGTTCTACGTCGTGGTCTACGTGCTCATGAGCCTCGGCGCCTTCGGCATGGTGGTGCTGCTGTCGCGCTCGGGCTTCGAGGCCGAGCGGATCGACGACTTCAAGGGCCTGAACGCGCGCAGCCCCTGGTTCGCCTTCGTCATGCTGCTGCTCATGTTCTCGCTCGCGGGCATTCCCCCGACGGTGGGCTTCTACGCCAAGCTCGCCGTGCTGCAGGCCGTGCTCGGCGCGGGCAAGACGTGGCTGGCGGTGGTCGCGGTGCTGTTCGCGCTGATCGGCGCGTTCTACTACATCCGCGTCGTCAAGCTGATGTACTTCGACGAGCCTTCCGAGACGGCGCCGCTGCGCCCCGGGCGCGACATCGGCGTTCTCCTGTCGGCAAACGGGCTGGCGATGCTCGCGCTCGGAATCCTGCCGGGCAAGCTGATGGAGTGGTGTCTGCTGGCGATGAAGGGCTTCTAACCTCGGCCGTGAAGGACCTGAGCGAGCACCGCCTGTCCAGCAGGCTGGTCTACGACGGCAAGCTGCTCAAGGTGCGCAGCGACACCGTGCGGCTTCCCGACGGCGCCTCGGCCGAGCGCGAATGGATCGAGCACCCCGGCGCGGTGGCGGTGCTGGCGGTTACCGGCGCCGGCGAGCTCGTCATGGAGCGCCAGTTCCGCTACGCGCTGGGCCGCGACATGATCGAGGTCCCGGCGGGCAAGATCGATCCGGGCGAGGATCCGCTCGAGACCGCCAGGCGCGAGCTCGCGGAGGAGACCGGGTACTCGGCGGCGCAATGGTCGCACGTCGCGACGATCCATCTCGCGATCGGCTACTCGAACGAGCACATCGAGATCTACCTGGCGAGAGGCCTGAAGCAGGAGAAGGCGCGGCTCGACGACGAGGAATTCCTGGAGGTGTTCACGCTGCCGCTCGCCACGGCCCTCGCGTGGGTGCGCGAGGGCAAGATCACCGACTCGAAGACCGTCTCGACTCTCTTCTGGGCCGAGAAGGTCCTCGGCGGCGAGTGGAGCGCCGACCGCTAGAACCGGAAGCGCAGCTCCAGCCCGTACTCGCGTGTGTAGTTCTCCGGTTCCAGCCCGAAGAGGCCTCCCCCGATCGGCTGGACGTCGGAGTTCTGGATGTGCCAGTAATGCAGGTACGGACCGACCGTCAGCGTGTCCCTCTCGAACATGAGGTAGAGGCGATAGCCGTTGCCGTAATTCTGGGTGTTGATCGGATTGCTGAACGTGGGGTTGACGTCGCTCAGCATCGATTTCTGCTTGCCCTGGACGAAGAAGTCGTACTCCACGGTCGGCGCCAGAACCCAGCTACCTAGATCGGCACGCAAGGTCAGGCCGACCGGAATATAGAAATAGTGCGAATACCGCCGGTACCCCGCAGCGCCGGTCGAAGAATAGCCGGTCAGGTCATCGTACAAGTAACGATAGCCCAGGCCGGTGTAGGGGGAGAGCGTCGCGCCCTTCAGCGCCCAGTCGAATCCGGCCACGGCCCGCGTCTCGAGGATGAGATCGGGGACTCCGCTCGCGGAGCCCGACCCTTGGTAGTCGAGAGACCCGTAGGACGCTCGGACGTCGAGGCGCTCGAAGAGACTGCCGCCGACGACCGTCCCGGAGGCGACGATGCCCAGCCGGTTGCCCTTGATCTCCGCGAAATTTGGCTCCTTGTAGTCGTAGTACGCGAGCTGGCCGCCGATCTCCAGGCCGGGCCGCGTGGCCAAGCGGTTCGCGCCCTCCTGCGCGAGCGCGAGGGAGGACACCGCGAGCAGCAGCGCGGGGAGAGCCTGCCTCACGCGCGCGGCTTGACCAGTCTGCGGTACTGCGCCATGTGCTTGAGCGCCTGCTTGGGACGCCCGAGCGACTTGCACAGCAGCGCCAGGTTGTAGTGGCAGTCTGCGAAGCGCGGATCCGCGCCCAGCGCCTTTTCGTAGGCGTCCATGGCCGCGCTCTTGCGGCCCATGTCCTCCAGCAGCACGCCCAGGTTGTAGAGCAGCAGCGGCTCGGCGCCGCAGGCGAGTATCGCGCGCCGGTAGACGCGCTCGCCCTCGGCGAGGCGGCCGCCTTCGTGCAGGAGCCTGCCCAGATTCAGGTGCGCGCCGGCGTGCGCCGGGTCGGCTTGCAGCGCGCGCTCGTAGGCCTCGCGGGCGGCTTCGGGATCCGAATGCTCCAGGTCGCAGCCGCGCTCGAACCAGTCCTCGGCGCTCGCGGCCGCGCCGCCGCGCGCGATCACGCTCAGCGCGCCTCCGGCGGGGTCGCCGTCGAAATCGAGAACATACTGCCCGGAATCGGCGAGCCAGCGGCGCGCGCCTTCCTTCACCACGACGTGGTCTCCCAGGGCCTCGATCGACAGGCCCGACAGCGGCATCGCTTCAGGAAGGCGGCGGCGCAGCTCCTTCAGCGACCGGGTGATGCGCCGCGGCGGAATCTTCGCCTGCGCGAGCGCCTGCGCGGTGCGCAGCACGATCAGGTCGCGGAAGGAGAACAGCCACGATTTCCGCGGGCCGCGCTCGGGCGTGACGAAGCCGGCGTCGACCAGGCTGTGGATGGTGCTTCGCGGGAGGTGAAGCAGCCGCTCGACGTCGCGGACGCCGTACGGACGCGCTGCCGAGGGTTGAACGGCGGGGGCTATCTCTTGGCTGCCTTCTTGGGTGCGGCTTCCGCCTGCTGGGCGCGCTTGGGCGCCTTGCGCTCGGTGTCGGCGGCTTTCACGGATGCCGGCGCCTTTTTCTTCTCCAGGCTCGCGCGCAGCGCCTCCATGAGGTCGATCACCTCGGCGCCGCCCTCGGGCGCCTCGGCCATGGTGATTTCCTGGCCCTCGACCTTCTTCTGCACCGCGGCCTCGACGCGCGCGCGCACCTCGTCGGCGTAGGTCGAAGGATCGAACTTGTCCGAGGCCTGCTGCTCGATCAGCTGCTGCGCGAGCTTCAGCTCGGCGTCCTTCACCTCGGTGTCCGGGATCTCGAGCTCCTTGATCGAGCGCACCTCGCCCGCGTACAGGAGCTGCTGCATGACCAGCCCGTCCTCATTTCCGGCTCCACCGGGACGGATCATCACGATGTACTGCTTGCCGCGCGCCGCCCAGCGTCCCAGGGCGCAGCGCTTGGACTCGCGCAGCGCGCGGGCGAGCAGGGCGTAGGGCTTCGCGCCGCCCTTGTCGGGCGCGAGGTAGTAGGCTTTGTCGAAGTACACCGGGTCGATCGACTCGATCGGGACGAACTCGGCGATGTCGGCGGTGTGCGTTCCGGCCTCCTCGAGCAGCTTCAGCTCCTCGGGTGTGAACATCACGTACTGGTCCTTTTCGAACTCGTAGCCCTTGACCATGTCCTCGCGCGGCACGATCACGTCCTCCTTGACGCAGACGTACTGCTGCTTGAGCCGCGAGCCGCAGGCCTTGTGCAGCAGATTGAACGAGATCGCGCGGCTCGCCTCGGTGGCCGAGTACAGCTTCACCGGAATCGACACGAGCCCGAACGAGACGGTCAGGGTGGCAATCGGCCGTGCAGCCATGCGGTTCTCCCACTAAGTCCTTCTTGGGGCGGGGATTCTACGCCTTCGCGCGCTCGAGCGCACGCTCGAGGCTTTGCTTGCGGGTGAGGGCGTCCTTCCAGCGGTCGCCAGTCTGCGCGAGGCGCTCGGGGGCGTTCGCGATGCGGAAGTCGAGCGGATGGGCGCGGGCGAGTTCCTCCCAGGTGAGCGGCATCGACACGGGTGCCCCCGGCGCGCCCCGCGGCGAGTAGGCGGAGTTCAGCGTCTTGCCGCGCACGTTCATGTTGTAGTCCATGAAGATCTTGCCGGTCCTCTTCGGCACGCTCCATTCGACGGTCACGTCCTTGGGGCGCAGGCGCACCAGGTGCCGCCCGACCATCTCGCTCACCTTGCGCGCCGCGTCGAAATCGAGCGTACGCTCGATCGGCACGAACACGTGCAGGCCGGTCTTGCCCGAGGTCTTCACCACCGCCTCCAGGCTCATGCCGGCGAGCAGCTCGCGCAGGGCGAAGGCGACCTCCTTGCCTTTCTCGAACGCGACCGTGTTCAGCTCGGGCTCGTCGCCGGGCTTCTCCCTGCCCGAGTAGATGTAGGGGTCGATGTCGAACACGACGTAGTCGGGGTAGTTGAGGATCGACGCTTCGAGCGCGGGTAGCGACTCCGAGAAATCGGTGCTCTGCGTCGCCGCGTCGGGTCCCGGCTTCGCGCGCGAGTGCCACACGTGGAATTCCAGCGTTCCCGACTGCGCGAGCCACAGGAGCGTCGCCAGGTTGTCGCACACCAGGTAGTCGTGGCGCTCGTCCTTGTGCTCGGAGAAGATCGTGATCTTCCGGGCGAACGGCGGCAGCTCCGGGTCCCAGTGCTTCTGGTAGAAGCGCTCGCCCGCGATGCCCTCGGGCATGCGGATCATGGTGAGCGGGCGGTCGGCGAGGTGGGTGAGCATGTAAGGCGACACCTGCGCGAAGTAGCGCAGGAGATCGCGCTTGGTGATCGCGCTCTGCTTCAGCGCCGCGTCGGCCGGCCAGTAGACGCGGTCCAGGTGCGTGAGCTTGAGCGTGTGCTTCCCGATCGCGATCGTGAGCGCGGCCTTCCTGTTGTCGAGCTGGCGCAGCACCGCGTCGATCTCGCTGTTGCCCGACCTCGGGGCAGCCTCCGCGACCGGACGAGCGCTCGGGTCGCGGCGACGAACCGACTTCGCGTCGACGTCGTCGCGCAGCCTCAGGAACACGGGGGCGCGCAGCATGCCGTCCGGGGTCCACTGCTGGAACTCGACTTCGGCGACCAGCTCGGGCCTCACCCAGGTCGTCGGGCTGTGCAGCTCGGGCTCCTCGGCGAAGGGGCGCTTGTCGACCTCCAGCTTCCCGAGGCGCGCCTTGACGCGGGCGAGGCTGCGCTCGTCGAAGCCCGAGCCGACGTGGCCGCAATAGCGCAGCTTGCCGCCGTCCCAATAGCCGAGCAGAAGCGCGCCGAGCGGCGCGCGCGAGCCTTTCCCCTTCGTGACCCCGCCGACGACGAACTCGGCGCTCTTCACCGGCTTGATCTTCAGCCACGCCTGCGAGCGCTTGCCCGCCTCGTACTTGCCGTCCTTGCGCTTGGCGATGACGCCTTCGAAGCCGCTCGCGAGCGCCGCCTGGTACAGCTCCGCCCCGTCTTCCTCCGCGTGCACGAGCTGCACGTGGGGCGAGGGGAGCAGGCACTGCTCGAGCCAGCGGCGGCGGTCGGCGTAGGGCGATCCGCGCAGGTCCCGGCCGGCGAAGTGCAGCAGGTCGAAGCAGAAGAACGCGGTCGGCGTCGCGCGGTCGGCGGCGGCGATCTCGCGCTCGGTCTTGAGCTGCACCCGCTCCTGGAGCGCGGAGAAGGAAGGGCGGCCGTCGGTGCCGAAGGCGACGATCTCGCCGTCGAGCACCATGCCCCTCACCTGCTGCTGGACGAGCTCGGCGACGAGCTTCGGGAAGGACGCGGTGAGGTCGAGACCGCGCCGGGAGCGCAGCTTCACTTCCTTGTCGTCGACGGAGGCGAGCACGCGGTAGCCGTCGAGCTTGGGCTCCCACATCCAGCCCGCGCCCGCGAACACGCCGTCGCGCGACTCGGCGAGCATGGGCAGCAGCTTCGCGGGCAGCGCTTCGTGCTCCCCCGAAGGCACGAGCTGCGAGGCCGGCATGCGTTTCACCGGCAGCGCCTTGAGGTTCTCCACCGCGAGCCCGGAGAGCACCGAGAGGTTCTTCTCCGTGACGTCGGTCTCCGCGGCGAAGCGGTCCTTGTGCTTGATGAGCAGCCAGTTCCTGGGATCACTCGAGGTGCGCACCAGCGCGAACGAGCCCTTGATCTTCGCGCCGCGCAGCGTGATCGAGAGCTTGCCCTTGGCGATACCGTCGCGCACCTGGCGCTCGGCCTCGGCGCGGTCGTGGTACCAGTGCCCCTTGCGGTCCTCGTCCGGCGTGTACGGCCCGCAGTCCCACACGATCACCTCGCCCGCGCCGTACTGCTTCGGCGGGATCACGCCCTCGAACGAGGCGTAGTCGTAGGGATGGTCCTCGGTCATGACTGCGAGGCGCTTGTCGGCCGGGTTGAGCGAGGGGCCGCGCGGCACCGCCCAGGACTTGAGCACCCCGTCGCATTCCAGGCGGAAGTCGTAGTGGAGCTGGCGCGCCGAGTGCATCTGCACGACGAACAGCAGCGGCCCCGTGCCGGGCGCAGGGGCGGGCGCGGGTTCCGGCGTGGCGTCGAACGACCGCTTCTTCGAGTATTCGCCGAGCAGCACCGCCGCCGCGGACGGGTCGGCCAGCACGGCGCGCTTGGCTCTAGGCATGTGCCGGATTCTAGGAGGAAATCCCGGGACGGTCCAAGCGGGCCCGAATTGATTCAGATCAAACGGCCGCGCGGCGGCGGGCCTACGATGAAAACGTGAACGGGCGCAAGAAAGGAGGGTCGTCATGCTGACCCTGACGAGACCGATCCATGGACGGGACATCCTGAGCGAGCGGGAGTTGCTGACGCTGCTCAATTTCGAGCTGGCGGCGTATGACGAGTGCGCGGACTGCCATTTCACGGCGATCAAGCCGTCGCTGCGGGACGAGAGCGGCAGCAACTGGCGCGGCGCGCACCTCGAGAGCGAGGGCAGCATCACCGATGCGGCGCGGAGCATCGCGAGCCACGTGCTCGAGGAGGTGCACGAGGAATACAACCTGGAATAGGAACGAGGATTGAAAGGCCGCTGCGTGCCGGCATCCCGGGCAGCGGGGAGGTTGCGGGCGACGGCTCCGGGCTGTCGCCCGCGTTTTTGGTATAAAGCCCGCTGGCCCATCGATCCGACATCCCTATGCAGCTATTGGCCGGAACCAGCGGCTTCTCGTACAAGGAGTGGCTCGGCAAGTTCTACCCGGAGAAGCATCCGGCGGACGAGATGCTGCGCTACTACGCGTCGCGCTTCGCCACGGTCGAGATCAACAACACCTTCTACCGCATGCCCGCGGAAACGATGCTCTCGAACTGGGCCGGGCAGGTCCCGGACGCGTTTTCCTTCACCCTCAAGGCGCCGCGGCGCATCACCCACGAGCTGCGCCTGAAGGAATGCGAGACGCATGTCGCCGAGTTCCTGCGGCGCGCGCAGGCGCTGGGCGCGAAGCTGGGGCCCCTGCTGTTCCAGCTTCCTCCTTTCCTCAAGAAGGACCTGCCGCGGCTGCGCGACTTTCTCGCGCTCTTGCCCGAGGGGGGAACCGCCGCCTTCGAGTTCCGCAACGATTCCTGGCAGGACGAGGAGGTATACGCCGTGCTGCGCGCGAAGGGCGCGATGCTCTGCTATACCGACACCGACGAGGGCGACTCGCCGCCCGTCGTTGCGACGGCGGGGAGCGGCTACCTGCGGCTGAGACGCACCCACTACGAGGACGCGGAGCTCGGCGAATGGGCAAGACGGATTGCCGCTCTGAACCTCGAGCGTGCGTACGTCTACTTCATGCACGAAGACGACGCGCTGGGCACGGTGTTCGCGCAAAAGCTGCTCGAGCTGTGGAGGGAGCGGACGTGAGCGACGCTGCACCCGCGCCGAGCACCTTCGAGCGCCTGCGGCTCTACTACTCAAAGAACGAGCAGAGGATCGCGATCCTCTCGTTCATTTGCGGGTTCCTGTTCGACATCCTCATGGTCGACCGCGCCGATTCCTGGCACGCGATCGCCCAGCAGCTCGCCTACCTGGCGGTGATCCTCGCGGCGCTGACGCAGATGTTCTTCGAGGAGGCCGAGCCGCCGGCCGACCCCGCGGGGCGGATGCGCCTCGTGCGCTGGTATTACCAGTACCGCACGGCGCTGGTCCACTTCTTCCTCGGGACGCTGCTCAACGTCTACACCATCTTCTTCTTCAAGAGCTCGTCGCTGCTGGTATCGTTCGGCTTCCTCGCGTTCCTGGTATTCCTGCTGTGGGCGAACGAGTCCGAGCGCGTGAAGTCGATGGGGCTGCCGTTCAAGTTCACGCTGCTGGCCCTGTGCTCCTTGTGCTTCGCGGCCAACGTCGTGCCGATCTTCGTCGGCTCGATCGGCACGACGGTGTTTCTCGCGTCGATGCTCGCGGGCTGCGTGCCGCTGGCCGCGGTGGCGTGGTGGATCGGGAGGAGGAAGCCGCAGCTCTTTCCCCGCGCGCGCAGGCAGATCCTGGTTCCGCTGGGCGGGGTGCTCGTCGGCTTCCTGCTGTTCTATTGGCTGAGGCTGATCCCGCCGGTGCCGCTCTCGATCCCCTTCATCGGCGTCTACCACGCGGTCGAGAAGAGCGGCGACGAGTACCGGCTGAGCCATGAGCGGCCGATCTGGCGCATCTGGCAGCACGGCGACCAGGAGTTCCTTGCGCAGCCCGGCGACCGCATCTACGTGTTCTTCCGCATCTTCTCGCCGACGCGCTTCTCCGACCAGGTGCAGATGCGCTGGTACTTCGAGGACGGCGCGCGCGGCTGGGTGCTGCAGGACACGATCCCCATCAAGATCGTCGGCGGGCGGGCCGACGGCTTCCGCGGCTACGGCTTCAAGTCGAACTACCAGCCCGGCGAGTGGAAGGTGCAGATCGGGACGATGGACAACCGCGAGATCGGCAGGGTCTACTTCACGCTCGAGACGCGCCCCGAGTGGCCGCGGACCTTCGAGGTCGAGATCGAGTAGTCAGTCGGCGGCGGCGAGCGCGGCGAAGCGGCGCTCGAGCTCGCCGACCTGGATCAGATAGCTCCGCAGGTCCTGCGCCCCGCAGCGCTCGCCCGCGGCGGGACGGAATCCGCGCCGGGCGAACACCTCGCCCCGCGCCAGGCCGCAGAGGTGGATCACCGCCGCCAGCTCGCGCTTCTGCGCGAGCGTGGCCCGGGTGATCTTCTCGCGCTCGAGCGCCCCGGCGACGCTGCGGTGGAGGAGAGCCGAGGTCATCTCGATCGCGTCGCCGGGCGCCACGCGCGTATACAGCCCGTTGAACCAGCACGCGTCGGGGTCGTACCACGGCCCGTCCTCGGCCACGGCGTGGTCGTGGATACAGTAGCGCTTCGCGTCGCGGAACGCAGCGTCGGTGATCTGGAACATGCCGACCGCGCTCGAGGCGGGGCGGTACCACTCGAAGGGATTGCGGCTCCAGCGCCAGGTCCATTGCGGCAGCGCCACCGGGTTGCCCGAGCCCTCGACCTGGGCGAGCGCCGCGAGCAGTTCCGCGGAGATGACCGGCGTCGAGTGCTTGCGGAACAGCGGGCCGTATGCGCGCCAGGTCGAGGCCGGCGATTTCACCAGCGCCTGGCCGACCGGAAAGAACATCTCGGTCGGCTTGCGCCACACCTGGACCATCCAGTTCGCCGCGGCCCACAGCGCGGTGACGAGCGCAAGGATCGCGGCGACGCGCGCGGCGACGGGAGCGGCGCGGAACCGGCGATACGCGCGCCGGGCGCGCTGGCGGAGTCGATTCATGCTCTTGGGATATCCTATCCGGGTAGAATCGCGTGAGAGAGGTCGCCATGCAAGAGAATGAAGTCACCCCGGACAAGCTCGCCGCTGACCTCAGGCTGGTGATCTCCGACGCGGAGGCGCTGTTGCGCGCGGCGGTCGGAGAGACTGCCGAGGCGGGACGCGCCAAGCTCCACGAGGGCCTGGAGGCGGCGAAGCTCAAGCTCGGGCCGCTCGCCGAAGAGGCAGCCGAGCACGCGCGCGACTCGGTGCGCGCGGCCGACGGCTACGTGCGCGAGCACCCCTGGAACGCGGTCGGCATCGCCGTCCTCGCGGGCGTAGCGCTGGGACTGCTGATCAGCCGCAAATAGGCGCATGGCGGACGACACCGGCCACACCGAAAGCCTGCTCGAATCGCTGCGCGGCCTGGCGAAGACCTTTATCGCGCTGGTGCAGACACGCATCGAGATCTTCGCGAGCGAGGTCGACGAGGAGAGGGCGCGGCTCGCGCGCCTCATCGTGCTCGGGGTGATCGCGGCGTTCTGCCTCGGGCTCGCGCTGGTGCTGCTGGTTCTTCTGGTGGTCGTCGTCTTTTGGGACACCAACCGGCTGCTCGCGATCGGCGTCATCGCGGCCGTGTTCGCGCTCGGCGCTCTCGCCGCCCTGGTCTCGCTGCGCAAGGCCATGAGGCAGCGGCCCAAGTTCCTGTCGGCGACGCTCGCAGAGCTGCGCAAAGACGAGACGGAGTTGGAGCGGCGATGACCGCGCTCGAGGACATCCTCCAGCGCCGCGCCCGCCTCGTTGCCGAGGCCGAGCTGCAGCGCGCGACCCTCGCGGGCGAACTCGCCGCCTGCGGCAGCGTGCTCAGGGTCGTCGACCGCGGCATCGCCTGGGCGAGCTGGCTGCGCGCGAGGCCCTACCTGGTCGTGGCCCTCGTCACCGCGATCGCGGTGCTCAAGCCCAAGTTCGCGCTCGCGTGGAGCGCGCGCATCGTCACGCTGTGGCGCGCCGGGCGCTTCCTCTACGAGGCGGTCAAGCCGGCGCTGGAAAGCCGAAAGCCCGCGCCCTAGGGCGGCCCGCTCAGCACGAGCCAGTCGATCGCGTCCTCGAAATCTTCGAAGGCCATCATCTGGGCGCCGCGGCTGTTCGCGACCAGGGTCAGGAAGCGCGCATTGTCGATGCGCTCGTGGCGGGTCAGTATGGCGACCCGGGTGTTCCGGAAGGCCGGGTCCTCGGTGAACACGACGGCGACCTCGTACAGGGTGGCCGGGCTCCATTTCGCGACGGCCTGCCGGCTGTCGAGCAGGATGCGGCGTATGGGGGTCGACTTCATCTCTTCCGCGGTCTTTCGCATGAGCTCCTTGCTCACTGCGAGGTCGAGCTCGCCGTTCGCGGCGGTCTTGATGAAGTCCTTCGGCTGAATCAGCCTGACGTCGATTGCCATGTGTTCCGGATTATCGCCGATCCGCCGCCGGGGATCACTTCACCAGGCGCGCCGACATGGCGAGGCGGCTGTAGACGAGCAGCGCCAGCAGCCAGCCCGCGAGGATCGGCACCGCCCAAGGCTGGAAGGGAAAGCCGAGCGTCAGCGTGCGCACCAGCGAGACTACCGAGGTCAGCGGCAGCGCCCAGGCCGCCCACTGCAGCGCCGCGGGCAGGGTTTCGATCGGGTAGAACACGCCGCAGAAGAGGAACATAGGGAAGATGACCAGGTACTGCGGGTAGGAGATCTCCTCGATCGTCTGCGCGCGCGCCGCGACCGCGAGCCCGAAGGCGGCGAACAGGAGCGAGGAGAGGAACGCGACCGGAGGCACGCTGAGCAGCGCAAGCGGGGTGAAGTCCCCCATCGCGACGCCGATCAGCGTGACGGCCTCCGCGGCGACGGCGGCCTTGCTCGCGTCCCAGAGCAGCTCGCCCCACAGCACCTCCGAAAGCGTGATCGGCGTAACCGCCATCGCGCTGAAGATCTTCTGGTAGTACATGCGCACGAAGGCGCCGAAGGCGGCCTCGTAGAAGCCCTGGAACAGCACCGTCTGCCCGATGATCCCGGCGAACACGAAGCTGCGGTAGCTGACCCGCATGCCGTGCACGTCCACCGTGCCGACCAGCGCGCCCACGCCCATGCCGAAGGAAAGCAGGTACAGGAAGGGCTCGGTGAAGCTGGTGACCAGGTAGTACCGGATGCTCTTCCGGAAGACGTCGAAATAGCGCAGCCACACGCAGCGCACGCCCCAGAGGGAGTCGACGACCCTCACTGCTCCTCACTCGCGCGGTGGAGCCGCGTACCGGTGAGCTTGAGATAGACATCCTCCAGATTGGGCGGCCGGCGCCAGATCGCGCCGGGGCGGATCTCCTCCTCGACCTCGGCGGTTCCCATGTGGCGAAGGATGAGCGCGCGCGGAGTGTCGACGTCGAGGATGCGTCCCTTCGCGATGATTCCGACGCGGTCGCACAGGCGCTCGGCCTCGTCCATGTAATGCGTGCACAGCAGGATGGCCGCGCCCTTGCCGCGCTCCTCCATCAGAATCTGCCACAGGACGCGGCGCACCTCGGGATCGAGTCCGGTTGTGGGCTCGTCGAGGACCAGCACCCCGGGACCGGAGACGAGCGCGCGCGCCACCTGCAGCCTGCGTCTCATGCCGCCGGAGAGCGCCTCGACCAGCTCCTGCGATTTTTCCGCGAGGCCGAAGCGCTCGAGCAGGGCGTGCGCGCGGCGCCGCCCTTCCTCGACCGGGATATGGAAAAAGGTCGCGTGCCGCACCAGCTGGTCGAGGGCGCGGAAATCGGAATCGAGCGTCTCTTCCTGGTCGCACACGCCCAGGATGCGACGGGCGCGCTTCGGCTCGCGATGCACGTCCACGCCCCCGAGGTAGACCTCGCCCGAGGTCGGCGGATAGAAGCCCGTGATGCAGTGGATGGAAGTGCTCTTGCCCGCGCCGTTGGGACCGAGCAGGCCGAAGCACTCGCCCGCGCTCACATCGAAAGAGACGTCGCTGACCGCCTCGAGGAAGCCGCCGTTCCGGGTCCGGTAGCGCTTGCTCAGGCGGGAGACGCGCAATGGGACGGAAGCGGCCATGCATTCCAAGGTTACCCCAAGGCCGGGTAACATGGCGCGCATGACGACCCGCAAGCGCGCACAGACCAAGGCCTACGAGGACACGGGCTTCCTCAACAGCAGGGACGGCCGGGCGCTGCGCATCCTCTCGGAGTACCTGGAGCCCAAGAGCCGCTTCGACCTGCACAAGGTTGACGACACGATCGTGTTCATGGGCTCGGCGCGCATCAAGTCGCGCGAGCAGGCCGAGGACATGGTCCAGCTCGCGAAGAGTACGCAGGACCAGGACCGGGCGCAGACCGCGCTCAGGATGTCCGCCTACTACGAGGCGGCGCGCTCGCTCGCGTCCCGCCTCACGCACTGGTCGAAGGGCCTGGACGACGAGGAGCGCCGCTTCGTCGTCTGCACCGGAGGCGGTCCGGGGATCATGGAGGCCGCCAGCCGCGGCGCGGCCGAGGCGAAGGGCATGAACGTCGGCCTGACCATCTCCATCCCCGTCGAGGAATTCGAGAATCCCTACGTCACCCGCGAGCTCGCGTTCCACTTCCACTACTTCTTCATGCGCAAGTTCTGGTTCGCCTACTTGGCGAAGGCGGTGATCGTCTTCCCGGGCGGCTACGGGACGCTCGACGAGCTGTTCGAGCTGCTGACCCTCGTGCAGACGCGCAAGATGAGCAAGCCCATGCCGATCGTGCTCTTCGGGACGGAGTACTGGTGCGACGTCGTCGACTTCGACGCGCTGGCTCGCCACGGCATGATCAGCGCCGAGGACGTCGGGCTCGTCCACCGCACCGACTCGGTGGACGACGCCTACGAGTGGATCGTCGCACAGCTCTCGGCGAACGCGCTCGCCAAGCCCGGGGCGACGCTGTAGCCCCGTGCAGAACCCGGGCCTTCGGGTGGTGGCGGCGGTCGAGGCGGCCAAGGGGCTGCTCGTTCTCGCCGTCGGCGCCGGCCTCCTCAGCCTTATCCACCGCGACGTGCAGTCCATCGCGGAGCACATCGTCAGGGCGTTTCACCTGAACCCGGCGAGCCGAACGCCGCGCATCTTTCTCGAGCTCGCCGCGAACCTCACCAGCTCGAGCCTGCAGCTCCTCGCGCTCGGGGCCACCGCCTACGCCTCGCTGCACCTCGTCGAGGCCTGGGGGCTGTGGCGGGGGATGCGCTGGGCGGAATGGCTCGGCGTCGTCGCCGGAGGCCTCTACATCCCCTTCGAGCTGTACGAGGTGACCAAGAGCGTGACCTGGATCAGGCTCGCGGTCCTCGCCGTCAACGTCGCGATCGTTGTCTACCTCGCGCGCGTGCTGTGGCGCGCGAGGCGCAAGGCTCCGGCCGCCCGGGTCGCCTAGACGACGCCGCGGCCGTACGTTGAGCGCTACTTGAAGATGCCCTTGGGGATCTGCGCGTAGACCATCTGCACCTGGTCGACTGCCTCGCCGACGATGTAGTTCGCGGCGATGCTCGCGAGGGCGTAGGCGTCCGCGGCCGTCATGCCCTTCTCGCGCACGAAGAAATCGACCGTCTCCCGGGCGGCCTGCTTCAGCGCCGCGTTTAGATCGGTGTCCATTCCCATGACGTACCAGTTGTCCCTGTCCTCCGCGCGCGGCCATTTCATCGTCTTGCCTTCGCCCTTGTGGAGGACGAACTGCAGGGTCGCGGTGAGCGAGGTCTCGATCGCCGTGCCGTTGATCTCGCCGTCGGCCTGCACGGCGTGCGCGTCGCCGGTGTAGAAGAGCGCGCCGCTCTGCAGCACCGGCAGGTAGAGGATCGTGCCTCTGCCGAGCACGGTGAAATCCATGTTGCCGCCGTAGGCGCCCGGCGGCCGCGTGTTGGCGAGGCCTCCCGGGGGCGTGACCGTCAGGATGCCCATGAACGGGGAGAGGGGGACCTCGATGCCGGGCGCGAACAGCGCGACATTCTTCAGGAAGTCGAACTTGATCACCTTCGGGTAGGGCTTGGCGTGCAGGTCGGGCAGGACGCCCGTGCCCTGGTTGCTGTTGTTGACGCCGTACGGCACGCGCGGCGCGATGTCGACGATGCGCACCTCCAGCATGTCGCCCGGCTCGGCGCCCTCGATGTAGATCGGCCCGGTGAGAACGTGGACTCCGGCGTCCTTGGGGCGCGGCACCTTGTTGTAGATCTCGATCGCGTCGGGCAGCACGTCCTTGGCCGCGATCCCCCCTTGGGCGAAGAACTGCACGGGATCCGTGCCGTTGATCAGGCCTTGGTGGGAGACCGTGTCGATCGCCGCGACCTGTCCCGACCGGAGCCGGGCGACGGGAGTCCGCGCCGCGGGCAGGTGGCCCCAGACCACGGTGCCCGGGTTCGACGGGACGCGCGCGTCGATGCCCGACACCGTGTCCATCACGCTCGCGCAGCCCGGCAGGGCGAGTGAGACGAGTGCAATCGAGCAAAGACGCTTCATGGCTTCCTCCCTTTCGATATCCGCGCCTGGATCGCGGCATGCCGCTCGAGCAGCCGCTCGGCGCGCACCACCACCGGCACGTCGACCATCTTGCCGTCGATGGCGAACGAAGCGCGGCCCTCCGCCTTCGCCTTCTCGTTCCCCGCGATGATGCGCTTCGCCAGCGCCACTTCCTCGGCCGAGGGCGAGTACAGCTCGTTGACGATCGCGACCTGCGCGGGGTGGATGCAGCTCGCGCCGAGGAAGCCGAACTGGCGCGAGCGCTGCACCATGCTGCGGAAGGCCGCGAGGTCGCCGAAGCTCGCGACGCTGGCGATGTAGCCGAGCGGCATGATGCCCGCCGCGCGCGCCGCGTAGATCATCTGCTGCTTGGGCATGAGCAGCGTCTCCTCGGTCGGCTCCATGCCGTTCTCGAGCGCGAAGTCCTCGCCGCCGATGTCCATGGCGGCGTTGCGCTCCACCGCGGCGGCGATCTCGGGCATCTTGAAGAAGGCGGCTGGCGTTTCGACCATGGCGATGAAGCGCGTGTGGCCGTGCGGCAGGCCGCGCTTCGTCTCGAGCTTCGACACCAGCGCATCGAGGCGCTTGAGGTGCGCCGCGTCGTCGACCTTGGTCACCGCGATCGCGCTCACCTCCGGGCAGACCGCGGCGTCGAGGTCCTTCGGCGTCATCGCGTCCGGGCGGTTGATCCGCACCGCCACGTCCGCGCCGCCGCGCCGCACGCGCGCCGCCGCCTGCGCGACGAGCTTGCGCGCGTTGTCCTTCTCGTGCGCGGGCACGCTGTCCTCCAGGTCGAGCAGGATGCAGTCCGCGCCGCGCTCGTGCGCCCTGGCCACGTATTTCTCCACGTTCACCGGAACGTAGAGCAGCGAGCGCCACACGGGAAGTCCAGGTTTCATTCCTCTTCTCCTCTGGGTGTCGAGCCTTCGCTCACGACGCCCGTCGCGAGCAGCTTCGTATACTGGGCCTCGTCCACGCCGGCCTCGGCGAGGACGGCGCGGTTGTGCTCGCCGAGCTTCGGCGCCGGCGCGCGGATCGCCCCGGGCGTGCGCGACAGGCGGGGGATGACATGGTGCATCGGGAAGGCGCCCATGTCGGCGTCAGGGTAGTCGGCGACCAGCTCGCGCTCGACCACGTGCGGGTCCTCGACGATTTGCGCGATGTCGTACACCGGGCCGATCGTGACCTCGTGCTTTTCGAAGTACGCGACGTTCTCCGCCTGGGTGCGCTGCCCGATGAAGGCGCCGATGATGCCGTCGAGCTCCTCGGCGTGCTTCAGGCGCGCGGAATTGGTCGCGTAGCGGGGATCGGTGATCAGCTCGGGCCGGCCGATGGCGCGGAACAGCCGCTCGGTCATCTTCTGGATCGACGCCGACAGGCACACCCAGTGCCCGTCCTTGGTGCGGTAGGCGTTGCGCGGCGCGGTCGTGGTCGAGCGGTTGCCGGTGCGCTGCTTCACTTTCCCGGTGAGCCGCAGGTTGGCGGCCTGCGGCCCGAGGATGTTGAACAGCGGCTCGAGCAACGGCAGGTCGACGACCTGTCCCGCTCCGCCTTCGCGCTCCGCCTCGCGCAGCGCGATCATCGTCGCGGCGGCGCCGTGCAGGCCGGCGACGCTGTCGGCGAGATACATCGGCGGCAGCACCGGCTCGCGGTCGGCGAAGCCGTTCATCGAGGCGAACCCCGACATGCCCTCGATCAGCGTTCCGAATCCGGGACGCTGGCTGTAGGGGCCGTCCTGGCCCCAGCCTGAGATGCGCACGATCACGAGCTTCGGGTTGCGCTCGAGCAGCACGGCGGGCGCGAGGCCCATCTTCTCCAGGATGCCGGGGCGGAAGCTCTCGATCAGGACCGAGGCCGTGGGGGCCAGCTTCAGGAGCAGCTCGATCGCCTCGCGGCGGCGCAGTTCCAGGCACAGGCTCTTCTTGCTGCGCGAATACAGCTTCCAGGTGACCGGCACGCCGTTCGTTTGCCAGGCGCGCAGCGTGTCGCCTGCGGGCGGCTCGACCTTGATCACCTCGGCGCCGAAATCGGCGAGCACCTGGGTCAGCGTGTTGCCCGCGACCAGGCGCGACAGGTCGAGGATGCGCACGCCTTCGAGCGCGCCGCGCGCCTGCGGCGTGTAATCGCGTTTCTTCAGCTTTCCGGGCACTGTGCATATACTACTCGATGCGCCGCGGTCTCATTCTGCCGGTCGCTCTCGGATGCGCGATATGCGCTCTCGGGTGCGCGATATCCGCCCGCGCCGGCGACGAATATCCGGCGCGCGCCGTGCGCGTGGTCGTGCCTTTCGCGCCGGGCGGCGGCACCGACGTGGTCGGACGCATCCTCGCGCAGCAGCTCACACTGCGTCTGGGCCAGAGCTTCGTGGTGGAGAACCGCCCCGCGGGCTCGGGGATCGTCGGCGCCGACGTCGTCGCCAAGGCGCCGGGCGACGGCTACACGCTGCTGTTCGCGTTCTCGTCGCTGTCCTCGAGCGCGAAGCTGATCAGCCATCTGCCCTACGATCCCGTCGCCGATTTCGCGCCGGTGGCGCTCGCGACGACCTCGCCGCTGGTGATCTTCCTGCACCCCTCGGTTCCCGCGAGGGACCTGCGCGAGTTCATCGCCTACGCCAAGGCGAACCCGGGGAAGCTCAACTACGGATCGTCGGGGCCGGGCAGCTCGCCGCACCTCGCGACCGAGCTGCTCATGTCGATGGCGGGGATCCAGATGACGCACATCCCGTACAAGGGCATCGCGCCGGCGATCACCGCGCAGCTCGCGAACGAGGTGCAGATGTCGTTCACGCCGATCGCGGTGGGGATGCCGCACGCCAGGGCCGGGCGCCTGCGCGCGCTGGCGAGCGGCGGCCTCAAGCGCTCCAGCGCGATCCCCGACGTCCCGACCATCGACGAGTCCGGGTTGCCGGGGTTCGAGGTGATCGGCTGGTGGGGCATGCTCGCGCCTTCGAAGA
Source organism: Burkholderiales bacterium (assembly GCA_035702665.1). GTDB lineage: Bacteria > Pseudomonadota > Gammaproteobacteria > Burkholderiales > SG8-39 > VBDM01. The sequence continues at coordinate 22,160 of DASSQD010000142.1, forward strand.
CCTTACGGTCGATCGTGCTCTTGCTCAACCGCGAGCTGCGCGCCGCGCTCGAGGTCCCCGACGTCAAGAAGAGCCTCCTCGACCAGGGCATGGACCCCGCGGGCGGCCCGCCCGAGGCGTTCGCGGCGCTGATCAAGTCCGACATGGAGAAGTGGGGCGACGTCGGCAAGCGCCTGGGAGTAAAGCTCGACTAGTAGACCTTGATATTGGCGCGCTTGACCGCCTGCGGCGAGACCTGTGGGTCTTCGCGTCAGATTTTCGTCAGCACGGCCGAACCGTGTAGGGAACCCACCACTAGTCACCGTCGCGGACTTGCGAGAGGATGGCGCTCAAAGGAGGCCCAATCATGGCAAAGAATCTGCTGCGCGTCGTTGTCTCCGTCCTGCTCGCGCTCGCCGCCGCGGTTCCCGCGCTTGCCGGACCGCCGCACCGCTTCGTGGTGTTCGGCGACAGTCTGTCCGATCCCGGGAACGCTTTTATATTGACCCGCAACCTCGAGATCCCGCCGTTCGACAGCCTGATCCCGAGCGCGCCGTATGCGCGCGGCCTGTTCCATTTCAGCAACGGACCGACGTGGGTCGAGCAGCTGTCGTTCGTCGACCGCGCGCTGCCGACCGCCGGTCCCGCGCTGCTCCTGCCGACGGTGCTGTCGAACTACGCCGTGGGCGGCGCGCGCGCCCGCCAAGTCGGGGCGTTCGACCTGCCGACGCAGGTCGGCCTGTTCGTCGGCGACTTCCACGGGCAGGCGCCGTCGGACGCGCTATACATCGTGTTCGTGGGCGGCAACGACCTGCGCGATGCGTTGCTGGTGCTCGATCCGTCGGGGCTGGCGAGCGGGGCCATTCTGAAGGCGGCTCTCGACTCGGTCCGCTCGAGCCTGCTCACGCTGTACGCGGCCGGCGCGCGCAATTTCTTCGTGCCCAACGCTCCGGACATCAGCCTCGCTCCTGCGGTCCGGCTGGCGGGCCCTCAGGCCGAGTTCGGGGCGCGCCTCCTGTCGGGACAGTACAACGCCGGGCTGGAGCTGACTCTCAAGGGCATCGAGACCGCGCTCGGTCTCTCGATTGTGCGCCTCGACGTGGCCGCGTTGCTGAACGAGGTCGTCGCGGCGCCCGCGGCGTTCGGTCTGACCGACGCCGTGGATCCCTGCATCCGGCTGAACACCGTAGTGAACGCTTTCTGTCCCAACCCGGGCAAGTTCCTATTCTGGGACGGAATCCATCCGACCGTCGCCGGACACCATCTGCTCGCTGTGCGCGCAGATTCGGTGCTCGATGCGAGCGGGCTGCCGGTCGCCTCGGCGCACTAGGGAGGCAGCAGACGCCAGGGCGAGCCGGGGCGGTCACGGCAGGCGCCGTAGCGGAAGGGGAGCGCGTCGCGCCCCGGCACCAGGTAGCGCAGGTCGATGAAGCGCACGCAGGTCGACCCCGCCTCGAAGCCGTCGACCGCGGGGAGTTGCGCGAACCAGCGGAAGACCGCCAGCGCAGGCGAATCCCAGGCCTCGCGCGCGAGCGCGGCGTCGGCGCCCTCGCCATAGCGGGGGCGCATCTCCCAGCGCGCCTGCGCGAGTGGCCGGTACGCCGAGTCGAGCAGGGCGATGAAGCCGTCGCCTTCGCGATAGCTGCGCGGCGCGTTCCTCGCGAGATTCACGCTGGCGAAGTGGTATGTCTCGCCGTCCGAAACGAACACGGTCCAGTTGAACGGCGACACCGGGCGCGGCTGCACGTTGACGCTCGCGCCCCGGATGCCGTGCTCGCGCGCGTAGCGCTCGCCGAACTCGACCGCCTTCTCCCGCTGCAGATACTGGAAGCCGACGTAGCCGGCGAGCAGGGCGAGCGCCGCGGCGGCCGGCCAGCGCGAGCGGCGCCGCAGCGCCGAGGCGGCGAGGCCCGCGACGATGATCCCCGAGAACCACGGGTCGATGATGAACGTCGTCCCGATCTGCGCGCGCCAGCTCGAGAAGGGCGCGAGGATCATCGTCCCGTAGGTGGTGATCAGGTCGCCCGCGATGTGCAGCGCGAGGCTCATCGCGGTGACGCCGTAGAGCGCGCGCCAGCCGCGCGGCTCGCGCAGGATCCCCGCGAGCAGGAAGGAATAGAGAAGGGCGAACAGGGGAAGCATGACGAGCGAGTGCGTCACGCCGCGGTGGTTCTCGAGGAAGGCGACCGGGCCGAAGAGGCCGGCGACGACGTCCAGATCCGGCGACGCGCACGCGAGGAATCCCGTCACGATGCGCCGCTTCAGCGATTGCGGTGGCTCATCCCGCGGCGCCGTCGCGCGCGCGAGCAGCGCGCCGGACAGCGCGTGCGTCAGCGTATCCATCGACGCGGATTGTCACCTATCCGCGACAGGAGTGTTTTCCTTCGTATCAATCGCTTAGTTCGACGGGCGATCGCGGCGCGTCGGGCAGAGGCGACATTCGGTGCGCGCGTTCGCCGCAGGCGCGACGATCGCGCGCAGCTAACTCGCTGATCCGCTTCGATTCACGGCGGCTGGCACGAGCGTTGCGACGACAATGAGCGATGTTCTCCTCACGCACGACGATCGGCGGAGCGCTCGCTCGAGCGGGGGGCCTGCTGATCGCGCTCGCCGCGGGCCCTGCGCTCGCCAATCAGGCTTTGATCGAAGCGCACGCAACCGCGACCTACCGCTACGTGCTGGGCAAGGGCGAAGCGGCGGGACGCGGCTCGCTCGCCGCGGGCGCGGGCGCGAAGACGTCCAAGGCCAGGCTCGCGGAAACCGATCAGGGCGCGAACAGGCTCGCGCAGTGCCCCGGCTGCAAGGGCGAGTCGGCGATCGCGCCGCCGCGCGGGATGCACTGATCGGGCGGCAGCGGCGCGTTGTGCTCGACTTGCGCGACGATCAGGTCGAAGGCGCGCTGCGCGTGCGGCTCGATCAGCTCGAGCTGCGGGAAGGCGGGAGCGGTGTCCTGGTAGGTCTCGATGTGGTTCCCGTTCTGCACCTCGTACAGGCGGTACGCGGGAGCGCGATCGTCGTCGTCCCGGTCGCGGTCTCCGTCGCGGTCCTTGCGGCCGTGATGCTTGTGCTTCGCCGCCGCAACCTTGCGCGCGTAGGCTCGCGCGTGGTGGTCGATCGGCAGCAGCGCGTCCATGGTGCCGGCGACCGTCACCAGCGGCCGCTTGATTCTCCCCGTCGTCGCGAACGCGCCCATCTGGTCGCCCACGTCGGAGACTGAAAGCCGTGCGATGTAGTTGTAGGTGCCGGTGCCGCTCACGTAGGTGTCGTAGCCCGGGTCGAGGCGTTTCTGCCACTGGCACTGAGTGACTTCCCAGAACTGCCCGTTGTAGCGCCCCCACAGCGACGCGCCGGCGTTGACGATATCGGGTGGATAGCCGGCGCCCTGGATGTTCTTCGCCGCGGTGCTCGCGGCGCTGAAGCCCGAGGCCTGGTAGTCGGGGAAATTCAGGATCGCAGGCGGCAGGTCGGTGAGGATGTTGGGCGCGTGGCGATCGACGAAAGTGCCTTCCCAGTCGACGCCGCCGTCGAAGAGCTCGGGCGCGCTCTCGACCGCGCGGCGCACCTGGTAGCCGCCGTTTGAGGTGCCGACCGCGTAGGTGAAGCGAGGGTGATGGCCGTAGGCCGCCTTCACCCCGTCGCGCGCGAGCTCGGCGGCCTTGATCATGAACTGGGCCCAGCGCGTGAAGTCCTGGCCGGTATCGTTGTCGTAGAAGTGCACGAAGACGGGCACGGTCGGCGCGAGCCGGCACGCAAGCGGGTCGGCGGCGGTGCTGAGCTGCAGGTTCAGCACGCCCTTGTTCTGCGACGCGTAGGCGTAGCCCTTCTGCACCACGTAGTCGCTCCAGGCGAAGTCGCCGTTGAACTCGCTGCGCGTCCCCGATGCGCCCGCGACCACCAGGCGCCCGTTCCAGTCGTTCGGCAGCCGCAGCAGGAACCTCGCCTGGCCCTGGGGATCGGAGGCGATGCGCGCGTCAAGCTGAACGCCCGGGATGGCCTTGGTGATCGGCGTGCGCTTGCCCGCGCTCGGGGCGATCACCGAGCGGTCGGTCGTCGGCGTGAACGCGAACGGCGGCAGGCCGGCCAGCGAATTGTCCGCCGGCGTCGTCTGCGGGTTGTTGGTGGTGAGGTCGGCGCTGGCGAAGCAGTGGACGTCGGCGAGGCTGGCGCCGAAGGCCTTGATCAGGTCCGCGCAGCCGGGCGCCGCGCCGGCGGAGAAGGAAGCGAGCAGCGGGAGCAAAGCCGCGATGCGAAGTGTATGGCGCACGATAGCCTCCTTGAGAGCGGTTCAGCGAAGATCATCCGGCAGGACGTAGTCCGGGTAGCGTTTCTTGAATTTCGCGATTTCCGCGCCGGCTTCCTCGGACTTCCCTTCGGTCATCAGCTTGCGGATGTCGTCGATCCAGGCCTGCGGCGCGCGCTCGGCGGCCTTGGCGACGCCGCCGGAGACCGCGGCGGCCTGCGCGACGGGCGGCGGAGTCTGGGCCGGCTGCGCTTCGGCGGGCTGCGGCTGAGCCGGCTCGGTGCGCGCGGCAGCCGCAGGCGCCGGCAGCTGAGCGGGCTTGGCGACCGCGGCGCGCGGCGCGGGCGCCGTCGCTCCGAAGAAACTGACCGGAGCGGAGGGCTGCGCCGCGCCCGTCGAAGCGGCCGAGGGCTTCGCTTCCTTCTTCGGCGCTACGGCGGCCTTGTCGGCGAGCGCGGACCTCGGCGCGGGCACCGGCGATTCGCTCGGCGGGAAGTTCTGCTTCGTCGACATGTCGCGCTTCATGCGATCGAGGCGCGCGGCTTCGCCCGGATCCATGTTCTCGGAGAATCCGCGCGGAACCGTGACGGGCTGCGGAGCCGGTTTTTCGTTTGCGGCCGGCGCCGCGGCTGCGGTTGCCGCGTTCGCCTCCGCGGGGGCCTGGCCGGCGCGCTGTTGCAGCGGCGCATCGGGGGAAGGCGACGCAACGTCCGGCTGCGCGAGGTACACCTTGAGCACGAGGCTGGAAGTGAGGAGCACCGTGGCGGCGATCGCGAACGCCGGCGCCCAGCGCTTGAGGTAGGAATGCTGCTCGCGCCAGGCGCGGCGCGACGCCGCGAGGATCGCCTGGTCGATCTGCCGGCTCGGCTCGGGCCACGCGCCTTCGCGGTACAGGCTCGACAGCCGGTGGTCGCGGTGTCCGTTCGATTCGTTCATGACCATTCGCTCAGGCGGGCGCGCAGCTTCGCCACCGCGTAGCGCAGGCGGCTCTTCGCGGTCTCGCGGCTGACGCCGGTCGCGGCGCCGATCTCCTCGACCGAAAGATCGCCTTCCTGCTGCAGGAGGAAGGCCTCGCGCTGGACCTCGGGCAGCTCCGCGAGCGCTTCGAGCAGGCGCTGCGCGGCGCGCTTGCGGTCGACGAGCGCTTCGGCGGGAACGTCGGCCGCAGGGAGCCGGTCGAGCGCCTCCTCGCTCTCCTCCTGCGCGAGGAATTTCGCCTTGCCGCTCGCCCTGTAGAAATCCATGAGGCGGTTGTGCGCGATCGCGTACACCCACGAGCCGAACTTGGCGCGGGGCTCATAGCGTCCGCGGGAATCGATCACGCGCATCCACACGTCCTGAAAAAGCTCCTCGGCCGTCGCCGCGTCGCTGACCTGGCGCAGCAGGAATCTGTACAAGGGGCCGCGGTGGCGGCGGTACAGCGTCTCGAAGGCGCCCGCGTCCCCGCCGCCGTAGCTCAGCATCAGCTCTTCGTCGGCCGGCCCGCTCCCCATGCGGGCCTAGTGTAGCCCTTGTCAGGGCAGGCCGACTACCGCCCCTTCGCGCGGATAGCTCACGGTGTAGTTGAGCGTGATCTTCAGCGTCTCGTTCGGGGCGATCGGTCGCTCCCAGGCGACAACGCCCTGGCGCTCGTCCCAGTTCTCGACCTGGGGCTTGGGGTCGAAGCTCGCCTGCACCTTGATCTGGTCCGAGGTCGAGACCGGTGAGGACTCCAGCACCAGGAGGTCGAGCGCCGTCTTGTGCGAGCTCGAGAGCGTGAGCACGTCGGTGACCTCGCGCTCGTTCTTGCGGTCGATGAGGCCGGCAGAGCCGTTCCGGTCCTTGACGCGGCTCAGCTTGACCCGCACCAGGCTGTCGCGGCCGAAAGGCAGCAGAAGATTTTCGGAGGCCTGCGGGTTCCAGGCGGTCGAGCCGACCACGCTGCCGTCGCGCGCGAGCTGGATCTCTCCCGGCAGCCAGACGCCCTCGGGGCGCTTCGCCTCCGCGGTGACGATCGCCACAGGGTCGAGCCGCGGCACCACGCGCAGCCGCATCTTCGCCGGCAGGGTGAGCTTCGCGAGCGACACGGTGACCTTTCTTCCGTCCGAAGGCAGGCTCACGACGCCCGGCACCTCGAACTCGGTGCTGAAGGTGCTCTGCTGCTCGGCAGGGGCGGGCGCTTGCGCGAGGTCGTCCATGCGCTCCGCGCGCTTCACGGCCAGTGCGCGGGGCGCAGCCTCATTCGCGGCCTGAGCCAGCACACCGGCCGCGCTCGCCAGCGGCCGCGCGACCGGCAGCGACACCCACCACGAGCGCGGGTCGGGCCCCGCGGGCGACAGCCGCGGCTGCCCGGTGGAGAGCCTCAGCTTCACGCCCGTCCAGTCCTCGCCCGTGGCCTGCTGCACCACGCCCTGGCGCAGCAGCTCGACCTTGGAATCCTGCGAGTCGAGGCTCGCGCGGTAGGCGGGCCGCCAGCCGGCGCCGTTCACCTGGTAGGACACGCGCGTGCTGCCGCCGCGCCCGCTCGAGACGCCGACGAGGATCGTGCGGGTGTCGCGCGCGCCGCTCCTCAGGCGTGCGAGGTCGCGCTCGAGCGCGGCGATCTGCTTGCCGATCTCGCGCTTCTGGACCTGCGCGAGCCGCGCGCGAGCGAGCGACTCGCCGCCGCCCTTGCCGATCAGGTCGACGATCGCGGTCAGCGACCTCGCGTCGGGCAGCGGCGCGGGCTTCTCGCCGGGCGCGCCCAGCCGCGACAGGAACTCCGTCACCATCTGCGCCGACTTCGTCTCGGCGTCGAGCTCGGCCTGGCGGTCGCGCAGCGCCTGGATCCTCTCTTCGAGGCGCGCCTCGCGCGAATCGGGCGACTGGATGCGCGCGACGTCCTGCGTCGACACCTCGCCGATCGCGACTCCCGCGTCGGCGTCGACACGGACCGACTGCGGGTCGAAGCTCGCGGGCAGGCCGGTGATCTGCAGCAGCGTCATGCCGGGCAGGACGCGCGCGGTGCGCTCGACGGTCGCGCTGCCCGGGTAGAGCGTGACCGCGGTGATGCGGGAGGCGTCCTGCGCGCACGCCGTTCCGACTGCAAGACCCGCCAGCGCCGCTCCGACGGCGAGTTGTGTGCGTGATTTCATGTTTCCCGTCTCCAATTGTGTTCCCCTCGCGGGGCATGGAGCGGTAAACGGAGGGCGTGGCGATTCGGGGTTAAGCGACTTTCTTCGCGGATCGCCGGACGGCGTAGCCCATAGCAAACCGGCGAACGCTTCACCCCCGCCAGGTGTCGTACACGGTCGTGCGCGCGCACGAGTTCACGATCGGCGTGCGCTTTTGAGGCGGGGAGCTTCTAGGAATCCCAGATCCCGTGGCGGCTGGGAAACACCTTCGTCTGGTAGAAGTCCTTGAGCGACGACAGCTCGGTGAGGACGCCCAAGGGAAAGCCCTGCCGGTTCCCGCGATTGTCGGTAAGCAGGTCCTCGAAGTAGCGGTCCATGTGCAGCGGCGCCTTCCACATCGATGCGATGCGGTTGACGATCCGCGGGAAGCGCAGCGCCAGCTCCTTGGGACGCTCGGACTCCGGGAGCGCCGCGAGCAGGGCCTTGGCCACCGCGTTCAGTTCGAGGTCGTCCCTCCCGGGAGGGTGGCGCAGCTTGGTCGGGTCGCCCTGCGCCGCGGTCAAAGGCTTGCTGCCGAGTACGGTAGCCATGGTTGCACCTCGTTGGTCCCCCTCCCCGCGGAGGCCATCCTATGCCTATCCACGTCGGCGGCACGGTGAACTTTTCCACACGCGGCGCCATCTTTGATGGAATAGGCGGCACAAACGTACAATGAACGCGCCCATGCCCGACCTATTGCCGCGCGGCCCGTTCTGGTGGCCCCTCTTCTGGGGCGCCGCGATTTTCGGCTTCCGCTATCTCGCCTTCGCCGGGCTCGCCTTCGCCGCGTGGTACGGCCGGCGCGAGGCGCCTCCGGGCAAGCTGCAGGCCGCGATGCCCGGGCTGCGCCAGCTCGGGCGCGAGATCGCGTATTCGGTGGTCGCGGTGCTGATCTTCGGGCTGGTGAACGCGCTGCTCGCGGGCTACGGGATCCTCGCGCACACGCGGCTCTACACCGACGTGGCGCAGCACGGCTGGGCGTGGTTCTGGCTGAGCATCCCGCTGATGATCCTGGTGCACGACGCGTACTTCTACTGGACGCACCGCCTCATGCACACGCGGCCGCTGTTCCGCGCCTTCCACGCCGTGCACCATCTCTCGACCAACCCGACGCCGTGGACGGCGTATTCCTTCCATCCGCTCGAGTCGGCGGTGCAGGCGCTCGGCGTGGTGCTCATCATCTTCGTCATGCCCTCGCACCCGCTCGCGCTGATCCTCTTCCAGACGATCTCGACCGCGATCAACGTCTATGGGCACCTGGGCTACGAGATCTATCCGCGCGATTTCTCACGGCACTGGCTGGGAAGGTGGATCAACACCTCGACCGCGCACAACCGCCACCACAAGACGGCGCGCCACAACTACGGCTTCTATTTCCTGTTCTGGGACCGGCTCATGGGGACGCTCGAGCCGTCGTACGAGGCGCGCTACGTGGAAGCGCGGGGCAGAGGAGTCGTTCCGGCGCGCGTCTAGGACCGGGCCGTGCGCTTCCACAGCGTGCGGCGGGTCCACGCCCACAGCGCCATCAGCGAGAACAGCACGGCGCCGCTCGCGAGCATCACCCGTCCGGGCGCCTCCCAGAAGTGCGTGCGGACGCCGAGGTTGGAGTTGGACAGGGCGGCCGCGGCGTGATGCTCGCCCGGGCCGAACGCCAGCCAGTCGAACAGGACCGCGATGGCGGTGACCATCAGGGCGCCGAACCAGGCCCTGAGCTTCTTGTTGCGCTCCGGCGCGAGGAGGACTGCGCCGACGAACGCGAAGGCGATTCCTCCGGTTACGCCGGCCACCGGGTCGACCCTGACGCCGGGCTGGCTGATGTGATCGATGGCGGCCGCCACGACGACGAGGCCCAGCGCGATCCCCAGAAGCCCCGCGGCGACCTGCGAGCGCCGCGACGGTTTTTTCGCCGCCATGGAAGTTTCCCCTCTCCGAGCCTCGCATCCTCGGCCAGGGCCCGCCGCGCGTCAATCGAATGCCGCGCCCGCGCGTGGCTTTTTCCCGCTACCGCGATCCGCTGCAGCGGCTCAGTCCTTTGTCGTCCTCACCCTGACGAAGACGTGGTAGGCCACGACGTCCCAGGCGTTGTGGATGCCACAGAAGAGCAGCACCAGGATCGAGACCGCGACGCCGAAGAGCGCCTCGCGCTCGTGGAAGGCGGAGGCGAGCGCGGACACGGCGAGCAGGGCATACGCGGCGAAGGGCAGCAGGGAGTGGAACAGCCAGTCCTCGAGCTCCGCCTGGTAGGAAGGCTGCCGGTGAAGGCGCCGATGCACGACCGCGACGTACGCGATTCCGGCGAGGCCGACAACGCCCCACGACAGCGCGAAACCGCCGATGGCGTGCCACGGAACCCGGAGAACCGCCGACAGCAGCAGCACGGCGCCGAAGTGGACGATCGTCGGCGTCAGATACGCCGCGCCGCCTTCCGCCGTGGAGAGCTGGGGCTTCTCGGCGAGGAGCGTCAGGACGACGAACTGCAAGCCGATCAGCGCGCCCGCGGCCGAGCCGACGATGACGTAGAAGCTCTCCCACTCGATCAGCTCTGGCAGCATGCGGACCTCCCGGCGGTGGACACGGCGGAATATTCTCAGCGATATCGCTCGAAGCGGTACGCGAGCCGCGGGCCGCCTCTTCCCTCGTAAGCGAGCTGCGCGATCAGCATCGTGAACGGCTCGATGTGCCGCGCCATGCGCAGCGGGCCGGCGTCCACCGGATCGAAGCCCGCATCGCGGATCAGGCGCACGGCCACAGCCCTCGCTTTGCGGTCGTCGCCGCAGTACACGAGGCTCGGCCGCTTCGCCCTGCGCCGGGCTTTGTAGACGCCGAAAAAAACCTCGCTGGGAACGGTGCCGAACGCCGCCGCGACGCGGGCGCGGGGAATCCTCTTCGCCAGCTCCTCCGCGCCCGACGATGTGTGCGCCACGACGAGCTCGGTGTTGTCCTGGTTCATCGGCATCGAGCAGGTGATCACGACTTTCCCCGAAAGATCGCCCACCTGCGTGAGAACGTCGTCGAAGCGCAACCAGTGCACCGCGAGCAACAGGGCATCCGCATTCTGCGCCGCCTCGCGCGGCGTCCCGGCCCGCGCCTTGCCGCCCGCCTGCCGCGCGAGGCGCTCGAGCTTCGACTCGCTGCGGGCGTAGCTGAAGACCACTTCGTGCCCGGCGCGCGCGAAGATCGTGCCGAGCTTGGCGCCCATCAGACCCGATCCCAGAATGCCGATTCGCACCGTTATCTTCTCGCGGCTCGGTTCCCGCCCTCTCGCAGAGCTTGCCTCGTCAAGAAAGAGAAGCCCCGGCGGGCGCCGGGGCCTCCGGACTGCATGACTTACTTCGCCGCGGCCGGGAAGGCGGGCAGCTTGGCGATGTCGCGCGGGTCGTGCTGGATGATGACGGTGGCCTTCAGGTTCTTGGCGATTCCCTTGATGCGCTCGAGCGAGGCGACCGTCTCGGCGCGATCGAAGTTGAAGCCCGGCACCCCGTCGCTGTCGTAGTTCTCGTGGAAGTGCGCCGCGTCGCCGATCAGGATGACGGGGCCCTTCTCCTTCAGCCGCACCAGGAGCGACTGGTGCCCGGGCGTATGGCCCGGCGTGCGCAGGATCACCACCGTGCCGTCGCCGAACACGTCCTTGTCCGCGGGCTGCGGCTCGACCTTGCCGCCGCCGCCGATCCAATGCTGGAACGCCGCGACGTTCGCGCCGGCCATGGGCTTCGGCGCCGTGATCGCCTCCCATTCCCTCTGGCCGATCAGCAGCGTCGCGTCCGGCAGCGAAGGCAGCTGGCTGGTGTGGTCGGCGTGGAAATGGCTGATGCCGACGTACTTCACCTGCTGCGGCTTGATGTTGAGCTGCGCGAGCTGGTCGGCGAGGCTCACCTTGGGCGCGTTGGGATTGGAGCCGGGGACGAAACCGGTGTCCCAGACCATGATCTCGTCGCCGTGCTTGATCAGATAGCAGCTGAAGGTGAACGGCATCTTCGGATCGGAGTACGCGAACGTGTCGCTGAAGCGCCGCGAGTCGTTGAAGCCGTTGCCGCAGTCGAGACGCGTGAGCGTCACCTCCGGCGTTTGCGCGAGCGCGGCGGCGCTCGAGAAGGCGCCGACCGCCGCGCCGATCAGGCATAGATTCTTGAGCATTGCTTTCGTCTCCTTGAGAATGGAACACGGATGTTGCCTGCGCGACCGAGGATCGGTCAATCGGGGCAAAAAAGAAAGAGGCCCCCGCGTTAACGCGTTGTTTTTCGGGCGCGTGGAGCGGGCCGATCATGGGCGTTGCGGGCGCGGTGCCTGCAAGCGCAGGCATCCGGAAAGGTCTACAATGATCCGTCGAATCGCTTTGGGTCTCGGCTAGCCTCTCCCTCGCGGGCGCCGTTCAGGCCTTCTCCCACGGAAATTTGATGCCGCGCGTGGTCGCGCGACGGCAATCGACAGGAGAATGCCATGCCTACCGGTTTTGTCAGAACGTTCTACCCGAAGTACGGGTACGGCTTCATACGCCCCGACGACGGCTCCAAGGACGTGTTCGTCCACAGCGGCGCGGTGAAGCGCGCCGGCCTCGCTTCCCTGCAGGAGAACCAGAGGCTGTCCTACGACGTGAGGAGCGAGCTCGACGGAAGAAGGTCGGCGGTGGACCTGAAGGCCGTCGCATGACCAAGGAAGCGCTCATCGAAATGGAGGGCGTGGTCACCCACGAGCTTCCGGACACGCGCTTCCGCGTCACCCTGGACAACGGCCACGAAGTCATGGCGCACATGTCCGGGAGAATGAAGAAGCACCGCATCCGCATCCTGCCCGGCGACAAGGTGACGCTCGAGCTCACGCCCTACGATCTCACCAAGGGGCGCATCAACTTCCGCCACAGTACCCCTCAGCTCGGCGCAGCCCGGGCGCGGATGCCGTTCCGCCGGCGCCGCTAGGTGAGAGAGATCCGCACTCCCACGTGGGCGACGCGGATGTCGCGCGCGGAGTCGCTGACCGTGCTCGACCGCCTGATGAACGAGTGGTACGACGGCGTCAGGGCCGACCGGGGCCTTTGCGCGGCGGTCGGCTTCGAGACGAGCATGGAGCGGCGCGACTGGGAGGGAGCGAAGGGCAGCATCGAGCGCACCTACGGGCGCGCCACCCGCGATCACCAGGCGAGCCTGGACACGCTGGCCGCGGCGATTTTCTCCAAGAGACTCCTCGGGCGCGACCTTGTCCGCTGAATCGGCCCGCGTCGCGCCGGACGAGGCCTGGCGCCTGCTGAAACGCGACTCGCAGATTCTGTGGTGGCTTCTCGCCGCCAGCCTGCCGGGAATCATCGCGGTTACTTTGCTGCTGCTCGTCGGCGCGCTTCGGCAGAGCGTGCTCCTGCCTCTGGTCACTTTCGCGTTCGTCGCCGCGATCGGCGTGGTGGGGTTGCGCGTCGCACGCTTCGCCTGCCCGCGCTGCGGCAAGCTGTATTTCGAAAGCTGGTACTTCTTCCAGCTGCTTCGCCGGGAATGCGTCCACTGCGGCCTGCGGCGGAAAAGCGGCGCTCCGGAGAGTCCTGCCGGCAAGACGGTCTGAAGCGTCTTTCTGCTACAGTGCGGGCGTGAATCCGAAGCGGATGTTCTGGACGCTGGTCCTCGCCTCGGCGGCGATCATGGCGGTCACCGTCGGCCTGCGCCAGACGATGGGACTGTTCGTCTCGCCGCTCAATACGTCCACCGGCCTCGGCATCGTCACCATCAGCTTCGCGCTCGCCGTGGGCCAGTTCGCCTGGGGCGCCGCGCAGCCGCTCTTCGGCCTCCTCGCCGACCGCATCGGCTCGTACAAGGTGATCGTGATCGGCGCGCTCATGCTCGCGCTCGGCCTCGCGGCGACGCCGTACATGCACTCGGGCTTCGGCCTGATGCTCTTCCTGGGGCTCATCACCGCGATGGGCGCGGGGGCCGGGAGCTTCTCGATCCTGATCGGCGCAACCGCGCAGCGCGTGCCGGCGGAACGCCGCGCCTTCGCCTCGGGGTTCATCAACGCCGGCGGCTCGTTCGGCCAGTTCGTCTTCGCCCCGCTCGCGCAAATCCTGATCGGCTCGATCGGCTGGATCGGCGCGCTGTGGACCCTTGCCGCCAGCGCGCTCGTCACCATCCCGCTCGGCCTGCCGTTCCGCGAGAAGAAGGCGCCGACCGCGCACGCCGCCGACATCGGCATCCGCGAGCAGCTGCGCGTATCGTTCAAGGACTCGAGCTACCTGCTGCTGCACGCGGGCTTTTTCACCTGCGGCTTCCACATCGCATTCCTAATCACCCACCTGCCGGGCGAGGTGAACCTGTGCGGGCTGCCGGCGAGCGTATCGGCGGCGTCGATCGCCATCATCGGCCTTTCGAACATCGTCGGGTCGATCGGCGCGGGCTGGCTGTCGCAGATCAAGCGCATGAAGATGGTCCTCTTCTGGATGTACGCCTCGCGCGCGCTCGCCGTCGCCCTCTACCTCGCGGCGCCCAAGACCGCACCGACGTTCTACGTCTTCGCCTTCGTGCTGGGCCTCACCTGGCTCGCCACCGTGCCGCCGACCGCCGGACTCGTCGGGAAACTGTTCGGCACGCGCCACCTCGCGACCCTCTTCGGCCTCACGCTCCTGACCCACCAGATCGGCGGCTTCTTCGGCGCCTGGCTCGGCGGCGTCGCCATCGCCGCGACGGGGAACTACAACTGGATGTGGTACGCGGACATCGCGCTCGCGGCCGTGGCGGCGGTGGTGAACCTGCCGATCAAGGAAGCGCACCCGCGGGCGGTCGCGGCGGCGGCGTAGAAGACTCGCGGCGAAGCTGCGACCAGAAAAGCCAGCTTCCGCCCGCGACGAACACGTAGAGCGCGAAGAACGCCCAGGTCGTCACCCGCCCCGGGTCGAACAACTTGAAGTGGATCAGCGAAGCGATCGTCGCCAGCGACGCAAACAGCGCGTAAAGGGCCAGCACCGGCCGCAAGGGCTCCCGAATTTGCTGCCGCAGCGCCCAGAGCGAGATGAACGCCGCGCCGAGGAAGAAGCTCCCGATCAGGCGGATGTTGACCGGCGTCATCTGCCATGGCCACAGAGGCTGCGCCCATGACGGCAGGAAGACCATCGATGCGCCCACCGGCAGCACGACGAGGAGATGGATCAGGAAGAATCCGCGCAGCGCGCGCGTGACCGGTGCCCCGGGCGCGTCTGCGGCCCGATTCATCGCCGGCACGGCCGCGAGCGTGAGCAGTGACGCGAAACCGAGAAAGCAGACCAGAAACCCGATCATTCTCGGCGTGAGGCCGATGCTCGCGATCTCGAGGAGTCCGCTCATGGCGATCAGCGCATCTCCCAGGGCGAGCAGTACCATCGCAAACAGGCCGCGGTCTTCTCGCGAGCGCAGGCAAGCGAGCGAACAGGCGGCGCCTCCGATGAACAGGGAGCCCACGAAGCGCGCCGCCAGCGGCGGCAAGGCCCAGGGCCAGATCGTCGCGCCTTCCCTGGGGAGCGCGAAGAAGAGGACCCCGGCGACGCCCATCACCAGCGTGTGCAGCCATAGAATCCACCGCGCACGCCCGCTCACGACATTCCTCCCGACAACGAGCGCGCCACCCAAGGCCAGAACAGCCTGCGCACCGTAGGCGACCGATAGGCTCGGCGCAACCCGCCGTGCAGATCCGACTTCGCGCACAGGTACCGGATCAGCGCGCGGTAGGCTCTGTTGCCGGCCCGGTCATAGAGCTTGCGGTTGATCAGCGAGGATTGCACGAGCGGACGTATTTCCCGAGCGACCAGGCTCTCGTAGTCGCCGCCTTCCAGAAGAGCGCGTGCCGCCAGGGAGCCGGAAAGCATAGCGTGCCGAATCCCGAATCCCCACAGGTAATCCAGGAACCCGGCGGCTTCGCCTACGACGAGGGGAGCGGAGGGGCGGGCGCCGAGGGCGTTCAATGCACCCCCGAAACCCGCCCGCAAACGCACGTCGCGCACGTCGAAAGGCCGAATGCGCTGGAAGGCAGCGAGGGTATCGCGCAAGAGGGCGCGCGCGAGCCTGAACTGCCGGGTCAGGAGCACCGCGAGCGTCGCGACTCCATCGATCACGATCAAGTACGCGCAAGCCTTCGGAGCCAGCCGCTCGTCGAAGAGAATGACCGCCCGATTGGGCTGGGAAGTGCGAAACGTGATTCCCACATCGAGAAAAAATCCGCCCCGTGAGGACCCCACGGCCCATACGTCGGCCTGCTCGCGAGGCAGGGTCCGGCCATGGTGAATCCTGACGCCGAGGTCAAGCGCCTGGAGCTCCAGGGTACGATCGAGGCATCCCGGCTCGCCGCCCCGCTTGACCAGATAGAGCATCGGGCGGGGCTGCGCCAGGGCGTGGCGTTCCCCGTCGAAGGTCACGACATCGATCGAGCTCACCCGATGAAAGAGAGAGGCGTCGATCGCCCAGTCCGACAGGACGGCGCTGAAATCGTCGGCCGTCGTCCAATTCTCGACCGCGTCGCAGCGGATCTCCGGCGCGCTCCTGAGATGGCTTCGTCTCTCGAAGACCTCGACGCTAGCGCCGCGGCGTGCGAGCTGGATTGCAGCGGACAGTCCGGACAGGCCGCCGCCGACGATCCGCACGCTCATGCGTCTACGATCACAATGCCGATGCGCATGGTCAATCCAGCCCTTTCTCGTGGAGAAATCTGGACAACTCGTCCGCGACCTGGAGATTGTTGAGATCCGAGAACGCGAAGTGCGTGTTGCCGCGAATGCCTATTTCGGGCAAGTGCACGACGGTGACGTTCCCGCCCCGGCGGTTCACCGCGTTCGCCCATAGCCTCGCCATCGCGAGACGCGTGCGCCATGAGTCCTGGTTCGGTGCCGACACCGGCTGGTCCGGAATGTTGTCGCCGTAGTAGATGACGATCGGAATCCTCGTGAGCTGCATGAATCGGGACAGCGGCACGCCCAGGGCCTCGAGCGTGTCTCCCGCGCTTTTCATCGGCGCGGGTACCTCGCCGTCCGGAAACATGAAATTGCTCCCGGGCTCATAGGCGACGACCGCGCGGACGTTCGGGCTCTTCATCGCGATGAGCCAGCCCGGGCCGCCGCCCTGGGAGTGAGTGACGAGGGTGGCCGGGCCGATCCTGGCGAACAGCGCGGCACCCGCGTCCGAGATCACCTCCATGTCGAAAGGACCCGTGTTCGGCGTCATCTGGCGGAAGTACTGGTTCAAAGCCTCCGGGTCGCGCGAGAACTGCACGCCGGGGAAATACTCCGGCCAGATGCCTATTCGAAACTGGTTGAACCAGCTCTGCTCGTCCGGCGTGGGCGCGATCGTGATCGGCTGCGTGCTGCGTCCCGCATCGCCGCGCCGCGGCTGGTCGATGACATAAACTGCAAAGCGGCGGCGCAGGAAGATGTTCTGGTAACCCTCGCGTCCATCCGGCGTCGTTTCCCATGTCTTCGAGAACTGCCCGGCGCCGTGCAGCAGCACGAGCGGAAATCTTCTGGCGTTGACCGGGATCTGGTAGAAGACATACGCGTGATCGCCGTGAAACGTCCGACCACCGGGATCGGTGATCACCGTTCCACCGACTGCGAAACTGCCTTGCTCCTGGATGATCAGCGGCTCGGGCATGTCTTTCCGGCTGGTTGTTGCACAGGCTGAGGCAATCATACCGGCTGCGACCAGCGCGGCTGCGTTGAATGATTTCTTGCGTGTCACGGTTTCACCATCACCTTGAGTGCTTTCCGCTCGTTCATCGCGCGATAGCCGTCGGGCACGCCTTCGAGGCCGACGACGCGGTCGAACACGCGCCCGGGCTGGATGCTGCCTTCGAGGATGTCGGGCAGCAGCTCACCGATGTACGCGCGAACCGGCGCGGGACCGCCGCTCACCGTGACGTTGCCATAGAAGGCGGGCTGCGAAGCCGGCGTCGTCTCGTAGTGCGGAACGCCGACGCGACCGACGGCCCCGCCCGGCCGCGCAATGGCCATCGCGGTGGCGATCGCCTGCTCGCTGCCCACGCACTCGAGCACTGAGTGGGCGCCGTGCCCGCCCGTGAGCTCGCGCACTCGCGCCACGGCCGCGACGCCCCGTTCGCTCACGACGTCCGTCGCCCCGAAGTCGCGCGCCAGCGCGATCCGATCGGGGTGGCGGCCGAGGACGATGATGCGCTCGGCGCCGAGCCGCTTTGCCGCGATTACGGCGCACAATCCGACCGCGCCATCGCCGATCACGGCGGCGGTCTTCCCGCGCCCCACGCGCCCCGCCACGGCCGCGTGGTGTCCCGTGCCCATCACGTCCGACAGCGTGAGAAGCGATGCCACGAGGGCGTGGTCCTCCCGGACGGGAAGCGGAAACAGCGTTCCGTCCGCCTGCGGCACGCGCAGCGCTTCGGCCTGGGCGCCGCCGACATCGCCGACGCCGAAGAACCCGCCGTGAACGCAGGAAGTCTGCAGGCCTTCCTGGCAGAACTCGCAAGT
>DASSQD010000143.1:0-4816 GCA_035702665.1 Burkholderiales bacterium
CCGAAGCTCCGCGCACCGAGGCTCCGCGCACCGAGGCTCCGCGCACCGAGGCTCCGCGCACCGAGGCTCCGCGCACCGAGGCGCCGAAGCCCGCGGAGCCGGCGAAAGCTTGAAGCGTTGGCGCAGGCCAACCGGGTCACGGTGTCGGGCAGGCTCATCGAGCTGGACGCGCTGCGACATACGCCTGCGGGCGTGCGGGTGATGAAGTTCCGGTTACAGCACGATTCGAGGCAGGCGGAAGCCGGGGTCGAGCGCAAGGTGAGCTGCGAGGTCGCGGCGGTGGCATTCGAGCGGGAAGCGACGCTCCTCGCCGCGGCGAAGCTGGGCAGCGAAGTGAAAGTGACGGGATTTTTGGCCGCGAGGAGCCGCACGAGCAAGTCGATCGTGCTGCACGCGACGGAAGTGGAATTCAAGGAAGGAGACTGATATGCCCCCACCGAGAGGTCGAGGCGGATTCAAAGGCAAGGGTAAAGGCAAGGGCCGCGACGGCAAGCGCGAGCAGAAGGGCGCGAAGCAGCTCTTCAAGCGCCGCAAGTTCTGCCGCTTCACCGCGGAGAAGATCGAGTGGATCGACTACAAGGACGTCGACCTGCTGAAAGACTTCATCGGCGAGAACGGCAAGATCATCCCGGCGCGGATCACGGGGACGCGCACGCACTACCAGCGCCAGCTGTCGGCGGCGGTGAAGCGCGCGCGCTATCTCGCTCTGCTGCCGTATACCGATCTTCACTGAGGTCCGTCATGCAAGTGATACTTCTTGAGAAGGTAGTCAACCTCGGAGGCCTGGGCGACGTGGTCAAGGTGAAGGACGGCTACGCCCGCAACTACCTGCTGCCTCAAGGCAAAGCGACGCGGGCGACGCCCGAGAGCCTCGCCGAGTTCGAGAAGAAGCGCGCCGCTCTGGAGCAAGCGCAGACCCAGGCGCTTGCCGCAGCGCAGGGAATAGGCGCCAAGCTCGACGGCCTGATGGTTCAGATCACCCAGAAGGCGGGCGTCGACGGGCGCTTGTTCGGCTCGGTCACCAACGTCGATATCGTCGAGGCGCTGAAGGCCCAGGGCTTCGAGGTCGAGCGCGCAATGATCCGCCTTCCGCAGGGGCCGCTGAAAACGGTAGGCGATCACGAGGTTACGGTCGCGCTGCACGCGGACGTTCTGGTCCACATCAAGGTCTCGGTGCTGGGAGAGACCGCGCAGCAGTAGCGCACCCGAACTCCCGCTGAAAGGCCGCGCCCCCGCGGCCTTTTTTGTTGTAAAGTGACCCAAGTCTTCTCGGTCGCTTCCATGGCGCAAAGCGCTCCTCAGGCCCCCGCTGATTCCCAACTGCTGAACCTCAAGCTGCCGCCGCATTCGATCGACGCGGAGCAGTCGGTGCTGGGGGGGCTGCTGCTCGACAACGGCGCCTTCGACAGGATCGGAGATGTGGTCAGCGACGCGGACTTCTACCGCGACGACCATCGCCGCATTTTCCGCCAGATCGCGCGCCTGATCGAGCGCGGCAAGCCCGCCGACGTGGTGACCGTCGACGAGGCGATCAAGTCGAGCGAGGACAAGGACAAGACCGGCGGTATCACCTATCTGGCGGCGCTGGCCGGCAACACGCCCTCGGCGCACAACGTGCGGCGCTACGCCGAGATCGTGCGCGAATGCGCGGTGCTGCGGAGACTCATCGAGGTCTCGACCGAGATTGCCGACGGCGCGCTCAACCGCATGGGCAAGGAAGTCGGGCAGCTGCTCGACGAGGCGGAGTCCAAGATTTTCCAGATCGCCGAGGCGGGCGCCAAGACCCGACAAGGCTTCATGGAGATCCAGCCTCTGCTCACGCAGGTCATGGAGCGCATCGACCTGCTGTACCACAAGGACAACCCCTCGGACATCACCGGCATCCCGACCGGCTATCGTGACCTCGATCGCGACACCTCGGGACTGCAGCCCGGGGACCTGATCATCATCGCCGGGCGCCCGTCGATGGGCAAGACGGCGCTCGCGCTCAACATGGCCGAGCATGTCGCCGTGGAGAACAAGCTGCCGGTGGCGATCTTCAGCATGGAAATGTCGGGCAGCCAGCTCGCGATGCGCTTGCTCGGCTCGATCGGGCGTCTCGACCAGCACAAGCTGCGCACGGGACGCCTGTCGGACGATGACTGGAACCGGCTCACCAACGCGGTGGGCAAGCTGCACGACGCGCCGATACTCGTAGACGAATCGGGAGCCCTCAACGCGCTCGAGCTGCGCGCGCGGGCGCGGCGCCTGCACCGTCAGTACGGCGCGCTCGGGCTGATCATCGTCGACTACCTCCAGCTGATGCAGGCGTCGAGCGAGGGCGAGAACCGCGCCACCGAGATCTCCGAGATTTCGCGGTCCCTGAAATCGCTCGCCAAGGAACTCAAGGTTCCGGTGGTCGCGCTCTCGCAGCTCTCGCGCGCGGTCGAGCAGCGCACCGGCCCCAAGCGTCCGATCATGTCGGACCTGCGCGAGTCGGGCGCAATCGAGCAGGACGCCGATCTGATCCTGGCGATCTACCGCGAGGAGGTGTACACCCCCGACACGCCGGACAAAGGCATGGCCGAGATCATCATCCTCAAGCAGCGCAACGGCCCCATCGGCACGGTGAAACTGACTTTCCTCGGCGAGTACACGCGCTTCGAGAACTATGCGCAGGGCGGCGCGTACTAGTCGATCCGCTTTAGCGCCTCCCAGCCGCCCACCCGCACTCGCGCCACAATCCTGAAGCCCGCGCCCAAAGGCTTCACGACCGCGGCTTCGCCCTCGGCGAGATACGGCGGGCCGGCGACGCTGTAGAACGGATTGCCGTGACTCACCACCACGAGGTTGGCGCCCCTGCGAACCGGCGTCGCCAGGATCTTCTTGAGTTCGGCGTAGCGATCTGAGCCGGCGGGCTCGGCGGGCCCACCGCGCACTTCCGCCATCTTTTCCGCGCGCCCGAAGAGAAGCTGCGCCGTTTCGACCGTTCGGCAGAACGGGCTGGCGAGGACGCGATCGATCGGAATCCTGAGATCGCGAATTGCAGCGCCGGCGGCGCGCGCTTCGGCGCGGCCCCTGTCGATGAGGTTGCGCTGACCGCCACAATCCTCGTAGTTCTTCATTCTCTCGTCGTTCTGGCTGAAGTCGGTCGCCGCGTGCCGGAAATAGAGAACGTAGCCTCCTTGGCGCAGCTCGGCCAGCAACTGCGCCGAAGAAGGCTCCGCGGTCGGCAACGAGCTTCGCGTAGGGGAGCTCTGCGCCCACGCGTGGCCCGAGAGCAAGAAGACGAGCAGCAGAACGCGAGCCGGCTTCATGGCCGGAAGATTTTACGTGGTGCGGGTCGCCGAATCGTTGACAGGCGTTAATGAGAACGGTTATCATTTGTCTATGACGGCCGCACCCAGGCGAAATCCGAAGGCAAGTCATGAGGTTGAGGCAACGTCGCTGCCCGAGGGCCGCGTCGCGAGCGAGCGTCTTCTCGGGGACCGGGGTGAGCTGGTCATCGAGCACAAGGGGCGCGAGTACCGGCTGCGCCTGACCCAGAGCGGAAAGCTCATTCTCACTGCCTAGAGGCGGACATGCTGCAAATGCTCGTGTTTACGCTGCGCGAAGGCATCGAAGCCTTCCTGATCGTGGCCATCGCCGCGGCCTACTTGAAGAAGACCGGGCGCGCCGCGCTGCTCCCGGCGGTGTGGTGGGGCACCGGGGTCGCAATCCTCGTGTCGCTCGTGCTCGGCGTGTTCCTCGCCGAGACCGCGGTGCAACCGATCTGGGAGGCGCTGCTCGCATTGGTGGCAGCGGGCTTCGTGATCTCGATGGTCGTCTATATGCTCAAGCACGCCAAGCAGCTCCGCGGCGAGATGGGCGCGCGCCTCGAGGCGGCCGCGCAATCGACGGGCGCATGGATTGGCGTGTTTCTAGTGGTCCTTCTGATGATCACGCGCGAAGGAATGGAGATGGCGTTTATCGCCGCAACGCTCGCGCGCCAGGCGGAGTCGACGGCCTTGTTCTGGGGTGCGCTCGGAGGGATTGCGCTCGCCGCCGCGCTCGCCTGGGCATGGTCGCGCTACGGGCATCGCGTCAACCTGGGGCTTTTCTTCCAGGTGACCTCGATCTTCCTCGTGCTCTTCGCGGCGCAGCTGTGCATCTACGCTTTCCACGAAGCCACCGAGGCGAGCGTGTTGCCGATCGACAATTCGTACTGGCACATCGCCACCGAGCCCTACGGGCCCGAGGGCCAATACGGCGCCATCCTCACGTACGCCTTGGTCCTCCTGCCTGGGCTGTGGCTTGTCTGGTCGTTCTTCTTCAAGAACGGCGCCGTTCCGGCGAGAGGCCCGCAAGGCATGAGGGCGCCTCAGGCGCAGGGAAGCCCCGCATCATCGGAACGGTCGTCCCGATAGTAATCGCCTGATCAGGCTGCGCGCGCGCCCACGTTGCGCGCGATGAACGCCTTCACGACCTCGCGCGCGCGGTCGGTCTGCGGCCCGGGCTTGGCGACCCACTCGTGCTCGCTGTCGGGAAAGATGTGGAACTCGATCGGGCCACCCGCCGCCTTGTAGGTCGCGACGAATTTTTCCTGCGCGGCCGGGAGCACGTTGTCGTCCAGGGCGCCTTGCATCACCAGCAGCGCCACGAGAACGTGACTCTCCAGGATCTCCTGCGGGCTGGATTCATGGATCGTTTCCCACGGAACGAATTCTTCGCCTCGGCGTTCTGGAAGCGCGCGAAGGTGTTGCTGATCGGCGAGCGCGTGGCGACGTAGGCGACGGTCGCGTCGAGATTCGGCGCTTCGGCCAGCGGGATGGCGTTGTACCGCGGGTCGCGCGGGCGC
>DASSQD010000144.1:0-7854 GCA_035702665.1 Burkholderiales bacterium
TCAAGGTCATAGCCACATCGCGCTGAACCCGCTGGTAAAATGCCCGCCACCGGAGAGGTGACGGAGCGGTTGAACGTGCCGGTCTCGAAAACCGGAATACGCGCAAGCGTATCGTGGGTTCGAATCCCACCCTCTCCGCCAAGTCAAGCCAGTATGGTCCTGCGGCACCTCTTCCAGCGCTCCCGATCCCACAGTCCGCGACGGGGCCTGAGTTCACGCGCATAAGTTGTCGGGGGCAACCCTGTAGGGTTTTCCCTGACCGTAACGTTCTTACTCCAGCGGTTCGTGGTGTCGGGCTTTTCGACGAAATCGGCGAAACAACGTCACTCGTTGCTGCCGGGGACTTAAGGATCGGTCGTAAGACATTCTTTCAATTCACTACGTAAACGATTGGAAATCAGCGGGTATTGGAATTCAGTTTCCAATCTAATCCTTGATATTTGCGAATCCTGGTGCGTGGCACGATTGGTGCCTCTGGCGGTGCAAGGACTTGCTCGCTTGACGGACGGGTCCAGGTGAAATTTTCTTCGCCAAGTCGCGAACGGGGCACTATTGTCTCGGAAAGCGCACGGGAGACCGGCAGCGCGTCATGTGAGGAGCCGCGGGCGAGAGGAACTATTGCACGAAATCGGGGGGCCGCCGCTATTGCGGAACCAGTCCATATTGCCTAGCATCTGAAGCCTGCGACGAAATAATACGAGTCGATCCGAACTTGCTGGTTTGGATCGGCAAGCAGGTTGCTGGCAATACGCGTAGTGATCGTTGGGAGGGATCGGTGAGCGTTCGAATTTTCGGCCACTATGTATCGTTGCCGCTATTGCTGCTCATGCTGGCAGAAACGGCGATCCATATAGGCGTCGTCTACCTCGCCACGGCCCTGCGATTCCTGGATCTCAGCCTGCCTCTCTACTTCGAAGGGGCTCCGGCGGCCCTGTTCCCGCGCGCATTGGTCTACGCGGTGACGATGATGGGCATCATGACCGCGTTCGGTCTGTACGGGCCCGCGCTGCATAAGAGGGATCGCGAGTACCACGCCCGCTTCCTCGCCAGCTTCCCGGCAGGGGCGGTGGTCATGGCCATCATCTTCTACGTTGTGCCAGTGAGCGTTCTTGGCCGAGGTCTGATGGCCCTGAGCCTGCTCTTCTCGTTCATCCTCACCGCGGTCGCCCGTGAGATGTTCTTCCGGGTAGTGGGTCATGAGGCGCTGAAGCGCCGGGTGCTCGTGCTGGGAAGCGGCTCCCGGGCGGCGGGCGTCGAGGCGCTGTTGGGCAAGCTCGGTCCGAATGCGGCCTTCCATCTCGTCGGCTTCGTGCAGTGCGGCGAGGGGCAGCCGAGCCTGGACAAGTCAAAGATGGTGGGGGATTGCACGGCGCTGCGGGCTCTTGTCGAGCAATACCGCGTCGACGAGATCGTCGTCGGCGTGCGAGACAGGCGCAACGGACATTTCCCGACCTCGCGGTTGCTCGAGTGCAGGCTCGACGGGGTCACGATCGTGGACCTGCCTACGTTCTTCGAGAGAGAGACGGGCTACGTCCAGCTTAACTCTCTGAGCGCGAGTTGGATGATCTTCTCAGAAGGTTTCTCCAAGACCGGGTTCCAGAAGGTCCTGAAGCGCGTGTTCGACGTCTCTGTCAGCGTGGCGATGCTGATCGCAACGCTTCCGGTGATGCTCATGGCGGCCTTGGCCATCTGGCACGAGACCGGCCGCCCCGTACTGTATCGCCAGAAGCGCGTCGGGGAGTCGGGACGGATTTTCGAGATCCTCAAGTTCCGCAGTATGCGGGTCGAGGCCGAGCACGACGGCGTTCCGCGATGGGCGAAGAAGGACGACGATCGTGTCACTCGCGTAGGAAGATTCCTGCGGATGACCCGCATCGACGAGCTGCCGCAATTGATCAATGTCCTTCGCGGCGACATGAGTTTCGTGGGCCCGCGACCGGAGCGGCCACCCTTCGTGAGCGAGCTCAGCCGCAAGGTGCCCTTCTACGCAAGCCGGCACTCGGTCAAGCCGGGCATAACCGGGTGGGCGCAGATCCGCTACCCCTACGGAGCTTCGGTCGACGACGCGGTACAGAAGCTTCAATTCGATCTCTACTACGTCAAGAACCACTCCCTGTTCCTGGATCTGGTCATACTCCTCCAGACGACGCAAGTCGTCTTGTTCGGCCAGGGCGCGCGCTAGCCTCGGCGAGCGACGTCACCGGCAGCGAGGCAATACCATCGATACCGACCCTTACCTAGCGGGGCACGTGCAAGGGTTGGAGGGGAGACGCCTCCCAGCGAACGACGCGGTTGTGCTCGAAGTACACGCGCGAGGTCCCGTAGTCCCACACCGTTTCGGTCTCGGACACCGGAGTGCCCTGTATCAACCGCACCTCGTCCTTGCTGGATCCGACATTGAACACTCCTTCTCGCAGTTCGACGGGCTGATCGCGGGCGATGCGCAGCGGATTGTCCGGGTGCTGTGTCCAGGAAACGACCTTGCCTTGCGCGAAGCGGATCGTCGACTTCCCGTAGTGCCAGATATCGCCTTCCGTGAGCGTGGGGATGCCTTGAATGGCGTAAACCTCGCCGAGCGTGGACCCCTCGGTGATACCCCCGGATTGCTGGGTATCGTCGCCTCTGGAGGGCACCTCGGAGCGGCCGTCCAGGGATGCGCTGTCGGCGTTGGTTCCAAAGAGGGCTCGTGCTCCTTCATCAGAGTAGTGATAAGCAGCAAAGGACGCCATCACGATCGAGCAAAGCACTATGAACGCGCGCTGACGCCTCCCCGGTACCGGTCTCGCGGGTCCCCGGGCAGGCGTGTCCGCCATGGTTCCGGTCGCCGCAGCAGCGTCGCGCGCCACGCTCGCGGCGGGGTCCACGGCAGCCTGCGGGCGCTCCATCGGCGGGAGCACGCCATGATCCCGGTAGTAGCGTTCCAGGGCCTGGTACGCAATGGTGATTTGCTTGCTGTGCTCCTCGGCCAGCTCTCGCTCCGACCCGTCTGCCGGAAAGCGATCAGGATGCCACTTGCCGATGAGGCGCTTGTAGCGGGCGCGCAGCGCCATCCAGTCGATGTCGTGAGTTACTCTGAGGACAGCGTAGTGACGGGAATAGTCACTCATGAACAGGGCGGCCGGATAGGAACGCGTACGAGAGCATTGTGGCGCAATTATTGCAAATTTCCTCGCAGCAGGGACGCTGTGTGGGGTTGCCGTCGCTTTTTTTGGGGTAAAGTCGGTGGCTTCGGCCGGGCAAAAAAAGGGGATCAGGGCGTGACAACTTCGCGGCGAGGCGGACGATGAGCGTAGCGTACCGGTTGGCGATTCCACTTGTTGCCCTGATCCTGGTCGGTTGCCAGAGTACCCCCGAGATCCCGATGGCCAGCGAGCCCGCGCCCGCGGAAAAGGAGTACCGCATCGGCGCGGACGATCGAGTGCAGGTGACCGTGTGGCGGAATCCCGAGCTGTCCACGGCGGGGCCGGTTCGGCCCGACGGAAAGATCACCGTCCCGCTGATCGGGGACGTGGAGGCGGGCGGCCGCACCCCGGCCGAGGTCGCCGAGCAAATCAAGAAGCAACTGTCGGCCTATATCCGTGACCCCAACGTGGCGGTAATCATCACGGAGTTGCGCTCGCACGAGTTTCTTTCGCGCGTGCGGGTTACCGGGGCGGTGAAGGCGCCCAAATCGATTCCGTATCGGCAGGGCATGACAGTACTCGACGTCGTCCTTGAAGCCGGAGGGGTGAACGATTTCGCCGCTCCGAATCGGACCAAGCTCTATCGTAAGACGAAGGACAAGGTGGATGTCTTCGAAGTCGAGCTGGGCGATATCCTCAACAAGGGCCAGCTCCAGACCAACCTGCCGCTTCGGCCTGGCGATGTGATAACCGTTCCGGAGCGTCTGTTCTAGCAGGGTGTCCGCCAACGAACCGCCCAGGAGTCCACAAAGATGCAGTTGCTACCTGAACAGATCGCAAAAGCGCTTGTCACCGAGTCTTTCCATTCGCGCCGGATGGTCGTAACGATATTCGTCATCGTGAATCTGGTACTGCTTGTCGCGGGACTCCTGTGGCCGAAGTCCTATACGGCCTCGACAAGCATCCTGGTCGACGAAAGGACCATCATCCAGCCGCTGATGCAGGGCGCCGCTGTAGCCACCGACGCGCTCGACCGCAGCAAGAATGCCCGTGAGATCATCTTCGGGCGCAAGATCATGGACACGGTTCTCGAGTACGGCGGATGGCTGAACGCCAATCCAAGCGTCGAGGAGCGGGAGCTGCTCATCGAGACGATCAAGAAGCAGACGAGCATCACTCCGGTAGGCAAGAACATTCTGAAGATCGAGTACAAGGACTTCGATCCGGAAAGAGCGTTCCGGGTCACCGAGAAGATGGCCGAGCTCTTCATGCAGGAGAGCATCACCGCAAAGGCGGCAGAGAGCCGCGCGGCGTTCGCTTTCATCGAGCAGCAGACCCAGGAATACCAGGACAAGCTGACCAACACGGAGAAGGAGCTCAAGGAGCTGCGCTCGTCGAATCTGGACGCGGCAGTCACCGAAGGACAGCTGACCAGCAAGCTCAACGATATCCGCTCCCGCATCGAGACGACGACGCAGGAGCTGCGCGAAGCGGAAGTCAGGGAAGGTTCGCTGGAGCGCCAGGTGTCCGGTGAGGCCGAGTCGACCACAGACATGTTCCGCGAGACCCAGTATCAAACGCGCATCGGCGAGCTCGAATCGAAGCTCGACACGCTGCGCCTGAGCTATCTCGACACGCACCCGGACATCATTCAGGTAAAGCAGCAGATCCAGGCGCTGACCGACAACCTCAAGGCTGAGCGCACGCGCCGCGAGCAGGCGACCCGCTCCGGCAAGGCGAACGAGTCGGTCGTCAACAATCCCGTATACCAGCAACTGCGCCGGGAGCAGTCGCAGAATCAGAGCCAGATCGATGCGCTCGCGGCGCGGCTGGCGGAGCTGCAGCGCCAGCTGCAGGCCGAGGTCGGCCGCGGCAAGCGCATTCACAGCGACGATGCGCGTCTGGCCGAGCTCACCCGGGACTACCAGATCAACCGCGACATCTATCAGGATCTTCTGCGGCGACGCGAGAATGCGCGCGTCTCGATGAACATGGACCGGGAGCGACAGGGATTGACGTTCAAGATCCAGGAGCCGGCCAGCCTGCCTCTCGCCCCGACGGGGTTCCGCTTCTGGCATTTCATCGCCGTCGGCCTGGTTCTAGGCGTCTTGCTCCCCCTGGGCTTCCTTGCGGCGAGACTGCAGTTCGATCCGCGCGTTCGCGTGGGAAGCGAGATCGCCGCGGCGCACAAGGTCCCGATTGTCGCGGTCGTACCGCACTTGTGGAGCCCCGCGGAGCTGAAGAGCCTGAGGACGGAGCTCGTCTTCCTCTCCATCGTCGTGCTGGGGACGGTGGGCATGACCGCCACGGCTTCGGTATTGCGATTGATGAAGGTGCTTTGACATGAGCAAAATCGAGAAAGCGCTCAACAGAGCCCGCGAGGGCGGCTTGCAGGTCGTGCCCCGCGCCGAGGCTCCCCAAGCGCCGACCGGGACCTCGGTGGTGACGTACCGCTCGGCTCACCCGGAGACCATTTCGCGCATGGCGCAGAGTGAGTCTCGGATGCTTGCGCCGAGCGATCTCGAGCAACGCGGCATCATTCGGGCCCAGCAAGGCGAGGATCCGGCTGTCCAGGTCTTTCGCGAGTTGCGGACCAAGATCGTTCAGCAGAGCCAGGGACAAAACGCGATCGTTCTTGTCACCTCGGTGACCCGGGGATGCGGCGGCAGTTTCGTGTCGCGGAACCTCGCGGCGGCGTTCGCGTTCGACGTCGGAAAGACGGCGCTGCTGATCGACTGCCACCTTGCAAACCCGAGCGTTCACGAGCTCCTTCGCAACGCTTCGGTGCCGGGACTGGCGGACTATCTCGAGAACCCGGCAATCGACATCGAGAAAATCATCCAGCCGCTAGGGATCGCGCGCTATCGCCTGATTACGGCCGGGAAGCGGCACGAGGCTCCTGAAGAACTCCTGACGTCCGCCAAACTGAGGCAGCTTATGGAAGCCGTAAGACGGAGATATGTCGAGCGCTTCGTCATCCTGGACGGCCCGCCGATGTCGAAGATCGCCGACACCCGCGTTCTGGCGGATCTGGCGGACTACGTGCTGGTGGTGGCTCGATATGGTCAATCGACGAGTACGCAGATAGCCAACTGCGTGAGCGCCATCGGCGACAAGAAGCTTCTGGGAATCGTCTTCAACGAAGAGCCGCGTATTCCGCGGATTCGCTGACGGAGATGCCGGGAGGCGCCGAAAGCGCTGGCCGCGCCGCTCGGCTCCGGCCACGGGCACGACTACCCCGGGAAAGGAGTCAGCTGCCGCGCGTCGGCCGACCCGCGCGAGCTTTGTGGGCGGCGGTCCTGGGCTGGGCGTGCCCTGTGCTCGTTTTCGCGGCGCAGGTCGACTATGGAGTGGGGCTATCGGCAACCTACGAAAGCAATATCTTCCGCACAACGATCGACGAGCGGCGCGAGCTGTACGAGTCGTTGATGGGTGCGGTGTTCCTGCGCGAGAACAACCGCGACTTGAATGTCCGCGCCTTGCTCCAGGTCGAGCACCGGCATTTCACGCAGCACACATTCAGCGACGACACGACCACGTTTCTCGACGGAGCGGCGCTTTGGACCATAGCGCCGCAGCGGCTGACCTGGGAGCTCGACGACACATTCCGCGAGGTTCAGCTCAACGTCACCGCTCCCGACACGCCGGGAAATCGGACCAAGTCCAACACGCTGAGCACCGGTCCCGACTTGAACTTTGCCGTCGACAGCGCCAACTCGGTGATCGTCGGCGGCAGATACGGCCGATTCGACGTCCAGAACAGCACCACCGACAACAAGCGATACGGAGGATACCTTCGCGGGGTGCACCTGTTGTCCCTGCAGTCGAAGGTCTCCCTCAACGCCGAGGCGAACCGCGTGTTCTTCGAGCCCGAGGCCACGCCCTTCCCGAACGTGATCCAGAAAAACTTTTACGGACGCTACGAATCGCTGTACGCTGGGAGCGGCGCGTCGCTCGACCTGGGCAAGACTCATGTTACCCAATTGGACGGCGGCCAGACGCTGGACGGAAATATCGGGCGCCTGACCTTGCTCAAGGCCTTCAGCCTGGAATCGACGGTTCGCCTGACGTATTCGGACGAGATCTCGGACACCTACAGCGACCTGCTGCGCGGGGTCACGCTGACGGTAGTCCCGACGGACCCGGCGGCAGTTGTCGTTCAGGGACTGGCCACGGCGGATCTGTACCACAGCAAGCTCGGGACCGCAGCCTATCTGAACCAGGGGGGGCGTTTCCAGTACACTCTGCTGGCACTCGGACGCAAGGTCGATTTCGCGACCCTGGACGAGGACTACGAGGAAAGGGCGGGCAGGCTGTACCTGGCCTGGGTGCAATCCGGCGCGATGCGCTTCAGTGCGTCCTTCGACTATTCCAGGCGCAGCTATCAGACGTTGCTCGCAGACGCTGCGGCGGGACCGGGGTCGGCGCTGAGGCAGGACATCGACAAGAACTATCTCGCGACCGTGGAGTACAAATTGAATCAGAGCCTGAGCGCCACGTTCGTCGCCAACCTGGTAAGGCGCGACAGCAACGCTCCAGCGATCAGTTACGTGGACCGGAGAGCGATGCTGCTTCTCGGATACACCTTCGGTCATCAATTCGAGATGCAATCCAGGCGATAATCGAGCCATGTATCTAGAACACTTCGGTCTCACCACCCAGCCGTTCCGGCTTACGCCGGACAGCGATTTCCTTTTCATGAGCGAGCCCCACAGCCGCGCCAAGGTCTACA
>DASSQD010000145.1:0-2682 GCA_035702665.1 Burkholderiales bacterium
GCTGAGTACCGAGATCTGCTGCTGCGGCGGGATCTTATGACTCCAAGTCTCTTCGTACATCCCTAAAATCAGCTACTAAATCGGCCAAGTCAATTTTGAAACGCTGTTGCACATCAATAGTCAAAGCTTCCAAAATAGAACTAAGTTGAACTATCCGACCTTCCAATATTTGTAGGTGTTCATCGGTTGTAATCACAGTCGGTGTCAGCGTCGCGCCTTTGGCCTGCTCGATGATGACGCGGCTGTCGAGCGCCCTCCGAAGCTGTGCGTTCTCTCGTTCAAGCGCAGCCAGCCGGTTGAACGTGCTGCTGGGAACGCCGCCGTTCGTCTTCGCCTTTTGTTCCATGTGGAGCCTCTCCCGCCTCCGGCCGCGATGGCCGAGAGGTCAGCGAGGAAAAGGCGAACTTTGCGTAAAGCCACCATAGCCGCGATCGCACGCAGCCGGAGGATTGTGCTCTAAGTCCGGGTCATGGTGGCGTGAGAAAGCCCGGGCGACCCCTCTCCCCTAAAAGCCACCCGGGCGGTTGCGACGCGCCGCGCTGGTCGACGCAAAGGGTTTACGGCCCCCTCAAGCCCCCCTGCGGCGGTGTGTCGCAGATTTTTAGTCGGCAGGTCGGGCGTAACCCTTTAGAGGGATGACGCCGGCCGCTTACTTCCCCGGCCTGTAAGGCTGCCGTAAGTGTTTGCCCAGCCAAGGATTAGCTCCCAATCTCTTCCGGGAACTCAGTGAGGGGGAGGCCCTCGCGGGGAAAGCCACGCCGGGGAACCCGGCGCACACAAACCCCGACACGGGGACGCGCCGCCACGCAAAGCCGCGTTTCTCCACGGTTCACCAGATCGCGCCACAGCGTGAGAAACTCCGTGGAGGTTCAAGTCCTCTCATCCGCATCCACGGCCTGAGTCCGTTACTACGTGCTCGGGCCGTTGCTCTTGGTCCGTGGTCAGCTGTCTTCGGGGAAGGGCGGTGCTCAATCCATTCGCGCGCGATGGTTGCCCACAGGCGCACGCGGCGGGATAATCGAAAGCATGACCGAAGTGGAGCCTGTCGACCTCCCGAAGGAAGAAGACGACGACGACGAGGGGCTCAGGTTCGGCGCCGGCTTCTACCTCAAGATCGCAGCTGTCTGCATCGCCGGCGCCATCGCCTTCGTCATCCTCTTCAGGATCTTCTGGCGTGCCGTCTACGCGTGGGGGTTCTTCGGTGGCTTCCTCGCCCTCGGGGTCCTGCTGCTCCTCTTCGGCTGGATCTACGATCGCCGCGACCGCCGGAACCGCATCGCCTCCGAATGAAGCGCTCCGGTTACGGCGTTAGCAGCTAACGCCGTACCACGCGTCGAAGCATCTACACCAGAACTGTCACGTCTCGAAGACGGCTACCCCATTGCGCTCAACGGTCGCGGCGACGACGCCTGCATTTCATTCGCGACGTCGCTGCGTACCTGGTTCGCGCGCTCGTCGCTCGCGGCCAGCGCTTGCTCGTCCTCCCAGGGCGTGATTGCCATCGCGCTGCCCGAGTCGCGGTCGACCAAACGTTGTCGCGGAAGGTGGCAATTCCGGCGTCGACGCTCTCGGATGTGCCCGTCAGACGAGTGATTGGGCAGCGTCGCGTGTCCTCCTGACTTGCTGACATAAGAAGCGGAAAAATCGACGCCTGAACCCATTGCCTCTTCAGCCTCGCCTTCTGGTCAGGTGAGGTCACGCCCTGGGCAAGCCTACGATCGTGGTGTGTCCGATGAGGAGCTTCGCGGACCTGCCGCGATTCATGCTCGGCGCCGCATCGCACTGGCCGACGCCCTCCTCCTCAAGACCGGTCCGCTGGACGGCCGCTACGAGGTCACGCCGCTCGAGAGCGCTCTAGGAGCGCCCTCGCCGTTCTTCCGGATTGACGGTAAGGCCGGCTCGCCCGCGCAAGCGTCGCGAATCGCGGCGCGCGTGTCGCGAGCCTTGCGCGCGTACATCGCGCAAGCGCAGGCGGCCGCCCGCATCTCACCGATGCAGCGCGTTCGACTCGAGCTCGTCAAGGCACCGCAGCAGCCGCACCTGACCCAGAGCCACTGGCGCAAAGGCCCGCTCGTCGCGCTCAGTATCGTCATGGCAGCCCTGCTGCTCGCGGCGGGCGTCAGGTTCGCCGAAGAGCGTCGCTAACCGCATCGACTCTGTCCTTTCGGAGGTTTCGCGGGCGCGGTCGGCGTGCGAGCCTCGGGGAGGGCGGCTTCTTTGCGCGCATGCGCGCGGGCCGCAGTCGCGTGTGCGCTTCGCAGGGGCCGCCCCTCGCTCCTGATCGGCCGACCTTGCGTTCGTAACAATTCGCGCTACCATCCGCGCACTGAGGAGGGGTCTGACTCCTTTGGGGACGGAGTGAGGTCCCGTGCCTTGGTGACTCGCCGGGTGCTGTCGACGGTAGGCGGCCTCCGTTCGGCAGCCCCGGCGCCCACGACAGTCCGTGTCGCGAATCTCATCCGGACTCCAACGCGACGTGGGCTCGAATACGGCGGCGTCGCAAGGTCGAAACGCGAGCGGCATCTTCTCCCGTGAGAAGAGAGCGCCATGCGGCTGACGATTCGCGCACGTAACGACAACGAGGTCGCCTGCCTCATGGCCGATCTCGCCAGGCACGGGCCCGAGCGCATGGGGCGGACCGTCGTGATCGAGCTCGAACCGGCTGCGCACTCGGACCTGCTC
>DASSQD010000146.1:0-34819 GCA_035702665.1 Burkholderiales bacterium
CTCAGCAGCTCCGCGTCGGGCTTGAACGAGGTCATCGCCATCCAGTAGAACGGGAACAGCAGCACGACGAGGAAGGCCGCGAGCGGGACGTAGAGCGTCACCACCCGCCGCGGCAGGGAGACGAGATAGTTCATCCCCTGCGAGTCGACGGTGTCGGGGGCCGCGTCGCGCGGCGTGGGGTTGGCGGGGGCGTCCATGCGTCTTGCCTACTTATCGGTGCCGCCCTGCTGCCAGGCGCGCCGCTGCAGGCCGAAATACGAGAACAGTATCGCGGCCAGCAGGAAGGGCGCCATCGCGGTGGCGAGCGCCGCGCCCTCGCCGAGGTTGCCGCCCGGTATCGCGCGCTGGAAGGAGAGCGTCGCCATGAGGTGCGTGGCGTTGAGCGGCCCCCCGCGCGTCAGCACGTAGATCAGCTGGAAGTCGGTGAACGTGAACAGCACCGAGAACGTCATCACTACGGCGATGATCGGCGTGAGCATCGGCAGGGTCACGTGGCGGAACTTCTGCCATTCGGTGGCGCCGTCGAGCGCCGCAGCCTCGTACAGGGTGGGCGAGATCGTCTGCAGCCCCGCCAGCAGGCAGATCGCGACGAAGGGCACGCCGCGCCAGATGTTCGCGGCCACCGTCGACAGGCGCGCCATCCACGGCTCGCCGAGGAAATCGATGTAGGTGTGGATCAGCCCCATCTTCGCGAGCAGCCAGGACACCACCGAGAACTGCGCGTCGTAGATCCACCAGAAGGCGATCGCCGAGAGCGCGGTGGGCACGATGAAGGGCAGCAGCACGATCGCGCGGATGAAAGCCTTGAACGGCAGATGGCGGTTGAGGAGCAGCGCGAGCCACAGCCCCAGCCCGAACTTCACGATGCTCGCGAGGATCGTGTAGAAGAGGGTGTTGAACAGCGACAGCCGCGCCAGCGAGTCCGTGTACAGCGACTCGAAGTTCTCCGTGCCGATCCAGTGACCCGGCCGCCCGATGCGCGCGTCGGTGAACCCCAGCCAGAGGCCGAGTCCGAGCGGGTAGGTGAGGAACACGAGCAGCAACGCGGCGGCAGGCAGCATGAACGCCAGGCCGAGGGCGCTGCGGTTGTCGAGGAGGGACTTCATGACAAGGTGTCATCCTGAGGCCGAAGGATCTCCGACGGCACGCAGCGTGCCATGAGAGACCCTTCGCTTCGCTCAGGACGACGCGGGATCAGACCTTGTAGTAACGCTCCGCCCGCTTCTGCGCCTTCTGCATCGCTTCCTTGGGGCTGCTCGCTCCAGACGCCGCCTCGGCGACCATGTTGACCACGATGAAGTCGGCCATGCTCTGCGCCGATGCGTAGCCGGGCTTCCCGGAGTAGCTGTTCGGCAGCATGATCTTCATGCAGTCGCGGTAGGGCGTGTGCTTGGGGTCGGAGGTCCAGATCGGGTTGGACTCGTACGCCCTGAGCGGGTGCGTGACGTAGCCGATCGAGGCCTCCTGCCACGGGAAGTACTGCTCCTTCTCCATCATGAAGCGCAGGAACTCCTTCGCCGCGTTCGGGTACTTGGTGTACTTGAAGATCATCTGGTTGAAGAACAGGTGCAGCTCGGTCGGCTTGCCCACCGGCCCGATCGGGAGGTTGGCGTGGCCGATGTCGGCCGCCATCGCCTTGATCTTCGGATCCTGCGAGGTCTTGGCCGCGTAGTAGATCGAGATGCCGTTCTCGGTGACGCTGATCTGGTCGTCGAGGAAGGCCTTGTTGTTGTTCGGGTCGAGCCAGGCGAGCGTCCCGGGCACGAAGGTCTGGTAGAGCTCCTTGGCGTACTCGAGCGCCTGAAGCGTCTGCGGGCTGTCGACGACCACGGTGTTCTTCTCGTCGACCAGCTTGCCGCCGAAGGACCACAGGAGCCAGTGCGTCCAGGTGTTGCCGTCGCCGGTGGCGTTGCCGAGCGCGAAGCCGAGGGGGTGGTTCTTGGCCTTGAGCGCCTTGGCGAGCTTCAGGAAGCCCGCGGTGTCCTTCGGGAAGGAATCGAATCCGGCTTCCTTCATCTGGCTGATGCGGTAGACGAAGGCGTTGCCCGCGGCGCCGAGCGGCAGCCCGATCCAGCGCTTCCCCCCGGGCTGGAGGTATTGCCGGCAGACGTCGTACCAGCCGCCGTACTTCTTGCCGAGGTACTCGGCGAGGTCGGTGACGTCGAGCAGTTTCTCGGGATAGAGATTCGCGTCGTCGAAGGTCGAGAGGATGATGTCCGGCCCCGAGCCGACGTTCGCCGCCACCGCCGCCTTGGGCCGCACGTCCTCCCAGCTCTCGTTGTCGACCCTCACCTCGACGCCCGTCCTCCTGGTGAAAGCCGCGACGTTCTTCATGTACTGGTCCTCGTCGCCCTGCACGAAGCGCTTCCAGCGCAGCACGCGCAGCTTGGCGCCCTTCTCCGGCTTCCACGCCGTCTGCGCGCGGGCGAGCAGCGGCACGCCGGCCGCGGCGCCGCCGGCGATGCCGGCCGAGATCTTCAGAAAATCCCTGCGTTTCATGTGGCTCATCATCCCTCCTTGGTTGCGATGTCTTAAGCGAGCCGGTTGCCGCTCGCCCGATCGAAAAGGAAAGTCTGCCGGGGCTTGAGGCGCACCGCCTCGCCCGGCCGGAAAGCGTGCCGCTCGCGCACCACCGCGGTGACGTCCACGCCGTCCACCTTGCAGTAGATCTGCGTGTCCGCGCCGGTCGGCTCCACCACCACGACCTCGGCGGCGAGCCCGTCGCTGGCGATATCGAGGTGCTCGGGGCGCACGCCGACGAGCACGTCGCGGCCGTTGCGCCGCTCGGGCAGGAAGTTCATCGCCGGCGATCCGATGAAGCCGGCGACGAACAGGTTCGCGGGATCGTCGTAGAGATCGAGGGGCGAGCCGGTCTGCTCGACGCGGCCGGCGTTCATCACCACGATCTTGTCGGCCATGGTCATCGCCTCGATCTGGTCGTGGGTGACGTAGACCGAGGTGGTCTTCAGCCGCTGGTGCAGCGCCTTGATCTCGGTGCGCATCGCGACGCGCAGCTTTGCGTCGAGGTTGGAGAGCGGCTCGTCGAACAGGAACACCTGCGGCTTCCTCACGATCGCGCGGCCCATCGCCACGCGCTGCCGCTGGCCGCCGGAGAGCTGGCGCGGGTAGCGCTCGAGGTACTCCTGCAGCCCGAGGATCAGCGCCGCCTCCTCGACGCGCTGCCGCGTCGCGTCCCTCGATTCGCCGGCGAGCTTGAGGCTGAAGGCCATGTTGTCGAACACGCTCATGTGCGGATAGAGCGCGTAGTTCTGGAACACCATGGCGATGTCGCGCTCCTTGGGCGCGACGGCGTTGACGACCTTGGCGCCGATCGAGATCGTCCCGCCCGAGATCTCCTCGAGTCCCGCGACCATGCGCAGCAGCGTCGATTTCCCGCAGCCCGAGGGGCCCACCAGCACGCAGAACTCGCCGTCCTCCACCGCCACGTCGACGCCGTGCAGCACTTCGGTCGAGCCGAAGCTCTTGCGCACGCCGGAAAGGGTGACGGATGCCATGGAAGGAATCCAAAGGGGGGCGAAGGCAGATTAGCCGCGCCCAATGGTGCCGGTCAAGTGGAGAAGCTCGTCAGCACCTCGCCCGCGCGCGGCGGCGAATCCAGCAGCCCGTCGCCGCCCACCACCCTGCGCCCGTTGACCCAAACGCCGTGCACGCCAACCGCGTCGGTCGTCAGCCGCGGCGCGCCGCCGGGCAGGTCGAACACGCGGCGCTTGGGCCCGCGTCCCACTTTCTCCGGATCGAAGAGCAGCAGGTCGGCCGCATGGCCCTCGCGGATCATGCCGCGCCCGCGCATGCCGAGCACCTGCGCCGGGTGCGCCGTGAGCCGGCGCACGGCCTCGCTCATGGTCATCGCCCCGAGCTCGCGCGCCCAGTGGCCGAGCAGATGCAGCCCGAAGCCCGCGTCGTTGAAGAACGTGAGATGCGCGCCGGCGTCCGACAGGCTCACGATGCTGTGCGGGTGGTTGAGCATGCGGCCCACGGCCTCCTCGTCGGAGTTGAGCAGCTGCGCGGTGAAGACGGTGCGCAGGTCCTCGGCGAGCGCGAGGTCGAGCATCGCGTCGAGCGGGTCGCGGCCCTCGTCGCGCGCGATCTCGGCGAGCGTGCGCTGCTCGTAGCGCGCGTGCCCGGCGGCCTCGACCACCTGCACCGTGTCCCACTCGCCGTTGAAGAGGCGGAAGCCGCTCCTCGTCGCCAGCTCGGCGCGCACGCCGTCGCGGAAATCGCGGCTCGCGAGCATCGCCTTCAGCTCGCCGCCGCGCAGCCCGAGCGCGGGCTTCCAGCTCGCGAGGCCCTCGACGGGGTACGGCGACTGCATCGTGAAGTCCATGGTCAGCGGGCAGCAGGACACCTGGCCGATCAGCGCGCGGCCGCGCGCGTTCGCGCCGGCGATCCCGTCGAGGTCGTCGAACACGGCGCGCGGGTTGGTGCCGTTGTGCAGCAGCGCCGCGACCATCACCGGACGGCCGCTCTCGGCGGCGAGCGACTCGAGAAACGCGAGCGAGGTGTGCGCGCCCTTGGTCAGCATGTAGACGCCGTGCCCGCTCGCGCCCATCGCGGCGACCAGCGCCCGCGTCTCGCGCTCGTCGGCGAGCCGCGACGGCATCGGCAGCCCGCCCTCGCCGTTGTGCGCGGGCGAGGTGCTGCTGGCGAAGCCGACGGCGCCCGCTTTCATCGCCTCGCGCACGATCGCCTGCATCTGCGCGATCTCGGCGTCGGTGGCCGCGCGCCGGGACGCGTCCTCGCCCATCACCCAGGTGCGGACGCTCGAGTGGCCGACGTAGGCGGCGACGTTGACCACGGCGCCGCTGCGCCGCAGCTGGGCCAGGTATTCGGGGAACGTCTCGAATTCCCAGGCGATGCCCGCCTTGAGCACCTCGAGCGACATGCCCTCGACCTGGGTGAGGTTGCGCATGGTGATGTCGCGGTGCTGCGGCCTGCACGGCGCGATGGCGAAGCCGCAGTTGCCGATCACCGCGGTGGTCACGCCCAGCGCGGGCGAGGGCCGCACGCACGGGTCCCAGGTGATCTGCGCGTCGAAGTGCGTGTGGCTGTCGATGATGCCCGGCATGAGCGCCAGGCCGTCGGCCTGCACGATTTCGCGCGCCGGTCCGCCGGGCCGCACGATGCGTCCGCCCGAGACCGCAACGTCGCCAGCGACCGGCTCTGCGCCCGAGCCGTCGAAGATCAACGCGTTGCGGAAGAGAAGGTCGTGCAAGATCGTATCGGGCGTGGTTCGACGACAGGGCGGCGACGAGGAAGAATATAATCCATGGACCCGACCGTTGGGAAAATCCCATGGCTGACTGCTGCGAAGACAAGGCGTGCGCCGTCGATGCGCTGGGCGCGCGTCAGAGCGGAACGCTCAAGACCGTTCTCGGCATCAACGCGGTCATGTTCATCGTGGAGCTGGTGGCAGGCCTGTCCGCCGGTTCCACGGCGCTGCTGTCGGACGCTCTCGACAATCTCGGGGACGCGCTCACGTACGGCGCGAGCCTGTACGCGGTAGGGCGTGGCACGCGCGCGAAGGCCCGCGTCGCGGTTTTCAAGGGGTTCCTGATCCTCTGTGCCGGCCTCTACGTCCTGGGCATGGTGATCTACCGGATCCTCGTTCCAGGGGTGCCGGTGTTCGAGACCATGGGCGCCGTGAGCATTCTCGCCCTGGCGGCGAACGGTACCTGCCTGGGGCTGCTGTGGAAGCACCGCGCCGAAGACATCAATATGAGCTCGGTGTGGGAGTGCTCGCGGAACGACATCGCGTCGAACATCGCGGTGTTCATCGCGGCCGGCGCGGTCTGGATCACCGGGTCGGGCTGGCCCGATCTCGCGATCGGGGCGGCGCTGGCCGTGCTGTTCCTGCGCTCGGCGCTGCGCGTGTTGCGCGCGGCCTTGGGGGATTTGCGGCGCCCGCCGGCGCGCGAGATCCGGATGGCGGTCACTGGGCGCCGATAACAAGAAAAGCGAGTGAAGAAGATCCTGATCACGGGCGCCGCGGGAGACGTGGGCGGCCACCTGCGGCGCGAGCTCGCCGGCCGCTACGCGCTCCGGCTGTCCGACATCCGTCCCGTCGCGGACCTTGCCGCGGAGGAGGAATTCATCCGCGGCGACTGCGCCAGCCTGCGCGACATGCTGCGGGTGACCAAGGGCGTGGACGCGGTCGTGCACCTGGGCGGCTTCTCGGTGGAAGGTCCGTGGGAGACGATCCTTCGCGCCAATATCGTCGGGACCTACAACGTGTTCGAGGCGGCGCGCAGGAACGGCGTGCGCCGCATGGTGTTCGCGACCAGCAACCACGCCGTGGGCTTCTACGAGCGCGACGAGACCATAGACCACCGGGTCTATCCCAGGCCCGACAGCCGTTACGGCGTGTCCAAGGTGTTCGGCGAGGCGCTCGGCAGCCTCTACGCGGACAAGTACGGCATGGAGGTCGTGTGCGTGCGGATCGGCAACGTCAACCCGCGCCCCATGGACAAGCGGCGGCTCTCCATCTGGCTTTCGCCGCGCGATCTCGCGCAGCTCGTGTCGATCGCGGTCGACCGGCCGGGCATACGCTTCGAGATCGTCTACGGGGTCTCGGGCAACCGCCGCAGCTGGTATGACAACGCCAACGCCGAGCGCCTCGGCTACCGGCCCGAGGACGACAGCGAGGGCTGGGCAGAGGAAGTCCTGAACAACACGATACCCGGCGCCGATCCGCGCACCGAGAAATACCAGGGCGGCACCTTCGTCCTCGCCGAGGACGGCGGCGACCCGACGCGCGCCCCGGTGAAGGCGCAGGGACCGAGGAAGCGCAAGTGAGATTTCCCGTCGACAAGGCGAGCTTCCCGGGTCCGGTGCTGGTGACCGGGGCTGGCGGTTGCATCGGCAGCTGGGTGCTCTCGCTGCTCGCGCGCGCGGGCGTTCCGGCCTGCGCGTTCGACCTGTCGGAGGACAAGCGCCGGCCGCGGCTACTGATGTCCGAGGACGAGCTGAAGCGCGTCCAGTGGCGCACGGGAGATATCTCGGACAGCGGCGCCTTCACGCGCGTGGTGGGGGAGGTGAAGCCCTGCGCGATCATCCATCTCGCGGCGCTCCAGGTCCCCTTCTGCAAGGCGGATCCCGTGGCGGGCGCGAAAGTGAACGTGGTCGGGACCGTGAACGTGTTCGAGGCGGCGCGCAAGCTCGGCATCAGGCGGCTCGCCTACGCGAGCTCGATCGCCGCCTACGGCGCGATGGACGAAGGGCTCGGCGCGATGCACACGCTCTACGGCGCGTACAAGCACTGCGACGAGCAGATCGCGCTCGTCTACTCGGGAGATTGGGGCGTGCACAGCGTCGGCATCCGGCCCGGCGTCGTCTACGGTGTCGGCCGCGACCAGGGGCTCACCTCGAAGACCACGGTCGCGATCCTCGCCGCCGCCGCGGGCAGGCCCTACGACGTGCCGTTCACGGGCGGCGTGTCCTGGCTGTATACGGGAGAGGTGGCGAGCGCCTTCATCCGCGCGGTGGCGAAGGAGCGCAGCGGCGCTCCGGTGTTCAACATGAACGGCGTGCACGCTCCGGTCGAGGAAGGCCTCGCGATCCTCAAGGAGATCGCGCCGCGGGCGAAGATCACCTCCTCGGGAGACGCGCTCGCCTTCCCCATGCACCTGCCCGACGCGCCGCTGCGCGAGTTCCTCGGCGACTACGGTTCCGCAACGCTCGCCGAGGGGATACGCGAGACCTACGAGGCGTTCCGCGCCTTGCTGCAGAGTTCGAGGATAAGCTTCACCGCGGCTTGACGCGGTACGCGTCGATCGCCTTCTTCAGGTCACCGTACTCCTCGCAGGGGATCAGGCAGATTTTCTGCAGGGCGGCGAGGTGCTCTTGGGCCTTGGAAAGGTTGCCGACGAGCAGATACGCCTCGCCGACGTATTCGTGCGCGCCGCGATGCCGTGGATTGAGTTGCAAAGCGCGGTCGTAGTGCTTGAAGGCCGAGTCCATGTCCCCGGCCTTGCGGTAGGCGTACCCCAGGTAGTTCTGGATATCGGGGTTGCGCGTGTCGCGCAGCGCCGCTGACGACAGGGACTCGATCGCAGCGTTCCAGTTCTTGGACTCGATCGCCTTCTTGCCTGCGGCGTAGTCGGGGTCGAGCTTGAGCGCGTGGGGATCTTCGTCCGTGTCCGCTGCGAGGCAGACGGTCGAAGCGAAGAGAAAGAAAGCTGCAACTCGCGCTGCGGAGCGCACGTTCACTGTCCGCCCATCATGACACAAATAGCCGCCGGCGCTCGTGCCGGCGGCTCTTGTCTGCGCCGTCTAGCGGCTCGCTACGCGCTGCCGCGACTCCCTGATCTCGGCTCGCTCCCCGTCAGAGTGTCGCGTGAGCCGCGCGAGCCTGCCGAAATAGCCCGCGGCTTTCTGCTTGTCCCCCGCCGCCTCGGCCGCCTTGGCGGCCCCGTAGAACCCGCGGAGGCGATTCGGCATCGCCCTCATCGACGCCTCGTACTCTTGCAGCGCAAGGGCCGGCTGCTGCTGCTCCATCAGCATGTCGCCGAGCAGCTCGCGCATCGGATAGAGACGGTTCTCCATCGCGACGTGCTTCTCGCTGCCGTCCTCGAGATCGGCGGCGGCGCGCATGAACTTGAGCGCCTCGTCCTTCTCGCTCCGGCCCTGCGCCAGCCAGGCCTGCGCCGCGAGGATCTGGATCTCGACCTGTTCCGCCCAGTACGACTGATTCGATTTTTCCAGGGCGGCACGCTGCTCCTTCAGCTTGTCGATGTCCGCCTGCGCGCTGGCGGGATCGCCGCTCCGCGCAGCGCCCATCGCGCGGGTGAAATACGTGATTGCCTCGGCGGCGGGGTACGGCGACCCGTGGGGCTGGAGCCCGGCCGCGCACTTCCAGTCCTGGCGCTCCAGGCAGTACCGCGCCGGCGGCGCGACGGTGCCGGTATAAGCGCCGATGTTCGGATAGAAGCCCATCTGGGCTGACTTCAGCTCATCGATGATCTGCTTCGCGTTCTTGTCCTGACCGAGCTGGAGATACGCGTACGTCATGAAGTCCCAAGCATGAGGCGCCTGCGGGAAGATCTTCCCCGTGCCCGGCCAGCTCTTCGCTCCGACCTGCTTGCTGACCTCGACCGCGCTCTGGTTCGAGCGGATCGAGGCTTCCCACATGCCGACCATCGAGTAGATATGCGAGGGCATGTGCTGGGCGTGCGGCGCCGACGGCGCGACCTTCGCGTACTTGTTCGCCGACGGCACGCCCTTCTGCGCGATAGGCGCGAAGTCGTAGCTGTGAATCAGGTAGTGCGTGACGCCGGGGTGGTCGGGATACTTCTTGTCGATCGGCTCGAGGATCGCGATCGCCCTGATCAGCGGGTCCATCGACTTGTGGTCGAAGATCTCGTTGAGGGCGAGCGCCCAGAAGATCTTGGCTTCCACATCGTTCGGATACTTCTTGGCAAGGGCTTCCATCGCCTTCTCGTAGTTGCGGGTGCGCGTGTCCTGGTCCACCTTGTCGTAGTCCTTGAAGTACTCCTTGGCCGCTGCCAGCCAGTCGCGCTCGCGCTGCGTCTTGGCGCCGATCGCCTCGCCTTTCTCGATCGCGTCGAGCCCGCGCTTCAGCGTCGCGGCATCGAACGGCCCAACGAGCGGATTCGGGCGCTGCGAGATCGCGATGCCCCAGTAGGCGATCGCGCAGGTCGGATCGGTCTCCGGAATGGCGGTGAACGCCTTTACCGTGTCGGGGAAGAAGAAGGAGTGGAGCATCGCCAAAGCGCGCTCGAACTGCTTCTGCGCGTCGGACGTGCACGAGGTCTTGAATAGCACCCTGCCGTACTTCTCGCCCTCGGACTTCGCCTTGGGGTCGTCGCCGTGGGCGAAGGCGGTAGCGCTGGCGATCCCCAGGAGTACTGCTAGCGCGAGCTTCGATGATTTCGCGTTCATGATGGTTCTCCCATGTGTTGTACCTTCTCCCAAGCCTCGCTCGCTTGCGCGAAGCGGCGCCGGGCCCGCTCGATGTCGAACGGACCTTCGAGAAGCGTTTCCGCGTCCCACTCGCTCCTCCCGGGGCCGAAGAAATCGCCCCCGTAGACGTGGATCGCGCCGGTCAGCCGGCCGATGGGGTTGGTCACCGAGTGGATGATGTCCGGTCCGAGCGGCTCCGCGTCCTTTTCGCACAGCGACTTTGCCCCAGCTGCCTCCACCCGGCCGGCGCTACCCGGCACCCGGCGCCAGAAGATGTTGTCCTCGCGCCCGGTATAGATTCCGATGACGGCCCATATACGGTTGTGATTGTGCGGGGCGATGGTCATCATCGGGCCCCACACGACGTTGAGGATGGTCAGCTCGCTCGAGCGGTAGAGCGCGTGCAGCCCCGGCTTCGGCTCGCCCAGCGCCTTCATCACGGACGCAGGTTCCCGGACGGCGTGCTTCACAACCTCGCGCACCTCCTTGTGCGAGCGGTCGGCCGCGAGCGCCGCCTTGCAATCGGCGATGAACCGGTCAAGGTCGAACATGATCGCAAAGCGCTGCGAGCGACATCATAGCCGCGGTTCAATCGTTGATCGTGAT
Source organism: Burkholderiales bacterium (assembly GCA_035702665.1). Classification (GTDB taxonomy): domain Bacteria; phylum Pseudomonadota; class Gammaproteobacteria; order Burkholderiales; family SG8-39; genus VBDM01. The sequence continues at coordinate 10,546 of DASSQD010000146.1, forward strand.
CTTCGCTTCTTTGATGACCGGGCCCCACCTGTCCATCTCGGCCTTGAAATGACGCGCCAGCTCGGGCGGCGTCGAGGCGGCCGGTGTGGCGCCGGCCTGCTCGAACCTCAGCTTGACTGTGGGATCGGCGAGCGCGGCCGCCGTATCGGAATGAATCCTCTCGACGATCGCGGGCGGGGTCCCAGCCGGGACGAACAATCCGAACCATAGCGAGACGTCGTCGAACCCGGGCACGCCGGCCTCCCGGAAAGTGGGCAACTCCGGAGCGACCCGGATCCGCCCGGGCCAGGCCACAGCGAGAGCGCGCACCCGGCCGGCGGTGATCAGCGGCAGCGCCAAGGCGAACGTGGGGAATACGGCGTCGATGCGCCCGGCGATGAGGTCGCTCATGATCGTGGACGGGGCGCTGTAGGGCACGTGCGTCATTTGCACGCCGGTCTTGCGTTTGAACAGCTCACCGCACAGATGCACGGTGGTTCCGCGGCCGGGCGAACCGTACGTGATCTTCCCCGGGTTGGCCTTGGCGTGGGCTACGAATTCCGCGATCGAGCGTGCGGGCGAAGTATTCGGAACGATCATCACGTTCGGTTGCCTGCTGACGAGCGAGACGGGCGCGAAGTCCGCGACGGGATCGAAGGCAAGCGATGGATAGAGGAAGCGGCTCACCGCGAGCGGCGTCCCCGCCAGAAGGAGCGTGTGCCCGTCGGGCGCGGAACGCGCGACCGTCTCGGCGGCTATGTTGCCGCTCGCGCCCATCTTAGTCTCGACGATCGCCTGCTGGCCCCAGAGTGCGGTCAAGGGGCTCGCGAGGATGCGGGCGGAAACCTCCGGCCCACCGCTGAAGCCGACGACGATACGCACGGGGCGCGCGGGCCAAACCTGCGCCGGGCCCTGCGCCAGGGCGCGGCGCACCGTGAATGCCGGCGCGAGCAGCGACGCGGCGGCGAGGCCGATGAAGCGGCGGCGGTGAATCACGTGGCGTTCTCCCGGAATCGGAAACACCGATCGTAGGCCGGCGCCCTCTATGTGTCCAATGCATTTATCGCTCATATATTGATGCAGTATTGTTAATATTCGCCGCATGAACTTCCGTCACCTGCGAGCCTTTGCCGCTATCGCCGACACCGGCGGCTTCGCCCGCGCGGCCGCGCAGCTTCACCTGAGCCAGCCCGCGCTCTCCCGGCAGATGCAAGCGCTCGAGGCAGAGCTCGGCGTGCCGCTGTTCGATCGCGTCGGCCGAGGCGTGCGGCTGACCTCCGAGGGCGACGACCTGCTCCGGCGCAGCCGACGCCTGCTCGCGGAAGCGGAATCGCTCGGCGAGCGCGCACGGTCGCTCAAGACCGGGCAGACGGGAATCCTGCGCGTCGGCGCCACACCGCACGTGATCGAGAGTCTCCTCGCAAACTTCCTGGTCCGGTATGGGCGGCAGCATCCGGGCATCGAGATCCATCTGGTCGAAGATGGCGGCGCTCGGCTGCCGGCGCGCCTGGAACGGGGCGACGCTCACCTTGCGCTGGGATCCTCGGTGGATGCGCGTTTCGGATTTCGCGTGCTGTATCCCATGCACGCGCTCGCGCTGCTGTCGCCGGCACACCGTGCGGCGGGCCGGAGATCGCTCGAGATCGAAGCCCTGGCGGAGGAGCCACTCCTGCTGCTGCGGCGGGAGTTCGGATCGCGCGAGTGGTTCGACCTCGCCTGCCAAGCGGCGCATCTGAGGCCGCGCGTCCTTCTGGAAAGCGCGGCGCCGCAGACTCTGATCGTGCTCGCGACGACCGGCTACGGCATCGCGATCGTTCCATCGAACCTGCGCCTGCCGGCCCGTGCGGTCCGGGCCATTCCGTTGGTCCATCGCGGAGCGTCGATCGGAAGATGGCAGACGGTGTTCTGGGATCCGCGGCGGTTCCTGGCGCCGTACGCCGAGCAGTTCGTCGCGGAGCTCGCCGCCTATTGCCGGCGCGGCTATCCGGGTCGAAACCTGATTCGTCGCGCGTTGCCGCTACCCAGGCCGAAGGATTCGGGCAATTAGGGTAGATTAGCGTTTCAAGACCAATGGGAGAAACCATGCGCCTGATCGTAACCCTAGCTATCGCCTTGTTCGCAGCCGGAAGCCAAGCCCGCGAATTCCGCGCCGCCGACATCCAGCCGGACGACTACCCGACCGTGCTCGCCGTGCGCTACATGAGCGACATCATCAAGCAGAAGACCGGCGGCAAGGACTCGATCAAGGTGTTCTCCGGCGGCGCGCTCGGGGGCGAGAAGGACACGATCGAGCAGGTGAAGATCGGCGCGCTCGACCTGGTGCGCGTCAACGTCGCGCCGATGAACAACATCTGCCCCGAGACCATGGTCCCGACGATGCCGTTCCTGTTCCGGTCGAAGGAGCACATGCGCAAGGTGCTCGACGGGCCGGTCGGCGATCAGATCCTCGCCGCCTGCGCGCCGCAGGGCTTCGTCGGCCTCGCGTTCTACGACAGCGGCGCCCGGTCCCTCTATACGGTGAAGAAGCCGGTGCGCAGCTTCGCCGACATGAAGGGGCTGAAGGTGCGCGTGCAGCAGTCCGACCTGTGGGTGTCGCTGCTGCAGGCGATGGGCGCGAACGCGACGCCGATGCCCTACGGCGAGGTCTACACCGGCCTGAAGACCGGCGTCATCGACGCGGCCGAGAACAACTGGCCCTCGTACGACACCGCGCATCACTACGAGGTGGCGAAGTTCTACACGCTGACCGAGCACTCGATGGCGCCGGAGCTGCTGCTCATCTCGAAGAACGTCTGGGACCGGCTCACGCCCGACGAGCAGAAGATCTTCCGCCAGGCCGCAAGAGAATCGGTGCCCTACATGCGCAAGCTCTGGGACGCCAAGGAAGCGGCCTCGCGCGACCTCGTCGAGAAGGCGGGCTCGCAGGTGATCACCGTCGACAAGAAGCCGTTCCAGGACGCGATGAAGCCGGTGTACGACAAGTTCATCACCGATCCCAAGCTCAAGGACATGATCAGGCGGGTGCAGGCGACGAAGTAGCGTCCCTATGCTCACCCGCTTCTGCGCCGCCGCGGCGAGGCTGTGCCTGATGGCGGCGGTGGCCGGCCTCGTCGCCATCGTGGCGGCCGTGATCACCCAGGTGTTCGGCCGCTACGTCCTCAACGACACGCCGACCTGGGCCGAGGCCCTGGCGATGCTGCTCGTGCTCTACGTCACCATGCTCGGCGCCGCGGTGGGCGTGCGCGACGCCGGTCACATCGGCATGGAGTCGCTGCTCGTGCTGGTCCCCGAGAAGGTGCGCCTGAAGCTCGAGCTCGCGATCCATGTGCTCGTCGCCGCTTTCGGCGCGCTGATGGCGTGGAACGGCGCCTTCCTCGCCTGGTCGGTGCACGACTATCGGATACCGACGCTGGGCATCTCCGAAGGGCTCAACTACGTGCCGATGGCCGTCTCGGGCGCGCTGATCCTCCTCTTCTCGATCGAGCACGTCGTCGCGCAGCTGCGCGGCCGGGAGGTCGCGCCGGCATGGCATTGACGCTGCTCGCCGTCTCGTTCGCGGTCCTTCTCCTGCTCGGCGTTCCGGTGGCCTTCGCCATCGGACTGTCGGCCGTGTGCGCCATCCTCTACGAAGGGCTGCCGCTCGCGGTGGTGTTCCAGCAGATGCGGGCCGGGATGAACATCTTCTCGTTCCTCGCGATCCCGTTCTTCATCTTCGCCGGCGAGCTGATGCTGCACGGCGGGATCGCCGACCGCATCGTGGGCTTCGCCAAGGCACTGGTCGGCCACATCCGCGGCGGCCTAGGCATGTCCAACGTCGTGGCGTGCACCCTCTTCGGCGGGATTTCCGGGTCCGCGGTGGCGGACGTGTCGGCGATGGGCGCGGTGATGATCCCGATGATGAAGAAGGAGGGCTACCACGCCGACTACGCGGTGAACGTCACCACGCACGCGGCGCTCGTCGGCGTGCTGATGCCGACCAGCCACAACATGATCATCTACTCGCTCGCCGCGGGCGGAAAGGTCTCGGTGGCGGCGCTCATCCTCGCGGGCGTGCTGCCGGCGGTCATCCTCACCGTGTGCAATCTCGTCGCGGCGTATCTGGTGGCGATCAAGCGCGGCTATCCCGCCGGCACCTTCCCGGGGTGGGAGGCGGTGGGGCTGGCGTTCGCCTCGGCGCTCCCGGGACTGTTCGTCGTCGCGATCATCGTCGCCGGCATCCTCTCCGGCGCCTTCACCGCCACCGAGTCGGCCTCGATCGCGGTGCTCTACGCTCTCGTCCTGACGGCGATCGCCTACCGCACCCTGACCTGGGACAATTTCCTCAAGGCGGCCGCCAAGGCCGTCAAGACGACCGGCATCGTGCTGCTGCTGATCGGGATCTCGGCGACCTTCGGCTACCTCATCAGCCTCTACGAGGTCGCCGACCTGACCGGCAAGGCGCTCGCCAGCATTTCGACCAGCCCGTGGGTGATCTTCCTGCTCGTCAATATCATCCTGTTCCTGCTCGGCACCTTTCTCGACATGGCGCCGACCATCCTGATCTGCACGCCCATCTTCCTGCCGATCTGCGCGCAGTACGGCATGAGCCCCGTGCAGTTCGGAATGCTGATGCTGATCAACTGCGCGCTCGGCCTGAACACGCCGCCCGTCGGCACGACGCAGTTCGTCGGCTGCGCGATCGGCGGCGTGTCGATCGGCTACGTCATGCGCACCATCTGGCCCTTCTACGGCGCGCTGATCGCGGCGCTGATGCTGGTCACCTACGTGCCGGCGTTCTCGCTCGCCTTGCCCAACCTGTTCCTCAAGTGACCATGGCGACGACCGCGCTCATCGTCGGCGCCGGCAGCGGCCTGTCGGCGTCGCTCGCGCGGCTGTTCGCGAAGGAGGGCATGCGCGTCGCGCTCGCCGCGCGCGACACCGGCAAGCTCGCCGCGCTGGCGAAGGAGACCGGCGCGATCGCGATCGCGTGCGACGCGTCGATCGCCGCGCAGGTGGAGGCGATGTTCGAGAAGGTCCAGGCGCCCGACCTGGTCGTCTACAACGCCGGCTACCGGACGCGCGGCCCGCTGGTTGGGCTCGATCCGAAGGAAGTCGAGCGCACGCTGATGATCTCGGCCTACGGCGGGTTCCTGGTCGGTCAGGCGGCGGCGAAGCGCATGCTGCCGCGGGGGAGCGGCTCGGTCTTCTTCACCGGGGCTTCGGCGAGCGTGAAGGGCTACGCGGAGTCGGCGCCGTTCGCGATGGGCAAGTTCGCGCTGCGCGGCCTCGCGCAGAGCATGGCGCGCGAGCTCGCGCCGAAGGGGATCCACGTCGCGCACTTCGTCATCGACGGCGGCATCGCGCAGGGCCCGAACGACCCGAGGGCGAAGGAGCGCGGCGCGGACGGCATGCTGCAGCCCGACGAGATCGCGAAGAACTATCTGGACGTCCACCGCCAGCACCGCAGCGCCTGGACCTGGGAGGTCGAGCTGCGGCCGTGGATCGAGCGCTTCTAGCCGCGGGCGAGCACCAGCGTGCACGTGCGCTGGCCCAGCGTGCCCTTCAGGACGAAGCGATCGCCGTCGAAGCTGCCCTGGAAGAACACGTTGTAGGTATTGCCCATGCTCCGCTTCGTGTCGGAGACGCCGTTGCCGGAGAGCACTAGGCTGCCGTCGTCGCCCGGCTTGCCGCGCGCCTGGTTGTAGCCAGGCTGTCCCGGCGTGCCGCGCTCGATGACGAACTCGCCGCCCGACACGCTCATGCGCCAGCTCTGCACCCGAGAGGGCAATTCCTCGTACGCGTCGCAAGCGCGCGTCGCCGTCCACGCGCCGTCGTAACGCGGCGCGGGCGGCCGCTGCGCCGGCTTTGCCGATCCCCACAGCACGCTGGGGAGAAAAGTGCTCCGCGGCGCTTCCTGTGCGGGAGCGGGCGCCTGGGGCTTCGGCGGCTCGGGTTCGCTGCGCGCGACGGCGACGGGCGCGCTTTCGGCCGGCTGGGGGGCAGCGGCGGGCGGACGCGGCCTGGCCTTGGGCTCCGGCTTGGGCTCGGCCTTGGCCTTAGCGTCGGCAGCGCGCTGGGCTTCCAGCTGCTTCTTCGCTTTCTCCGCGTCGGCGGCGGCGGCCAGCGCGCGGCGCTGGGCCTCTTCCGCCTCGGCGCGCGCCTTGGCGAGCTGCGCCTCGATGTCGGCCTTCTGGGGCGCGATCCACCCGGCGCGCCAGCCCCAGGCGGCGACGCCGGCGACGAGGAGAGCGAGCGACGCCCCGATGATCCAGCCGGCGCGCCGGCCGGATTTCGCCGCGACCGGCGCGGCGCCCGCGCGCGGGACGGCACCCTGCTTCGGGCGCGGGGAGCCGCTCAGCTCCACCGCGGCCGCGGGCCGCAGCACTTCGACGATGATGGTTTCCTCCGACACGGCCGCGGCGGCGGGGGCGTCGTGCGCCGCGAGAATCGCTGCGCGGAAGGCCTCGGCCGACTGGTAGCGGTCTTCGGGCTTCTTCGCGAGCGCTCTCGCGATCACCGGGTCGTAGCGCTCCCAGCCCTTGCCGGGATCGGCGAGCGAGGGCCGCAGGGGCTCGGCATGGCAGGTCGCGTACGAGACCTGCTCGGTGGTCCCGACGAAAGGCTTCGCGCCGGTAAGCAGCTGGTAGAACACCACGCCCGCGGCGAACAGGTCGGCGCGGTGGTCGATTTGCGACGCCGCGTACTGCTCGGGCGCCATATACCCCGGCGAGCCCATCATCATCCCGGTCTGCGTCAGCTCGGAGGCCTCGATGCGCGCGATGCCGAAGTCGGCCACCTTGACCTTGCCGTTCCTCATCACGATGACGTTGCCGGGCTTGATGTCGCGGTGCCATACGCGCCGCTCGTGCGCGTGTCCCAGCGCCTCGAGCAGCTGCGACATGATGCTCACCGCGTCGCGCTCGGCGAAGCGCGTGCCGCGCCCGATGTATTCCCTGAGCGAATTGCCCTCGACGTACTCCATGGCGATATAAGCGACCGCTGCGTCCTCGCCGTAGTCGTACACGGCGACGATGCCCGGATGGGCGAGCTTGCCCGCCGCCTGCGCCTCGTTCCTGAAGCGCGCGAGCATCGCCGCGGCGTGGCGCTCCCCCTCGACCAGCTCCCTGCGGATGGTCTTGATCGCGACGGTGCGCTTGATGCCGGGGTCGAATCCCTTGTAGACGACACCCATGGCGCCCTGTCCGAGCACCTCGGTGATCTCGTACTTGCCCAGGTGATGCGGCGTAATCATCGTTCGGCCATGGGAAGGCGTGCGCCGGGATATTATGCTTTTTCGCAATACCTAGGGAGGAATCATGCCGCTGCGGCCCGGATTCGACCTCGCGCGTATGAACGCTTTCGGGAAGGATTTCCTCCCGGGCCTAGTCGGCGTGGTCTTCACGGAGATTTCCGAGGGGCTGGTGAAGGGCGAGGTCGCGATCCGCAGGGAATTGCTCGCGCCGAACGGCTACCTGCACGCTGGCACCGTCGTGGCCCTTGCCGACACGCTCTCCGGCTACGGCTGCATCTCGCACCTGCCCGAGGGCGCGGAGAACTTCACCACCGTCGAGCTCAAGACCAACTTCCTGAACACCGCGCGCGAGGGCACGTTCTTCGGCGAGGCGCGCGCCGTGCACCTCGGGCGCACCACCCAGGTGTGGGACGCGGTCGTGACGCACGGCCCCGAGCGGCGCAAGCTCGCGCTGTTCCGCTGCACGCAGCTGGTGCTGTATCCGCGGTAGCATGCCGGGATGAAGATGGCACGCGAAGACCTGCTCGGACCGGGCGAAACGGAATCCGACGCCAGGGCGCATTCCACCGGTGTACTCCCTTCGCAGGAGATCGAGCATCTCATCCGGGCGTCGAAGGAGATCGTCGCGCTCGAGCCCATCCAGCCCGATCAGATCCAGCCGGCGAGCCTGGACCTGCGCCTGGGGAGCGACGCGTGGCGCGTGCGCGCGAGCTTCCTCCCGGGAAGGAACGCGACCGTGATGCAGCGCCTCGACGATCTCGAGATGCACAAGATGGACATCAGCGGAGGCGCCGTGCTCGAGCGCGGCTGCGTCTACATCATCCCGCTGCTCGAGGGCCTCAGGCTCCGGACCCGCACCTCGGCGATGGGCAATCCCAAGAGTTCGACCGGGCGTCTGGACGTGTTCGTGCGGCTCATCACCGACTACGGCACCGAGTTCGACCGCGTGCGCGAGGGCTACAACGGACCGCTTTACGCGGAGGTGTCGCCGCGCACCTTCAGCGTGCTCGTCCGCAAGGGCTCGCGCCTGGGCCAGATACGCATCCGCCGGGGCAGCCCGCCGACCGGCGATGAAACGCTGCGGCGGCTGCACGAGAAGCACGAGCTGGTCGATTCCATTACGCCTGACGAGATCCGCGACGGCGTGCCGGTGTCGGTCGACCTCGCCGGCGACCGCTCGGCCGGGGTGATCGGCTACAAGGCGAGGAACCACGCCGGGTTGATCGACGTCGACAAGTTGCGGCACTACGAGATCGCCGACTACTGGGAGCCCGTGCACCCGCCGCGCCGCGGCGGACTGGTGCTCGACCCCGCGGACTTCTACATCCTCGCCTCGCGCGAGTCGGTGAAGGTGCCGCCGATGCTCGCCGCCGAGATGGTCGCGTACGACACGCTGGTCGGGGAATTCCGCGTTCACTACGCCGGCTTCTTCGACCCGGGGTTCGGCGATCCGCAGGCGGGCGGGCAGGGCTCGCGCGCAGTGCTGGAAGTGCGCTCCTTCGAGATGCCCTTCGTGATCGAGCACGGCCAGGTCGTGGGGCGGCTGGTGTACGAGCGGCTGACGGCGCCGCCCGCGAAGCTCTACGGTTCTGGCCTCAAGTCCTCGTACCAGCGCCAGGGGATCGCGCTTTCCAAGCATTTCAGGCTGCCCGCCTGATGCGCCTGGTGCGGATCTACACCCGCGAGTCGGGCGAGTCGGCCATCGAGGTGCGCCGCATCCCGATGACGGGCAGCGCCCGGCCCGTGTCGACCACCTTCCAGTGCACCTCGATCTTCTTCCGCGAGACGCCGGAAGGGCACGTGCAGGACTACCACAACGCGCCGCGGCGGCAGTTGATCTTCCTCACCTCGGGGCTGCTCGAGCTCGAGGCGAGCGACGGGAGGCGCGTCGTGTGCCGCCCCGGGGACCTGATCTTCGCCGAGGACACGGCGGGCAAGGGCCACGTCACGAGATCGCTGCGCGACGTGCGCGGCTTCGCGCACGTGGCGATGGCGGAGGACTTCGACGTCTCGAGCTGGCCGCTCGAGCAGGGCTGAGCTTCCGGTCTCGAGGAGCGTCGCGGTATCATTGCGCGCGAACCGGCGGTGTCCGGGCGGTCGCCGCAAGAACGACCCCAAACGGGAGGGGGACGTCCATGGATTCTCCGGAACAGCCGAAGAGTGCCCGCGAGCGGCTGCAAGGCTTCTGGGTCCGCTGGCGCTACGCGGCGATCGGGGCCGCGATCTTCCTCGTCGTCGGGCTCGCGGGCAGCACCATCCTCGACGCCCGGATGGAGGGACGGCGCAAGGTCGAGCTGATATCCTTCACCTCCCTGCTGCAAACCCGTCTCAGGCGCGAGCTGGACAACGCGCTGTTCCTCACCGGCGGCCTGAAGAGCTACCTCGTGGTGCGCCGAGGCGTGCTCGTGCGCAGCGAGGTCGACGCGATCCTGCGGCAGCTCTACCAGGACTCGCGCCACGTGCGCAACTTCGGCGTCGCGGTCGGCTACCGGCTCCTCTACGTCTACCCGATCAAAGGCAACGAGAAGGTTCTGGGCCTCGATTACCGCAAGGTTCCGAGCCAGCTAGCCGCAGTCCAGCGCGTGATCGATGGCGGCGCACCCCTCCTGCTCGGTCCCATGAGGTTGGTGCAGGGAGGGCAGGGCCTGATCTACCGCGTCCCGGTATCAGTGCAGGGAAAGTACTGGGGCCTCATCTCGACGGTGATCGACTCCGAATCCCTCCTGGCGGACGCTTTCGCGCTCGCTCGGGCGGAGAAGGTCGACCTCGCCATCCGCGGGCGCGACGCGCGCGGGATGGACGGCGAGGTGTTCCGGGGGGACGCGAAGCTCTTCGGGCAGAATGGCGTCGAATTGGCCGACGTGCAGGTGCCCGGTGGCAAGTGGGTGATGGCCGTCCGCGGCGGTCCCGGGTCGTTTTCGGACGTTAACGCGTGGCGGCTGAGGGTGCTCGCCTGGGTGCTCGCCCTCTTCCTCGCCTGGGGCGTCTACGCGCTGCTGCAGCAGAGGGCGCGGCTCGCGCGCATGGCGATGTTCGACGCGCTCACCGGCCTGCCCAACCGCACGCTGATCGAGGACCGGCTGGAGCGCGCGATCGCCTCCCAGCGGCGCAACCCCGCGACCGTCTCGGCGCTGCTCTTTGCCGATCTCGACGACTTCAAGCGCATCAACGACGAACAAGGTCACCGGGCGGGCGACGCGGTGCTGCAAGGCGTCGCCGAGCGCGCGACGCGCGCGGTGCGCGGCATCGACAGCGTGGGGCGCTGGGGCGGCGATGAGATGATCGTCATTCTCGAGGATGCTGGACGCGACAGGATCCCGGAGCTGGTCGAACGCGTGCGCCGCGCCATCGAGACCCCGATCGACTACGCGGGCCTGAAGCTGCAGGTCGGCGTCTCGATCGGCGTCGCCATCGTTCCCGACGACGGCGACGGCGTCCAGGAACTCATCCGCCGCGCCGACCGGCGCATGTACGAGGAGAAGCAGAAGCGACGCGGCGCGGCGCGGTCGAAAGAGCCTGCGGAAGTCGCCGGGGACAGGCAGCGGCGCTAGGGACGCACGCCGGGCGCCTCGATCTTCATGCCGCGCGCCCGCCACATGAGGTAGAGCTCGAGGTCGACGAGCTCGTCGGCGCCGAAGTCGGGAACCTGCGCTCGCATGCCGAAGAGGCAGTTGCGCAGCCGCCGGTCGAGCGATCCCAGGCTCTGCCACTCGAGGCGATAGATGGGATAGCCCGTGGGATGCGCCTGCGGGATCAGGCTGCCCGCGAGGTGCTTGCCCCAGTTGTCGTCGTGGCACAGCGCGCAGGAGAGGTTGAGCTGTCCCTGGCGCCGGTGGAACGCCTCGCGGCCGGCCTCGAGAAACGGCTTCGCTTTCCCGTCGATCTTCGGCGCGATCGGCAGCCCGCGCGACTGGCGCGCGACGTACGCGGAGAGCGCGAGCAGCTCCTGGCTCTCCCAGGCGAGCGGCGCGGCTTTCTGGCGGTCGACGCGGCAGGCGTTGATGCGCTGCTCCAGATTCAGCGGCCTGCCGCGCGCGGCGTCGAGCGCCGGGTAGCGTGCCGCGACGCCTTCCATGCTCTGCCGCGCGTCGCCGTGACAGTCGCTGCACGCGCGGTCGGCGGCGCCGGCCTTGCGCTGCCACAGCGTCTCGCCGTCGAGCACGCCGAGGATGCCCGGGTTGGTCGCGTCGTCGTCCTCGATCTTCTGCGTCTCGCGGCTCATCAGGTCGTAGCCGGAGCGGCGCGCCTCCGGCGGAATCTCGCCCGCCCGGGCGCCCGCGGCGGCGAGGCAGGCGGCGAGAAGCAGCAGACGCGGGCTCACTCGACCTTGAGGGGCGCGATCTCGGTGACGGTGTAGCCGTTGTCGCCGACCCATTGGAACGTGAGCGCGCCCGACTCGGTCGCGACGGTGGTGAAGGCGATCAACGGGTTCGCGGCGACCGCGGGGTGCAGCTCGACGCGGAACACCTCGGTGCCGTTGTAGCTGCAGGTGAAGGTCCGGATGATGTCGCGCGGGATGAGCTCGCCGGTCTGCGTGCGGCGGAAGCCCGTCTCCATCGGATGCTGCGCGAGCGTCTTGATCTCGACGATCTCGCCGCGCCTGGCGCGCGGAGGCACGGTGACGACGGCGCGCGCCATCAGATCAGCCCTTCCTCGAGGCAGGCCGAGAGCGTGACCACGACTTCGGCGCCGTCGGACCAGAACGAGCCGTCGCTCATCCGCGCGATCGCGGTCACGGTCTGCGTGTCGGCGAGGCGCACCCGCGTCGTGAAGGTCGCGCGCCCCGCGCGCGGGCCGAGGGCGACGCTGACCACGTCGGGCAGCGGGTTCTTCTCGGTGAGGACGTGGATCGCCTCGACGTGGTCGGCCCCGGTCATCGGGCTGTCGACCGCGACCGTGAGCGGCACCGAGTTGCCGTTGTCGATGAGCGGCGGCAGCGTGAGCTTCACGCGGCCCTTGTTCACCTTCGCGTCGCCGACGACGCGGCGCAGCGCCTCCTGGAACGCCGCCTTCCGCTTCGCCGCGAGGTTGGGATCGAGCTGGGCCTTCGCCGCGGTGGGCGCGGCGAGGGCGGAGGCGACGATGAGGAACTGCCGGCGCGTGATCATTTCAGAGCTCATTTGAGACTAGCAAGATAGGCAACCACGTCCTCGATTTGTTCCGCCGAGAGAATGGTCTTGCCGCGATAGGACGAGGCGACTCGCGAAAGTCCTTCGGTCTTGTAGTACGCGGGCATGATCGTGTCCGGATTGGCCTTGCCGGGGTCGACGATCCTCGCGCGGATCTGGGCCACCGACAGGCGCGCGGCGACCCCTTTCAGGTCCGGCGCGAGATCGCCCTGGAAACGTTCCTCGGGAATGGGAGCGCGATGGCACAACAGGCACAGCCCGACCTGCCGGTTGGCCACGATCTCCCGGCCCCGCCGGGGATCCCCCGCCGCAAAAGCGGTCCCCAGGCTGAACGCCAGGAGGACCGCTATGAACCTCACACCAGCTCGATACCGTGGTTCTTCAGCGGCACCGAGCGGATGCGCTTGCCGGTCGCCTTGGCGTAGGCGTTGAGCACCGCCGGCGCCGCGACGCAGATCGTCGGCTCGCCGATGCCGCCCCAGATCGGACCGCCCGTGGGCATCAGGATGGTCTCGACCTTCGGCATCTGCGCGATGCGCATCGAGTTGTAGTTGTGGAAATTCGTCTGCTCGATGCGCCCGTCCCTCACCGTGCATTCCTGGAAGAAGAGCGCGGACAGGCCGTAGACGAACGAGCCGGCGACCTGGCGCTCGATCTGCGCCGGGTTCACGGCGTAGCCCGGGTCGGTGGCGGCGACGATGCGGTGGACCTTGACCTTGTTGCCGTCCTTCACCGAGATCTCGCAGGCCGCGGCGACGAAGCTGTCGAAGGCCTTCATCTGCGCCAGGCCGCGGTAGACGCCCTTGGGCGCGGGCTTGCTCCAGCCGATTCCCTGCGCCACCGCGTTCAGCACGCCGAGCCCGCGCGGGCTGTTGCCGAGGAGCTTGCGCCGGAACTCCAGCGGATCCTGGCCGGCCGCTTCCGCGAGCTCGTCCATGAAGCTCTCGATGAACACCGCGTTCTGGTTGATGTTCACGCCGCGCCAGAAGCCCGGCGGCACGTGCGGGTTCCTCATCGCGTGGTCGACCAGCAGCGTCGGCACCGTGTAATTCAGCGAGTGCTCGCCCGATTCGAACACGCCCTGGAAGGTGAGCGGGTCGCGGCCCTTCTGGGCCTGGATGACTTCCGGCCGCACCGAGGCGAGGATCGACTGGCCCGACAGGCGCATGTGCAGCGCGCTCAGGTTGCCGCTCGAATCCAGCCCGCCGACGAACTTGCACTGCATCACCGGGTGATACTTGCCGTGCGCCATGTCCTCCTCGCGCGACCAAAGCATCTTGATCGGCGTGCCGGGCATCTGCTTGGCGATGAGCACGGCCTGCGTGACGTAGTCGTCGGGGTAGGTGCCGCGCCGGCCGAAGCCGCCGCCCAGCATCACGTTGTGCACGTCGACCTTGTCGGCCGCGAGCCCCGAGGCGGCGAGCACCTGCGCGAACGCGCCCTCGCCGTTCTGCGTCGGGCCCCACATCTCGCAGCGGTCCGGCGTCCAACGCACGGTGGCGTTCATTGGCTCCATGCAGGCGTGGTTCTGGTACGGGTAGGAGTACACGGCCTCGATCTTCTTCGCCGCGCCGGCGAGCGCTTCCTTCACGTCGCCGCCCGCCTTGTTGCCGACGAAGGTCTGCTCGGCGTCGAGCCCGGCCTTGAGCAGGTCGGCGATGTCGGCGCTCGACACCTTGGCGTTCGGGCCCTCGTCCCAGACGACGGGCAGGGCCTCGAGCGCCGTCTTCGCGTTCCACCAGGTGTCGGCGATGACCGCGACGCCGGTGTCGCCGACCTGCACCACCTTCTTCACGCCGCGCATGCTCTCGACGCGCGCCGCGTCGAAGCTCTTCACCTTGCCGCCGAACACCGGGCAGTCCTTCACCGCCGCGTTCAGCATGCCCGGCAGCTTGACGTCGATGCCGTACATCATCGTGCCGTTGACCTTCTTCGCGGTGTCGAGCCGTTTCACCGGCTTGCCGGCGAGCTTCCAGGTCTTCGGGTCCTTCAGCGGCACGTCGGTCGGCTGCGGCAGGCGCGCCGCCGCCTCGGCGACTTTCCCGTAGGTCGTCTTCCGGCCCGAGGCCTTGTGGGTGATGACGCTGTTCGCGGCGACGCACTCGGACGCGGGCACCTTCCATTGGTTCGCGGCCGCCTGGACGAGCATCATGCGCGCGGCGGCGCCGCCCTTCCTCACGTACTCGTTCGACTGGCGCACGCCGCGGCTGCCGCCGGTGGAGAACTCGCCCCAGGCGCGCTTCCTCGCGACGCTCTCGCCGGGCGTCGGGTACTCGATCACGACCTTGCTCCAGTCGCAGTCGAGCTCCTCGGCGATCAGCTGCGCGAGGCCGGTGATCGTGCCCTGGCCCATCTCGGCGCGCACGGCGCGGATGAGGGTGGTGTTGTCCGGGCGGATCGCCACCCAGACGGTGATCTCGGGCGAGCCGTCCGCGGCCCGCACGACCTCGGGCCCGAACGGCAGGCGCAGCCCGAGGGCGAGCCCGCCGCCGACGGCGGCGCTGGAGACGAGGAACTTGCGGCGGCTGATCCTGAATTTCGGCATGGCTGTCATGGTCGTCTCCTCAGGCCGTCTTCGCGGCCATGTGGATCGCCTCGCGCACCTGCTGGAAGGTGCCGCAGCGGCAGATGTTGGTGATCGCGGCGTCGATATCGGCGTCGGTCGGCTTGGGGTTCGACTTCAAGAGCGCCGCAACGGCCATGATCATCCCCGACTGGCAGTAGCCGCACTGCGGCACGTCGTGGTCGAGCCAAGCCTTCTGCACCTTGTGCAGCTTGTTGCCGGTGGCGAGTCCCTCGATGGTCGTGATCTTCTGGCCGACGGCCGCGCTCGCCGGGATCGAGCACGAGCGCACGGGCAGCCCGTTGATGTGGACGGTGCAGGCGCCGCACTGCGCGACGCCGCACCCGTATTTCGTGCCGGTGAGGCCGGCGTTCTCGCGTATGACCCACAAGAGCGGCGTGGTCGGGTCGGCGTCGACGTCGTGGGATTTTCCGTTGATGGTGAGGCGCATTTCCTGTTCCTCCGTAGGGTGTGTCGCGCCGGGAAAGTATGAACCAAAGAAGCAGGTTTGCCACTAGCCGGAAGCGCTAATGCAGTGCAGCACGGCGCGATGTGGGCGAGCGCCCATGTCAACACTCCGGTGACCGGAGTATTCCCGCGCCGCCTCAGTTCAGCACTGCGAGCGGCACCGGGACGGCGATGCGGAAGCCCTGCGCGTAGTCGATGCCCGCCTTGCGCACCAGGGTCAGGGTCTCGGTGGTCTCGATGAACTGCGCGATGGTCTGCAGCCCCGCGTTGTGGCAGGCGGTATTGATGCCGAGCAGGACGGAGAGGGCCTTCGGGTTCTTCTCGGCTCCCCGCACGAGGCTGCCCGCGAGCTTCACCAGCTTTACCCCGCTGTTCCAGTAGTCGCGTGCCTCGGCCTCACCGCCCGCGAAGTCCGAGACCGCGACGCCGCAGCCGAGTCCGTTCAGGTCGACGATGGTCCGCCTCGCCGCCTCGCTCATGCCGCCGAGCTGCTTGACGGTGATCTCGAACCAGAGCCGGTCAGGCGGGATGTGCGACTCGGAGAGGGCGTCGAAGACGTGGGCCGGGAAATCCTCGTCGGCCAAGGTGTCGTCGGCGAGGTTGATGTCGAAGGTCGGGACCCGCCAGTCGAGCGCGCCGGCCTTCTTCTCGGCCGACCACCGCAGGACCTTGCTGACCGCCCAGCGGTCGAGCTGGGGCGTCAGGTGATTGGCCTCGAGTATGGGAAAGAACGTGCCCGGCGGAAGCAGATGGTCCTCCTCCTCCTTGAAGCGCACGAAGATCTCGAGATGCCTGCGGCCGGTTCTTCCCGCCGCGAGCGGGACGATCGGCTGCGCGAAGAGCGAGAACTGGTCTTGGGCGAGCGCCTCGGCGAAGCGCTCCGCGGTCATCTTCTCCTCGAGGCTGTCCGCAGCCCTTTGCTCGGCCGTTCCTTCGGTCGCTGCCATCTTTCTGGATCCCTCCCCGGCGTCTTGCGCGTGCTACCCTAGGGTTTACCTGGGCTTGCGTATATCCGGCAAAACGGGACAACCGCTGTAGGGAAAACCCGATGGCCCGATCGGCATGAGTTCCAACTCCGCTTCCTCGGATGCGCCGATAGAGTACATCGAGCGCACGCGCGAATACTACCTCGCGCTCGGCTACGGCAATCCCTACGTCTGGGCGCACCACGACGATGCGCCCTTCCAGGCGCTGAAGAAACCGCTCTCGCGCTCGCGCGTGACCCTCGTCACCACGGCCGCGCCCTATCAGCCGGACAAGGGCGACCAGGGCCCGGGCGCGCCGTACAACGCCCGGGCGAAGTTCTACCAGGTCTACTCGGGCGACACGGGCGTCGACCACGACCTGCGCATCGCGCACCTCGCCATCGACCGCAAGCACACGAGCATGGAAGACAGCGGCACCTGGTTCCCGCTGCCGGCGCTGCGCCGCGCTGCTTCGAGAGGAAGGCTGCAGCTCGCCCCGCGCTTCCACGGCCTGCCGACCAGCCGCAGCCGGGAGGACACCGTCGCGCTCTACGCGCCGGAGATCCTCGAGCGCTGCAAGCAGGACGGCGCGGACGCCGCGATCCTCGTCCCTAACTGCCCCGTGTGCCACCAGAGCGTGAGCCTCGTCGCGCGCCACCTGGAGGCCAACGGCATCTCGACCGTCGTCATGGGCTGCGCCAAGGACATCGTCGAGCACTGCGGCGTCGCGCGCTTCCTGTTCAGCGACTTCCCGCTGGGCAACGGCGCCGGAAGGCCGCACGACCTCGACTCGCAGGAGATGACCCTGGAGCTCGCGCTCGCGCTGCTCGAGACCGCCGCCGAGCCGCGCACCACGCTGCAATCGCCGCTGCGCTGGAGCAGGAGCGACGAGTGGAAGCTGGACTACAGCAACGCCGCGCGCCTCTCCCCGGAGGAGCTCGCGCGCCGGCGCGCCGAGTTCGACCGCGGCAAGGAGGCGGCGAAGGCGGTGCGCGAGGGACAGCCGATCGCGTAGCGGTTACCATGGCGCATCCCCGCCGCAAGGAGACCTGCATGACCCGCTCGAACCGCCGACAGTTCCTAAAGCGATCGGCCGCGCTTTCCGCCGGCGCCGCGCTCGGCTTCCCCGCCATCGGCCGCGCGCAGTCCGGACCGGTGAAGATCGGCGTGCTGCACCCGGTCACCGGCTTCCTCGCCTACTCGGGGAACCTGTGCCGGCTCGGAGCGCAGATCGCCGTCGACGAGATCAACGCCTCGGGCGGCATCAAGTCGCTCGGCGGCGCGAAGCTGCAGGCGGTGCTCGGCGACGCGCAGTCCAAGCCCGAGGTCGGCGTCTCGGAAGTCGAGAAGATGAACGAGGAGGGCGTGTCGGCGATCGTCGGCGCGTACGCGAGCGCGATCTGCCTCGCCACCTCGCAGGCCGCGGCGAAATACTCGATCCCCAACGTCGTCGACGTGGGCGTCGCCGACCAGATCGTCGAGCGCGGCCTGAAGAACACCTTCCGCTTCGGGCCGGGCTACCGCACGGTCTCGGAGGCCGCGATCAACGACCTGCACGTGCTCAACACGCTCGCCGGCAAGCCCGCGAGCACGGTGATGATCGTGCACGAGGAGTCGCTCTTCGGCACCGGCACGGCGACCCTGCTCGCCTCCCAGCTGCCGGGCCTCGGCTACAAGGTCGTCGAGGTCGTGAAGCACGCCAACCCGACGCGCGACTTCAGCAACATCGTGCTGCGCATGAAGGCGCTCAACCCCGACATCCTCATCCCGGCGAACTACTACAACGAGTACGCGCTGCTCCTGCGGACGATGAAGCAGCAGGGCGTCGCGCCCCGGGCGATCTACTCGGTGCTGGGCGGGGCGGCCTCGTCGTTCAAGTTCGTGAAGGAGTTCCCGGACGTCGCGAACGGCGTCATCGACTGCAATCACTGGTACAACGCAAAAGACAGGCGCGCCGCCGCGCTGCGCAGGAAGGTCGAGGGCATGAAGGACCAGTTCTTCACCTACGAGGTGTTCCTCAACTACCAGTGCGTGTACCTGCTCGCCGACGCGATCGAGCGCGCACGGTCGCGCGACCGCGGCGCGATCATCGAGGCGCTCGCCGGCTCCACCTGGGACAAGCACTTCATGCCGTACGGCCCGACGAGGTTCGTCAACGGACAGAACACCGGCGCGCGGCCGCTGGTGCTGCAGGTGCTCAAGGGGGACATCAAGGTCGTGCTGCCCAAGGAGTACCGCGAGGCCGACCCGGTGTTTCCCTGGAAGGCCTGACAACGACAAGGGAGGTTCCAATGAAGCTTCGCATCGCGACCGCGCTCGCGTTCTCCGCCTTCGCGGCGGGATCGCCCGCACAGACGACCGCCGATCTGAACGCCGACGGCAGGAACGCCGACAACGTTCTCACCTACGGCATGGGCTACCACCAGAACCGCTACAGCACGCTCAAGCAGATCAACAGGCAGACGGTGAAGCGGCTGGTGCCGGCGTGGAACGTGTCGCTCAACAGCGCCTACGGTGAGCAGGGACAGCCGCTGGTGAACGACGGACTGCTCTTCGCGGCCGACGCCGAGGCGACGGTGGCGATCGACCTCGCCACCGGGCGGCAGGCGTGGCGCACGCCGGTCGATTTCGACCCGGCGACGCCGCGCGTGGTGTGCTGCGGCGTGTCGAACAAGGGCCCGGCGGTCTACAACGGCAAGGTGTTCCGCGGAACGCTCGACGCGTATCTGGTCGCGCTCGACCAGAAGACCGGCAAGCAGGTGTGGAAGGAGAAGGTCGCCGAGTGGAAGGAGGGATTCTCGATCACCGGCGCGCCGCTGGTCGCGAACGGCGTGCTGATCTCCGGGATGTCGGGCGCCGAGTTCGGCGTGCGCGGCTTCCTCGACGGCTACGATCCCGAGACCGGCAAGCGGCTGTGGCGGCTCTACACGATTCCCGCGCCCGGCGAGAAAGGCAGCGAGACCTGGCCGAAGGACGATTCCTGGCAGCACGGCGGCGGCTCGACCTGGATCACCGGCTCGTACGACTCCGAGCTCGACCTGGTCTACTGGGGCATCGGCAACGCGGGCCCGTGGAATCCGGGCGGGCGTCCCGGCGACAACCTGTACACGGCCTCGGTGCTGGCGATCAAGCCCAAGACCGGCGAGGTCGTGTGGCACTACCAGCTCGTGCCCAACGAGATGTTCGACCTCGACGCGACCTGGGAGTGGATCCTCGCGGACATTCCCGTCGACGGCGCCAAGCGCAAGGTGATGATGCACTTCTCGCGCGGCGGCTTCCTCTACGTCCTCGACCGCACCAACGGCAAGCTGCTGTCGGCGAAGCCGTTCGAGAAGGTCAACTGGGCGACGCACGTCGACATGGCCACCGGCCGCCCGGTCGAGTCCGAGGTCTCGAAGCGCGTGCGCGCCGGCGAACAGATCGAGCTGTGGCCGGGGCAGTGGGGCGCGAAGAACTGGGCGCACGCGGCGTTCAACCCGGAGACCGGGCTGCTCTACGCGAACACGAACCACAACTCGCGCATGATCAGGTTTACGCCGGTCGAGTACAAGGTCGGGCAGCGCTACGTCGGGCTGGAGAACCTGCCGGCGCCGCGCGAGCCCGGATCGCCGATCGGCCACGTCGACGCGATCGATCCGCTCAGCGCGCAGCACAAGTGGCGCACGCCGATCATGGACGTCCCGAACTATTCGGCGATCCTTGCCACCGCGGGCGGCCTTCTCTTCACCGGCCGGGAGAACGGCGAGTTCATAGCGATCGACGTGGACACCGGCAAGACCGTATGGCAGTTCCAGACCGGCTCGGGCATCAACGCGCAGCCGATCACCTACACCTACCGGGGGCGGCAGTACGTCGCGATCCAGTCGGGGATCGGCGGAGTGAACGTCCTGCGCATGGGCGAGGCGCTGAAGAACGTCCCGCGCGGAGGCTCCGTGTGGGCGTTCGCGCTCATTCCGGACTGAGGCCCGACCGAGGGAGGAAGGAGCCGGCGGTTGCTCGATCCCCAGATCGTCTTCGCCGCGCTCCTGAACGGCCTCACCCAGGGAGCGGTGTACGCGCTGGTCGCGCTCGGCCTCACGCTGATCTACGGCGTCCTGCACATCATCAACTTCGCCCACGGGGCGCTGCTGATGGCGGCGCTGTACGGCGTGTTCTTCCTCAACGCCCGCTTCGGCGTCGATCCCTACGCGGCGCTGCCGGTGATGGTGCCGGCGATGTTCGCCCTCGGCTACGGCCTGCAGCGCTTCGTCATCGGCCGCGCGAGGCACGGGCGCGACGAGAACGTGCTGCTCGTGACGCTCGGGCTCGCGATCGTCCTGGAGAACGCGGCGCTCGCCGCCTTCAAGTCGGACACGCGCACCATCGAGACGGCGTATACGTTCTCCACCGTGAACGTCGCCGGAGCGATGATCGCGGTGCCGAAGGCCGTGGCCTTCCTCGGGGCCGTGGCGGCCGCGGCGCTCATGCTGCTGCTCGTCTCGCGCACCGACCTCGGCCGCGCCATCCGCGCGGTGGCGAAGGAGCCCCAGGGCGCTCGCCTCGTCGGTATCGACGTCGAGCACGTGTTCGCGGTGAGCTTCGGCATCGGCCTCGCGTGCCTGGGCGCGGCCGCGTGCTTCCTCCTGCCCGCCTACTACGTGAACCCGCAGGTGGGCAACGGCTTCGTGCTCATCGCCATCACGATCGTGGTGCTCGGCGGCATGGGTAGCTTCGCCGGCGCGCTCGCGGGCGGCCTCATCGTCGGCGTGATCGAGTCGCTCGGCGGGCTGTGGCTGGGCGAGAGCCTCGGGCAAATCGGGATCTTCCTCGCGTTCATCGGCATCCTGCTGTTCCGGCCGCAGGGACTGTTCGGGGCCTCGGTCGGGAAAAGCGGCCGTGCGTGAGCTCGCGGGCATCGCCGCGTTCGCGCTCGCGGCGGCGCTGCTCCCGGCGTTCGTCACCTCGGGGTTCGCGCTCAATCTCGCGATCATGGTGCTCTACTCGACCCTGCTCGGCCAGGCGTGGAACCTGCTCGCCGGCTTCGGTGGGCAGTATTCCTTCGGCCACGCGCTTTTCTTCGGCACCGGCGCGTACGCGGCCGCGGCGCTTCAGGTGCACCTCGGGTGGAACGCCTGGCTCGCGCTGCCGGCCGCGGTCGCTTGCGGCGCGGCCTCGGGCGTCCTCGTCGGCGCGCTGTCGTTCCGCTACGGCCTGCGCGGCTCGTATTTCGCGCTGGTGACGCTCGCTTTCGCCGAGGTGTTCCGCATCCTCGCGAACTCGGTCGCCTTCACCGGCGGAGGCGTCGGGCTGCTGCTGCCGCTCGAGGAATCGGCGGCGGCGATGCAGTTCGCCGGCAAGCCGGGCTTCCTCTACCTGATTCTCGCGCTCGTCCTCGCGGGCTTCCTTCTCTGCTGGTGGCTGAAGCGCTCGCGCTTCGGCGCGTGGCTGGCGGCGGTGCGCGACAACGAGGAATCGGCCGCGGCGCTCGGCGTCGACGTGTTCCGGGTGAAGCTCGCCGCGATCGCGATGTCCGCGGCGCTGATGGCGGCGGGCGGGGTCTTCTACGTGCAGTACTTCCACTACATCGATCCGCACCTCGCCTACGGACCGGCGGTCTCGGTCGAGGCTCTCCTCGGGCCCATCGTCGGCGGTCTCGGCACGGTGTTCGGGCCCCTGCTCGGGGCCGCGGTGCTGCAGGCGCTGGGCGAGCTCACGCGCAACCTCGCGGGCGACGTGCCCGGGGCGAGCCTCGTCGCCTACGGCGTCGCGCTCGTCGCCATGGTGATGTTCCTGCCGCGCGGCGTCGCCGGCCTGCTCGCGCGCCGGGGCGCCTGATGCTCGAGCTGCGCTCTCTCTCGGTCCGCTTCGGCGGGGTGCAGGCGCTCGCGGACGTGAGCCTCTCGGTGGCCTCGGGCGGCATCGCCGCGCTGATCGGGCCGAACGGCGCGGGAAAATCCACGCTGTTCGGCGTCGTCTCCGGGTTCCTCGCGCCGGACTCGGGAACCGTGCGCTTTCTCGGCGAGGACGTCACCGGCCTCGCGCCGCATCGGCTCTGCCGCTCCGGGCTGGCCCGAACCTTCCAGATCGTGCAGCCTTTCGCTTCGCAGACGGTGCGGGAGAACATCGCCGTCGGCGCGCATCTCGCTCGCGCCTCGCGGCGCGAGGCGCTCGCGCACGCCGAAAGCGTCGCCGAGCGGGTGGGGCTGGCCCCGCAGCTGGACAAGCTCGCCGCGGCGCTCACCGTCGCGGGAAGGAAGCGCCTCGAGCTCGCGCGCGCTCTCGCCACCGGGCCCAGGCTGCTGCTGCTCGACGAGGTGCTCGCGGGGCTCAACCCGCAGGAGCTCGCGGCGATGCTGCCGGTGGTGCGCGGCATCCGCGATGCCGGCGTCACCGTGCTCATGGTCGAGCACGTCATGCAGGCGGTGATGAACCTGGCGGACCGGGTGCTGGTGCTGAACGAGGGGAGGCTGATCGCGGACGGGACGCCCGCGCAGATCGCGGAGGACGGCCGCGTGATCGAGGCCTATCTGGGCCGTCGCGCCGCCGAGGCCGCGCATGCTTGAGGTCGCGGCGCTGCGCGGCGGCTACGGCGCGGTCGAGGTCCTGCGCGGCATCGACCTCGAGATCGGCGCGGGCGAGATCGTCGCCGTCCTCGGATCGAACGGCGCCGGCAAGTCGACCCTCAACAACACCGTGTGCGGGCTGCTGCCCGCGTTCGCCGGCAGCATACGTTTCGACGGGCGCGACATCACCCGCTCGCGCGCGGCGGACATCGTCGCGGCAGGCCTGGTGCAGGTGCCCGAGGGCCGGCGCGTGTTTCCCGACCTCTCGGTGCGCGAGAACCTGCTGCTCGGCGCCTACCGGCGCGGGCGTGTGCACCGGGACCGAAACCTGGAGCGCGTCCTCGCAACCTTTCCGCGGCTCGGGGAAAGGACATCGCAGCGCGCAGGGACGCTCTCGGGCGGCGAGCAGCAGATGCTCGCGATCGGGCGGGGTCTGATGGCCGAGCCGCGCCTGCTCATCCTGGACGAGCCCTCGCTCGGCTTGGCGCCCCTGCTGGTCGAGGAGATGTTCGCGCTGATCGGGCGGCTGAACGCCGAGGGCCTGGCGATCCTGCTGGTCGAGCAGAACGTCGGCCAGTCGCTGGAGGTCGCGCGCCGCGCGTATGTGCTGGAGAATGGAGCCTGCGCGTTTCACGGCACGCCGGCCGAGCTCCTCGCCCGGCCCGAGCTGAAGCGCGCGTATTTGGGAATATGAGTCGGGATCCGAGGATGGCGCAAACGCTCGCACAGAAGATCGTCGCCCGGGCGGCGGCAAAGACCTCCGTCACGCCCGGCGAGATCGTCACCTGCAAAGTCGACCTCGCGATGATGCACGACTCGGGCGGCCCGCGCCGCGTGAAGCCCATGCTCGAGCGCCTCGGTGCGAAGGTCTGGGACCCCGGCAAGGTGGTGCTCGCCACCGACCACTACGTGCCGGCGAACGACGAGGAGAGCCGCAAGATCATTCGCATCGCGCGCGACTGGGCGAGGGAGGCGGGCGTGGCGAAGTTCCACGACGGCGAAGGCATCTGCCACGTGGTGCTGCCCGAGAACGGCTACCTCAGGCCCGGCATGTTCGCCGTCGGCGGCGACAGCCACTCGCCCACCGGCGGCGCCTTCGGCGCGTACATGTTCGGCGTCGGCTCGACCGAGATGGTCGGCGTGCTCGCCACCGGAGAGATCTGGCTGCGCGTGCCGCACACGATCAGGATGGAATGGAGCGGGCGGCTCTCGCGCGGCGTCGCCGCCAAGGACATGATGCTCGCGCTGATCGCGCGCTTCGGCCTCGACGGCGGCCGCTATGAGGCGGTGGAGTACGCCGGGGAAGCGGTCGCGGCGCTGCCCATGCAGGAGAGGATGACGCTGGCCAACATGACCGCGGAGCTCGGCGGGCAGACGGCGTTGATCGCGCCCGACGA
>DASSQD010000147.1:0-10220 GCA_035702665.1 Burkholderiales bacterium
CGACCAGCTTGAACAGGAACGGCTCGTGCAGGTCGAGCTTGTAGCCGTGGCGGATGGCGCGCCGCATGATCCGCCGCAGCACGTAGCCGCGGCCTTCGTTCCCGGGGATGACGCCGTCGACGACGAGGAAGGAGCAGGCGCGGATGTGGTCGGCGATGACCTTGAGCGAGTTGCTCTTCAGGTCTTTCGTGCCCCTCATTTCGCCATAAACTGCGCGCGCCGCCGCGCGGATGAGCTCCTGGAACAGATCGATCTCGTAGTTCGAGTGCACGCCCTGCAGCACCGCGGCGATGCGCTCCAGGCCCATGCCCGTGTCGACGCAGGGCCTGGGGAGCGGCGTCATCGCGCCTTTCTCGTCGCGGTTGAACTGCATGAACACGAGGTTCCATATCTCGATGTAGCGGTCGCCGTCGGCCTCGCCCGATCCCGGCGGTCCGCCCGGGATGGTGGGCCCGTGATCGTAGAAGATCTCGCTGCACGGGCCGCAGGGCCCCGTGTCGGCCATCTGCCAGAAGTTGTCGCTCTGGTACTTGGGGCCGCCGGCGTTGTCGCCGATGCGGACGCAACGCTCCTTCGGCACGCCGATCTCCTTGGTCCAGAGGTCGTACGCTTCGCTGTCGGTCTCGTAGACCGTGACCCAGAGCTTTTCGGCCGGGAGGTGGTAGACGTGCGTGAGCAGATCCCAGGCGAAGCGGATCGCGTCGCGCTTGAAATAGTCGCCGAAGGAGAAGTTTCCGAGCATCTCGAAGAACGTGTGGTGGCGCGCGGTGTACCCGACGTTCTCGAGGTCGTTGTGCTTGCCGCCCGCGCGAAGGCTGCGCTGCGACGTGGTCGCGCGCCGGTACGGCCGCGTTTCCCGGCCGAGGAAGACGTCCTTGAACTGCACCATTCCGGAATTGGTGAAGAGCAGAGTCGGGTCGTTCGCCGGTACGAGCGGACTCGAAGCAACGACCGTGTGGCCGCGCTCCTGGAAGAACTTGAGAAACTTGGCCCGGATGTCGTTGGATTTCATCGTTACGCGGCAACTCCTTGAACCGTCTGATTTTCGCCCGATTCCGGCGTTCGCGCAACGAACGTGGCTGCGCCGCCGCCGCAGGCGAGCCGCATCGTGCCGGTTGCGCTAAGCTACGGCGTCCGTTCGATCAGGAACAGGAACACATGTCTGCCGACACCGGAGCCGCGCCGGGAACATCCTCGGTCGAGGCTGGAATGGCCGCCCTGCAACAAGGAAACCGGGGCGCGGCCAGAAAGCATTTTGCCCAGGCGCTGCGCACCGACCCGTCGAACGTCCAGGCGCACCATTTCGCCGGCGGGCTCGCCTTCGAAGCGGGACAGTACAAGGACGCGCTCGAGCACTTCGAAGCGGCTTGCCGGCTCGACCCCAGAGGGGCGATCCACCAGTTCAACTCGGCGGTCACTCTGCAGAAGCTGAACCAGCCGGACGCCGCACAGCGTCGCTGCGAAGCGACCCTCGCGCTCGATCCCGCGTTCGAGCCGGCACATAGCGTACTCGCGGCGCTCACCCTCCGCGGCCCCTGGTACCTGGACATCATGTCGATGATCCACGTCCACGTCCATCCGCGCACCTACATCGAGATAGGGGTCGAGTCCGGCCAGTCTCTCGCGCTCGCCCTTCCGGAAACCCGCGCGATCGGCGTCGATCCTGAACCGAAGATCTCGGTGCCCCTCGGCCCGCAGATGCGCGTCGTCGCCGAGCGGAGCGACGACTACTTCGCGAGCCACGACGTGCAAGCGGAGCTGGGCGGATTGCCGATCGACCTCGCCTTCATCGACGGAATGCATCAGTTCGAGTTCGCGCTCAGGGATTTCATGAACCTCGAGCGGCTCTCCTCGCCGACCTCAACCGTGCTCGTCCACGACTGCTTTCCCCTTTCGCGCCTCACCGCGGAACGGGACCGCCGCACGACGTTCTGGAGCGGCGACATATGGAGGCTCATCCTGCTGCTGAAGAGACATCGCCCCGATCTCGCGGTCGACGTGATCGCCACGGCGCCGACGGGGCTGGGCGTGATTCGCCGGCTCGACCCCGGCTCGCGCGTGCTCCACGATCGTTATCAGGAGATCGTGCGCGAGTTCCTAGCGATCGACTACTCCGCCCTCGAAACCGACAAGCGGGGAATGCTCGGCCTCTTCCCCAACGATTGGGAGAGGATCAAGACGATCCTGCAGTAGGCCTCAGTAGAGGATCCCGACGACCGATCCGGCGACGCAGGTCGCAAGCGTCCCCGATACGATGGTTTTCGCTCCCAGGGAGACGATCTCGTCGCGCCTCTCCGGCGCCATGGTCGCGAGGCCGCCGATCATGATTCCCAGGCTTCCGAAGTTCGCGAAGCCGCAGAGCGCGTAAGTCATCATGAGGCTGGAGCGCGGGCTCAGCGTACCCGCGGGCAGCCTCGCCAGATCCACATAGGCGAGCAGCTCGTTGAGCACCGTCTTCGTGCCCATCAGCGCGCCGGCTGCGGTCGCCTCGGGCCAGGGGATGCCCATGACCCATACGAGCGGCGCCATGACGATGCCGAACGCGCGCTGCAGGGTCACGGGCGCGCCCGCGACGTCCGGCAGGATCGCAAGCGCCTGGTTGGCGAGGCTCACCAGCGCCACAAGCACGAGCAGCATCGCGACGATGTTGATGAGGAGCTGCACGCCGTCGAGAGTTCCGCGGGTGATCGCGTCCATGCTCGAGGTCGCACCCGGCATGGCCGGCCTCCCCTCGGTCGCGGACGCCTTCCCTGGAACCATCAGCACCGAGATCGCGATAGCGGCCGGCGTGCTGATGATCGAGGCGACGAGGATGTGCCCCAGCGCGTCTGGAATCACTTTCGAGAGGATGCTCGCGTAGAGTGCCATCACTGTCCCCGCGACGGTCGCCATCCCGCAGCTCATGAGAATGAAGAGCTCGCTGCGGCTCATGTCGCGGATGTAGGGCTTCACGATGAGCGGCGCCTCGACCATGCCGACGAACACGTTCGCGGCGGAGGAAAGGCCGATCGCACCGCCCACACCCATGGTTGTCTCCAGCACCTTGGAGAATCCCTTCACGATCCAGGGGAGCACTCGCCAATAGAAGAGCAACGCCGACAGGGCGCTCACCACGACGACCAGCGGCAGCGCGCGGAAGGCGAGCACGAAGCTCGCGCCGGGATAGGATTCGGGATACGGAAGCGGCGCCCCGCCGAGGAAGCCGAAGACGAACGAAGTCCCGTCGCGCGTCGCTTTCTCGATAGCGCCGAGGAGGTCGTTCAACGCGAGAAAGACCTGTTTCACACCCGGCGCCTTGAGCAAGACGATGCCGAGTCCCAGAGTCAGCGTCATGCCCGCGGCGACCGGCCGCCACGCGACCGACCTGCGGCTCTCGGAAACCGCCCAAGCGAGCGCGTGCAAGAGCAGAAAGCCCAGCGCGCTGCGAGCGATCAGTCCGGCGTCCATCCCCCTCCCGTCGCCAGAATTCCAGGCGAATTCACGGACTTCGCATCCTACTCTCCGTGCTGCACCAGTGAAGCGGGCAATTCCGGCAGGCGCATGTCGCGCATCAGGGCGACAACGTCGCACGGCATCGGCGCGGGCGGCGCCGGGTCCACGTCGGGGCTGACGATGAGGTTCTCCGCGCCCGCGGCGAAGCTGATGTCGGCGATCCTGACCGGCTCGCTTTTCTCGCCGTGGCGGCGCGCGAGCTCGCGGAAGAAAGGCTCGGCGTCGAAGTTGAGCCCGCAGATCTTCGAGCGGCCGAGGATGCGGAAGGTGTCGAGATAGCCGCGCATGAGCCTACGATAGTCGGCGCGCTGCGCGTCGGACATGCCCTCGAGCGGAGGCGCCTTCTGCTGGGCCCACGTTGGCGTCGCCGCCGCGAGCGTCAGCAGCAGGAGAATTCTCATCGATACAGCTTACCCGGTCGCGGAAATCTCGGCTCGCAGCCTCGGCCCGGATTCCGGGCGAATTCAGTCTTCATCGGCACCCCGGATGACCGCGCGAATCGCGTCGAAGGAAAACCCCCGGGATTGGAGAAACCTCATCTGCCTGGCGCGCTCCTCGCGCGTCGCGGGAGCTGTTCTGAACTTCCTCAGCCAGATCTGGCGCGCCCGGTCCACTTCCGTCGTGCGCGCGCCAGCCGCGGCCCGCTCGGCGAGCCCCTTGTCGAGTCCCTTGGCGCGGAGCTCCTGCGCGATGCGCGCGGCGCCGAACTTCCGCGACAGGGCGTGCGCGCGCGATTCCGCGTAGCGCTCGTCCGACAGCTGTTTGCGGCGCGCGAGATCGTCGAGCAGCGCGCCTAGGTCGTCTTCCGGCAGGACGTGAGTCTTGAGCTTGTGCGCCAGCTCGGTGCGGCTGTGCTCGCGCCGCGCGAGGAGCCTTAAGGCCCGCTCGCGCAGGGTCGGCTGTTTCTTCAAACCTCGGCGGTGACCGGGGGAGTCAAAGCCTCGGGAACCTTGACGCCGAGCTTCTCGCGGATAGCCGCCTCGATCTCGGCCGCGAGCTCGCGGTTTTCCTTCAAGAACTCGCGGGCGTTGTCCTTGCCCTGGCCGATGCGGTCCTTCTTGTACTGGTACCAGGCGCCGGACTTGTCGACCACGCCGCAGTTGACGCCGAGCTCGAGGATCTCGCCTTCGAGCGACACGCCCTCGCCGTAGAGGATGTCGAACAGCGCTTCGCGGAACGGCGGCGCGACCTTGTTCTTCACCACCTTCACGCGCGTCTCCGACCCGATGACCTCGTCGCCCTTCTTGATCGAGCCGATACGGCGGATATCCAGGCGGCACGAAGCGTAGAACTTGAGCGCGTTGCCGCCGGTGGTGGTCTCCGGATTGCCGAACATCACGCCGATCTTCATGCGGATCTGGTTGATGAAGATCACCAGAGTATTGGTGCGCTTGATGTTGGCGGTGAGCTTGCGCAGCGCCTGGCTCATCAGGCGAGCCTGCAGGCCCATCTGCGGCTCGCCCATCTCGCCCTCGATCTCGGCCTTGGGCGTGAGCGCCGCGACCGAGTCGATCACGATCACGTCGACCGAGCCCGAGCGCACCAGCATGTCGGCGATTTCGAGCGCCTGCTCGCCCGTATCGGGCTGCGAGATCAGCAGCTCGTCGATCTTCACGCCGAGCTTCTTCGCATACTGCGGATCGAGCGCGTTCTCGGCGTCGATGAAGGCGGCGGTGCCTCCGAGCTTCTGCACCTGCGCGATGACCGAGAGCGTGAGCGTCGTCTTGCCCGAGGACTCGGGCCCGTAGATCTCGACCACGCGGCCGCGCGGCAGCCCGCCCACGCCGAGCGCGATGTCGAGTCCGAGCGAACCGGTCGAGACCACCTGAACGTCCTGGGCAGCCTGGGAGTCCATCTTCATGATGGAGCCCTTGCCGAACTGCTTCTCGATCTGAGCCAGAGCGGCCTGCAGCGCCTTGGCCTTGGCTTCTTCCATGACTTTCCCTTCGTTGACCATTTGATTATCTCCTATATTCGCCGTGCAGCACTTGTGCGTTGAAGCGGGCGCCCGCCGCCGTCATCTTCGCCCGCCGCTTTTCAGCGTCCAACGCTCATAGCGAGAAGCCGGTTGACCTGGATTTTTATACAGGTTTCGGAGAAATGCAAGCCCCTGCGCCAAATCAGGCACTTGGGACTAGAATCCCTCATGGCTTGGGAAGTGCTGAACCCCGACGCGCTCAAGAAGGCCCCCCTGGTCCGGGAGCCTTACCCCTATATCATCGTCGATAACCTGATCCGACCCGAGGTTCTTTCCGAGGTCGTCGCGAGCTTTCCTCGCGTGCCCAAGCGCGGCAGCTTTCCGCCGGAGGCGGTTTCGTACACGGGGCGCTTCGCCACGCTGATGGACGAGATGCACGGCACCGAGCTGCGCGACCTCGTCGGCCAGCGCCTGGGCATGGACCTCGCGAACCGGCCGCCGATGCTCACGATCCGCGGCCGCACCGGGCCGAAGGACGGCCGCATCCACACCGACTCGAAATCCAAGCTCGTCACCGTCCTCCTCTACCTCAACAGCGGCTGGAGCGCGCCGCAGGGGCGGCTGCGCCTTCTCTACGACGACCACGACCTCTCCCGCTACGCGGCGGAGATTTCGCCGGACGCCGGGCGCTGCCTGATCTTCAAGGTCACGCCGAACTGCTGGCACGGGCACGAGCCCTTCGAAGGCGAGCGGCGCACCATCCAGCTCAACTACGTGACCTCCGAAGAGGCGCGCGACCACGACCTGCGCCGTCACCGCTTCAGCGCGTTCCTGAAAGGCCTGTTCTCGAAGGCAGATGCAAAGAGTCCTGCTCATTAAGCTGACATCGCTGGGCGATCTGATCCACGCGCTGCCCGCTCTGAGCGACGCCCAGAACGCAAGACCCGGCATCGAGTTCGACTGGGTCGTCGACGAGAACTTCCAGGAGATCGCGGGCTGGCATCCGGCGGTCCGGGGCATCATCACCACCAACCACCGCGAATGGCGCGGCGCCGTGACGAGCGCCGAGACGCACGGCTCGATCTCCAAGACGATACAGCGGATCCGGTCGCGGGAGTACGACCTCGTCATCGACGGCCAAGGCAACTTCAAGACCGCCCTGCTCTCGCTTTTGTCGAAAGGGCCGCGCGCGGGGTTCGATGCCGCTTCGGTGCGCGAATGGGTGGCCCATCTCGCCTACCAGCGGCGCTACGCCGCATCCAAGAGCGCGCACGCCATCGAGCGCTTGCGACGCCTGTTCGCCGCCGCGCTCGGCTACCCGATGCCCGAGTCGGCGCCGGATTTCCGCATTCAGAGGGAGCGCTTCGTCGAGCCCAAGGTGGATCTGCCCCCCGGCTACCTGGTGTTCGTCCACAACGCAAGCTGGAAGACCAAGCTCTGGCCCGAGCGCCACTGGATCGATCTCATCGGGAAATGCACCCAGGCCGGATTCCGCGTGCTGCTGCCCTGGGGCAATCGCGAGGAGGAAGCGCGTGCGAAACGCCTAGCGGTGCTCGCGGGTGTTCAGGTCCTGCCGCGGCTGAGTCTGTCGGAGGTCGGCTACGTCATCGCGCAAGCGAAGGCCTGCGTGTGCATGGACACCGGCCTCTCCCACCTCGCCGCCGCGCTCGACGTTCCCTCGGTCACGCTCTACGGAGCGACCGACTCGGGCCTGATCGGCGCCTCGGGCGTGTCGCAGGTGCACATCAAGTCCGACCGCTTCTGCTCGCCCTGCCAGTCGAAGACCTGCCGCTACAGCTCCGGGGACAACCCCTGCCTGGAGCTGATCGCGCCGGATCGCGTCTACGCCGAGCTGCTGCGCCTGACCGGACCCGTCCTCAGGCCGGTCCCAGTCTCACCGGTATCCGCTTCGGCCCGAAGGGCTTTCTGAACTCCTCGAAGCGCCCCGGGATGTCGGCGCCGCACTCTCTGCACTTGCCGTCCGCGGTAATGCGGTAGTCGAGGATGTCGTACCAATCGCGCACGATCAGCGCGCTCCCGCAGGCCGGGCAGAAAGTGCTGCCGCCCTCGGTGTCGTGCACGTTCCCTGTATACACATGCCGTAGGCCGTGTCCAAGGGCGATTTCCCGCGCCCGCGTCAGCGTCGCCGCGGGCGTGGGCGGCACATCGGTCATTCTGTAGTCGGGGTGGAAAGCGGTGAAATGGAGCGGCACGTCGGGACCGAGCTCCTTGGCGATCCAGCGGCACTCGGCGTCCACCTCCGAGTCAGAGTCGTTCTTGCCCGGAATGAGAAGCGTGGTGATCTCGAACCAGACGTCGGTTTCGTGCTTCAGGTACGCGAGCGTGTCCAGCACGTCCTTCAGCCGGGCGCTGCACGTGCGGAAGTAGAAATCCTCGGTGAACGCCTTCAGATCGACGTTGGCCGCGTCCATCTTGGCATAGAACTCGCGCCGCGGCGCCTGGTGCATGTAGCCCGCGGTCACGGCGACCGATTTCACGCCGACCTCGCGGCAGGCGTCGGCGATGTCCATCGCATACTCCGCGAAGATCACCGGGTCGTTGTAGGTGAAGGCGACGCTGCGGCAGCCGTGATCGAGCGCTGCCCGGGCGAGCCGCTCGGGGCTCGCCGAATCGGCGAGCGTATCGATGTCGCGCGACTTGGAGATGTCCCAGTTCTGGCAGAACTTGCACGCGAGATTGCAGCCTGCCGTGCCGAAGGAGAGGATGCTCGAACCCGGGTAGAAATGGTTGAGCGGCTTCTTCTCGACAGGATCGATGCAGAAGCCCGAGGAGCGTCCGTAGGTGGTGAGCACCATGCGGTCGTTCTCCCTCATGCGCACGAAGCAGGCGCCGCGCTGGCCTTCGTGCAGCCGGCAGTCGCGCGGGCACAGGTCGCACTGCAGCCTGCCGTCGTCGAGCAGGTGCCACCAGCGTCCGACATAGGGTGGATCGGCGACGGCGCTCACGACCGCAGGTCCACCTCGCGCCACTTGAGCACGCGGTAGCGCTTCACTTTGCAGCTCCGCAGGTCCGCGTCCGCGGCGATGCCGGCCTTCAGCCTGAGGTGTGCGACGAACTGCGCCGGGTCGGACAGGTCTTCCCAGACCTGGGGCAGGAAGGTCCCGCGCCTGCCCCCCGCGGGCTGCTCGAGGATCACGCCGTCGGTCCCCGGGCGAAGCTTCCGCAAGAGGTCCTCGTGATCGTCGAACGCCAGCGTCTTCGGTGTCGACAGCAGCGAGATCTCGATTTCGGTGCGCGCGAACTCCTCGAAGGTCAGCGGCCTGAAGCGGCCGTCCTCGAAGGCTGCGGCGCGCGCGTTCGCGGCGACGTCCTCGGCGAGCGGGCGCTTTGCCTCGAGCGCGCCCACACAACCGCGCAACTCTCCGCCTTGCGTCAGCGTAACGAACGTGGCGCGCGCCTCGCGAAGCCAGCCTTCGCGCGCCGGAGATCGCGCGGCGCTCGCGCCCAGCGCCTCGGCGATCGAGGCGCGCGCGATCTGCAGCAGCGTCCTGCCGTGCTGCGCCGCGTAGCTCCCGTCTTCACCGCCAAGAGCGAACGAAGCGTAGCCGACTACGCGGCGTCTGTCCCCCGCCGTGTCGCCCGAGTTGCGGCAATCGAGGAGCCTCGGAGCAAGCCCCCTCCGCTTGGCCGCAATCAGCAGCCCCGAAACCGGGGTCGCTCCGCAGGCTTGGTCGTGCGAGATGCCGGCGTCGAACTCGAGAATCGAGCGCACCGTGGCTTGGTCGACCTCGCGCGCCGTGTCGTAGGGGTGATAGTGCGACAGGTCGGAGCTGACGACGATGAGCGTTTCGGGCCCGCCCCACAGGCGCTCCAGCACCTCGGCGACTTCTTCGGGCGCGGCGTCGCCGACGGCGAGCGGGACGAGCGAGAATTGCCCCAAGACATCTTGAAGAAAAGGCAGCTGGACCTCGAGCGAGTGCTCATCGGCGTGCGTCGCGGCCGACTCGACCACCTGCGGCAGATCGCGGATCGCGCGCACGGCTTCGGCCTCGAGCGGGATGCGGCCGAGCGGCGTCACGAAGGCCCTCGCCTGCGGCAGCGCGAGGCCGCGCACGGGAACCCGGTGGCAGGGACCGAGCACCACCACGCGCCTGACCACGCCGCGCGCGGGACGAAGCAGGTCGTAGGCGCTCGCCGCGACAGGCCCGGAGTAGATGTAGCCGGCGTGAGGGACGATCAGCGCCTTGGGAAATCCAGGCGCATGAACAGGCTCCCCGGCGCGGTCGAGGTAGGTCCCTATTTCCTCGGAAAGCTCGCCCGGATCCGCGGGATAGAACATTCCCGCCACGGCAGCCGGGCGTACCCAAGGATCTCCGAAGAAGCCCATCCTCCCAATATAGTGCTCCCTCCCCCGGATCCCAAGGGGTGCTGCGTCACTTCGAAGCGGGATGCAGCAAAGAAACGATCTCATTCCGCTTCCTTTCTGCCCGCCGACTTGTTTCAAGAGGTAAATACGCTTGCCGGTCCCGGACGCCCGCGACTAACATCCCGAACATTTTCTACAGGGAGTCTACCGATGAAAGTCTGCTCTTTCTTCGCCGCGCTGGCCTTGTCCGGCGCTCTGCTTCCGCTGTCGGCCGCGCGCGCGACCGGCCTCGCGACCTGCGATTCCGGTACCCGCGAAAGCTGGCAGCCTCAGGACAAGCTCGCCGCCCGCCTGAAGGAAAAGGGGTGGCAGGTGCGCCGGATCAAGGAGGACGGCGGATGCTATGAAGTCTACGCGTTGAACGAGAAGGGCGAGCGCGTCGAGGCGTATTTCCATCCGCGCACTCTCGCCCCGGTTCCGACC
>DASSQD010000148.1:0-2174 GCA_035702665.1 Burkholderiales bacterium
TTCAGCACGCCGTGCTCGTCGGAAGCCTTGGCGTACTCCACGCCCTCGCGTTGGTACACCAGGGGCATGCCCGAGTCGACGCTCGAGGCCTTGAGGCCGGCGTCGACCACGGCGCGGCCGGGCGCGGGCGTGCTCATGACGGCGGTGAGGACGAAGAGGCTCTGCTCGAAGCGCGGCCAGCCCTCCTCCCAGGCGTTGCGGCCGTAGTCGGCGTCCATGAAGACGTAGCTGCCCGGCTGGATCTCATCGAACACCCGGCTCGCGCTTTCCAGCAGGAAGGTTCCCGTCCCGGCGCCGGTCACGGTCCCGCACGCGATGCCCGCTCCTTCGATCAGAGCCTTCGTCATGCGCGCCTTGTCAGCGGCCGCGGCGATCGCGGCGCGGCGCTCGGCCGCGGAGCGCAGGTGCTGCGCCGCGCCGTGGTAGGCGTGCAGCCCGGCGAAGCGCAGGTTCCTGCATCCGGCGATCGCTCTTGCGAGCGCGAGCGCCGGCTCCCTGGGCTCGACGCCGCAGCGCCGCGCGCCCACGTCGATTTCGACGAGCACCTCCAGCCTCACGCGCTCCGCGCCCGCCGCGGCCTCCAGATCGGCGACGTTGCCCGCGTCGTCGGCGAGCACCGCGACCCGCGCCTCGCGCGCGAGCCGCGCCAGGCGCGCGACCTTGCGCGCTCCGACGATCTCGTTCGTCACCATAACGTCGGCGACACCGCCCGCGACGAGCGCCTCGGCCTCGCTCACCTTCTGCGCGCACACGCCGACGGCGCCGGCCGCGATCTGCCGGCGCGCGATCTCGGCGCACTTGTGGCTCTTCGCGTGCGGGCGCAGGCGAACCGGGCTTCTCTCCATCGCCTGCGCCATGCGTGCGATGTTCCCCTCGAGGGCGTCCAGATCGACGACCAGCGCCGGCGTGTCGACGTCATCGAGGGCCGTACCAACGCTGGCGGGGGCGGCGATCGCCATGGCGTCGCCATTCTAATGCGATAATTCCGCTTCACTCGAAGAGGCGGAAATGACCATCCCGAACACCATGCGCGCGGTCGAGATCACCCGGCCCGGCGGGCCCGAGGTGCTGAAGATCGGTACGCGCCCCGTTCCGCAGCCGAAGGCGGGCGAGGTTCTCATCAAGGTCGCCGCGGCGGGCGTCAACCGCCCCGACACGATGCAGCGCGCGGGCAACTACCCGGTGCCGCCCGGCGCCTCCGACATTCCCGGCCTCGAGCTCGCGGGCAGCATCGTCGCGCTGGGCGACGGCGTGCGCGACTGGAAGATCGGCGACACGGCGACCGCGCTCGTCGCCGGCGGCGGGTACGCCGAGTACTGCGCCGCGCCCGTGCCGCAGTGCCTGCCCATCCCGAAAGGCATGACCGCGGTCGAGGCCGCGTCGCTGCCCGAGACCTTCTTCACCGTGTGGAGCAACGTCTTCGACCGCGGCCGGCTCGCGCCCGGCGAGTCGTTCCTCGTGCAGGGCGGCACCTCCGGCATCGGCGTCACGGCGATCCAGATGGTCAAGGCGTTCGGCAACGCGGTGTACGCGACGGCCGGCAGCGCGGAGAAGTGCGCCGCCTGCGTGAAGCTCGGCGCCGATCGCGCGATCAACTACAAGACCGAGGATTTCGCCGCGGCGGTGAAGGAAGCGACCGGCGGCAAGGGCGTGAACGTGATCCTCGACATGGTCGGGGGCGACTACCTCGACCGCGAGCTGAAGTGCGTCGCCGACGACGGCCGCATCGTCATCATCGCCTTCCTCGGCGGGGCCAAGGCGACGGTCTTCCTCAACGACATCCTGCGCCGCCGCCTCACCGTGACCGGCTCGGCGCTGCGCCCGCGCCCGATCGAGTTCAAGGGCGCGATCGCCAGGAACCTGCGCGAGAAGGTATGGCCGCTGATCGAGGCGGGGAAGATCAAGGCGGTCATCCACCAGACCTTCCCGCTGGCCGAGGCGTCCAAGGCGCACGCGCTCATGGAGTCGAGCGCGCACATCGGCAAGATCGTTCTCACCGTCTAGTGTTCAAGAGGGACCTCCTCAAGGGCAAGCGCATCCTGGTGACGGGCGGAGGCACGGGCCTCGGCCGCGAGATGGCGGCGAAGTTCCTGGAGCTCGGCGCCGAGGTCTACATCTGCGGCCGCCGCCAGGCGCCGCTCGAGTCGACGGCGCGCGAGCTGGTGGACAAGCAC
>DASSQD010000149.1:0-7084 GCA_035702665.1 Burkholderiales bacterium
ATTCGCGACGCGGCGCAGACATCGCCGCCGCCGGAAGTGATGTCGGTTCCCGATTTCCAGACCAACGGACAATTCGACCCGACCAAGTGGCGTCGCTTCCTGCAGAGCGGCCAGAACCCCGAGTTCCTGCTGGCGCTGGAGGGGCGGTATCGCGACCAGATCCCGCAGCTCAAGCTGCTGCAGTACATCACCGCGGATCTCTACGTCTCGGACGCCAAGTTGTGGCGCATCTACCGCGACCAGCACGATTCCGCCGTGGTCGACCTCGCAGCAATCGGTCCGGAGCAGATCCCGGATTCGGCGGTCCCTGTGTCGGACGCCGAAGCGACGCGCTATTACAACGCGCATCGGGACGACTTCAAGCGCCCCGGTGCCGCCTGGACCAGTTTCATCGCGCTGCCGCGCGTGGCGAACGCCGCCGACTCCGCCGCCGCCTTCGCCCGGGCCGAGAGTTTGCGGACCGAGGCCGCCGCCGGCCTGGCGAAGTTCGAAGACGTCGCCAAGCGCGCATCGTCGGATACCGGAAGTGGCCGGCAGGGTGGCGATCTGGGGTGGATCAAGCGCAAGCAGCCGCAATTCGACACACTGTTTCTCGCGGGCCTGCGCGGTCTGCCGGTGGGGCAGGTCTCCAAGCCCGTGCGCTCGAGCTTCGGCTATCACCTCATCCGCATCGACGCCGAAAAGGGCGACTCGCTGCACGTGCGGCACATACTCGTCCCGATCGACCTGGCCGGGGCACACCGCGACTCCGTCGAGTCCGTGGCCGACAGCCTCGATCGCAGCGTGGCCGAGCGCGACAGCGCCTGGCTACTCGACAGCACCGCGAAGCGGCTGCATCTGCCGCTGGCCCAGGCGCCGCGCATCGTCGACGGCGATCGGCTGCTGCTGGGCCGGTACGTGATCCCCGACGTCAGCGTCTGGGCATTCGTGCACCGCGTCGGCGAAACGAGCCCCGTAATTCAGGGAGAAGTGGCCTATTACGTCTTCCGGCTCGACTCGCTGCAGCCCGAAGGCGTGGCGCCGCTCAAGCAGGTGCGTGACCAGGTCGACCACCAGGTGCGGCTGGAGAAGAAGGGCCAGCTCTGGCAGACCCGCACCCGGCAGTTGGCGACCGCGCTCGCGTCGAGCCCGCTGGCGTCCGCCGCCGCGGCTCAAGGCCTCGCGATCCAGCACCTCGGCCCCTTCACCCGGCTGCATCCCCCGCCGATCCTGCAGCTCGAGCCCAACGTGGTGGGGTCCATTTTCCGGCTCGGCGTGGGTCAGCATAGCGACGCGTTGATCGGCGAGCATCGGGGGTTCGTAGTCCAGCTGGTGGAGCGGCACGCCGCGGATTCGACGGCGTGGGCGGCACAACGGGATGCGCAACGCGAGGGAATCTTGCAGGCGGCGCGCCAGGCGCGCGTGGAAGCGTACATCACGGCGCTGCGCCAGCGCGCCAAGGTGACCGACCGGCGCAAAGACCTCTTCCGACCGCAGAACACCGCCGCCGGCAGTTAGCCGGCGGGGTCGGCTACTCGTTCAGGCGCTTCGGCTCGCCGCCGCTCGTGGGCGGCAGGTTCGAGGCGCTGTTCGACGGCGGCACAGGTGGCTGCGGCTGATCCGATCCCACCTCCCGCAAACTCTTCTTGAATTCCCGGATGCCCTGCCCCAGCGACGATCCGATTTCGGGAATCCGCCGGGCGCCGAACACGA
Source organism: Burkholderiales bacterium (assembly GCA_035702665.1). Classification (GTDB taxonomy): domain Bacteria; phylum Pseudomonadota; class Gammaproteobacteria; order Burkholderiales; family SG8-39; genus VBDM01. The sequence goes on from DASSQD010000149.1 coordinate 1,693, forward strand.
GCAGGGCGATGACCAGCAGGATCATGATGTGCGTGATCGACAGATCCATAAGCCACTCCTCTAGAAAAGCGACCGGGCGATGAGATACGCGATGACGACGCCCAGCACCGACAGCAGCGACACCTCGAGGCCGATGGGCCCGAGCGTGATCGAGACCACGAGCAAGTCCAGATGAATCGGCCCGAACGTGGGCGTGACGGCGGTTGTGAAAAACTCCTTCGCCGCGCCCTGGGGCAGGAAGCGTCGCAACAGCGCCTGCAAGAAGCCCCCCAGCACGAACCCTGTGGCGAGGACCCCGAAGTAAAATAGCGGCCGCCGCGGTCCGCGCGCCACGCTCAGCTCCGCCGCTCGACCGCGTAGGCGATACTATCCCGCAGCGCCTCGCGTGCCGTGGACGCCGGCAGGGCGGCCAATTGGGCCTCTGCCTGCTGGGCGAGGTCGAGCGCCCGGCGCCGCGCCACCTCGAACCCGCCACCCGTTTCGACGAGGCGGATCACTTCCGCAACCTGCGCGTCGGGGGGATCATCGGTCGCCATGAGACGCGCCACGACCGCTCGTTCCTGCGCCGAGAGCCGCGGCAGCACGGAGATCAACGGCAGCGTGATCTTGTGCTCCTTGAGATCGAGACCCGAGGGCTTGCCGGTCACCGCCTCGGGTTGTGTGTAATCGAGCAGGTCATCGGTGATCTGAAACGCCATACCGAGCAACATCCCGAAGCGCGACAACGCTTCCCGCACCGGCGCGGGCGCCGAGAGCGCGCCGACCTCGCAGGCCCCGGACAGGAGCGACGCGGTCTTGGCACGGATCAACATGTCGTACTGCGACTCGCTGTAGGCGAGCTTGTCGTGCGCCTCGAGCTGCCGCATTTCTCCGATCGTCATCTCGTTGGTGACGCGGGCAAACACGCGCAACGGTTCCAGATCACCGAGCTGCACCAGCTCGATGATGGCGCGAGAATAGAGATAGTCGCCCATGATGACCGCGACTTGATGGGAAAACAGTGCATTGAGGGTCGGCATCCCACGCCGCAGCGCGGAGTGATCGACCGAGTCGTCGTGGACGAGAGTGGCCAGATGGATCAGCTCGACGACCGCCGCCAAGGTCACGGCGCGCGGGTCGGTGCCGCGCACCGCCTGGCGGCTGAGCAGCAGCAGCATCGGGCGGAACAGCTTGCCCTTCATCCGCAGCAGATGATCGTTGGCGTCGGCGATAATGGGAAAATCAGCCGCAATGATCCGACGCAGCTCGGCCGCGACCTGGTCGAGCTCCGCTGCCACCGGGCGCTGGATGTCGCCCAGCGAGACGCGAATCGCCTGTTCGCTCACGTCAGTGCGCTTTCGCGAGCGCTTTGACTCTCGCGCCTACGTCCATGAAACGGATGTCGACGGCGAACACGCGGCCGTACAGCTCGCGCGCCTCGACGCCCTTTCCCTGCTCTTCGATGGCGCGTGCCAACCAGTACAGGATGCCGAGCCGCTCCTGGTCACCGGTCGAGGGCAGCTCGAGTGCACGCCGCAGGATCGACTCCGCTACCACCGAAGCGCCCTTCTCGAAAAAGCACACCCCGAGGGCCTCCGAGGTACGCAGCTTGCCTTCGGGGGCGCGGAGCGCCTTCTGGAATTCGGAGATCGCTTCGTCGAGCAGCCCCATCTCCTTGAAGGCCACCCCCAGGTCGTAGTGCGACTGGAAGTCGGTGTCTTCGATGTTTTCGTCGATGCCCTGGCGAAAACGCGTCAGCATCTCGCGGAAGTCCTGCTCTTCGTCGCCCGTCGGCTCTTCGTCCTCCACCTTCATTCGCGTGTCGCGCGGCGCGTCTTCGTCGAGAATCATCGCCCCGAGATCGACGAAGTCTCCGACTTCGCTGGTTTCGTCGCGCACGCGCATTTTCGCGTCCTTCGGCGCCACCCGCCCCTCCTTCTTCGGGGGCTCGGGTGCAGGGGCGAGCATCGACAAGGCCGCCCGGGCACGCTCGTTCTTCGGGTCGTGCTCGACCACGCGCTCGTACACCGCCCGTGCCTTGTCGGCGAGATCGGTCCGCAGCAACGTATCGGCCAGCTCCAGGTAGGCCTCGATCAGCTTCGCCTTGTCGCCGGTCTTGAAGGCGAATTCGACCTGCTTCTGCCGATGCCGCACGCTGTTGGGATCGAGCCGCAGGATCTCGTCTACCAGGCCTTGCGCGTGGGGCAGATTCCCCGCGTTCTCGAACCCGGCGGTTGCGAGCTCCAGCTCCTCGATGCCGCGATCCCGCTGACCCGCCTCGATCAGCGCTTCGCCCAGCGCCTGATGCGCTTCCGCGTCGTCGGGTTCATCGGCCACGCGCGCTTCGAGCTCGTCGATTGACGGCGTATCCAACGCTTCTTCGGCAAGACCGCTGAAGACGAGCGCTTCTCCCTGGTCCGCTTCCTTCACGACCTCGATCGCGTCGTCGATCGCCAATGGCTCGTCGTCGACCTCATGGTGACGCGCGGTCGTCGCGGTCTCCAGGCCGTCGACTTCGAAATTGGGCTCGAGCTCCAGCGGCGGAATCTCGACCACGGTCTTGCGCTTCGACGGCTCGACCGGTGGCGGCACAACGAGCTCCTGGACGGGCAGCGAAGGCTCCTCGTCGAGCTCGCTGTCGGGCACGTCGACCTCGAACGCTTCGACGAGCGGCAGATCGATCGGCTCGGGCGCCTCCTGCTCCTCGGCGGCCGGCGCAGTCGGCTCGAGCCCGTCGACTCGCTCGGCATCGCCGACGAGATTCTCCTGGCGGATCGATTCGACGCCGCGCACCGATTCCCGGACCTGGTCGAAATCGCTATTGGTGATCTGCAAGCCGTCGAGATGGTCCACGGGCTCGCTGACGACGTCGTCCCCGAGACTCGTCGTTTCGATCGCCCCGGCTGCCGGCCGTCGGGCGGCTGGAGGCGCGGGCGGCGCTTTCGCCAGCGGAGGAGCGCTCACCGGAGGGGCCATCGTGGGTCGCACGGGGCCGCCGCTGGGGCGCCCCGGCATCGGCGTTTTCGCCTTCGCCGGCTCGTCGAGATCGAGGAAGACGAGGCTCGTGGTCTTGCGCTTGGCGACCTTCGGTGCGGCAACCGCCGACTTCGGCGCGGGCGCCGCCGCCATCTTCGCCTGCAGCTCCGGTCCACCGTACGCGCGCAGGTGCTCTTCGAGCATCTGCCGCAGTTGTTCTCCTTCCGGAGACAGGTCGACGAATTCCTTCAGGGCCTGAAACGCCTGTTGGATATTGCCGGCCTTCTGCATCCGTTCCGCGTACTCGATGAAGTTCTGTCGTGCTTCTCCGGTGAACCCTTTCGCGGCGTAGAGCTTGGCGAGTTTCAGATAGGTGGTGGGACGCCCCGGTGCATTCCGCAACACCTTGTTACACATCGCGATGGCATTGTTGTGAAAGCCAAGCTCTGCATAGCGGTCGACGGCGCGGTCGTAATAATCGGCCGCTTGCCCCGGGTCTTTCAACTTGAGATAGAGGTCGCCGATTCGGTTGAAGATGGCGAGATCGGGATTGGGATCCGATTCGTCTTCCTGGGCGTCGAGCACTTCGAGCCACGAGTCGATCGCGGCTTTCGTATCCTTGGCTTCGAGGGCCCGCGCCCGCTCCTTGAGCTTCTCAAGCTTCGACATGGATGCCCAAAGATATCGGGGGTGGCGAGAGCGGACAAGCGGAACCCGCTGTCCAGACGGCGGTTACGAGATTTGCCCCTGCCCAATACGCCACTTCCCGCCAGTCCCAGACGTCACAGGCCACAAGATCCGCGGCGAACCCAGGGGCGATCTGGCCACGGTCGCCCGCCAATCCGAGTGCGGCGGCGGCGTTGACCGTCGACGCCACCACCGCCTCTGCATGCCGCATGCCGAGCTGCGAGACGGCGAGGCTCATGACGAGCGGCAGACCCGGCGTTGGAGAGGATCCGGGGTTGAAGTCGGTGGCAAGGGCAACCGCAGCGTTCGCTTCGATCAGACGCCGTGCCGGGGCTTGTCGTTGACGGCCGAGAAAGCTCATGGTCGCCGGGAGCAGGACGGCGACGGTGTCGCTCGAGCCGAGCGCGCGGATCCCGGCATCCGAGATACCGGCGAGGTGGTCCGCCGAGAGCGCGCCGAGCTCCGCGGCCAGCACGGCTCCCTCCGACCCCTCGAGCTCGTCGGCGTGAAGCTTGAGCGCCAGCCCCGCCTGTCGTGCGGCGCTCAGGATGGCCCGTGTTTCCGCCGGGTCGAACACACCGGGCTCACAGAACACGTCGCAGCAGCGCGCCAGCTGCGCGCGCACCACCGCGGGCAGCATCTCGTCGACCACCAGCCGCACATACTCCGCCCGGCGCGACCGGTACTCCGCCGGCACTTCGTGCGCGCCGAGGAACGTCGGCAAGAGCTGCAACCGCTCCGACTCGCCCACCCGCTGAATCACCCGCAGCTGCTTCAGCTCGGTTTCCAGCTCGAGTCCGTATCCCGATTTGACTTCGATCGTGGTGCTGCCGTGCGCCCGCAGGGCAAGGAGCCGCGACCGCGTCACGGCCTCCAGCTCGGCTTCACTGCGCGCGCGCACATCGCGCACCGATTGCAGAATGCCCCCGCCCGCCGCGGCGATCTGCTGATACGTCGCCCCGAGGGCGCGGCGCTCGTGATCATCGAGTCGCGGCGCACCGAACACGGCGTGGGTGTGGCAATCCACGAAGCCTGGAAAGAGTACGCCGCGGACCTCTACCTCGTCGACGGTGGATTGCGGTTTGCGGATTGCGGATTGGGCCGCGCGGGCGTCCTTGCGCGGGCCGACCCAGGCGATGCGACTGCCCTCGATCAGGACTGCGGCATCCGGCAGCACTTCGAGCTGCGACAGCTCGGCGCCGCGCCGCGCGCGCGCCGGCCCGCGGCAGGTCACCACCGCCCGCGCGCCGATGAGGAGCAGACTCAGTCGCCCGCCTCCAACATCGGCAGGCGCAGCCCGGCGCGGCGCGCGGTGGCCAACGCTTCGGGGTAACCGGCGTCGGCGTGCCGTACCACGCCGATGCCGGGATCGTTCGTCAGCACCCGCTCGAGCCGACGCCGGGCGGCGGGCGTCCCGTCCGCGACGATCACCTGCCCGGCGTGCAGCGAGTTGCCGATACCGACCCCGCCGCCGTGATGGAAGGACACCCAGGACGCGCCGGACGCGGTGTTCACCAGCGCGTTGAGGATCGCCCAATCGGCGATCGCGTCCGACCCGTCGCGCATCGCTTCGGTCTCGCGGAACGGCGACGCGACACTACCCGTGTCGAGGTGATCGCGGCCGATCACGATCGGCGCCGACAACTCTCCCGAGGCGACGAGATCGTTCAGCGCCACCCCGAAACGCGCCCGCTCCCCCTGACCCAGCCAGCAAATCCGCGCCGGCAGTCCCTGGAAGGCAACGCGCTCG
>DASSQD010000150.1:0-2232 GCA_035702665.1 Burkholderiales bacterium
GGTGACATCTGGCTGATGTCGGGAGCGGCAATCCCGCCGCTGTTCCCACCGCCGGCGAACGGCGCGGCCGGCGTGTCCGCCGCGGGGGATGCCGCTGCTCCGCCACTGCCGCGCATCGCCAGCACGCCGATCAGCGCGCCCGCCGCCAGGCCCGCGATGCCCCACGGCAAACCGACGCGCCACCCGGTCGCAGGGGCCGAGGTGCTGGCCCCGCACTTATGGCAGTACCGCGCACCCTCGGAGAGCGTCGCACCACAGGCATTACATGTCATCGTGCGGGCAATCTAACTGGCTGGCAGGATACCCGTGTACAGCGTAGCGTATCAGACATGCCTGAGGCGTTTCCCGGACAGGACCGCACTCGCCACATGGGCGAGTTGAAGCGCGGGCAGAGCCGCTGGAACGTATACCTCGAGTTCCAGCCGGACGCCGAGCTGGAGGCGGTGCGCGGCCGCATGCATTTCGTGGGGGACGGGCAGCACAAGACGACGGGATGGGTGTTTCTCGAGCGGCAGGAGAAGGACATCCTCGAACGATTCGGTGAATTTTCGGCGGTCGAGTTGGTGCAATTCGTGGAGGCGATTCCCGGATAGTCTGACTGTGGCTCCAATTGTGCAAATGTTGCACGTTTTCAACTTCAGTCCAGCGCTTTTCAACATCCGCTCAAGCACAAACCAGGTCTTTTCTGCAATTGGCGCAGGATTTGCTTGACGCCTTTCGAGGTGCCGGCTACCTTGCGCCATGCCAGAACCAATGGCGATCGCGTTTAAGAAAGCCCGTCGCACCGAGCCCGGAGGCGGGCTTTCGTCGTTTTGACCACCCGTTCACGCCGACCGACTAAGGGGAGAGGACCGAGCACATGACCGCGACGTTGGAGCCGACCAGAAGCGAGGCGAAGGGCGGAAGCAAACCGTCGCCTGCCGAAGTGATCCGCCGCGCCCGCGAGGCCGGCGTGCAGGTGGTGGACGTGAAGTTCTGCGATCTTCCGGGCACGTGGCAGCATTTCTCGCTGCCGTTAAAGGAGCTGAGCGAGGACGTCTTCAGCGAAGGGCTGGGGTTCGACGGGTCGTCGATCCGCGGCTTTCAGGCGATCAACGAGAGCGACATGCTGCTCTTCCCCGATCCGACGAGCGCCTTCGTCGATCCGTGCCTGCAGGTTCCGACGTTGTCCCTCACCTGCGACATCGGCGATCCCATCAGCGGTGAGCGCTACACCCGTGACCCGCGCTACGTCGCGCAGAAAGCGGAGCAATACGTGGTCAAGAGCGCGATCGCGACCACTGCGTACTTCGGGCCGGAAGCCGAGTTCTACATCTTCAACTCGGCTCGGTTCGATCAGAACGCGCACGAGGGTTACTACCACCTCGACTCTGTCGAGGGCATTTGGAATTCGGGGGCGAACGGCACCCCCAATCTGGGACACCGCCCGCGGCACAAAGAGGGGTACTTCCCCGTGCCGCCGGTGGACAAACTGCAGGACCTGCGCTCGCGGATCATGCTGGCGCTGATCTCCGCCGGGATCGACGTCGAGGTGCATCACCACGAGGTAGGCACCGCGGGCCAGACCGAAATCGACATGCGTTTCACGACGCTGACGCGCATGGCCGACCAGGTGATGATGTACAAGTACATCGTGAAGAACGTGTGCGCGCAGTACGGGTATACGGCGACGTTCATGCCGAAGCCGATGTTCGGCGATAACGGCTCCGGGATGCACGTGCACATGAGCCTGTGGAACGACAAGACGAACCTCTTCTACGACCCGAAGGGCTACGCGCTGCTGTCCGATCCGGCGCGCTGGTACATCGGCGGGCTCATCAAGCACGCCGCGGCGCTGCTCGCCTTCGCCGCGCCGACGACCAACAGCTACCGGCGGCTGGTGCCGGGCTACGAGGCGCCGATCAACCTCATTTACTCGCAGCGCAACCGCTCGGCGATCTGCCGCATTCCGATGTACTCGAAGTCCGCGAAGTCGAAGCGGATCGAGTTCCGGGCGCCGGACCCGTCGGCGAACCCTTACCTCACCTTCGCCGCGCTCCTGATGGCGGGGTTGGATGGGCTGCGCAACAAGATCGAGCCGCCGAAGCCGATGGACGTCGACCTCTACGAGCTCGAGCCGGCGGAGCGCAAGCACGTCAAGAACACGCCGGGCAGCTTGCCCGAGTCGCTGGCGGCGCTCGAGGCCGACCACGCATTCCTGCTCGAGGGTGGCGTGTTCACGCGGGATCTGAT
>DASSQD010000151.1:0-2304 GCA_035702665.1 Burkholderiales bacterium
TTGCGGGCTTGCGACCGCACGGCCCCCGGCGCCAAGCCGAAGCTGACGGCGGAACAGAAGATGGAGCTTGCGAGGCTTGTCGAGGCCGACCCGGATCGGACCGTGCATGGCGTGGTTCGTTGGCGTCGCGTCGATCTGCGCGACGAATTGAGGCGTCGCTTCGGGGTCGACTTGCACGAGCGCTCGGTCGGCCGGATTTTGGCTGAGCTCGGCGACCGCCGTCTTTCGGTTCGCCCGCGCCACCCGGAGGCCGATGAAGAAGCCCAGGAGGCTTCGCTGACCTCGTTGCGGCCCGGCTTTCCCGACGAAGCCAAGGACAAGCCGCTCGAAATCTGGTTTCAGATGCTATGCAGCCGGGGCCTCTGCCAGACTGGGAAAGCCCCCACATCTGGAACCGGAGCACTTGCATGTCGTCGAATGGTTGCCATCAGATCATCTATCTCGCTCTCGAACTGAGCTCTTCCTCATGGGTCATCGCGTATCGCCTGCCAGAGAACGACAAAGCCAAGCTTCATCGGCTGGAGGCGGGTGACGGCGAAGGATTGCTCGCTTTCATCGCCGGCTTGCGCCGTCAGCCGGATCCAGATGACGCATCGGCGCTCGTAGTCAGCTGCTTTGAGGCTGGGCGGGATGGATTCTGGTTGCATCGACTTTTGACCGCGCACGGCGTGATCAACCACGTTGTCGAGCCGACCAGCATCTTGGTCACTCGAGGCGCCCGCCGCGCTAAAACCGACCGGCTGGACGCTGTCGGGCTCCTTCGCGTCTTGGCCGCAAAGTTTGCCGGCGATCCCGGTGCTTGCCGGACCGTGGTCGTGCCGTCCGTGGAAGAGGAAGACGCGAAGCGGCCGCATCGGGAGCGGGAATTCCTGGTGCAGGAGCGCGTGCGAATCGAAAATCGCATCGCCGCGTTACTCGCCACCCAGGGCGTTCGGGAGAGGCCGTCTCTCCGTTCCTGGGACGCCGACATGAGGGCTCTTAGAACGGGCGACGGCCGCCCGCTGCCGACCCATCTCGTCGCAGAGTTGAACCGCTTGCGCCGGCGGCTGTCGCTGACCCTAGACATGATCCGCGAACTCGACGCGGTTCGCGAGCAGGCTCTGGAAGAGCAACACGACTCCGCAAGCCGAACGGTCAAAGCGCTTTGCACGATCCGCGGAATCGGCGTGAACTTCGCCTCCGTCCTGACGAGGGAGGTGTTCTACCGGACCTTCGACAACCGTCGTCAGATCGCCAGCTATCTGGGTCTTGCGCCAACGCCTTTTCAGAGCGGCGGCATGGATCGCGATCGGCGCATCAATCGCGCCGGCAACAGCCGAGCCCGCAAAACGCTCGTCCAACTCGCCTGGCTTTGGCTTCGCTACCAACCAGAGAGCAGCCATGCGGCATGGTTCCGGGACCGTGTTGGCTCGCTTCAGGGTCGAATCCGCCGCATCACAATCGTCGCCTTGGCGCGCAAGCTCTTGATCGCAATCTGGCGCTTTGTCACGCTGGGCCTCGCACCGGAGGGGGCGATCATCGCCGCATAGAATTCCGTCGCCGATCGATCAGCGGCGGATAGTCGGAGGTCGCGACCGTCTTCGTCATTGGGAGCATCTGCCCCGCGTTTCAGGTGGGTCGCGTCAGCCGGGATCGAAGCCTCGTGCATGAGGCATTGTGGTTGCGATCAAGGGTTCCACGCCCAGCGATCGGACCGTATGTAAGGTTACGCAGCGCTCGCTGCGGATACGACGATCCCCAATCCACAACAGTCCGCCTCGAGATCCGTTGAGTGACCATCGGAGGGAGCGCTCGATCATGTCTTGACAGGAGAAGTCTCATGTAAGGATGAAGCGCGCATCGGTCAGCAAGGCGCATTGACCCGGGTTTGGGCGAAGCGGGGAACGCACCCCCGAGCCCCGCCGCGACCACGCTATGAATGGGCCTATCTCTTCGGCGCAAGTCCGCCCCGAACGGCGCCCCGCCGCCCTCGTCATGCCGACCGCCAACGCGGAAGTCATGTCGCTGCATCTGGCCGAGATCGCCCGCAAACGTCGCGCCCGGCGCTCACGCCGCCCTCGTGCTTGACGGCGCCGGCTATCACATCGCCGAGGCCCTCAAGGTTCCTCCCAACATCACCCTCGTCCCCTGCCGCCCCATGCGCCAGACTCAACCCGATGGAAAACGTCTGGGAATACCTGCGCACCAACAAGCTCGCCATGACCGTCTTCGACAGCCACCAGGACATCCTCGACCTGGCTTGCAACGCGTGGATGGTCTTCGAAAACGACAGGCGACGCATCGCAACAATCGCAACCCGATCAT
>DASSQD010000152.1:0-2363 GCA_035702665.1 Burkholderiales bacterium
GCATCCCCGCCAAGGACTTGTCGATGGCCGAGTTCAACCGGCAACTCGACCAGCTGTCCCGGCAAATGGAGAATCGGACCGACTCGCTGGGTATCCTCGAGTCCCAGCTGTTCGACGCCAAGGTCAAGAAGAAGCTGATGCCGACCATACCCCCTGTCGACGGCAGCTGGAGTGCCTCCAGCTTCGGCTGGCGCATCGATCCGTTCAACGGCATGCTCGCCATGCACGAGGGCGTCGACTTCGTGGTCGATGTGGGTACCCCGGTCTACGCCGCCGCCGGTGGCGTCGTGAAATTCGCGGGGATGCATCCCCAGTATGGGTACATGGTCGAGATCGACCACGGCAACGACTTCACCACCCGCTACGCGCACAATTCCAGGCTTCTCGTCAAGGAAGGCGAGGTCGTCCAGCGCGGAGCTAAGATCGCCGAATCCGGGGCCACCGGGCGGGCCACGGGCCCGCACGTGCATTTCGAGGTGCGTTACCGGGGCGTCGCCCAGAACCCTGCGCGTTTCCTCCAGGCGTCCTCGCGCTAGCCCCTTACTGCAGGTTCCCGGCTCCGGCCGGGCTAGCTTCATCCCCATGGTAGACTGCGAACTTTTGCACGTCCTGACCGTCTCTTCTCGATGATTTCCCGCTGGCTGAAGTGGATCTTCGGCAGCCGCAACGATCGGCTGCTCAAGCAATACGCCAAGACGGTCAAAGCGATCAACGCGCTCGAGCCGGCAATGGCAACGCTCGGCGATCAAGCGCTGTCGGCGAAGACCCCGGAGCTCAGGCAGCGCTTCGCCAAGCGCATCGAAGGCGTTGCACCCGAGGAGCGCGATGCAGCGGAGAAGGCAGCTCTTGCGGAGCTGCTCCCCGAGGCCTTCGCGGTCGTGCGCGAGGCGGCGAAGCGCGTGCTGGGCATGCGGCACTTCGACGTGCAGCTGATCGGCGGCATGGTGCTGCACGACGGAAAGATCTCGGAAATGCGCACTGGCGAGGGCAAGACGCTCGTCGCAACGCTGCCGGCCTACCTGAACGCCCTTTCCGAGCGCGGCGTGCACATCGTGACCGTGAACGACTATTTGGCCCGTCGCGACGCCGAGTGGATGGGAAAGGTCTACAGGTTCCTGGGACTCTCGGTCGGCGTGATCCTGACGCAGATGCCGCACGACGAGAAGCAGACGGCGTATGCCGCGGACATCACCTACGGCACCAACAACGAGTTCGGTTTCGACTACCTGCGCGACAACATGGCGATGCAGGTGGGCGACCGCTTCCAGCGCGGCCTGAACTACGCGATCGTCGACGAGGTGGATTCGATCCTCATCGACGAGGCGCGTACGCCGCTCATTATCTCCGGCCAAGCCGAGGACCGCACCGAGATCTACCACCGCATCAACCAGGTGGCGCCGCTGCTGAAGCGCCAGGAAAAAGACGGCGCCCCGGGCGACTTCCACGTCGATGAGAAGAATCACACCGTGCTCCTCTCGGAGGAAGGGCACGAGCACGCCGAGAAGCTGCTCGCGCGCGCGGAGCTGCTGCCCGAGGGCCGCAGCCTGTACGAGCCGGCGTACGTCAACCTGATGCATCATCTGAACGCGGCGCTGCGGGCGCACAACCTCTTCTTCCGCGACCGGCACTACGTCGTGCAGGATGGCGACGTCGTCATCGTCGACGAGTTCACGGGCCGCCTCATGCCCGGCAGACGGTGGTCTGACGGCCTGCACCAGGCGATCGAGGCGAAAGAGAACGTGTCGATCCAGAGCGAGAACCAGACTCTCGCCTCGATCACCTTCCAGAACTACTTCCGCATGTATCGCAAGCTCGCGGGCATGACCGGCACGGCAGACACCGAGGCCTACGAGTTCCAGGAGATCTACGGTCTCGAAGTCGTGGTCATCCCGACCCACATGCCGATGGTCCGCGAGGACCGCAACGACCAGGTTTTCCGCACTGCGATGGAGAAGTACAAGGCGATCATCGACGACATCGAGGACTGCTATGCGCGGGGTCAACCCGTTCTCGTCGGCACGACTTCGATCGAGAACTCCGAGTTGATCTCGGGCATGCTGCAGAAGGAGAAGCTGCCGCACCAGGTCCTGAACGCAAAGCAGCACGCGCGCGAGGCGGAGATCGTCGCGCAGGCGGGACGTCCCAAGGTGATCACCATCGCGACCAATATGGCGGGCCGCGGAACGGACATCGTGCTGGGCGGCAATGTCGAGAAGCAGGTAGACCTCTTGCGCGAGAAGGAGGATCTCGGCGACGCGGAGAAAGAGAGCGGCATCAGCAAGCTGCGCCGAGAGTGGCAGGACCTGCACAACGAGGTGATTGCCGCGGGCGGCCTGCACATCATCGGCACCGAGAGGCACGAG
>DASSQD010000153.1:0-31235 GCA_035702665.1 Burkholderiales bacterium
GGACGCGAGCGTTGTGTCGAATTTGGGCATCTTGCGTTCCTCGCTATATGGCCGGGCTTTCCTGGGCCCAGGCAATCTTGTGGTAGTCGAAGTCGCTCGCGATGGTGGGCTTCACCACTTCGAAGTAGGGCGAGATGTCGAAATCGCGCGGCGTGAACAGGCTGTAGTGCCGAATGTGCATGACTTCGTGATAGCAATCGTTGCACCCGGGCGTGCCGTCGTGCACGAAGGTGACCTCGGGCAGGATCGGGTAGTGCACCGACTGGAAGGCCTCGGCGATCAGCGTCGAGCAGATCGCGCGGGTCGGGTCGCCGCTGCCGAAGGCGATCAGGCGGCGTCTCCAGCGCGTCGGCACAGGCGGCGTCGGGATCAGATAACGGGCGAGATCGAACACGTTCTTCAGGTCGTATTGCCCGCCGATGTGCGAGACGGCGAACTGGATCACCTTCTGCAAATCTTCCTTCGACAGTCCGACCGGCCGGCAGATGCGGGAATTTAGGCCGGAAACATCCGAGAGCGGCACGGCGCGTATCCCGTGCAACATGTCGGCCTCGATCAGAACCCTGGGGGCTTCGCCCGGCGCCGACGCGCCGAGCGCATCGCCGACGTAGAACGTCGCGTGCGACCAGGTCGACTGGGTGAGGTACTTGATGGCGGTGCTGACGCGCGTGTTGCCCTCGACGAGCAGCACGTCACCCGGCTTGAGCGCCGCTGCGAGCTGCTCGAGCGACGCGGTCGCGGCCTGGGCGCCGCGGATCGGCGTCGACAGGTAGCGGGCGAGACGTCCGCCCATCCAGCGGAGCACGGGGTTCATGTGACGTTGCGAGCCAATTTTCTGCAGCGATTCGACGCGGGTGCGAGCCGCCGCGTTCCCGGTTGCGCGGACTTCATTCTACGGAGTTCACGGGAAGTATTCCCTCCCGCGAGCAGGGTCGATCTGCGGGAACGCGCGCGTCGCGGCGTTCATCCAATCGCGCACTCGGGGAGCAGACAAATCGGAAAAGGAGTCGCGATGAAACATAAGTCCATCTCGTGCATGGGGGTTTTGCTTGCAGGCGCGGCCGCGCTGCTGGCCGGCTGCGGCGGAAATTCATCCATGGATTCGACCGCCGCGGACAATGCCGCACTGGTCGCGCAGGGCCGGCAAACGTTCCGCTTCGATACTTTCGGAGACGAAACGAAGTGGACCGACGTCCTGCACATGGAGCAGGTCGTCAGCGCGGTCGACCCGACTACCGCGCTGACGGTCGGGCTGAAGGTCGATTCGGACGCGCTGCCGCCCGCAGTGGTGCAAGGTATACAGAACCACACCATCAGCCTGACGGACCCGGCCACCACGATCGCCCTGATCAAGCTCGACGCCGTCGTCGGCGTGAAGGGCACGATCGAGAACGTCAACGGTGTGGACGCGCTGACGCGCGTCGGCTTCACCTGCGCGCTGTGCCATTCGACCGTCGACGACTCGTTTGCGCACGGCATCGGCAAGCGGCTGGACGGATGGCCCAACCGCGATCTGAACGTCGGCGCCATTGTCGCCCTGTCGCCCGCGGTCGACGCGCCGACCAAGGCCGTCTTCAATTCGTGGGGCCCCGGAAAGTACGATCCGCGCTTCAACTTCGACGGGCTGAACGGTCCGACGGTGATCCCGCCGGCCTACGGCCTCGCCGGCATCGACAGCATCACCTAAACGGGCGACGGCGCCGACATCGAGTACTGGAACCGCTATGTCGCAGTGACCCAGATGGGCGGGCACGGCTCGTTTTCCGACCAGCGCACCGGCGTGAACGTCACCAACGGCGCCGACGACCTGGTGAGCTCGAAGCTGGCGGGGCTTCAGGCCTACCAGCTCTCGCTTGCCTTGCCGACGCCGCCCGCCGGGAGCTTCGATCCCGCGGCGGCCGCGCGCGGGCAGGCGCTCTTCGCGGGCGTTGCGGGATGCGCAACCTGCCACAGCGGCCCGGATTTCACCGATGCCAACACGCATTTGCATCTACCGAGGGATTCGATGGCAGAACCGGAAACGCCCAGCTATGCATCGCGCAGCGCGACCCGGGAATACCGGACCTCGCCGCTGAAGGGCGTGTGGCAGCATGCTCCCTATTTCCACAATGGATCGGCCGCCACGCTGGACGACGTGGTGAGCACCTACAACACGAAGCTAGTCCTCGGACTGACCGCGCCGCAGATGGCCGATCTGGTCCAGTATCTGAAGTCTCTGTAGAGGTTGCGGGGGCCCCGGCAGCGGGAACGCGATGCCGGGGTCTGTCGTCTAATGCGCCAAACCGGCACAAACACGAGGCCGACATGAACCTTCAGACGATTCGAGCCGCAGACGACAAGACGCCCGACAGCGAGCTGGTGAAGCGCGTCGCGGCGCATGACCACGAAGCCTTCAGGGTATTGATGAAGCGTCACAACCAGATGCTGTACCGCGCTGCGCGCAGCATCCTCAAGAACGAGACCGAGGCCGAGGACGCGGTCCAGGAAGCCTATCTGCAGGCGTACCGGGCGATGGGGGATTTTCGTGGCGACGCCAAGGTTTCGACCTGGCTGGTGCGCATCGTCGTCAACGAGTCGATCACGCGGCTGCACAAGCATGCCCGGCGAGCGGAGGTCATCCGGCTGGAGGGCGACGAGCTGCACGACCAACACTCTTCGGAGGACAGCATGAACGACTCACCCCCCGAGCTCCCCGAGCGCGCCGCGCTGCGCTCAGAAACGCGCCGGCTGCTCGAGACGAAAATCGACGAGCTGCCCGACGCCTTCCGCACGGTGTTCGTGCTGCGCGCGGTCGAGGAGATGTCCGTCGAGGAAGCCGCCGCCGTCCTCGGCATTCCCGAGGCCACCGTGCGCACCCGCTTCTTCCGGGCGAAGGGGATGCTCCGCGAATCGCTCTCGCGCGAGATCGACCTCGCCCACGGAGACGCCTTTTCCTTCGCCGGCGCGCGCTGCGACCGCATCATCGCCAACGTCATCGCTAGGCTCGCGGGAGGCGGAAAGACCTCCGCGGCCTAGACGGCACACCTCTGTCACCTCAACTGGAGAACCCATGAATACCTCGAAAATCGCCCTAGCCCTTGCCGCCTCCCTCTACGGCCTTTGCGCCTTCGCGCAGGGCGGACCGACCGACCCGCAGATCGCCGGGATCGTGGTCACGGCCAACTCGATCGACGTCCAAGCGGGCAAGCTCGCCAAGTCCCGCACCAAGAACAAGGAAGTCGCGAAGTTCGCGCAGCAGATGATCACCGACCATACCGCGGTGAACAAGCAGGCCGGGGCGCTCGCGAAGAAGCTCCATCTCAAGCCCGCCGACAGCGATACCAGCAAGAGCCTGAAGGCCGGGGCGGCAGACAACATGAAGAACCTGAAGGGCCTCAAGGGTGCCGCGTTCGACAAGGCCTACGTCGACCACGAGGTGGCGTATCACCAGGCGGTCCTCGACGCGATCGATAAAGTCCTGATCCCGAACGCGCAGAACGCCGAGCTGAAGGACCTCATCGTCAAGGTCCGTCCCGCCATCGCCGCGCACCTGGACCACGCCAAGATGGTCCAGGCCGACCTCGCGAAGAAGTAGGCTCGATGCTTCGGGGGGCGCTCGTCGCGATCTGCCTGGCGCTCCTTCCCGCGGCCGCCCTGGCCGCGGGAAAGACGCACGCGGTGCGGATCGAGGGGATGAAGTTCGTTCCCGAGCGCCTCGAGGTGGCCGCCGGCGACACGGTGATCTGGACCAACCGGGACCTCGTGCCCCACACCGTCACCGCGAGCGGAGCGCGCGTCGAATCGGGCGTGCTGGCTCCGAACAGGAGCTTCCGGTTCGTCGCGAAGAAGAAAGGCGAGATGCCCTACATCTGCCGGTTGCACCCGGTGATGAAGGGCGTTGTGGTGGTGAAGTAGGCGCCGCTACTCGAGCTCGTCGATCGAGCGCGGCCAGCTTGCCTTGAGCAGGCGCGAGAGAGCGCGGTCGGCGAAGATCTTGCCGCCCGTCTGGCAGCGCGCGCAGTAGTTGGTCTCGTTCTCGGCGTAGACGATGCGCTGCACCGGCGAGCCGCACACCGGGCAGGGCTTGCGGTAGCGGCCATGCACGGCCATCTCCTCGCGGAAGGCGGTGACCTTTTCCGGCAGATCGCCGCCCGCCTGTTTGCGCAGGCGCTCGGTCCACTCGATCAGCGTCGACCGCGTGGCGTCGAACAGCCGCTTCACGTCCTCATCGGAGAGCGAAGAGGTCTGCGCGAAGGGCGAGAGCTTCGCGCGGTGCAGAATCTCGTCGGAGTAGGCGTTGCCGATCCCGCTGAACAGGTGCGGATCGGTGAGCGCGCGCTTGAGCGTATGGTTCTCCTTCTTCAGCCGGGCGGCGAACTCGCGCAGGTCCGCGTTAAAGACGTCGATCCCGCCCGGGTCCATCGCCGCGAGCGCCGCCTCGCCTTCGACGAGGTGAAGCGAAGCCCGGCGCTTGGTTCCCGCCTCGGTGAGCGCCAGGGTCCCTTCCGGAAAGTCGAAAGCGGCGAGCGTGATGCGCCCCGGGGGTTTCGCGTCCTTCTCGAGCCAGCGCAGTCGCCCAGCGACCATCAGATGAAGCACGAGGAACAGCGCGCCCTCGAGCTCGAAGACGATGCGCTTGCCCAGGCGGCGCACGCCCACGACCTTCCTTCCCTCTGCGGCGGCGAGCGGCGGAGCGACACTCCGCAGCACGAAGGGATGCATCAGCCGTACGCGCGCGAGCGCGTGGCCCTGGACGCGTTTCCGGAGGTGCTCGACGTAAACCGTGACGTCGGGAAGCTCGGGCATTCGGGCAGATGAGCGACTGGGGAATCCGACCGGGCCGACAATTGCAGCCTATTTCGATATTTCGGCGGTCGTGGTCAGGATAGGTGGCGCAAGCGCGCGCAGTGCGTTGAGTTCGCGCAGGTCGTTTTCAGGATGACATAATAGGCGGCATTTCGGAAGTTCACTATACGTTAGCCATCGAGATGAAACAGCTGTTACCAATTTGTTTTGCGGTCTGCGCGATGACTACCGGGATAGCATCTGCTCAGGAGGGTAGCCCAACCGCCGAAACCAAGCATGTATATGAACCTATATGGCCCTTTGTGCTTGGCGCTGCGGCGGTTACTTGGCTCTACTGCGAGCACGGTCCTGACGATTGCCGTACGAACACCAAGAGGTTGTGGGGTACCGCGGCAGTGGTTTCTGTCGGTATCGCGGTGTGGGCCTGGTCAACAGACCGCCGCAGCACGCGCCTCGGGATCACCGTTTCACCACAGGGAGCGCCGACGTTCGTGTTGCGCCACGAGTTCGATGGCTAACTGCACGTTCGAGATCGGACGCGCCGTGAAGCGGCGCGTCCTTAACCCAGTTCTCGCACGGCGCGCCTCTCAACGCAAACGTTAGGTCCCGTGTACCCTCACCATCACGAAACCTCGGTGCCCATCCCTGCGTCGCCGGCGGAGGTCTTTGCGTTCGTCGATGACCACTCAAGACTTTCGTCTCACATGAGCAAGCGCTCGTGGATGATGGGCGGTGGATCGATGACTCTTGAGACGGATGCCATGCACGGTCGGGCCGTCGGTTCGCATCTAAAGCTTATGGGCGTGGTCTGGGGCCTGCACCTGTGGCTCGAAGAGGTCGTAACTGAGCGAATTCCCCCAAGGCGCAAGGTTTGGGAAACGGTCGGGAGCCCCCGTCTCGTGGTCATCGGTTCATACCAGATGGGCTTTGATATTGAGGGGGCGGAGCGAGGATCACGTCTCACGGTGTTCATCGACTACGCCCTTCCGGCCTCTGGGTTTGGTCGTTGGCTCGGCTTGGTCTTGGGGCGGAGCTATGCCAATTGGTGCACGACTCGGATGTCGCATGACGCGGCCGAACACTTTCGCCAGCGAGAGGCCGGTGCCTAACCGGCCGCTGCACCCGACGCTTCAGGAGGGGCGAAGGCCCTGACGGGGCGCGCTCTCGGATCGAGCACCCCGCGCACGAAGAGCCAGAACATGGCACAGAGAACCAGCGCGGGCATTCTTCTTTACCGCATCCGCTCGGGACAATTGCAGGTCTTCATCGTGCACCCCGGCGGACCGTTTTGGGCAAGGAAAGATGCGGGTGCGTGGTCTATCCCGAAGGGAGAGATCGAACAGGGGTCCGACCCGCTGGAAACCGCAAAGCGCGAGTTTCACGAGGAAACCGGCAAGCCGGTAAGCGGCGAGTTCTTGCCGTTGACCCCGCTCAAGCAACGCAGCGGTAAAGTCGTCCACGCCTGGGCTGTGAACGGCGATATCGACCCCGCAACGATCAAGAGCAATACCTTCACGATGGAGTGGCCGCCCGGTTCCGGAAAGCGGCGAGAGTTTCCCGAGATCGATAGAGGCGGATGGTTTGCTATAGCGGAGGCTACCGAAAGGCTGCTGCCCGGGCAACTGGGATTCCTCGCCGAACTGCAGGAGAAGCTCGGACCCACGCCGCTCGGCATCGAAGTGTGAATCGACGCGCGGGACGTCCCGGCCGCTTTGTCCTCGCGCCGCCTTCAGGGTAAAGTGCGCGCTTTCCGCTCGGTCTCCATGGCTCAATACGTCTACACCCTGCGGCGCGTCGGCAAGATCGTCCCGCCCAAGCGCCAGATCCTCAAGAACATCTCCCTCAACTTCTTCCCCGGGGCCAAGATCGGCGTGCTCGGCCTGAACGGCTCGGGCAAGTCCACGCTGCTGCGGATCATGGCGGGCGTGGAGACGAATTTCGAGGGCGAGGTGACTCACCTGCCCGACATGAAGATCGGCTACCTGCCGCAGGAGCCGCAGCTCGATGCGGAGCAGACGGTCCGCCAGGCGGTCGAGGAAGGGCTGGGGGAGACCGCCGACGCGAAGAAGCGCCTCGAGGAGATCTATGCCGCGTACGCGGAGCCCGACGCCGACTTCGACAAGCTCGCCGCCGAGCAGGCTCGACTCGAGGCGATCGTGAACGCGGCACACACGGACAGCGCCGACCTGCAGCTCGAGGTCGCTGCCGACGCGCTGCGGCTGCCGCCGTGGGACCAGAAGATCGCGCCGCTCTCCGGCGGCGAGAAGCGCCGCGTGGCGCTGTGCCGGCTACTGCTGTCCAGGCCCGATGTGCTGCTGCTCGACGAGCCCACCAATCACCTCGACGCGGAGAGCGTCGAATGGCTTGAGCAGTTCCTGCAGCGCTTTCCCGGCACCGTGGTCGCCGTGACCCACGACCGCTACTTTCTCGACAACGCGGCGAAATGGATTCTCGAGCTCGACCGCGGCTACGGCATTCCCTGGGAAGGCAACTACTCCTCGTGGCTCGAGCAGAAGGAGAAGCGCCTGGAGGTCGAGGAGA
Source organism: Burkholderiales bacterium (assembly GCA_035702665.1). Classification (GTDB taxonomy): domain Bacteria; phylum Pseudomonadota; class Gammaproteobacteria; order Burkholderiales; family SG8-39; genus VBDM01. The sequence goes on from DASSQD010000153.1 coordinate 7,327, forward strand.
AGCAGGAGCAGGCGCGCATCAAGGCGATGCAGAAGGAGCTGGAGTGGGTGCGCCAGAACCCGAAAGGGCGGCAGGCGAAATCCAAGGCGCGCCTCGCGCGCTTCGAGGAGCTGTCGTCGTACGAATACCAGAAGCGGAACGAGACCCAGGAAATCTTCATCCCGGTCGCCGACCGTCTCGGCGACTCGGTGATCGAGCTGACCGGCGTGTCCAAGGGCTACGGCGACCGGCTGCTCATCGACGAGCTGTCGTTCAAGGTGCCGCAGGGTGCGATCGTCGGAGTGATCGGCCCGAACGGCGCGGGCAAGTCGACGCTGTTCCGCATGATCACCGGCAATGAAAAGGCCGACAAGGGCAAGATCGCGATCGGCCCGACGGTGAAGATGGCCTACGTCGACCAGTCGCGCGACGCGCTCGAAGGGGACAAGACCGTATGGGAGTACATCTCCGACGGCGCCGACATCCTCACGGTCGGCAAGTTCGAGATGCCCTCGCGCGCCTACCTCGGCCGCTTCAACATCCGCGGCGCCGACCAGCAGAAGAAGCTCGGCACGCTCTCCGGCGGGGAGCGCGGTCGCGTGCACCTGGCGAAGACCATGCTCGCCGGTGCGAACGTGCTGCTGCTCGACGAGCCCTCGAACGATCTCGACGTCGAGACCCTGCGCGCCCTCGAGGAGGCGCTCCTCGAGTTCGCCGGCTGCGTGCTCGTCACGAGCCACGACCGTTGGTTCCTCGACCGCATATCGACCCACATCCTCGCTTTCGAGGGCGAGTCCAAGGTCAGCTTCTTCCCGGGCAACTACCAGGAATACGAGGCCGACAAGGTGAAGCGCCTGGGCGAAGAGGGGGCCAAGCCCAAGCGCATCCGCTACAAGCCGCTCAAACGCTAGCGGCCGCTCGCGCTCCTTATTAGTTGGTACTAATATAGGTAGCCGGCCCGGGGCCGGCGCCAAACGAGGAGGGTCCATGGGCAAGGTCCACAGCGAGTCCCGCCGCAGATTGCTCGCGGGGGCGAGCGCGTTCACCGCCCTCGGCGCCGCCCGAGGGTTCGCGGCCGAACTGGGCGGCACCGGCGCGCTCGGCTTCGCCGAGCTTCCCGACGGCACGCTGGCCGAGCAGGCGCTGTTCAAGCTGCCGGGCAAGGTGCCGCTCATCAAGAAGACCTACCGGCCGCCGAATTTCGAGACGCCGATCGAGTACTTCCGCACGCCCATCACCCGCAACGACGCGTTCTTCGTGCGCTGGCACCTCGCCGGCATTCCCGAGTTGAAGGCCGCCGACTGGTCGCTCGCCGTGGGCGGCGAGAGCGCCGAGCGCGAGCTGAAATTCACCCTGGCCGATCTCAAGAAGGAGTTCAAGCCGGCCGAGATCACCGCGGTCTGCCAGTGCTCGGGCAACCGCCGCGGTCTGTTCGAGCCGCACGTCGCCGGCGTCGAATGGGGCGTGGGCGCCATGGGCAACGCGGTCTGGCGCGGCGTGCGGCTGAAGGACGTGCTCTCCAGGGCGGGCGCGAAGAGCGACGCGCTCGAAGTCGTGCTGAACGGAGCCGACAGCCCGCCTCTGGACAAGACGCCCGACTTCGTGAAATCGCTCCCGGTCGAAGTCGCGATGGACGAGAACACGCTCGTCGCCTTCGAGATGAACGGCAAGCCGCTGCCGCATTGGAACGGGTTTCCGGCGCGCCTGATCGTCCCCGGCTGGACCGGGACCTACTGGGTGAAGCAGCTCGCGAGCGTGAAGCTGGTGTCGCAGCCGGAGAGGAATTTCTGGATGAGCACGGCCTACCGCCTGCCGCGGGGCAAGTTCGCGACCCCGACCTTCAAGTCGCAGCTGTACGCGCCGAACGAGCCGATCACGACGATGGTCGTCAATTCCCTGATCACGTCGCCGCAAGGCGGGCGGACCCTGCCTCCCGGCAGGCCGATCGAAGTGAAGGGCGTCGCCTGGGACGGCGGCTCGGGGATCGAGCGGGTCGAGGTTTCCGCCGACGGCGCGACCTGGCAGGCGGCGAAGCTGGAGCGCGATCTCGGTCGCTTCTCGTTCCGCGAGTTCTCCGCGGCTCTGCCCGGACGCGAGCGCGGCGCGTTCGTCCTGATGGCGCGCGCGACCGCGCGATCGGGCGAGACCCAGGTCGACCAGCTCATCCACAACCCGGCGGGCTATCACCACAACGTGATCCAGCGGCTGTACCTGGAGGTCGTATGAGATCCGCGCTGATCGCAGGCGCGGCCCTCCTGGTGGCGGCGACGGCTGGCGCGCAGGAGTCGAACGTGCAGCTGAAGGACGGTCCGGGCCGCGACAAGGCAAACGCCTGCCTCGCGTGCCACAGCCTCGACTACATCCAGATGAATTCGCGCTTCCTCGACAAGGCGGGCTGGACCGCGTCGGTCAACAAGATGATAAATGCGTTCGGCGCACCGATCCCCAGGGAGGACGTCGAGGCGATCGCGAGCTACCTCGCGCAGAACTACGGCAAGCCGCCGCAATAGCTAGTCCCGCGGTGTAAGCTCTCCCGGGTTCCCACCCCGGGAGAGCTCCATGCAGGTTCGCGTCGCCATCCCCGACATGGTGTCGCCTTCCTATTTCCCCGCGATCGCCGCGGTCGAGCTCGGCTTTTTCGCGAGAGAGGGCCTGGACGCGACCGTCGAGCTGATCTTCCCCGTGACGAAGACGTACGAGGAACTGCGGGAGGGAAGGATCGCGTTCGTCGGCGGCGCGGCGCACGCCGCCCTGTACGCGTTCCCGGACTGGCGCGGCTGCAAGCTGCTGTGCGCGCTGTCGCAGCATATGTACTGGTTCCTCGTCGTGCGCAAGGATCTGGGCGCGAAGCGCGGAGATCTGCGGGCACTGAGGGGTCTGCGCGTCGGCGCGGCGCCCGGTCCCGTCGACGGCCTCAAGCGCATGCTCGCCGAATCCGGCATCGACCCGCAGCGCGAGGTGAAGATCGGCCCCGTGCCGGGCAGCGTGGGAGCGGGGGTTTCCTTCGGGATGGCGGCCGCGGAGGCCCTCGAGGGCGGAGCCATCGACGCGTTCTGGGCGAACGGCATGGCGGCCGAGGTCGCGCTGCGCCGGGGCTTCGGTGCGCTGCTTGCCGACGCGCGCCGCGGCGACGGGCCGCCCGGCTCGAAGGACTACACGTTCCCGGCGCTGGTCACCGCGCAGAAGCGCATCGACGCGGCGCCCGCCGCGGTCGCGGCAGCGGTGCGCGCGGTGGCCTCGGCCCAGGCAGCGCTGAAGGCGGATCCGACGCTTGCGGTCCGGGCGGCGGCGCCGCATTTTCCGAAGGACGAGCTCGAGCTCATCGCCGAGCTTGTGCGCCGCGACGCGCAGTATTACGACTCGCTTATATCCCCGGCGAGCGTTCGGGCGCTCAACGGGTTCGCGAGGGGCATCGGGCTGCTCTCGCGGGAGGTCGCCTATGACGAGGTCGTTGGAGCAGGCTCGAGCGCGTGAAATATTCCGGAAAAACCATTTACATCCAAAGGTCGTTCGTTGATACTTGCCCGGGCGAAAAAAGGCGTCAGCAGAACGCGCGTGCTTGAAGGGAGGGCGGAACTCGTGCCGGGCCGGCGATGGGACGCCGCATCGAAAGCCAAAGTCGTGCTTGAGGGCCTCCGGGGCAGGTCCGAGAGCGCCATCTGCAAGCGTCACCGCATCAAGCCCGCCGAGTACCGGCGCTGGCGCAAGCAATTCCTCGCCAATATCGCGCGTCCATTCGGTCCGCCGCGCGCCTCTCGCGGCGCGCGCAGCCGCCCGCTTCCCGGCATGCCGAAAAGAGTCTGGGAGGAGAGCACCAAGGCCCTGCGCGTCGCGCAGGAGCTGATCGAAGCGCTGCCCATCCCGGTGTTCTTCAAGGCGCGCGACGGGAAGCATCTCGGAGCCAACCGGGCGTGGGAGTCCTACTTCGGGGTCAAGCGCGACTCCTTCATCGGCAAGACCGTCGACGAGCTGTTCGCGGATGCCCCGGAGATCGCGGCGAAGCACCACGCCGCCGACGAGGATCTGTGGCGCAACCCGGGGACGCGCAGCTACGAGCTCGAGGTGCCGATCCACGACGGCAGCATCCGCCACACGCTCAACTACAAGGCCACGTTCAACGGTGCCGACGGCGAGGTCGCCGGGCTGATCGGCGCGATCATCGATATCACCGATCGCTGGCGCGCCGAGCAGCGCCAGACGATCGAACACCGCATCACGCGCATCCTCTCGGAATCCGAGACCGCGGGCGCCGCGATGCCGGGCGTGCTCGCCGCGTTCTGCGAGACCCTCGGCTGGGCGTGCGGCGCGCGCTGGAGCCTGGATGCCAGGGCCGACGGCTTCCGGTGCGAGGAGACCTGGAGCCGGGACGATCCGGCCGTGGCGGATTTTCTCGCCTCAAGCCGCCAGACGACGTACCAGCCGGGGCAGGCCGGGTTGATACGGCGGGTGCTGGGCAGCGGAGAGCCGGTGTGGATCGTCGACGTCTCGGCGGAAGCGAGCTTCCTGCGCGGCAGGCAGGCGGCGAGGGCTGGCCTGCGCTCGGCCTTCGCCCTCCCCATACGCCTGGGCGACGAGGTGCTCGGCGCACTCGAGTTCTTCCACAAGGACACGCAGCAGCCCGACGAGTGGCTGCTGAAGACCGGCGTCGCCATCGGCCTGCAGATCGGACACTTCCTGGCGCGCACCCAGGCGGAGCGCGAGCTGCGCCAGAGCGAAGCGCGCTTCCGCAGCCTCACCGGCCTGTCTTCCGACTGGTACTGGGAGCAGGACGAGCAATTTCGGCTGACGTTCCTGTCGAGCCGCTTCGTCGAGCGCACCGGCATCGATCCGGCGCCCTTCATCGGCCGCACGCGCTGGGAGGAGCCCGCACCCAACCTGACCGAGGCCGACTGGGCGCGCCACAAGGCGCAGCTCGAGCGCCACGAGCCCTTCTTCGACTTCGAGATGGAGCGCGTGGGCCCGGACGGGAATTCGGTGTGGCTGTCGATCACCGGGGAGCCGGTGTTCGAGGACCGCAAGTTCCGCGGCTACCGCGGCGTGGGCACCGACATCACCGACCGCAAGCGCGCGCAGGCCGTGCTGCGCGCGGCGTACGACGAGCTGGCCCGCTCCAACGCGGAGCTGCAGCAGTTCGCCTACGTCGCCTCTCACGACCTGCAGGAGCCTCTGCGCATGATCGGCAGCTACACGCAGCTGCTCGAGCGCCGCTATGGCGACAAGCTCGACGCCGACGCGCGCGAGTTCATGGATTTCATCGTCGACGGCGCGACGCGGATGAAGCAGCTGATCGAGGACCTGCTCGCGTATTCGCGCGTCGGCACGCGCGGCAAGGAGCTGCGCCCGATCCAGTCGCAGGGCGCGCTCGACCGGGCGCTGGCCAACCTGCGGGCCGCGATCGAGTCGGCCGACGCGCAGATCACCCACGACGCGCTTCCCGAGGTGAGCGCCGACGACACGCAGCTCACCCAGCTCTTCCAGAACCTGCTCGGCAACGCGATCAAGTTCAGGAAGAAGGACGAGCCGCTGCGCATCCACGTCGGCGTGCAGGACGCGGGCGGCGAGTGGCGCTTCTCGGTCTCCGACAACGGCATCGGCATCGAGCCGCAGTATTTCGAGCGGATCTTCATGGTGTTCCAGAGGCTGCACACGCGCGACGAGTACCCCGGCACGGGGATCGGCCTTGCGATCTGCAAGAAGGTGGTCGACCGCCACCGCGGACGGATCTGGGTCGAGTCCGCGCAGGGCAAGGGCAGCACCTTCTTCTTCACGCTTCCCAAAATTCAAAGAGGAGAATCATGAGCGCAGATATAGACAGGACCGCTCCGCCGGTCGAGATACTCCTGGTCGAGGACAACCTCGGCGATGCGCGTCTGACGCGCGAGGCCCTGAAGGAAGGCAAGGTCTACAACAATCTCCACTGGGTCAAGGACGGCGTCGAGGCGCTCGACTTCCTGCACAAGCGCGGCAAGTACAAGGACGTGCCCAAGCCCGACATCATCCTGCTCGATCTCAACCTCCCCAAGAAGGACGGACGCGAGGTGCTGCAGGAGATCAAGGCGGACTCGCGCCTCATGCGCATCCCCGTCGTGGTCCTCACCACGTCCAAGGCCGAAGAGGACGTCCTCAAGACCTACACGCTGCACGCGAACTGCTACGTCACCAAGCCCGTGGATCTCGAGCAGTTCATCAAGGTCGTGAAGTCGATCGACAATTTCTGGCTGACGGTGGTCACGCTCCCCAACGGAAAGTAAACCATGGCCGACCGCCAGCGGGTTCTGCTGATCGAGGACAATCCGGGGGACATCCGCCTCATTCGGGAGATGCTCTCCGCGGGCGAGGACGGGCTGTTCGAGCTCGATTGCGTCGGGAGGCTCTCGCAGGGGCTGGAGTACCTCGCGACGCGCAGCACCGGAGTCGTGCTCCTCGATCTGTCGCTGCCCGACAGCTACGGCTTCGATACCTTCCTCAAGGTCTACGCGCACTCACCCAAGGTTCCGATCATCGTGCTTACCGGCAACGACGACCAGACGGTGGCGCTCTCGGCGGTCAAGACCGGCGCGCAGGACTATCTCGTCAAGGGCAAACTCGACCGCGAGCTGCTGCTGCGCTCGATGCAGTATTCGATCGAGCGCAAGCGCTATCAGGAACAGCTCGAATACCAGGCGAATTACGACGCGCTCACCGGGCTGCCGAACCGCAACCTCCTGCACGACCGGCTGCGCCAGTCGGTGTTCGCCCAGCGCTTCGTGCGCTCGATCGGCGTGGTGTTCCTGGACATCGACCACTTCAAGTTCGTCAACGACAGCCTCGGGCACAACACCGGCGACAAGCTGCTGCAGAAGGTGGCGGAACGCCTCCTCGCCGCGGTGCGCGACGGCGACACCGTAGCGCGGCTGGGCGGCGACGAGTTCATCCTGATCCTCAACGACCAGACAGGCCAGGAAGTCATCTACCGCGCGATGCAGCGCATCATCGGCAAGGTGGCCGAGCCGATCGAGATCGACGGGCAGGAGCTGCTGGTGACGGCGAGCGCCGGGATCAGCATGTACCCCCAGGACGGCCCGGACGTGGAAACGCTGCTGAAGAACGCCGACGCCGCCATGTACCGCGCCAAGGACAAGGGGCGGAACAATTTCCAGTTCTACACCGCCGAGATGAACCGGCAGGTGAACGAGCGCCTGAAAATGGAGTCGAGCCTGCGCCGCGCCCTGGAGCGCAACGAGTTCGAGCTCTATTATCAGCCGCGCTTTCGGGTCGGCAGCGGCGGCCTCGTGGGCTGCGAGGCGCTGCTGCGCTGGCAGCACCCCGAGCTGGGGCTCACGCTGCCCGAGCGCTTCATCGGTCTCGCGGAGGAGACCGGCCTCATCGTCCCGATCGGCGAGTGGGTGATCAGGACTGCCTGCACCCAGGCGCGCGATTGGGAGCGGCGTGGCATGCCGGCGGTCGCGGTGTCGGTCAACCTGTCGATGCGCCAGTTCAGGCAGGAAGGGCTCGCGGTCGCCGTCGACGATGCGCTGCGGCGGAGCGGGCTCGACCCGCGGCGCCTGGAGATGGAGTTGACCGAGAGCCTCGTGATGCAGGACACCGAGGGGGCGATTCGCGTGCTCGAGCGCTTGCGCGAGATCGGCGTGGAGCTTTCGGTCGACGACTTCGGCACCGGCCACTCGAGCCTGTCGTACCTCACGCGCCTGCCGATCAGCGCGCTCAAGATCGACCAGTCTTTCGTGCAGGCCATCAGGGGTACGGGGCAGTCAGACGAGGGCATCGTCGCGCAGGCGATCATCTCGCTCGCGCACAACCTCAGGCTAAAGGTCGTGGGCGAGGGCGTGGAGACCGGGGCGCAGTCCGAATTCCTCAAGCGGCACGGCTGCGACGAGGTGCAGGGCTACTACTTCGGCCGGCCGATGCCCGCGGGCGAGTTCGAACGCTTCGCGGGGAGCCGCGGATCGTGACGCGCCTTACTCGGGCTTGATATCGGCGTCCCTGACGATCTTCGAGAACTTGGCGACCTCGACGCGCACCAGCGCGTCAAATCCCTGAGGACTGGTGGGCGCGGGTTCGGCTCCGAGAGCGCGCAACTTTTCCCTGACGTCCGCCAGTCCCACGATACGCGCGACCTCGCGGCTCAGCTTGTAGAGGAGCGTCTTCGGCGTCTTCGCCGGGGCGAGCATGCCGTACCAGGGGTCGAATCGGTATCCCGGTACTCCCGCCTCCGCGACCGTCGGCAAGTCGGGCATGCTCGCGATGCGCTTCCCGGTCGAGGTCGCGAGCGCCAGCAGCTTGCCGTCGTGGCTTAGCGGCGTGACGTTGGTCACCGGGGAGAAGCTGAATTGAATGCTCTCGGAAATCACGGCGACCATCGCCTCGGGTATGCCCTTGTAGGGAACGTGCACCGCGCGGATGCCGGCCAGGTTGGTGAACAGCTCGCCGGCGAGATGGTTGGCGCTGCCGACGCCGGGCGACGAGAAGTTGAGCTGCCCGGGCTTCGACCTGGCGAGCCCGATGAGGTCCTTCACCGATTTCACGCCGAGCGCGGGCGAGACGACCAGAATGCTGGGAACGTTCGCGATATTGCTCACCCCCGCGAAATCCTTCAGCGTGTCGTACGGCAGCTTCGGGAACATCGCCGCGGTCGCGGCGTGGCCGGCCGACACCACCAGCAGCGTATAGCCGTCGGGCGCGGCCGAAGCCACCACGCTCGCCGCGTTGATGCCGCCTGCGCCGGGGCGATTGTCCACGAGAACCGGCTGCCCCCAGGCGTCCTTGATCTTCGCACCCAGGGTGCGTGCCAGGAGGTCGGTGGTGCTGCCCGCGGAAAATCCGACCAGGATTCGGATCGGTCTGCTCGGATAGTCCTGGGCAAAGCTCGATCCGACGCCGAGCGTCAGCCCGAGCATCATGAGTATCGCGCGCACCGCCACTCGATTCGCCGTTGAAGAGTTGGAAGGCCCGCTAGCCTATCGGACGAATGCGGTGAGAGAATTTCATCGAGGGGTAGATTTCGTTTCGTTTGTTGCACCTCTCGATGAAAACGGGAGGCGATCCAATCAAGCTCGTCGCGACACTCGCAATCATCTTCGCCGGCTTGGCGGGGCGCTCGGCGGTCGACAAGGTGCTCACCCTGCGGGGCGGTCCGGAGCTGGTCGCGTACTGGGCGCAGCTCGGCTCGGTCATCGAGCTCGTCGCGGGCGTCGCGCTCGCCGGAGTGGGGACGGGCATCTCGGTGCTGGTCGCGCAGACCGCGCAGGCGGAGCGCCAGCGCGGCCTGCTGCAGCAGGGGCTCAAGCTCGGTTTCGCGGTGTCGGTGCCGGCGATGCTCGCCGTGATGGCCGCCTCGCTCGCGCTCCCCGGGGGCGGGCCTTCGCCGCCGCTCGTCGCGCTGGCAGCGGCCGTCGGCTGCGTCGCAATCGTTCCCGGGATGGTGAACGGCTACTGGCTGGGCCAGCAGCGCCGGGACCTGATGCTCGCGCTCGCCGCGGGTTCGGCGCTGGCGCTCCTCGCCGCGGCGCTCGCCGCGCCGCGGGCGCACGTGCTTGCCGCGCTCGCGCTCGCCCAGGCCCTGCCTGCGCTTGCGTCGATGTTCGTCCTGAGCAGGGCCGAAGCGACGGCGCCTCACGACTCCGGGCCGCTCCGGCGCTACGTCCTCCCGGGCCTTGCCATCGGGCTGCTCACCCCGCTCGCCACCGTCGCGGCGCGGGACATCGTCGCGGGACAGATGTCCTGGCACGAGGTCGGACTGCTCCAGGCGCTGTGGCGCGTTTCGGACTGGGTGGCGAACCTCGCGGCGGGGGTGATGGCGGTGCATTTTCTGCCGCGCCTCTCGGCGGCCCACGGCACGCCCCGCTTCTCCGCGGAACTCAGGCGGGCGGCGCTGATCACCGTGCTCCCGTCGGCGCTCGCGCTCGCGGCCGAGAGTGTCTTGCAGCGCCCGCTCCTGCGGATCCTCTACGACGAGAGCTTCGCGATCCCGGACGCGACCGCGGCCCTGCTCTTCGCCGGGACGCTGGCGCGCATCGCGTCATGGCTGCCGCTTTACGCCCTTTACGCCATGCGGCGCACCCGCGCCCTGGCGATCGGCGAGTTCTTGTCGATGCCTCTGTTCGCGGCGCTGCTCGCGGCCTGGCCGCGGCCGCTGTCCCTCGAAGCCGTGGGAGCCCTGTGGCTCGTCGCGTACGCAGGCTACGGCCTGTTCAACGTGTGGGCCGTGAGGCGGGCCGCCTAGCTGCGTTTCCGTGGTTGTGAGGGGCGGCGTCATTGCGTACTATCGCGCGGTCAGGGAGGACTCATGAGAAGAAGCACCGAGCGCTTTCTCACCACGCACACCGGCAGCCTGCCGCGGCCCGAGGACCTGGTGCGAATGATGTACGCCAAGGAAGAAGGCGTGCCGGTCGACGGCGCCGCGCTCGCCGCCCGCATCCGCTCGGCGGTCGAGGAGGTGGTGCGCAAGCAGGCGGACGCCGGCGTGGACATCGTCAATGACGGCGAGATGTCCAAGCCCTCCTACGCCACCTACGTGAAGGACCGCCTCAACGGCTTCGGCGGCACCGGCAACACCTTCGTCTACCAGGACCTGGTCGACTTCCCCAATCTGGCCAAGCGCGTGTTCGGCGACCCGGGGCGGTCGCGCCGGAAGACCCCGGGCTGCAACGCGCCGATCAGCGTGCGCGACGCCAAGGCCGCGGCCGAGGACGTCGCGAATCTCAAGTCCGGCGCGGCCAAGGTGAAGGCGACGGAGACGTTCATGAGCGCCGCCTCGCCGGGCGTGATCGGGCTGTTCTTCCGCAACGACCACTATCCGAGCCAGGAAGCGTATCTGTACGCTATCGCGGAGGCGATGCGCCAGGAGTACGAGACGGTGGCGAAAGCGGGCGTCGTCCTGCAGATCGACTGCCCTGACCTCGGCATGGGGCGCCATATCCAGTACGCGGACCTGAGCCTCGCCGAGTTCAAGAAGAAGGCGCGGCTGCACGTCGAGGTCCTCAACCACGCGCTCTCCAACGTTCCGCCGGAACGGCTGCGCATGCACCTGTGCTGGGGGAACTACGAGGGCCCGCATCACTGCGACGTGCCGCTCGCCGACATCATCGACGTCGTCTTCCTGGCGCGGCCCGCGGGCATCTCCTTCGAAGCGGCCAACCCGCGCCACGCGCACGAGTGGAAGGTGTTCGAGTCGGTGAAGCTGCCCGAGGGCAAGGTGCTCATCCCGGGTGTGCTCGAATCGAAGACCAACTTCATCGAGCACCCCGAGCTGATCGCGCAGCGCATCGGGCGCTACGCGAAGCTGGTCGGCCGCGAGAACGTCATCGCCGGCAGCGACTGCGGCTACGGCACCTGGGTCGGGCAGGCGGCGGTCGATCCCGACGTGGTGTGGGCGAAGATGGCGGCGATGGCCGAGGGCGCGCGCATCGCGACCCGCGAATTCTGGGGCCGCTAGGCCCCTTCGGATTCGCCGATGTTCGACCATATCCGCGGGATCGTGGAGCGGGAGAAGAAGCATCTCGAAGAGGAGCTCGCGCGCACCCAGAAGATCATGCCGTTGCTGATGAAGCCGCGCAACGGCGCGAGGTGGACGAAGGAGGAGAAGCGCGAGCTGGTCGATCACCTCAAGCGTATCGGAGGAATGGGACGCTACGTCGCGCTCCTCCTCCTGCCCGGGGGACTGGCGCTGCTGCCGCTGCTCGCGTGGTGGCTCGACCGGCGCCGCGAGAGGCGGCCGCCGAAGTAACCGCTAGCGTTTCTTCCGCTTCGCTTTCCTGCGCTTTGCGGGGCGCTTCTTCGCCGCCTTCTTCGCGGCCTTCTTCGGACCGAAGCTCGCGACGACCTCGCCCGACACCGGGTCGGTGAAGCCGAGCCCGCCGCCGAGATCCTCGAGCATGTGCCGCATCTCGTCGAGGATGCCGATCATCTGCGGGCGCGCGTTTGCGAGGTGCTGGAACGACTTCCACTGGCCGATGACGCAGAAAGTCTGGTCGCCGGTCTTCACCAGCCACCCGCCGTCGAAGCCCTTGAAGCCTTCCCGCGGCGCGCGGTGGGCCTCGATGAACTGCTGCTCGAAGCCGGGCTTTACCCGGAACCGGACTGCGTTGAATGCCGCCATGGGTCCTCCCCGCGTGTTCGCTGAATGAAGGGTGGCTGCAGCTTAGCGCAATTTCGCGCCGCGCAGCGCCCGCCACATCCGGTCCGGCGTCACCGGCATGTCGAGATCTGCGATGCCGAGGGGGCGCAGCGCGTCGGATATCGCGTTCAGGGTCGCCCCCAACGCACCTGAAGTCCCCGATTCGCCCACGCCTTTGGACCCCAGCGCGTTCGCCTGGGTCGGCACCGGATGCTCGTCGCACACGATGGCGCGCATCCAGTCGGCGCGCGGCATGGGGTAGTCCATGAAGCTGCCGGCCAGGAGCTGGCCGGTGTCTTCGTCGTAGACGGCGTGCTCGCCGAGGACCTGCCCGACGCCCTGCAGCACGCCGCCGTGCACCTGTCCCTCGACGCTGGTGTGGTCGACGACGGTGCCGACGTCGTCGACGGTCGCGTAGCTCACGACTTCGACGATGCCGGTCTCGGGCTCGATTTCCACTTCGGCGATGTGGCAGCCGTTCGGGTAGGTCGCGCCGAACTGGCCCTCGGCGACGCAGTCCATGGGGTGGGGTGAGCGCGCGGCGAGCTTTTTCGCCAGATCGAAGATTTCGATCGACTTGCCTCCGGCGCTGAACCGCCCGCTCCGGTATTCGACGTCGCCGCCGAGCGCGGCGCTTGCGAGCGGCTTCGCCGTCTCGACGAGCTTTCCGACGAGCAGCTTGACGGCGCTTCCCGCGCCGTAGAGCGAGCGCGAGCCGCCGGTGCCGTTGCCGACGATCGACACGTCGGGATCGCCCTCGTGGAAGCGGACCCGGTTCGCCGCGTCTCCGAACTCCTCGCGGAAGATGCGCGTGAACGCGGTCTCGTGGCCCTGTCCGGTCGACTGCGAGACGGTGTAGACGTGCAGGTCTCCGTTCTTGTCGAAGCGCGCCTGCGCCTGATCCTTGGCCGCGACGCCCGCCGCGCTGGCCTCGAGGAACGTGGAGATGCCGATGCCGCGCAGCTTTCCCCGGCGTTTCGATTCCTCGCGGCGCGCCGGGAATCCATTCCAGTCGGCCAAGGCGAGCGCCTTGTCCATCACGGCGGCGAACTCGCCGGAATCGTAGGTAGTGCCGTTCGCGGTCCTGTAGGGCATCGCCCCGGGGGGAATGAAGTTCCCGCGGCGCAGCGCGACCGGATCGAAGCCGTGCTCCGCCGCGGCGCGGTCGACGACGCGCTCGATCGCGCAGGCGATGTCGGGCCTCCCGGCGCCGCGGTACGCCGATACCGGAACGGCGTTCGAGTAGGCGCAGCGCGTGTGCGCGTACATCGCCGGAATGCGGTACACGCCGCCCATGGTGATGGTGATGTTGCGCGAGCCGATCTGCGGGCCGAAGGGCGTCGAAAAAGCTCCAAGGTCGGCGCAGTCCTCGAAGCGCAGAGCGAGGAATCTTCCATCGCGGTCGAGCGCGAGCTCGGCGGTCATCGTGAGGGCGCGCCCCTGGTTGTCCGAGAGGAACACTTCGGAGCGCGTCGCCACCCACTTCACCGGACGCCCGAGCTTCTGCGCCGCGAGCATGGTCGCGACGTGCTCGGCGTAGGAATAGCTTCGGATGCCGAAGCTGCCGCCGACCAGCTCGGTGATCACCCGGATCTTTTCGACGGGCAGGCCCGTCGCGGCGGAGAGGAAGCCGCGCATGTTGTTCATGCCCTGGCTGGGCGTGTAGACGGTGAACCCGGCCGCCTGATCGAAGGTCGCGACGAAGGCGCGCGGCTCGATCGGATTGCCGACGAGGCGCTGGCTGCGCAGCGTGAAGCGGGAGACGTGCGCCGCCGAGGCGAACGCCGCCTCCACCGCCGCGCGGTCGCCGCTCTCGTACTCGAAAGCGAGGTTGCCCGGGATGTCGGCGTGCAGCTGCGCCGCGCCCGTGCGCGTCGCCGCTTCGAAGCCGACCGCCGCGGGCAGCTCGCGGTACTCGACCGCAACGTCCTCGGAAGCGTCCTGTGCGAGCGCGGCGGTATCCGCAACGATCAGCGCGACCGGCTGGCCGACGTACAGAACTTTCCCCTGTGCCAGCGCCGGCCAGAAAGGCTTCTTCTGCTTCTGACCGCCCACGCCGTCGTACGGAACGCCGCCCGGAAGCGACTTCCAGCCCGCCGCACCGTAGTCCTCACCGGTGAGGACGAGGCGGACGCCCTTGCGGGCCTTCGCGGCTTTCGTCTCGATCGCGACGATCTCCGCGTGCGGGCGGTCCGACCTCAGGAAGAACGCATAGAGCTGCCCGGGAAGATTCCAATCCGCCGTATAGCGGCCGCTTCCGGTCAGCAGCCGCGGGTCCTCGCGGCGTATTGTTTTTTCGCCCATCGCCGGAGGCGGATTGTCTCACGACGAGCGCTCGCCGCGAATGCGGACGGTCTAGGGCATCGCGCGCTGCTGCTCCATCCAATCCCAGTAGCCGCCGTCGGAGTGGGCCTCGTGGATCGCGTCATCTTGGGCGGCGGGTGTGTCGCGCCGCGCGGGGCTTGGGGCGGCGGCGGCCGGGGCGACGAGCGGGCTGTCGGCCACGCTCGCGCGCGCCTGGGGCGCAACGGCAAGGTGCAGCATGCCGAAGGACACGGCGGCGGAAACCACTGCGGAGACTGCAAAGCCCTTGAGGATTTCAGGATTCATGACGGTTCCTTTCGATTCGTGCAGTGGCTACAGGGAGCGCAGGAAGGCGATGAGGTCCTGCCTGTCCTGGCCGGTGATGCCGGTGCCGAAGCGCTCGTTGTAGAAGTCGATCACCGCGCCCAGGTCGGCCGCGGAGCCGTTGTGGAAGTAGGGCGCACGCGCGGCGAGTCCGCGCAGGATCGGGCCCTTGAACTTGCCGACATCGGAGAACTGCCCGGAGATCAGCGCCCGCCCCGGATCGGTGACGCTCGCCTTGGGGCAGCCCGGGCCGACGGCCTTGCTGCCGTCCGCGAGCGTGACGCACTTCTGCTGCAGCGTATACAGCGGCATGTCCGGAGTGCGGCGCGAGCCATCCGCCAGGCCGATGTCGAGCGGGGCGACGATCGAGTGGTTGCCCGAGTCGGGGGCGTCGTGACAGGTGGTGCAGGTGCCCTGGAAGGACGCGGGCAGCGGCGGGTTGAACGGGCTGTTCAGGTTGAGGCCGCCGACGCCCGAGATCGTGATCGGCCGGGTGTTGAAGATCTCCTGGCCGCGGGCGACCGAGCGTCGCGCCGCCTCGGTGCCGCCGCCGTGGCGGTTGGCCCAGGTATCGTAGAGGTCGAACACGGCGGGGTTGAACGCGGCTCCGCTGCGGTAGTCGCCCAGGTTGTCGTTGATGCCGTAGTAGAAGGCTTGGCCCAGAATCGCCTCGGGACCGCCCTTCCCGCCCGCCGAGCTCAAGCGTCCGGCATCCCTGTCCCAGACCTGCGCGGTGGCGAGCGCGGTCTCGAAGGCGACGATCGACTCGCGCTGCGCGTCGCTCAAGGGGTTGGGCGCCTGCGCGTGCCCTTGCGTTGCGCCGTTCGCCTGATCGGACAGATCGAAGTGGATCGAGGCGAAGCACTTGGCGCCTTCGGCGGCGAGGTTACAGTGGTCGGTGCCGTTGAAGGTTTCGCGTCCGTCCCACATGACCGTGGAGAGAAAGCGCAGGTTGGTCGCCGGCAGCGGCCGGCGAAACAGGGACAGCTCGGCGGCGCTCGCGTGACCGTAGGGATCGTCGATCGCGATAAGCTCGAAGTCCGCCGTGGCGGGCACGCCGATGCCCACCCGGATCAGTCCCTTGGTGAGCAGCATGCTGTAGGCGCGGCGGCGTGCGGCGAACGTCGAGACGTCGGCCTCGGGGGAGTTCGAGCCGTCGTTGGTCCTGAAGATCGCGCCCAGGCCGAGCGGATCATCGATGGCGCCGCCCCGGGTGGCGTCGAAGATCGCCTGCACCTGCGGCGGAGTGACGGTCCATCCGGCGCTGGGCAAGTGGCAGCTCACGCAGCGGCGGCCGTTGGCGCCCAGGTTTTGGAAGAACTCGTTGTTCAGGTCGATGCGGCCGGTGCTGCTGATGGTCGCGGCGAACCCCGTCGGGTTCGGAAACGGCAAGCCGTTGGGCAGCTGTTGCAGCCGCAAGAACTCGTTCCCCGCAGTACCTTCGTCGGCGAGAATCCTGGCGGGCATCGCCGCGATCAGGAACAGCGAGGACGCAATGAGGGCTCTTGCGGACGTAGCGATTCTGATTTCGGGCTTCATGTGACCTCCTTCGGGTTGTTTCCCTGCGACTGAAATCGGCCTGCCGTGCTTGTCCATGGCCGCGATTCTGGTCCGCGCGTCCGCCGCCGGATATCGGAGCAAAGCGCTAGCACGGAGGTCGGAGTACGGGAGGCGCGACCGCGGGAAAAACGGCGACCGAAGAAGGGCATACGCAGGTTTGGGAGAGAGGGGTTTTGTAATAGACTCGCTAGGACCTAGGTCCTATGACCTGGTCATGGCGGCGCGTGGTGTGGGAAAAAGGAGGCTGCTTGAAAGTACTGGTCGTCGATGACCACCCTCTTATCTGCGAGGCGCTGCGACAGGTGCTCAAGGCGCTCGACAAGGACATCGCGCTGCGCGAAGCGGGCAGCGGTCGGGATGCGCTGGCCGCGGCGGGCTCGGGCGACGACTTCGATCTCGTGCTCCTGGATCTCGCGCTGCCGGACGCCGACGGCTTCGAGGTGCTGCGCGAGCTGCGCGAGCGCCACCCTTCCTTTCCGGTCGTGGTTCTCTCGGCTTCCGAGCAGGCGGATGTCGTGATGCGCGCCCTCGACGCCGGAGCGATGGGGTTCATTCCCAAGACGTCTTCGAACGAGGTGCTGCTCGGAGCGCTGCGCCTGGTGCTCTCGGGCGGCGTCTACCTCCCCGCCGAAGTGCTGCGTCACGCGCCCTTGCCGTCGCTCGCGGCGGACGCGGCGGTGACGGGCTACCGGGACATCGGGCTCACCGAGCGCCAGGCACAGGTTCTCGCGCTCATGGTGCAGGGCAAGCCCAACAAGATCATCTGCCGGGAGCTCGCGCTTGCCGAAGGCACGGTCAAGATTCACGTCACCGCGATACTCAAGGCGCTCGAGGTGACCAACCGGACGCAGGCGGTCATCGCCGTGGGCAAGCTGGGCTTGAAGCTGCCGGCCGCGATATGAGAATCGGGATCATCTCCGTCTTCGTCGACTACCACCGCCGGGGCCGCAAGAATCGCCTGGCGATGCAGCCGGGGATCGGGCCGCTGCTCGCCGGGCTGTTGCCCCGCGACGCCGAGATCGACCTGGTCAACGAGACCTGGCGCGATCCGGATTGGTCCCGTGACTACGATCTGCTGTTCGTGTCCAGCCTGCACTCGGATTTCGACCGCGCGCGGGCGATCTCGCACTATTGGCGGAGACGCGGCGCGGCTACGGTCTACGGCGGGCCGTTCGCGAGCGCGTACCCGGACCTGTGCCAGCCCTTCTTCGACTCGGTCGTGGTCGGCGACCCCGAGGCGAGCGTCCCCGCGCTGTACGCGGATTTCGCGCGGCGACAGCTCAAGCCCCGCTACGTTGCGAGCCGGTACGACTCCGCGAGCGTGGCGCCGCCGCGGTTCGACCTCGTCGCCTCGCAGTCCTACACCCCCCTGTGCCTGGAGGCGACGCGCGGCTGCCCCTTCGAGTGCGAGTTCTGCGTCCTTACGGGGCTGGGGACTCGGCACTACACGCGGCCCGTTGCCGACGTGGTGCGCGACATCCGCGGGGGACAGCGCGCGGTGCGCCGCCTGGGGCGGCCGTGGCGCCACCGGGTTGTGGGCTTCGCCGACAACAACATCGGCGGAAACCTTCCGTACCTGCGCGATCTGTGCGCGGCGCTGGCGCCGCTCGAGCTCCACTGGTACGCCGCCGCCACCTTCAACGTCGCCGCCAACCGGGATCTGGTGCGTCTCATGGCGGACGCAGGCTGCAGGGTGCTGTACGTGGGCCTGGAGAGCTTCAACCCTGAAGCCCTGCGCGGCATGAACAAGAACCAGAACGTCGTCGCCAAGATCCGCACGGCGATCGACAATTGCCGGAGCAACGGCGTTCTGCTCATCTCGGGGCTGATGATCTCGCCGCTTCACGACGGCCTGGACTACATCGCATCCGTCCCGGGCCACCTCCGGGCCTGCGGCCTGCACCTTCCCACGTTCGTGTGCTTCGAGTCGCCCATACCGGGCACGCCGCTGTTCAGGCGCCTGGCTTCGCGGGCCGAGCCGGCGCTGCTGCCGAATGCCCTGCTGCGGGATTTCACCGGCTATACGCTCGCCGTCAGACCGGGTCGCGCGCCGCTGCCGGAGTTCGTCGCGGCGTACCGGGATCTCGTCGCGCGCGTCTATGCGCGCTCGAGCCGAGTGCGCAAGCTGGCGGACGACCTCGCGTATTTCCTGCCGCGCGCGCGCTGGTTCCCCGCGCTGCTCGACGCCGTCGACACGCTGGCGGTCGATCCGGTGCCGGACCCCGCGCGTTCTCTTGTCGCCGGCAGCGATACGCCGCCGCCCGAGACGGTTCCGCTCGGCGACGGCGACTTCGACTGCGAGGCGGAAAAGGCGCGCATCGTCGAGCCCTGGCGGGTGACCGACGAAAGGGGCGCCGCGCTGCCGCAATGGCTCACGGCGCGCGCGGTGTTCGAGCGGACCCGCCGGGCGAAGCTCGCCGCCGGATGACCATGGAGGCTCGGAAGCCGGGCGACAGCGGGGTAGACGCGGCTCCGGCGCGCAGGCGCGCGCAGATCCGCACCGAGCAGGTACGCACCGTCTACCTGCATTCGCCGACGACCACGATCGGCTCGCTCGTCGCGGGAGCGGCGCTGGTCGCGGTGATGTGGGACCACGTCTCGCACCCGGTGCTGATCGGATGGCTGCTCGTGCTGTGCGTGCACCAGGCGTTCCGCGTCCGCCACTATCGCGCTTACCTGCGCGCCGGCGCCGAGGGTCAGGAGTCGGAGCGCTGGGGAAAACTCTACGTCGTGGCCGCGGCGACGGCCGGCGTGATCTGGGGTTCGGCCGGAGTCCTGATGTTCGTGCCCGAATCGCTGCCTCACCAGGCGATGCTCGTGCTGATCCTGTTCGGGATCGCCACCGTTTCGATGGGCTCGTTGTCGGCCTTCGCGCCGGCGTTCTACGCGCTGGTGCCGCTGACGCTGCTTCCCATCATCGCGCGCATGCTGATCGATCCCGGCCCGGCGCACGTCTACCTCGCCGTCCCCGGAATCATCGTGCTCGGCGTCGTGCTGTCCTTCGGAAGGACCGTCAACCGCGTCATCGCCGAGTGGCAAACGAAGCGGCTGGAGAACGTCGACCTGATCGAGGAGCTGCGCGAGCAGAAGATGATCGCCGAGCAGGCGCAGCTGACCGCCGAGATCGCCAACCGCTCGAAGACCCAGTTCTTCGCCGCGGCGAGCCACGACCTGCGCCAGCCGTTGCACGCGATGGGCCTTTTCGCCTCGGCCCTCCACGAGAAGATCAAGGACCCCGAGGTGCTGGACGTCGTTCGCAGCATCAACTCGTCGGTCGCCGCGCTCGAAGGACTGTTCAACGAATTGCTCGACATCTCCAAGATCGATTCGGGCGTGATCAGGCCCAAGCTCGAGCATTTCCGTCTCGAGCGGGTATTCAAACGCCTCCAGGACGAGTTCGCCGCGGAGGCGCAGGCGAAGGCCCTGAGGTTGACGGTCGCGGGCGGCGAGCACGCCGTGCACAGCGACGCGGTGCTGCTCGAGCGCATCGTCCGCAACCTGCTCGGCAACGCGATCCGCTACACGGTCGAGGGAGAAATCGCCTTGGCCGCGACGCCCGTGAACGGCTCTGTGCGCATCGGGGTGCGCGATACCGGCCCCGGCGTCGCACCCGAGGACCAGCAGAGGATCTTCGAGGAATTCGTGCAGCTCGCCAATCCGGGCCGGACCAGCCGGAAGGGGCTGGGACTGGGACTGTCGATCGTGCAGCGGCTGTGCGGACTCCTCGGCTACGAGATCCGGCTCGTTTCGGAGCGCGGCAAGGGGGCGACCTTCAGCTTCGAAGTTCCGCGCGGCGCCGAAGGCGAGGCGACGCCCGGGAGAAGCGCCGCCCCCGCTCGCCGCGCCGACCTGTCGGGGCGCCTCGTCGTCGTGATCGACGACGAGGCCACCATCGTGGAGGGCATGCGGGTGCTGCTGTCGGGGTGGGGCATGGAAGTCCTGGGATCGGCGACCGGCGACGACGTCGTGCAGGCGGTGCACGCCAAGGAGCGCATGCCGGATTTGATCATCGCGGACTACCGGCTCGCGGGCGGCGCGGTCGGCACGGACGTGATCCAGCGCCTGCGGCGCGAGCTGGACCCGGAGATTCCCGCGCTCCTCGTCACCGGCAGCACGGGCCCGGAGCGCGTCTCGGAAGCGGAAGCCGAGCGCTACGGTCTCCTGCTCAAGCCCGTCAATCCCGAGGCCCTGCGCGCGGCGATCGGCCGGAAATTGCGCGTGTCCTAAAGCGGGGCTTCAGGCCTCGAAGCCGGCGAAGTGCTCGGGCCGCACCTTGCGCTCGGCGACCGCCTTGCCCACTCGCTGCAGCTCCGGCATATGCTCGACCGAATCGAGCGCTTGCACGGCTTTCGGATCGATGCCGGCCAGCCCGAGCGCCGCGAGCCCTTCTGCGGAGAGCGTGGCGTTGTAGCGCACGTAGCTGAACAGGCGCAGGGGATCGGCGGGACCCTTCGCCGCGACCAGGTCGCCGACCTCGCGGTCGAGCGGGTCGCCGGCGAGGCAGCGGCCGAACACGCGGCACAGCAGGTCCTGCTGGTACATCGCGGCGTCGAAGAGGCCCTCGGTCGCTATGGAAACGGCTGCGGCCGCGTCGACGTCGGCGCGGCGCAGCCCCTGCTGGATGTCCGGGTGCAGGCCGGTGCCGACCGAGACGAGCAGCATGTTCTTCTCGCCCGCGGGCCACATCAGCCCGTAGGGCTCGAGCGTCACCTCGAGGAACAGCTGGAAAGACGGATTGTTGTACGAGGTCACGCCTCCGTCGACGAAGACGAAGGTGCGCCCGCCCACGCTGATCTCCTGAGGCGGGAAGAACATCGGCGCCGCGGTGCTCGCGCGCACCACCTGCCACAGCGGGAACTTCGCGTTCGAGGTGGGGCGGTCCGGGTCGTTGTACTTGGCGCGCGGGTTGTTCGAGATCGGCCAGGGCGAGTCGGTGGTCGCGTTGGCGAGGACCACGAGCAGCAGCGAGCGCAGGCTGTCGCCGTCGAGGGTCACGGCCTCGCCGCCGACCAGATCCTTCAGCTTCGCCGCGAGAGGGGCGTCGGGGTACTTCGCGTAGGCTTCATTCTCGCCCGCCCAGCGCTTGGCGTAGTACCTGCACACGTTGAAGATGTCGGCGACCTTCTCCAGCTCGTCGATGAACGGCGCCCGGCGGTTCTCCTCCAGCCGCTTGAGGATCGCGCCCTTGTCGAACATCATCTGTCCGCATTCGAGGTAGATGCGGCGAATCTCTTCCACGGGCTTGCCGAGCGCGAGCAGGGTGCCGATCACGGCGCCCGTGCTCGTGCCGGCGATGTAGTCGAAGTAGTCGGCGAGGACGAGCGAGCGATTTCCCGACCGCTCGCGGACGATGCTCTCGATCTTCGCCAGGATCTCGATCGTGATCAGGCCGCGGATACCGCCCCCGTCGAGCGACAGGAGCTTCCGCGGACCGGGCTTGGCGATCTTCGCCTGCGCGCCTGCGAACATGAGGGTCTCCCTTCGTCAGTCCGAGAGGCGTTTCAGGGCGGCGCCGGCGCGCCCGCTCATGGCGGCGTAGCGGCCGCTGGTGTACTTGTTTCTCGAGAATTCGTCGAGCACCCTCCGGTAGGAGTCGACCGCGCCGGCGCGGTCGCCGGCCCGCTCCTGCAGCTGGGCGAGGACGTACAGATAGTTGAACAGCGACGGTCCTTCCTTCTCGGACAGGCTCTCCTCCGGAAAAGCCCAGCGGAACGCGGCGAGGTGGTCCGCCGGGGGCAGCGCCGGGAAGAGCGATTCCAGGCGGTCCGCGGTCACCCCTTCGAAGTGGTAGATTGCCCAGAGCCTGCGCTTCAGGAAATCCGTCGGCCTGGGCTCGCCCTTGGCGCGCATGTCGTTCATGACGCGGATCGCCTCGCTCTCGAGAGCGGCGTTGGCGCTCCACACCTGCTCGTACGTCCTGAGAAGCGCCGAGATTTCCGCCAGCCGCACGTATTCGCGCTCACGCCCCGAATCGATCGCGGCAGCGAAATGCCGCCGGGCGGCATCGATGGTGTCCTTGTCTCCGCCCAGCGTCCTGAGCATCTCGAAGCCCCACATGGCGTGCGCGTAGACGTTGCCCGGGTCGAGGTCGAGCGCCTGGCGATAATCGTCGACCGCGGGCCGGCCGCCTTCTCCCAGCAGGTCGCGCAGGTACCGCGCCCATCCCAGGTGAGCGACGAGATCCGCCCTGCGCCGGCCGCTCGCTTCGCCGGCGGCGCGCTCGAGCACGGGAAGGGCGGTTTGCAGGACCTTCTGCAGGTAATCCCCGGTCCAGGGTCCCAGGCCGTTGCGCCGGACCCATTCCATCGCCAGCCGCTCCTCGGCGTCGAGCACCTCGCGCGATACGGGGGCGATCGCGCGGGCTTCCTCCAGCATCTTCCACGCGTCGTCGAAGGTCGTGGAGTCCGCCTGGCGCAGGCCCTGCTTCACCAGCCGCGCGACCTCCGCCGCCTGCTTGCGGCGATCGAGGTAGCCGGGCAGCGCGAGCCATGCGATCGCCGCGACGATGAGCGCGACGACGAGGGCCGGAACGAGTCGGCGCGGCGCCAGCATCCTCCGCCACCACGACGCGCTCATTCGCGCCACTTCGGCGGCGACCTCGGCGGTGAGGTTGCCCTCGGGGCTGAGGAGGGTGACGGCGCGCAGGAACGGAGGGATCGATTCCCTGGGGACCGCCTCGACGACGACGGGCAGCACGTGACCGGAGGGGTTGCTCCACCGGCTCTCCGCAAAGCCGAGCTCGGTGAGGGTGTAGCGTCCCGGCGACACCGACTCGCGGCTCACCAGGAAAACGAAGATCTCGCACTCATCGACGGCGGCGCGGATCCGCGCGTCGTAGCCCTCGCCGGCGGGGAGCGAGGAGCGGTCGCGGAACACCGAGTGTCCGTCCTCCTTGAGCGAGAGCTCGATGCGCGCCGCCGCCTCGGTCTGCTCCGAGGAGTACGAGAGGAAGACCGCGCTCATCCCGCCGGCGGATCAGCCGCGCCCGATGAACGGCATCTTGGTCGCCATGATGGTCATGAACTGCACGTTGGTCTCGAGCGGCAGGTTCGCCATGTGCAGCACCGCCTCGCCGACGTGGTCCACGTCCATCAGCGGCTCGGGCCTGATCTCGCCGTTCGCCTGCGGAACGCCGTCGGCCATGCGCGCGGCGAGCGGCGTGCGCGCGTTGCCGATGTCGATCTGGCCGACGGCGATGTCGTACTTCCTGCCGTCGAGCGCGCTCGCCTTGGTCAGCCCGGTGACGGCGTGCTTGGTCGAGGTGTAGGGCGCCGAGTTCGGCCGCGGCGCGTGCGCGGAGATCGAGCCGTTGTTGATGATGCGCCCGCCGCGCGGATCCTGGCTCTTCATGATCTTGAACGCCTCCTGGGTGCACAGGAACATGCCCGTGAGGTTGGTGTTCACCACCGCCTGCCACTGCTCGAGGCTGAGATCCTCGAACGGCACGGCGGGTGCGCCCATGCCGGCATTGTTGAACAGCACGTCGAGGCGCCCGAACCTCGTCTTGGTCGCGGCGAACAGGGCCTGCACCTGCTTCTGGTCGGTGACGTCGGTGGCCGCGACCAGGGCGCGCTCGCCTGCGCCCGACATCTTTGCCGTCTCCTCCAGGAGGTCCTTGCGCCGCCCG
>DASSQD010000154.1:0-60491 GCA_035702665.1 Burkholderiales bacterium
GCTTGCTGGCGCGGTGATCGTGGTCGTGGTCGGCAAAGTGCTCGGCAGGCGGAAGCTTGCCGCAACGTCCGACGCATCGGAGACGCAGGCCCAGCAGTCCTAATCCACCCGAGCGGAACGACCATGCAAAACGTCCTCGTACCGATCAGCGCGCTCGGCGACGCCCGCTGGGCGGCCGAGCAGGCGATCGCGCGCTACCGCAAGGAGCCGGTGCACATCCACCTGCTCAACGTGCAGCGGCCGCTGCCGCAGCACGTCTCGCGTTTCTTCGGGGGCGCAGATCTGCACGACTTTCACCGTGACGCGGGCATGCGGGTGCTCGAGCCCGCGATGCGCCTGCTCGACGAGGCCGGCGTGCCGCACCGCGACCACGTGATGGTCGGCAATCCGGCCGAGACCATCGTCGAGTTCTTCGAGCGGAACAAGTGTGCCGAGGTGGTGCTGCAGGATCAGTCGGACGGCCTGCTCGCGGTCTTCGGTCTGGGGTCGATCGGCAGCCAGGTGCGCCATCTGATGCAGGCGCACGCCGCCGCTGCCGGCTCGGGAGCGTCCAGCCCCACCTGAGCAGGGCTGCCGGCGCAGTCCGATTCACGCCGCGCCTGCACGGGCGGGGTATCCTTGCGCCGACGGAGGCTCCGCCTGGCGCGACAAATCGACAATCTTCCGGAACGTCCGGCCAACCGCGATATTCGCCAGCTTGCGCGCGTGCTGCGCTTCGTCTGGCCGTATCGCGCGCGCATGGCGGTCGCCGGCGTCGCGCTCGTCGTCGCCGCCGGCTGCGTGCTGGTCCTCGGCCAGGGACTGAAGCGGGTCATCGACGCCGGGTTCTCGGGGGCCGACGCGGCCTCGCTCGACACGGCGCTGTTCGCGCTGCTCGCGATCGTGTGCGTGCTGGCCGCCGCGACCTATACCCGCTTCTACTCGGTGTCCTGGATCGGCGAGCGCGTCTCGGCCGACATCCGGCGCGCGGTGTTCGGCCACCTGCTCGAGCAGTCGCCGGGATTCTTCGAGACCATGCGCACCGGCGAGGTGATCTCGCGGCTCACCAACGACACCGCGCTGCTCGATCTCGTGATCGGTTCTTCCTTCTCGTTCGCCCTGCGGAACACGCTCATCATGCTCGGGGCCCTGGTGATGCTGGTCATCACCAGCCCCAAGCTCACCGCGCTCGTGGTGCTGGGCGTGCCGCTGGTGATCGCCCCGATCCTGCTTTTCGGACGGCGCGTGAGGAAGCTCTCGCGCGCGAGCCAGGACCGCATCGCCGACGTCAGCACGCACATCGACGAGTCGCTGCACGAGATCAGGACCGTGCAATCCTATGGCCACGAGGACCGCGACCGCGAGCAGTTCGGGGCGCATGTGGAAGCCGCGTTCGCCACCGCGACGCGGCGCATCGGCCAGAGGGCGCTGCTCGTCGCCCTGGTGATGCTGCTGGCTTTCGGCGCAGTCGGCGTGATCCTGTGGATCGGCGGGCACGACGTGCTGGCCGGGCGCATCTCCGCGGGCGAGCTCTCGGCCTTCGTGTTCTACGCGGTGCTCGTCGCCGGGGCGGTCGGCGCGGTATCGGAGGTGATCGGGGACCTGCAGCGGGCTGCCGGTGCGACCGAGCGGCTGATGGAGCTGCTCGCGAGCGAGCCCTCGATCCGCGCGCCCGCCGACCCGAGCGCGCTTCCCGATCCGCCGCGAGGGGAAGTGCGCTTCGAGCGCGTGACTTTCCGCTATCCTTCCCGGCCCGACACCGCGGCGCTCTCGGATTTCTCGTTTTCGGTGTCGCGCGGCGAGAAGGTTGCGCTGGTCGGGCCCTCCGGGGCCGGCAAGTCGACGGTACTCCAGCTGCTGCTGCGCTACTACGATCCGGCTTCGGGCTCGATCACGCTCGACGGCGTAGAGCTGAGAAAGGCCGACCCGCGCGAGTTGCGCTCGCGCATCGCCCTCGTGCCCCAGGATCCCGTGATCTTCGCCGCGAGCGTCGCGGAGAACGTGCGCTACGGACGGCCGCAGGCGAGCGAGGCCGACGTGCTCGCGGCGTGCAAGGCGGCGTATGCGAGCGAGTTCATCGAACGGCTTCCCGATGGCATGAACTCGTTTCTCGGCGAGCGCGGCGTGCGCCTCTCGGGCGGCCAGCGCCAGCGGCTGTCGATCGCCCGCGCGCTGCTCGCCGACCGCGCCGTCCTCCTGCTCGACGAGGCGACGAGCTCGCTCGACGCGGAGAGCGAGAGCTTCGTGCAGCGCGCGCTGGAGCACCTGATGCGCGGGAGAACCACGCTCATCGTCGCCCACCGCCTCGCCACGGTGAAGAGCGCCGACCGCATCGTGGTCATGGACCAGGGGCGCGTGATCGCCGCCGGGTCGCACACCGAGCTGGTGCGCGAGAAGGGCCTCTACGCCCGGCTCGCGGAGCTGCAATTCCTCGGCGAGCTCTCGGCGGTGCCGTGAGGATCCTTCTCGCGCTGTCGCTGCTCGCCGCGCTCTCCGCGCACGCCGACACGTTGCGCATCGGCTCGAAGCGCTTCACCGAGTCCTACATCCTCGGCGAGGTGCTTAAGCAGGCGGTCGAGGACAAGACCGCGGTCGAGTACCGGCCTGGAATGGGCAACACCGGGATTCTTTACGCCGCTCTGAAGGCGGGTGCGATCGACCTTTACCCGGAGTACACCGGCACGATCGCGCGCGAGATCCTGAAGGTGGAAGGCAACCCGAGCCTGGATGACATCGACCGCGCGCTCAGGGCCCAAGGCCTCGGGGTCGCGGTAAAGCTGGGGTTCAGCGACAGCTACGCGCTCGCGATGCGCGAGGACCGCGCGGCGGCGCTCGGCATCCGCACGCTCTCCGATCTCGCCAGGCACCCCGGCCTCAAGCTCGGCCTGTCGCAGGAATTCATCGGCCGGGCCGACGGCTGGCCGGGCCTCAAGGCAACATACAGGCTGCCCTACGACACGCCCTCGGGCCTGGACCACGGCCTCGCCTACGAGGCGATCGCAGCGGGGCGCATCGACGTCATGGATATCTACTCGACCGACGCCAAGATCGAGCGCTTTCGGCTGCGCGTGCTCGAGGACGACCGCGGCTTCTTCCCCCGCTACGACGCGGTGCTCTTCTACCGGCGCGACGTGCCGACGCGCTTTCCAGAAACCTGGCGCGCGCTCCAGGCGCTCGAAGGCAGGATCGGCGAGCGCGCCATGATCCGCATGAACGCGGCCGCCGAGCTGGAAGGCCAGAGCTTCGCGCAGGCCGCGGCGCTTCTCGACGCCGGAGCGAAGCTGCAGGCGCGGCGCAGCTTTCTGGAAGTGCTTTTCGGCCCGGACTTCTGGCGGCTCACGGGGGAGCACCTCTTGCTCGTCTTCGCATCGCTCGCCGCCAGCATCGCGGTCGGACTGCCGCTCGGCGTGCTCGCGGCGAAAGTGCCGAGGACCGGAGCGGTCATCTTCGGGATCGTCGGCGTCGTGCAGACGATTCCCTCGCTCGCGCTGCTCGCATTCCTCATCGCGCTCGTGGGCACGATCGGCGTCGCTCCGGCGCTGATCGCGCTATTTCTCTACGCTCTCCTGCCCATCGTGCGCAACACGTGCACCGGATTGGTGGCGATTCCCCGAGGAATGCGCCAGGCGGCGATGGCGCTCGGCCTGTCGACGCGCGACCGGATGGTGCTGATCGAGATACCGCTGGCGCTACCTTCCATCCTGGCCGGGATCAACACCTCGGCGGTCATCAACGTCGGCACCGCGACCATCGCCGCGTTCATCGGCGCGGGCGGCTACGGCGAGCGCATCGCCTCGGGGCTGGCGCTGAACGACAACGCGACGCTGCTCGCGGGTGCGATACCCGCGGCGGCGCTCGCGCTGCTGATCCAGGGGTTCTTCGAGCTTGTCGAGCGCTGGCTAGGTCGTCCCCGCTAAGGCGCCGGAACCGCGACGCGGTTCGCCGGCACGATCTGCGGCTGGTAGCTGAAGACCTCCCGGCTGCGGGGATCGACGACGACCTTGAGCCAGTTCACGTCGTTGGTGAACCGGTTACGGGATTATGTCAGCCGAACGCTTCGAGCTTCTTGCCGCCCGCCGTTACCGGCTTCGCATCGATCAGCGCGAACGCGATCACGCAGGGCGTCTTGCCGCGGTTGATCCAGTTGTGCACGGTGCCCCGCTGGACGAGGACGTCGCCCGCCTTGAGGTGCACCTCGCTGCCCTTCTCCAGCTCCATGTCGATCTCGCCGGAGATCACCACGGCGTAGTCGATCGAGTCGGTACGGTGCACGCGCGGCGAGACGCCGGGCGAGAACTCGACGACGCGGAAGACGGTTCCGCCGGGGAGGGTGGTGCCCGTCTTTTTCAGCCCGGCGTCGCCGTCGCCCGAATTGTCGGCGGGGATGGAGTCGGTGGTCCACACAACGCACGCCGAGGCGCCCGGCCGCCCGGAGACCACGTTCTTTGAAACCTCGTCGATCTTCACGACCGCGCGGCCGCTCGCGTCGTGTCCCGTCACCACTCGCCTCACCTTGATCGCCATCGCCGCTCCTCGATTGGGTTGAGCCGATTATACGAGGCCGTGTATCATCGAAACATCCATGAATATCGGCATACCCGCCGAAACGCGCGCGGGCGAGACCCGCGTTGCCGCGACGCCCGAGACGGTCAAGAAGCTCGTCGCGGCAAGGCACACCGTACTCGTCCAGTCGGGCGCGGGCACCGGGGCGAGCATCCTCGACGCGGATTTCCAGGCGGCGGGCGCGGCGCTCGCACCCGGCGCCGCAGACGTGTACGCACGCGCCGAGGTGATCCTCAAGGTGCGCGCCCCTCAGGCCGGCGAGCTCGGCATGCTCAGGCGCGAGCAGGTGCTGGTCGGGATGCTCAACCGCTTCGACGCCGAGGGACTCGCCGCGATCGCGCGTACCGGCGCGACCGCCTTCGCGCTGGAGGCCGCGCCACGGGTCACGCGCGCCCAGCCGCTCGACGTGCTGTCCTCGCAGGCGAACCTCGGCGGCTACAAGGCCGTCCTGGTCGCCGCCAACCACTACGGCAGGCTGTTCCCGATGCTGATGACCGCGGCCGGCACGATCAAGGCCGCGCGCGTGGTCGTCATGGGCGTGGGCGTCGCGGGGCTGCAGGCGATCGCCACCGCGAAGCGCCTGGGCGCAGTGGTCGAGGCGACCGACGTCAGGCCGGAGACGAAGGAGCAGGTCGAGTCGCTCGGCGCCAAATTCATCGAGGTGCCGCTCACCGACGCGGAGAAGGAGCTGGCGAAGGGGCAGGGCGGCTACGCGCGGGACATGGGCGAGGACTACCGCAAGCGGCAGGCGGCGCTGGTCGCCGAGCGCATCAAGTCCGCGGACATCGTCATTACCACGGCACTGATCCCGGGGCGGCGCGCGCCGGTGCTCGTCACCGAGGACATGGTGAAGAGCATGAAGCCGGGCTCGGTGATCGTGGACATGGCCGCCGAGCAGGGCGGCAACTGCCCTCTGACCGAGGCCGACAAGGTCGTGGTGAAGCACGGCGTGACGCTCATCGGCCACACCAACTTCCCGGCGATGGTCGCGGCCGACGCCTCGGCGCTCTACGCGCGCAACCTGCTCGATTTCCTCAAGCTCATCGCGGACAAGGAAGGGCGGCTCTCGCTCAACATGGAGGACGAGATCGTCGCCGCCTGCCTCATGACCCGCGGTGGCGAAGTGCTGAAGAAGACCTGACCATGACCGGAACCATCGACCCGACCGTCGTCAACCTCGTCGTGTTCGTGCTGGCGATATTCGTCGGCTACCACGTGATCTGGAACGTCACGCCGGCGCTGCACACGCCGCTGATGAGCGTCACCAACGCGATCTCGAGCGTGATCATCGTCGGCGCGATCCTCGCCGCCGGGCCGGCGCAGATCGACTTCGGCTCGGCGCTGGGTGCGGTCGCGGTCGGGCTCGCCTCCGTCAACGTCGCCGGGGGCTTTCTGGTCACGAAGCGCATGCTCGAGATGTTCAGGAAGAAGCCCCGCGTCGAAAAAGCGGCGGAGAAGAAATGAGCGCCAACCTCGTCGCGCTCTGGTACCTGGCCGCTTCGGTGTGCTTCATCCTGGCGCTGAAAGGGCTGTCCTCGCCCGAGACCGCCCGACGCGGCAACCTCTTCGGCATCGCGGGGATGACGATCGCCGTCGTGACCACGCTCGCCATCGTCGCCAAGGGGCGCGTCGACCTGATCCTGGTGGCGATGGCGATCGGAGGCACCATCGGCACCATCGTCTCGCGGCGCGTCCAGATGACGCAGATGCCGGAGCTGGTCGCGGCGATGCACTCGCTGGTCGGCATGGCGGCGGTCCTGATCGCCGTCGCCGTGGTCAACAACCCGGGCGCGTTCGGCGAGCATGATCCGCTGCCGCGCGGCAACCGCCTGGAGCTCTTCATCGGCTCCTTCGTGGGCGCGATCACCTTCTCGGGCAGCGTCATCGCCTTCGGCAAGCTCGCGGGCCTCGGGAAGAAATTCCGCCTGTTCTCGAGCGCGCCGGTCGTGTTCCGCGGCCAGCACGCTCTCAATCTGATTCTCGCGATCGTGATGATCGGCTTCGGGATCGCCTTCTTCCTCGCCGACGGCAAGGCCTGGACGCCGTTTCTCGTCATGCTGGGGATCGCCTTCGTGCTCGGCGTGCTCATCATCATCCCGATCGGCGGGGCGGACATGCCGGTGGTGATCTCGATGCTGAACAGCTACTCCGGCTGGGCGGCTGCGGGCATCGGCTTCTCGCTCAACAACACCATGCTGATCATCGCGGGCTCGCTGGTCGGCTCCTCGGGGGCGATCCTCTCCTACATCATGTGCAAGGCGATGAACCGCTCGTTCTTCAGCGTGATCCTCGGCGGTTTCGGCGCGGCCGAGGGCAGCGCCGCCGCCAGCGGCGCCCAGAAGACCGTGAAGTCCGGCTCGGCCGAGGACGCCGCCTTCCTCCTCGCGAACGCGGAGTCCGTGGTCATCGTACCCGGCTACGGCCTCGCGGTGGCGCGCGCCCAGCACGCGGTGAAGGAAATGGCCCAGAAGCTCCTCGGCAAGGGCGTGAGCGTGCGCTACGCGATCCATCCGGTCGCGGGGCGCATGCCGGGGCACATGAACGTGCTGCTCGCCGAGGCCGAGGTGCCCTACGACCAGGTGTTCGAGATGGAGGACATCAACGGCGAGTTCGGCTCGGTCGACGTGGCGCTGATCCTCGGCGCGAACGACGTCGTGAATCCGCTCGCCCACGAGAAGGGCAGCCCGATCTACGGCATGCCGATCATCGAGGCCAACAAGGCGCGCACCGTGCTCGTCAACAAGCGCAGCATGGCGGCGGGCTACGCCGGCCTCGACAACCCGCTCTTCTACATGGACAAGACCATGATGGTGTTCGGCGACGCGAAGAAAGTCGTCGAGGACATGGTCAAGGCGCTTGAGTGAAACGAAGACCGGCGCGCGGGAGAGGATCCTCGCGCGCATCCGCAAAGCGCAGGGCCGCGGCCTGAGCCGGCCCTCGCAGGCGGAGCTCGAGGCGATCGACACCTACCTGGGCGCCCACCCGCGCGGCACGCTGCCGCAGGTCGAGGCCGATCTCGTGAGGCGCTTCCGCACCCGGGCGGAAGCGATGCAATGTACGGTCGAAGAAGCCGCGACCGAAAGTGACGTTCCCAGCGCAGTCGCCCGGTATCTGAAGTCGGTCGGCGTCGCACCCGCCGGCTGCGTCTGGCCGCGGCTCGCGCGTCTCGACTGGAAAGGCGCGGGCCTCGCACTCGAGCCGCGCGAGGCGAACGGCGACGACGCGGTCGGGATCACCGGTGCCTTTGCGGCGATCGCCGAAACCGGGACGCTGGCGCTCGCCTCGGGGCCCGAGACCCCGGCGACGGTCAGCCTGCTGCCCGAAACGCACGTAGCGGTGGTGAACGCCGGGCAGATCGTCGCGCACATGGAGGACGTGTTCGCGCTCGCCCGCGAAGCGTTCGGCCAGCTGCCGCGCACCATCAATTTCGTCTCGGGCCCTTCGCGCACGGCCGACATCGATCAGACCATCGTCCTCGGCGCGCACGGCCCCTCGCGGGTGCACATCGTTCTGGTTCGAGGCTAAGTACCCTTACCAGAGGCGCGCGGCGCCGCGCACGCCGCTCGCGTCACCGTGCCTTGCCCGCACGAGCGGCGTGACGACGTCGCCGGAATACACGTACGGGCCCCAGTGCGCGGGCACGTTGCGGTACAGGCGAGCGGCGTTCGACAGGCCGCCGCCGAGCACGATCACGTCCGGATCGAGCAGGTTGATGACGCTCGCGAGCGCGCGCCCCAGGCGCTCCTCGTAGCGCGCGAGCGCGGCCTCGCACGCGGCGTCTCCCGATTCGGCCCGCGCGACGATCTGCTCGGGCTCGAGCGCGATGCCGGCGGCGAGCTTCAGGTCGCGGGCCAGGCCGGGCCCCGAAAGAAACGCCTCGATGTGCCCTTCCTTGCCGCAGCCGCAGCGAGGACCCGGCAGCTCGCCGGCCCGGATCCAGGGCAGGCTGTTGTGCCCCCATTCGCCGGCGATGGCGTTCGCGCCGTGCAGCGCGCGGCCGTCGACGACCGTGCCCCCGCCCACCCCCGTGCCGAGGATGACGCCGAACACGACGCCGGCACCGGCGGCCGCGCCGTCGGTCGCCTCCGAGAGCGCGAAGCAGTTCGCGTCGTTGGCGAACCGGACCTCGCGCCCGAGCAGCCGCTCGAGGTCGGGCTTCAGCGACATGTCGTTCAGCGCGCTCGCATAGGCCCTCCGGAGCTTTCCGTCTTTCGAGACCGCGCCGGGCGTGCCTACGCCCACCGAGCAGCGCTCGCCGACCTCCTTCTCCGCGTCGAGCACGGCGTCCGCGAGGGAGCGCAACGCCTCGGGATACGCGCCGCGGGGCGCGTCGCCGCGGCGACGCAGGATCTCCGCGCCGGATTCGTCCAGGGCGGCGATCGCCATCTTGGTCCCGCCGATGTCCACGCCGATGCGGATCATGCCGGCGGAGCGGCTCAGAACGCCTGGTCCCAGGAGATCGAAAGGCGCATCGCGGAATTGATCAGGCCCACCATGCTGTAGGTCTGCGGGAAGTTGCCCCACAGCTCGCCCGTTTCCGGCTCGATGTGCTCGGAAAGCAGGCCGTGCTGGTTGCAGCGCGCGATCAGGCGCTCGAAGAGCGCGCGCGCCTCCTGCGTGCGCCCGAGCGACGCGAGCGCGTCGACGTACCAGAAGGTGCACACGGCGAAGGCGTTGTCGGGGACGCCGAAATCATCGGCCTGGGTGTAGCGGAACACGAAGTCGCCGCGGCGCAGGTCCTTCTCCACCGCGCGGACCGTGGCGGCGAAGCGCGGATCGTCGGCGCGCAGGAAATCGAGCTCGTGCAGCAGGAGCAGGCTCGCGTCCAGGTGGTCGCCGCCGAAGGTGGCGGCGAAGGTCGAGCGCTTGGCGTTCCAGGCGCGCTCGCAGATGACCGCGTGCATCGCGTCTGCGCGCGTGCGCCAGTGGCGCGCCCGCTCCTCCAGCCCGATGCGCGTCCCGATCTTCGCCAGGCGGTCGCACGCGGCCCAGCACATGACGCTGGAGAACGTGTGGACGTGCCGCGCGCCGCGCAGCTCCCAAGGCCCCGCGTCGGGCTGGTCGTAGAGCGTCGCGGCGCGCTCGCCGAGCTGTTCGAGCTGCCGGAACAGCGCCTGGTCGCTGCGCAGCGCGAGCCGCGCGTCGAAGAACACGTGCGCGGCGGCGAGGACCGCCGCGCCGTAGACGTCGTGCTGGTTCTGGGAGTACGCTTGGTTGCCGATTCTCACCGGACCCATGCCGCGATAGCCCGGAAGCGAAGGCGCCTCGCTCTCGACGATGCTCGCCTTTCCGGTCACCGAGTACACCGGCTGAAGGTCTGCGCCGTTCGTCCCCGCCGCTACGTTGATGATGAAGTCGAGGTAGCGCTCCATCGCGGTCGTCGCGTTCAGCCGGTTGAGCGCATTGACCACGAAGTAGGCGTCGCGCAACCAGCAGTAGCGGTAGTCCCAGTTGCGCCCGCTCCCCGGCGACTCGGGAATGGACGTCGTCACCGCGGCGACGATGGCTCCGGTGTCCTCGTAGGCGTTGAGCTTGAGCGTGATTGCGGCGCGGATGATCTGCTCCTGCCATTCGAACGAGATGGCCAGGCCGCGCACCCAGTCGCGCCACCAGGTCGCCGTGTCGTCCAGGAACCGGCGGAAGGCTTCCCCGGGCGAAGTGTGCAGCGTCTCGTCGGGCCCGAGGACGAGCGATACCGGTTCCCTGAGCACGATCTGCGTCTCCTCGAGGATCGCGGTAATCGACAGGTCGGTCGTAACCCGCAGATCCATGTCGGGCATCACATAGCGCACGTGGTTGCTTCCCCAGGTCAGCGCCGGCCGTCGCGCCCCGTAGTCGCGCAGCGGCCGCAGGCGCACCCGGATGCGCGGGCTGCCGGCGAGCGGGCGGATCTGGCGCATCAGCATGACCGGACAGAAGAGCCTGCCGAACTGCTGGAAGCGGGGCGCCAAGTCGGTGATCTCGACTCCGCCCCCGTGCCGGTCGTACAGGCGCGTGCGGAGGATCGGCGTGTGCGCGATATAGGCCTGCTCAGACCGCTCGAAGTCGGCGAGGTCGACCTCGAACACTCCGCTGCGCCCTCCTGGACCGCCGTCACCGAGCAGGAGCGCGCAGAATGCCGGGTCGCTGTCGAACCGCGGCAGGCAGGACCAGACGATCCGCGCCCGCGCGTCCACCAGCGCGGCGACGCTCGAGTTGCCGATCAGCGCGAGGTCCAGGCTCACGTGCTCTCCCCGGAACGCGCGACGAAGTCGCCGAGCCAGGCTCTCACCGCGGCCGCGTCCGCGAGCCGCCAGCGCGCCGCGGACTCTCCGGGGCCGACTTTGACAGAATGGCCTCCGACGCGGTTGATCAGCTCGAAGCCGATCTCGTCGGTCAAATCGTCGCCGACGAACACCGGGATGCGCCCGCGAAACGGCGTCTCGGCGAGAAATTCCGAGATTGCCACGCCTTTGTCCTTTCCCGCGGGCTTCAGTTCGACGACCATCTTCCCGAGCTGCACCTCGAATTCGCCGCCGAGCTCGCGGGCGAGATCGCGTACGGCGGCCTGCGTCTGCTCGCCCAGCTCCGGAGCCGACCGGAAATGAAGGGCGAAGTTGACGCCCTTGTCCTCGAGCACCAGCGCGGGGTGCGTCCGGGCGACCGCCGTCAGCCTCGTCCGCGCGGTCTCGAGCGCCGCGCGCGAGACCTCGCGCGCGTGCATTGTGCCGGAAAAATCGCGTCGCTCGGCGCCGTGCTGGCCCGCGACGCAGAATCCGGAGTCGGCGAGCAGCGAGTCGATGTCCTTCACCGACCGGCCGCTGATCAGCGCGAGCGCGCCTCCCGTCGCGCGGCCGAGGGCTCTCAGCAGGCCGACGAGCTCACCGTCCACGCGGATGAGCCCAGGATGCTCGGCGATGTCGAGCAGCGTTCCGTCGATGTCGAGGAAGAACGCGCACGGCCCACGGAGCCCGGGCACCCGCTCGAACCGCGCCTTCGAAAGCTGCATCGGACGCCGGTCAGACCGCGCGCACGGCGACCGGCTTCCGGTCGCGGTTGCGCGAGAGCAGCCGGCCGCGCATGCGCATCTGGCCGGCGTCGAGCAGCATGCGCCCGGCCCAGCGGTATACGTTGAAGTCCTGCACCAGGCTCCGCATGCTGCGCATGCGGTCGCGTTGTTCGCCGGGCGGCATGGTCAGGGCCGCCCTGAGCGCGGCGGCGCACTGGTCGATGTCGTAGGGGTTGACGATCAGGGCCTCGGGGAGCTCGCGCGATGCGCCGGTGAACTGGCTGAGGATGAGGACGCCGCGCTCGTCGTCGCGCGCGGCGACGAACTCCTTGGCCACGAGATTCATGCCGTCGTGCAGGCTGGAAACGACGCATACGTCTGCGGCCCTGTAATACTCGTAGACCTCGTCGGGGTCGTGGTGCTCGATGCGCAGGAGAATAGGGGCGCGGCCCTTGCCGGCGAACCTCTCGTTGATACGCCGGGCGAGTGCGCGCACCTTGCCGTCGAAATCCTGATACTCGTCGATGCTCGAGCGCGACGGGGCGGCGATCTGCACGAAGACGAACTTGCCGATCCACAGCGGATAGAGCTCGAGCAGGCGCTCGACCGCAAGGAAGCGCTCCAGGATCCCCTTGGTGTAGTCGAGGCGGTCCACGCCGACGCCGATCACGATGTCGGGCGGAAGGCCGTTCTTTTCGCGCACCTCGGCGCGGCATTTCTCAACCGGCTTTTCCATCGCCTTCGATTGGAGCGGCCATTCGATGGAGATCGGGTAGCGGCGCACCGCGGTCTGATCGCCGCCGTATGAGATGGTGTAGGTCTCGCGGTCGATGCGCGCCTCGACGTAGCGGTCGACGGTGTCGATGAAGTTGTTGCAGTGGAACTGCGTGTGGAAGCCGAGGATGCTGCTGCCCAGCAGCCCGTCGATCAGCTCCTGCCGCCAGGGGCAGATGCCGAAGGCCTCGGCATTGGGCCAGGGAATATGCCAGAACGAGATCACGGTGGCCGCGGGAATGCGCTCCCGGATCAAGCGCGGCAGCAGCGCGAAGTGGTAGTCCTGGACCAGGACGATGGGGTCCTCGGTCCGGGCCTCGTGCACCACGGCGTCGGCGAACCGGCGGTTCACGGTGACATAGGCGTTCCAGTCCGAGGTACGGAACACCGGTCGGGTGTGCGCGATATGGCACAGCGGCCACAGACCGCTGTTCGAGAACCCGTAGTAGTAGCCGGCTTCCTCCTCTTCCGAAAGCCATACACGCCGGATGCGGTAGGCCGGGCGGTCGGGCGGGACGCGGATGTGGTCGGTCGCGTCGACCGTCTCGCGATCGGCGCTGCCTCCGCCATGGGCGATCCAGGTCCCGGAGCATGCCCGCATCACCGGCTCGAGCGCCGTGACCACGCCGCTGGCGGGTCGCTGCACCTCGATGTGCTTGTCGCGGTGAACGTGGATGTAGGGCTCGCGGTTGGACACGATCAGGACTTCCTCGCCCTTGAGGTCGTTGCGCAGGATCGCGCGCAGCGTTTCGGGCGACCAGTTGATCTGGTTCTCGTCGCGCGCCTTGCGCTCTGACTCCAGCTCCCTCACCAGCGCGCGGATGTCGCGTGCGACGGGCCTCAGCTCGGGAAGGCGCACCTTCGCCTCGGCGAAACCGAAGGTCTCGCCGCGGATCACGGCCTTGAGGCCCGCGACCCAGCCGCGCCAGCTCACCTCCGCGATGATCACCGTCACCAGCGAAATGATCGCCGCCAGCGCCGCGAAGAGCCAGAAGATGTACTTCTTGGTGTCGTCGCTGCGCCGCTGCACGAAGCTCATGTCGTGCACCAGCACCAGGTGGCCGTAGGCCTTGCCGTCGACCTCCAGCTCGTAGTCGCCCACGTGGACCGGACCGCGATCGAGGTTGACCACCCGGCCCTCGACGTTCGCGTTGCCCTCGTGCCGGCCCGTGCAGCCGAGCGAAGCCGGGAACGTGACGGTCTTGTAGATCAGCCTGTGCTGCATGTCGCAGAACCCCACGGCGAACAGGCGCTCGTCCTGGATGAGGCGATCGAAGTATTTCAGGATCTTGGCGCGCGAGCCTTCGCGGACGAGGTCCGCGAGGGGCTCCTGGATGGTGCGTGTAATGAGCTGCGTGCGGATGTCGAGATCGCGCACGAACCACTGCAGCGTCAGCCGGTCGACCAGGGGGACGACAGCGTAGGCGATCGCGGCGAGAGTGATCGCGAGAGGAAGAATGAAGCGGAGTGACAGCCGCATGTTCGGCTCCTTCCGTCAGCCCGAAGTCCTCCCCCTTCGGGGCGCGGCAGGTGGTTGCCGCGCTAGGCGCAGTCCGATTTGACCACGGACCGGGGCCTCTGTTCCACTTTTTAGGCCGCGTCGCGCTCGAGCAATCCCAGCGACCGCGCCAGCGCGCGCGTCGTGGGCGCCTGGATCAATAGGGTCATGAGCACCGCGATGAAGGTCACGGAGGCGATCGCGTCCGCCCCGGGGGCGTGCATGCCGAGGAGCAGGCCGGCGAGCGCGGCGGGGATGACACCCGTCTCGCGGGTCCAGCACATGAACAGCATTTCCCTCAGGGTCCATTTCGCCCGGCGATCCGGAAGGGCGCAAACGAGCACCGCGACGGGACGCGCGATCAGCATGAACGCGAGCACCACGCCGATGCCCGGCGCCAGATAGCGCTGCATCAACGTGAAATCGACTTGAGCGCCGAGAAGGATGAATATGAACATGCGCATGAGGAGCGCCGTCGTCGCGACGAATTCCTCGAGCCTGCGCTCCTCGTTCCCGCTCATCCGGAAGCCGAGTGCGTCCCGGTTGCCGACGACGATGCCGAAGACGAACACGGCCATGAAGCCGCTCGCCTGCATGCTGTCGGCCGCGAGAAACGACGCAATCACCGCCATCAGGCTCACGACGGGCGCGTGCTCGGCGAGGAACCCGACCCGCTGGTGCCCGATGAAGAGAACGGCGAGATAGCCGAGGACCGCGCCCGCGGTGATGCCGATCGCCGACTGCTTCGCAAGGTCGGCGATTGCCGCAGAGATCGAAAACTCTCCCGTGCCCATGGCGACTCCCAGAACCGCGAAAGTCATGATCGCGCCGGTCGCGTCGTTGAACGCCGACTCGCTCATCACCGTCTGCGCGACGCGCTCGCGGATCCGGACCTGGCGGAAGATCGGCACCAGCGTCGCCGGGTCGGTGGAGGCGATCGCGGCGCCGAGCAGAAGCGCGGTCATGAACGGAACGCCCAGGGCCCATTGGGCCGCGACTGCGGTGACGGCCGCCGTCGCCAGCACCCCCAGGGTCGCGAGCAGCACGATCGTGATCCAGACCTCCTTGAGCACCCGCAGGCGGAGCGAAGCGCCCCCGTCGAACAGGATGTAGCACGAGCCGAATATCAGGAGGAGCTGGTTGGCGACCGAGCCGGCGCTCACGTGGACGGCGCCGAGCGCCTCCGGGCCCGCGAGTACTCCGACCAGCAGGTACAGCGCCACGTCGGGCACCTTGATCTTGCGCGAGAGGAGGCTCGCGGCGATTCCGCAAAGCAGGATCACCCCGGCGGTGAGCAGCAGGTGTTTGGCGATATCGACCGATGCCGGTGCGGGCAAGCGTCCTCCTCTGGAGTTTCTATTCTACTAGTCGGAAAGACGGTTCCCTGGCACGGCCTCATCCGCCATTTTCTTGTCGTAGATCAATTTCCCGAGTGCATCCGCCGGTGGGCGAGACCGCGCCCATCGGTCTTGCTTTCAGGGGTGGTTGGGGATACGATTCGCGGGCTTTTGGCGTGCGCGATCCCTTGGAGGCCCGCGGGAGGGAAGAAGAGGCCCCGCAAGCTGTTTACCGCAGAAGATTCCGGGGAATAAGAAGAGTTACGCCGGGGGACGACTATCTTCACCATTTGCCTATTCCGAAGGAGGATCTGATGAGCAAGCAGCAACCCAAGACCGAGACCGCGTCGCGCCGCAAGTTCCTGGCGGGCGCCACCGCCGCCACCGCCACGCTGGGCTTCCCCATGATCGCGAAGGGCCAGACGGGCCCGATCAACTTCCGCTTCCAGTCGACCTGGCCGTCGAAGGATATCTTCCACGAGTACGCTCAGGACTACGCCAAGATCGTGAACGACATGACCGGCGGCGACCTCAAGATCGAGGTGCTCCCGGCGGGCGCGGTGGTTCCGGCGTTCGGCCTGATGGAGGCGGTGTCCAAGGGCACGCTCGACGGCGGCCACGGCGTTCTCGTCTACTCCTACGGTAAGAGCAACTCGCTCGCGCTGTGGGGCTCGGGTCCTGGCTACGGCATGGACGCCAACATGCTGCTCGCTTGGCACCACCGCGGCGGCGGCAAGGAGCTGCTCGAGAAGCTGTACGCGTCGATCGGCGGCAACGTGGTCTCGTTCCCCTACGCGCCCCTGTACACGCAGCCGCTCGGCTGGTTCAAGAAGCCGATGACCAAGCCGTCGGACTTCAAGGGCCTCAAGTACCGCACCGTCGGCATCTCGATCGACGTATTCACCGCTATGGGCGCGGCGGTCAACGCGTTGCCCGGCGGCGAGATCGTTCCGGCAATCGACCGCGGCCTGCTCGACGCGGCGGAGTTCAACAACACCTCTTCCGACCGCGCGCTCGGCTTCGCCGATGTCTCGAAGGTCTGCATGCTGCAGAGCTACCACCAGAATGCGGAGCAGCTCGAGATCACGTTCAACAAGACCAAGTACGAAGCGCTGCCCGCCAAGCTGAAGGCGATCATCGCCAACGCCGTCGATGCCGCGTCGGCCCAGATGATGTGGAAGGCGATCGACCGCAACTCGCAGGACTACATCACCCTTCAGACGGTGGACAAGGTCAAGTTCTACAAGACGCCGGCTTCGATACTGCGCGCGCAGCTCGACGCGTACGACCAGGCGGTCGAGAAGAAGATGAGCACGCCCTTTTTCAAGGAGATCCTGGCGTCACAGAAGCAGTTCGCCGAACGCGCGGTCAAGTGGGAACAGGACGTCGTCGTCGACCGGCGCATGGCCTACGATCATTACTTCGGCAAGAAGGCTGCGAAGAAGGCCTGATCTCTTGATTTGAAATTTTCGAACACCATCCGGATCGAAGTCCGGATGGTGTTTCGTTTTTGAACTGGCGTTCTGTAACAAAGTTAGCCGTCCCAATATGAGAATCCAGAAATTCCTACTCACTGCGGACCACATCAGCACCTGGGCGGGCAAGGCCGCCGCCTGGCTGATCATGCTGCTGATGTTCACCGTCTGCATCGAAGTGTTCAAGCGCTACATCCTCAACATGCCTACGGCGTGGATCTTCGACGCCACCAACATGATGTACGGCACGCTGTTCATGCTGTGCGGCGCCTACACGCTGGCGCAGGACGCCCATGTCCGGGGCGACTTTCTCTACGGCTCGATGAAGCCACGCACCCAGGCCACGCTCGACTTCGTCCTGTACATACTGTTCTTCCTTCCCGGGGTCGTTGCCTTGATCAAGGCGGGAATCGACTACGCAGGCGACTCGTGGCGCATCCTGGAGCACTCGAACATCACTTCGAACGGGCCCGCTGTCTATCCGTTCAAGACCATCATCCCGATCGCTGGAGTCCTGGTGCTGATCCAGGGCGCGGCCGAGATCGCGCGCTGCGTGGTGTGCCTCAAGACCGGGGAGTGGCCCGAGCGGCTGAAGGACGCCGAGGAGATCGACGTCGTCGAGCAGCAGCTCGCCGGCAGCACGCACGTGGACGACGAATCGAAGAAACGGGCGATCGAGCAGGCACACGACATCGACGAGGCCGCGCATCAGCGTATCGGCTCGAGGGGGGCGGAACGTGAGTGATCCCGCACTCGGACTGACCATGCTCGCGCTCATCGTGATCGTGATCATGATGGGCTTCCCGACCGCGTTCACGCTGATGGGCCTGGGCATGGTCTTCGGCTATATCGCGCTCCACGACCCTTCGCATTCCTGGCTGCAGAACCGGGTTTTCGACCTCATGGTCGAGCGCACCTACGGGGCGATGAACAACGACACGCTGATCTCGATTCCGTTGTTCGTGCTGATGGGCTACGTGATGGAGCGAGGCGCGTTGGTGGACAAGATGTTCTACAGCATCCAGCTCGCGTTCCGCCGGGTGCCCGCGTCCCTGGCGGTGGCGACCCTGATCGTGTGCACGTTCTGGGGTATCGCCAGCGGACTGGTAGGCGCGGTCGTCGTGCTCATGGGCGTGATCGCGTTCAACCCGATGCTCAAGGCCGGCTACAACGTGAAGCTCGCCTCGGGCGTGATCACCGCGGGCGGCACGCTCGGCATCCTGATTCCGCCTTCGGTGATGATCATCGTCTACGCAGCGGTTGCTGGACAGTCGGTGGTCAAGCTCTACGCCTCGGCGATGTTCCCGGGTTTCTTCCTGTCTTTCCTCTATCTCGTGTATATCGTGGGCTGGGCGCTCATCGATCCCAAGATCGCGCCCAAGCTGCCCGAATCGGAGACCAAGGTGCCGGTCTCGGACTGGGTACGCAAATTCCAGCAGGCGTACTCGAAGAACATGCTGCTCGGGCTGTTGGCCGCGGCGTTCGTGCCCGGCAAGGCGCTCGCGATCGAAAACAACGGCCGCCGGCTGAGCTACGTCGCGATCTGGAAGAATCTGCTCGCCGCACTGTTTCCGCTCATTCTTTCGGCTGTGACTTTGTGGGGAATCTGGTGGTACGTGGTGATCCACCAGCAGGCCGACACACAGGCAACCGCCGGCATGGTGATCCGGCAGCAAGGGGCTCTCGCCAAGCCAACGCCGCAGGCGGATCAGGACAAGCCGCAGGCGCTCGGAAACGATGAGGCCGCGCCGGCCTCCGACTCGGAGGCCGAAGCGGAAGGCGTGGAGCAGGTCGGCACGCCGGAACTGCTCAAGCAGGGCGCGGCCGCGCCGGCGGAAGCCGGTCCGCCCCAGGAGTTCTTCACCTATTTCTGGATCACAGTCGCCGCGACTGCCTTGGTGCTCCTCTGGTACTACTGGCTGCTCGAGGCCGAGTCGTTCGAGCTGCTGAAGCTGCTGATCGCCTCGGTGATGCCCTTGGGAATCCTGACCATCGTCGTGCTCGCCGTCATTCTCTTCGGGATCACCACGGCCACCGAATCGGCTGCCATCGGAGCGGCAGGAGCTTTCCTGCTTGCGCTCCAGGCGCGCACCTTCAGCTGGGAGCGGTTGAAGCAATCGGTATTCCTGACCGCCAAGACCACGGCGATGGTGTGCTGGCTGTTCATCGGCTCGGCGCTGTTCTCGGGGGTGTTCGCGATCCTGGGCGGGCAGCAACTGGTCGAGACTTGGGTGCTGAGCCTCAACATGTCGCCGATCCAGTTCATGATCCTGTCGCAGGCGATCATCTTCGTGTTGGGCTGGCCGCTGGAATGGACCGAGATCATCGTCATATTCGTGCCGATCTTCCTGCCGCTGCTGAAGCACTTCAACATCGACCCGATCCTGTGGGGCACGCTGGTGTTCGTCAACCTGCAGGCGGCGTTCCTGTCGCCGCCGGTCGCCATGTCGGCGTTCTACCTGAAGGGCGTCGCGCCGAAGCACGTCACCCTCAACCAGATTTTCGCCGGCATGATGCCTTACATGGTCATCGTCATCGTGTGCATGGTCATCATGTACCTGTGGCCCGGAATGACGCTGTGGCTGCCGAACTACCTGTACGGCGGCGGCTAGGAGTATCGGGGAGCAGAAGGGCGGCGCTGCCGCCCTTTTCGTTTTCGGAGACAAGGTGAAGCAGAGAATTCTCGTGACCCGCGCCACGTTCGACGACGTCGTCGACAAGCTGCGCGAGCGCTTCGACGTCGAGGACAACCAGAAGGACGATGCACCCTGGAGCGCCGAGGAGCTGCGGCGAAGGATTGCCGACAAGGACGGGTTGCTCCCCACGGGCTCCGACCGCGTCGACGCGGCCCTGCTCGACGCGGCTCCGCGGCTGAAGGCCGTCTGCAACATCGCGGTCGGGTACAACAACATCGATCTTGCCGCCTGCAGCGAGCGCGGCATCGTGGCGACCAACACCCCCGGGGTGCTCGACGACACCACGGCCGACACCACTTGGGCGCTGCTGATGGCCGCCGCGCGGCGCATCACCGAGGCCGAGCGCTGGCTGCGCGCGGGGCATTGGAAGGGCTGGAAGAATGATCAATTTCTAGGCGTCGACGTGCACCACGCGACGCTCGGCATCATCGGGATGGGCCGCATCGGCCAGGCGATCGCGCAGCGCGCCAAGGGATTCTCGATGAGCGTGCTCTATTACAATCGCAAGCGGTTGCCGGCGAAGGTCGAGCGACAGAGCCGCGCAAAGTACGTCGGCTTCGAGAAACTCCTGCGGGAATCGGACTTCGTCAGCCTCAACACACCGTACTCGCCGTCGAG
Source organism: Burkholderiales bacterium (assembly GCA_035702665.1). Taxonomy (GTDB): domain Bacteria; phylum Pseudomonadota; class Gammaproteobacteria; order Burkholderiales; family SG8-39; genus VBDM01. The sequence continues at coordinate 19,929 of DASSQD010000154.1, forward strand.
CCACCATCTGATCGGCGCAAGGGAGCTGGCGCTGATGAAGCGCACTGCGGTCATCGTCAACGCGGCCCGCGGCGGGGTCGTCGACGACGCTGCGCTCATCGCGGCGCTCAAGGACAAGCGCATCGCTGCGGCCGGCATCGACGTGTTCGAGGGCGAGCCGAGATTCAATCCCGGATTCCTCGAACTCGACAACGTCGCGCTGGTGCCGCACATCGGCAGCGCGACGCGGGCGACGCGCACCGCGATGGCCATGCTCGCGAGCAAGAACCTGACCGCGGCCCTCTCCGGGAAGCGGCCGCCCAACCTGCTCAACCCCGAGGCCTGGGCGAAGCGGCGCCGCTAGGAGCCGTTCCGCATGTTCCCCACCAGCAAGCCGGCTCAGGCCTTTGGCCTGAGAGCCGCGGTGGAAGGGCTTGCGGCGGGCACGCTGACGACGCGTGCGTATTGCGAGTCGTGTCTCGAGCGCGTCCGCGCGAGCGAAGCGACGATCAAGGCGTGGGCCGCGCTCGACGAGAGCCGCGCGCTGGGTCTCGCCGCTACGCGCGACGTGAGGGATGCGCAGGGCCCGCTGCACGGCGTTCCTGTGGGCGTGAAAGACATCTTCGATACCGACGATCTGCCCACCGAGATGGGATCTCCCGTGTTCATCGGCAACCGGCCCGCCAAGAACGCCCAGCTGGTCGAGCGCCTCGTCGCGGCTGGCGGCTACGCTCTGGGCAAGACCGCGACCGCGGAGTTCGCCTACATGCATCCGGCGGAGACGCGCAATCCCTGGAACCCGAGACATACGCCCGGCGGCTCCTCCTCGGGCTCGGCGGCGGCCGTAGCGGCAGGCCACGTTCCAGTGGCGGTAGGCACGCAGACCAACGGCTCGGTGATCCGGCCTGCGGCATTCTGCGGCGTCGTCGGATTCAAGCCGACCCTGGACACGCTGCCGATCCAGGGCGCGTTGCCTTTTGCCGAGACGCTCGACCAGGTCGGCGTGTTCGCGCGCTCGGTCGCCGACGCGGCCTATCTTGCCGCCTGTCTCGCCGAACCGGGAGTCTTCAGCGTGGAGGTCGATGCGCTGTCGCGTCCTCCACGAGTGGCGGCTCTCCCGCGGTTCCCCTGGAATGCGGCAGAGCGCGGCGCAGCGGCGCAGATGCAGGCGACCCTGCGGCGGCTCTCCGCCGCCGGAACCGAAGTGAGAGAGATGGATCTGCCGGACGAATTCGAGGATGCGAAGCGGGTGCACCGCACGATCATGCTCTACGAGGGCGCGCGCGAGCATGCGCAGAGGCAGGCCGCGCATCGGCGGGTCATGAGCGCGGCGCTGAACGCGGCCATCGACGAGGGCCTCGCCATGTCGCACGACGAGTACCGCGCCGCGCTCGCCAGGCGTGCCGCCCTGGCCGGGATGGCACGCGACCTGTTCGCGGATTGCGATGTCGTTGCGTCGCTTCCCGCTCCGGGTGCCGCTCCCGCGAGGCTCGACGTTACCGGAGACCCGAGCTTCTGCACGCTCTGGACCCTGGTGGGTTTTCCCGCGATCACGCTTCCGACCTCACTCTCGGAGGAGGGCGTACCCTACGGAATCCAGCTCGCGGGCGCCGCTCGCGACGACGCCCGGCTGTTGCGTGTCGCCCGCTGGTGCGAGACGGCCATCGGCTTCGAGGGCCGGATGCGGTGAGGGGCTGCCGTTGGCGGCTGCGCGCCTTTTCGGCTACGCTACGCGGCTCCGGAGCCGCTCCCGTGAAGAAGAGCACCTTTCCGACGCCGCAGGATGCGGAGGCCGCCTTCTATGAGGCGCTCGAAACGGCCGACCTCGAGGCCATGATGGAGGTGTGGGCCGAGGACGAGGAGATCGTCTGCGTGCACCCGGGAGGGCCGCGGCTCGCGGGATTCGAGCAGGTGCGCGCCAGTTGGGCACAGATCCTCGGCGCGGGCCAGAAGCTCAAGGTGCACGTCACCAACTCGGTGGTGCTGTCAGGCATGATGCTCGCGATCCACAGCGTGCACGAGAACATCCTCGTGCAGGGGGAATTGCGCCCGCGCGCGCCGATCGCCGCCACCAACGCCTACCTGCGCACCGGCAATGGATGGAGGATGATCCTGCACCATGGCTCGCCGGTGCCTCCCGAGGCGCGAGCGCCGGCCGAGTCCCCGAAAATCCTTCATTGAGCGACGGCGCCTCTTACCGAGCACCGTGGTGGCTGCCCGGCGGGCACGCGCAGACCCTCTACGGAGTGCTCTTCGCCCACGCGAGGGTCGCGTGGCGTCGGGAGCGCTGGGACTCGCCCGACGGCGATTTCATCGATGTCGACCGCCTGCCTGCAGCCCCGGGCGCGCCCCTGGTCGTGCTCTTTCACGGCCTGGAAGGGGGCTCGGGCAGCCACTACGCGTGCGCCTTCGCGCGCGAGCTCGGTCGGCGCGGCTGGCAGCTGGCCGTCGCACATTTTCGCGGCTGTTCGGGCGAGCCCAACCGGCTGCCGCGCGCCTACCACTCTGGCGATTCCGCGGAGATACGCTGGATCCTGCGCCGTTTCGGCGCCGAGTCGCGCGCCGCGCCGCTCTGCGCCGTCGGCGTTTCCCTGGGAGGCAACGCCCTGCTGAAGTGGCTCGGCGAGGACGCGGAGGCGAAAGGCAAGCTCGTTGCCGCGGCGGCGATCTCGGCGCCCGTCGATCTCATCGCGGCGGGCGACGCGCTCGGGCGCGGATTCAACCGCGTGTATTCGAGAGCGTTCCTCGCGACGATGAAAAAGAAGGCCGAGGAGAAGCTCGCGCGCTTTCCGGGCCTATTCGACGGGCAGGCGATGCGCCGCGCGCGCACGCTGCGCGAGTTCGATGACGTGGTCACAGCGCCGCTGCACGGATTCCGCGATACCGACGATTACTGGACGCGCGCGAGTTCGAAACCGCTGCTGCGGCGCATTCGGGTGCCGACGCTCGTGCTGAATGCGCGCAACGATCCGTTCCTGCCCGAGGCGGCCCTGCCGGGACCTCCCGATGTCTCGCCGGCGGTGTGCCTCGAGCTTCCGAAGGAGGGCGGGCACGCCGCTTTCGTGAGCGGACCCTTCCCCGGCGACATCGACTGGATGCCGCGTCGCGTCGCGGCGTTCTTGGAGGACGCGATGAATGAGATAATCCCGCAGCGAGGCGCTCCCCCATGAACATCCCTCCACAGGAAATCTTCAAGGCTTACGATATCCGCGGCGTCGTCGGCAAGACGCTTACCGTCGAAGGCGTGCGGCAAATCGGCCAGGCGCTGGGCAGCGAGCTCCTCGATCGCAGCGGCGGGCGCGGTCCGGCGGAGATCGCCGTCGGGCGGGACGGGCGGCTGTCTGGACCGGCGCTCGCCGGAGCGCTGATGGAGGGTATACGCGCGAGCGGCGTGGATGTGGCGGAGATCGGCATGTTCGCGACGCCGGTCTCGTACTTCGCCGCGCACGAGCTAGGCTGCGGCAGCGCGGTCTCTGTCACGGGGAGCCACAATCCGCCCGAGTACAACGGACTGAAGATGGTCCTCGCGGGAACGACGCTCGCAGGTGAGGACGTGCAGCGCCTGCGCAAGCGGATCGCGTCCGGCGAGCTCGCCCGGGGTGCGGGGAAGCACCGCCGCGCCGATATCCGCGAGGCCTACCTAAAGCGGATCACCTCGGACGTGCACCTCGCCCGTCCCATGAAGATCGCGGTGGACTGCGGCAACGGCGTCGCGGGCGCCACCGCCGGAGAGCTCTACCGCCGGCTGGGCTGCGAAGTGCTCGAGCTCTACTGCGAGGTCGACGGGCGCTTCCCGAACCATCACCCTGATCCTTCGCATCCTGCGAACCTGAAGGAGCTGATCGCGCTGGTGCGCAAGGAGCGCGCGGAGATCGGAATCGCGTTCGACGGCGATGGGGACCGGCTTGGCGTGGTGACCGCCAAGGGCGACATCATCTTCCCGGACCGGCAGCTGATGCTGTTTGCGAAGGACGTGCTATCGCGCCAGCCCGGCGCCGAGATCATCTATGACATCAAGAGCACCCGGAACCTCGCCCCCTGGATCCGCAAGTACGGCGGAGTGCCCAGCGTGTGGAAGACCGGCCACTCGCTGATCAAGGCGAGGATGCGCGAGCGCGGGGCGGCGCTGGGCGGGGAGATGAGCGGCCACACGTTCTTCGTCGAGCGCTGGTACGGATTCGACGATGCGCAATACGCCGGGGCGCGCCTTCTCGAGATCCTCAGCAAGACGCCCGACGCGACCGCGACGCTCATGGCGCTCCCCGATTCAGTCAGCACGCCCGAGCTGCATCTGCCCCTCACCGAGGGCGAGCCCCACCGCCTGATCGGCATGCTGCAGGAAAAGGCGTCGTTTCCTGGCGCCACCGAGGTGATCAAACTCGACGGCCTGCGGGTGGAGTATCCGGACGGATTCGGATTGGCGCGTGCGTCGAACACCACTCCGGTGATCGTGCTGCGCTTCGAGGCGGACGACCAGGCCGGGCTCGATCGCATCAAGGCGGAGTTCCGCCGCGTGCTGCTCTCCGCGAAGCCCGAAGCTACGCTGCCCTTCTAGCTCCGCCGGACAGATGAACCGAAGGGAGGCGCCTTGACGCGTGTGCCGCTGATCGAAGAGAACGGCCGTCCAGAGCTGGCCGGGCTGATAGCGACCATCAAGTCCGAGCGCGGGGGAAAGCTGCTGCGCCTCTACCAGGCGCTGCTCAACAGCCCGCCGGTGGCGGAGGGCTGGCTCAAGCTCTTCACCGCGATCCGCCAGAAGACCAAGCTCGGCGGCCGCTACCGGGAGCTTGCCATACTGCGCGTCGCGCTCCTCAACGGCGCCGACTACGAATACCGCGCCCATCTGCCGTTCGCGCTGCAGGAAGGGATGAGCCAGGAGCAGATCGACGCGATTCCGGGGTGGCAGCTTTCGGAGCGGTTCGACGGGCGCGAGCGCACCGTGCTCGCCTACACCGATTGCATGACGCGCGGGATTCGCGTGCCCGACGCCGTGTTCGCCGAGGTGCGGCGCTGCTTCGACGACAGGGAGACCGTCGAGCTGACCGCCACGATCGCCGGGTATAACCTGGTGTCGCGCTTCCTCGTAGCGATGCAGCTCGAGTAGGCGCTCCGCGTCGGTCAGGCGAAATCGGGGGCGAACAGGTCCAGGCGATCGGTGAAGATCGCGTCCACGCCCCAGGAGAAGAGACGCCGCGCGACGTTCGCGTCGTCTACCGTGTAGCACAGCAACCCCAGGCCGGTGCTCTTTACTTCGTCGGCCTGGGCCCGGGTCAAGTGCTCGGCATTGCAGTGGACCGAAACGCAGCCGAGCGCTTCCGCCGACTCGCGCCAGCCGTGCTCTACGCGGTCGGTCAGGTAACCGCGCTCGATCTCCGGCGCCGCGGTTCGCGCGACCTCGAGGCAGGTCCGCTGGAACGAGGACAGCAGAGGCTTGGGCTCAGCGCCGGCCCAGAGCTTCCCGATCAGCTCGCACGCGATCTCCGCGGTCTCTCGCCCGAAACCGGGTGCGGGCTTTATCTCGACGTTCGCCCACAGTCCGAGGTCGACGCAGAGCTTTCCGGCGTGCTCGAACGTGGGCACACGCTCGCCGCGATAGCGTGGGCCGAACCAGGCACCGGCATCGAGGGCGGCGAGGTTTGCGTAAGGCGTGGCGGCGACGCTGCCTCGACCGTTCGTGGTGCGCTCGAGCGTCTCGTCGTGGATGAGCACCGCTATCTTGTCGGCGGTCAGCATCACGTCGAACTCGACGCCACGCACACCCATTGCACCGGCCTTCCGAATTCCAGCCAGCGTATTCTCCGGCGCGAGCGTCCCGCCGCCGCGATGGCCGATGATTCTCGGGTGGGGCCAGCGTGTCCGCATGGGCAGGGATTATAGACAGGACCCGAGCCGAGATCGCGGGAAACGCAGGCAAAAAAAAACGGGGGAAGGGAGGGTTTCCCCCGTTCAGCCGCCGTTTGCTGGGCCGGCGGGCAACTTTTTTGGCCTCCGCGGAGTTACGGCGAACGCCACAAATTCAACTATGACGGCATCATATCACCGTGCCCTGCAGGGGACAAGGTTGACGGCGCTCTGCCCCTGCAAATTCCCGCTGGTCGTGTGCACAATCTAACGAAGTCTGGAATCCGAAGCGCCTCACTCGTGAATTTTTCACGGCTCCGCCGCCAACCCTTCGCGATGCTAGTATTGCTCGGTTGCTTTCCGCGAATGCGCGCATGGGCACCGCCCGCTTCTCCTTGCTCCGAATGCTTGCCGACGGCGAGGGCCACCCTAGGGAGCAAGTCCTCCAGACGCTGGGACTCTCCGATATAGAGCTCTCGGCGCTCGTGGACGACCTCGAAGCGCTAGGCGCGCGCGTGCTCGAAGCGGGAGCTGGCGATCTTCGACTCGAAGAGCCGATCGATCTGTACGATCCGACGCTTCTTGCCGGGCGCCTGAAAGCGGTATCTCCCGGTCTGCGCCTCGAATCGCTGGACGAGTGCCCGTCGACGAGCACGGAGCTCGCGGCGCGCGCCAAGGCCGGCGCCGGGCACGGCACAGTGCTCGTCTGCGAACACCAGAGCGCCGGGCGCGGCAGGCGTGGAAGCACTTGGGTCTCGGTGCTTGGAGGCAGCGCTACGTTTTCCATTTTGTGGCGGTTCTCGCGTGGAGCCGCAGACCTGGCCGGACTGAGCCTCGCGATCGCGGTGGGCGCGGCGGAGGCTCTCGAAGCGCTCGGGGCGCGCGACGTCGCCGTGAAATGGCCCAACGATCTGTTGTCCCGCGGGAGCAAGCTGGGCGGGATACTCGTCGAGACTGCGAGCGAGGCGGCTGGCCCCGCCGCGGCCGTCGTCGGCGTCGGAGTCAATCTGCGCTTGAGCCTCGCCGCACGCCAACGCATCGCGCGCCCGGCGACGGACATCGCGACGAGCGGCGGCGCGATGCCCTCACGAACCGTCGCGCTGGCCGGGCTGATATCGTCCGTGGCGTCGTCCCTCGAGCTTTTTTCGCGGGAAGGCTTTGCGCCGTTCCGGCGGGCGTGGCTCGAGCGCCACGCCTGGCAGGGAAGGCGGGTCATCCTCTCGCAGGCCGACGCCCGCGTGGCCGAGGGCGAGGTCGTCGGAATAGCCGAGGACGGCGCGCTTGAGCTCGCTTCCGAGCACGGAATCCGGCGTTTCCACAACGGCGAGCTTTCGCTCAGGCTCGGATGATACTCGCGGTCGATTGCGGAAATTCACGCCTCAAATGGGGACTGCACGACCACGGCGGGTGGATCAGAACGGGGGTCGCGCCCTCGTCGAGCCTCACAGTTCTGAAGCGGACATGGAGGAGGCTTCCGGCGCTCGACAGGATCGTCGTCGCCCATGTCGCGGGGCCGTCCGCGCGGAGAGGACTCGAGAGGGTCCTGCCCGGCCGGCCCGCATCGATCTGGGTGAAGGCCAAGCGCCGCCAATGCGGCGTCACCAACGGCTACGCCAGGCCCGCGCAGCTCGGAGCTGACCGCTGGGCAGCCCTGATCGGAGCTTGGGCCATGCTTCGCGGGCCGGGTCTCGTGGTCACCGCAGGCACGGCGACCACCGTTGACGTGCTCCGCGGCGACGGCACCTTCGACGGCGGAATGATTCTTCCCGGCCTCGAGCTTATGAAATGCTCGCTCGCCCGCAGCACCGCCGGGCTTCCGCTCGCGCGCGGGCGCTTCTCGATGACCCCCCGCAATACGGCGGACGCCATCGAGTCCGGCTGCCTGCTCGCGCAGGCCGGGGCGATCGGCCGGGTTTTTGCGACCCTGGAACCCGGTTCGGCCTGTGTGCTCGCGGGCGGCGCGGCCGACCGTCTCGCGCCGCACCTGGGCATTCCGGTGCGCGTGGCGGACAATCTCGTGCTCGAAGGCCTGGTACGCATCGCCAGCGAATCGCAGGAGTGAGCCGCCGTGAGAATCGTTTTCTTCCTTCTTCTGCTCGCCAATCTCGTCTTTTTCGGCTGGGCCTACTTCGGGACGGGCCGGACGGCGGACGAGCCCCAACTCATGGAGCAGCAGCTGAACCCCCAGGAGATCCGCCTGCTCACCCCCGACCAGGTTGCGAAGCTCGCGGCCGAGCGCGCGAAGGCCGTCGCAGATCGTCCCAAGCCGCCGCCCAGGGCACCGGTCATCGCGTGCCTGGAGTTGGGTGCGTTCAACCCGATCGACGCGCCGAGGGTGCAGCAGGTGCTCGGACCGCTGGCCCTCGGCTCGAGGCTCTCTCAGCGTCGTGCGGACGAAATCGCGAGCTACTGGGTCTACATTCCGCCGTTGCGTAGCCGTCAGTCTGCGAACCTCAAGGCGGCAGAGCTCAAAAAGCTCGGGGTCGATGACTTCTTCATCGTTCAGGAGGATCCCAAGTTCAGGCTTGCAGTCTCGCTGGGCGTATTCAAGACGGAAGAGGCGGCCAACGCCCGGCTGGCGGAGCTGCGCAAGAAGGGCGTGCGCACTGCCCGCGTCGCCCCCAAGGAGACCCCGGTGCAGAAGGTTTACTTCGCGATCCGGGAAGTGCCCGATGCGCTGGTCGCGAAGCTGAACGATTTGCGCCAGGGCTTTCCAGGCACCGAGCTCAAGGACTGTCCCGCGGAGGACAGGCGCGCGGCAAGATGAGTCGCGCTGTCAGGCGCGGCGGATCTTTTCGAGCAGCGCGGTGGTCGACAGCCGATGCCGGAACGGGATCGAGTGGACGCTTCCACCCCAGGCCCGCACTTCCGCGGCCCCGACGATGGTCTCCGGTTTCCAGTCGCCGCCCTTGACGAGCACGTCCGGCCGGCAGGCGCGTATCAGCTGAAGTGGAGTGTCCTCGTCGAACCAGGTGACCAGGTCGACCGCCCCGAGGGCCGCAATGAGAGCGGCGCGGTCGGCGAGGCTGTTCACGGGGCGGTCAGCGCCTTTGCCGAGACGCTTCGCCGAGGCATCGGTGTTCAGCGCGACCAGCAGCGTGGAGCCGAGCGCGCGCGCCTCGGCGAGGTAGGTCGCGTGCCCGCGGTGGAGAATGTCGAACACGCCGTTCGTGAACACGAGCGGCCGTGCGCACGAGGCGACTCGCGCGGGAAGCTCGGGAGGAGGAGCGATCTTCGCTTCGAAATGAGGAAGCATGGGGTATCTTACCCGATGACTTTGACAGAAAGACCGGCGAACGGTAACTTAGCCCGACTCTTCCGGACAGATCCGATGCGTTCCTTGCTTGCATTCCCGTTCGTCGGCGTGCTCATGTGCGGGCCCGCAATGGCGGCGTGCCCGGCGCTCCTCGACTACTCCTTCCCGAGCCTGACCGATCAGCCCACACCGTTATGCCGGTTCGAGGGCAAGGTGCTTCTAGTGGTGAATACAGCGAGCGAATGCGGCTATACGCCGCAATACGAGGGCCTGGAAGCGCTCTATCGTCGCTACCGCGACAAAGGACTGGTCGTGCTGGGCTTCCCCGCGAACGACTTCGGCGGGCAGGAGCCGGGGAGCAATCACGAGATCGCCAAGTTCTGCGAGGTCAACTACGGCGTGAGCTTCCCGATGTTTGCGAAGTCTGGCGTTTCCGAGAGCGACGCGAATCCCTTCTACGCGACGCTCGCCAAGAAGACCGGCGAACGTCCGCACTGGAACTTCCACAAGTACCTCATAGACCGCTCCGGCGAGACGGTGCTTTCGTTCGGCAGCGCGGTCGAGCCGGGCGATCGCAAGCTCGTCACCGAAATCGAGCGGATGCTAGCGGCGTCCGCGCCCTAGCGCGCCGCGGAACCCTCGGGTTTCTTCGCCGGGGGAACCACGTACTCGAAGACGCGGACCACCTTCTGCACTCCTCCAGTGCCGCGCGCGATCTCGGTCGCGGCGTCTGCTTCCTCGCGCGTCACGAGACCGAGCAGATACACGATGCTGGCCTCGGTCACCACCTTGACGTCCGTGGGCCTGACCTTTCCATTGCCCAGCAGATTGCCCTTGACCTTGCTGGTGATGTAGGCGTCGTTGCTGCGCGAAGCGGCGGAGCTCGTGCCGGCGATCTGCAGCTCGTTGACGACGGTCTTTACGTCCTGAACGCCGACGAGAGCCTTCTCGGCGTCGGCTTTGGCCTGCGCGCTCGGGACCTCTCCCGTCAGCAGCACCGTGTAGTTGTAGCTTGTGACGTTGACGTGCCCCTGTCCCTTGAGCACTTCATCGATGCGACTCCCGGCGTTGAATTCAATCCGCTGGTCGCTGAACATCACTTCGGTCTGGCGGCGGTCGGCGGCCATGGCCACTCCGGCTGCAACGCCTCCGACGATCAAGGCCTCGGCGCAGGCCTGGAGGGCCGCGGCGGAAACGAGGACCAGCGCTACCGCGACCCACGCCTTCAACCTCACGCTGCCTCCCTCAATCAGCCCCCAGGAGCAAGCAGTCGATGCCGTCGCAGAGGCAGTGAAGCGTGAGGAGGTGCACTTCCTGGATACGAGCGGTCTGCGAATGGGGTACGCAGATATGGATGTCCTCGGGCGCGAGCAGCTTGCCCATTTCCCCGCCTCCCCGCCCGGTGAGAGCGACCACGCGCATCTCGCGCTCGTGGGCCGCCGCAAGCGCGCGCGTCACGTTCTTCGAATTGCCGCTGGTCGAAATGGCGAAGAGGACGTCCCCCGGCTGGCCGAGCGCGCTCACTTGCTTGGAAAAGACCTGCTCGTATTCGTAGTCGTTCGCGATCGACGTCAGGGTCGAGGTGTCGGTGGTGAGGGAGATCGCCGCAAGCCCAGGGCGCTCGCGCTCGAATCGGTTGAGCAGTTCGGCGGAAAAGTGCTGGGCGTCGGCCGCCGACCCGCCGTTTCCGCACGCAAGGATCTTGCCGTTCGACAGCAGCGCCTTCACCATGATCTCGACCGCGTGAGCGATGGGCTCAGCGAGCACCTCGTGCGCCTTCAGCTTGAGCTGGGCGCTGTCGTTGAACTGGCGGCGGATGCGGTCGAGCAGATCCACACTGCCTTCGGCATGGCGGGGCGCGGCGGGCTTCATGCGAGAACCATTCTACCGCAACCTTTCGGCTGTCCTCAGGCAGAGAATGCGTCGCGAATCCACTCGATCCGCGGAGGCTCAATGCTGTCGAGCAGAACCACGTCGAACCTGCAAGCCGATTCGCGGGTGCCGGCGAGATAGTTGCGCGCCGTCGCGATGATTCGCGCCTGCTTGCGCCGATCGATGCTGTACGCCGCGCCTCCGAAGGCGTTCGACCGACGCAACCTGACTTCGGCGAACACGACCGTGTTCTGATCCCGCAGGATCAGATCGATCTCGCCCCAGCGGCACCGATAGCGGCTTTCAATCAGGGCGAGCCCCTTGTCCTGCAGGTAGGCGGCGGCGATCCGCTCGGCGCGATCGCCGGCCTTCACTTTGCTCCTTCGAGCGAAACGCCCACGCCGTCGCGAAACACCGCCTGGACCGGGTCGCGCTGGAGGGAGCTGCCTCCACGGTAGGTCACTCTTCCGGTCACTCCGTCCAGGTTGATCGTTTGGTTTCCGGAGAGCAGCTGGCCGGCGATGCGGCAGGAGTCGATGCCCAGGGCGTAGAAGCGCTGCAGCTCGGTGGGCAGGCCCTCGGGACGCGGGTAGACCATCACCGCGGCGTGATCGGGTTGCACCAGCCACGGCATGTCGACGAATCGGATCCCGTTGAGATCGCCGTTGACGAGCGGGTCGTTCTTGCCGTCGTTGATCTGGGAAGTTGCGTACACCGGGATCTGGTTGTTCAAGTAGGGTCGCACCGAGCGCGCCTGGTCGGCTTCGGCCGCCAGAAAGATCATCTGCGCCTGAGAATCGGCAAGACCGCGCCGCATCTCAACGAGGTCGCCGCGCGGGCCGAATTCCCTGACGTCGCTGATCCTTCCACCCAGAGAGAGCCACTCGTCGGCGAAAGCGCGCGCGACCCGCTTGGCGAACAGGGTCGAGGCCTCAACCACGACGGCTTCACGCAGCCCCCGTCCGAAGGCGTTCTTCGCTATCGCGCGGGCCTCGGACTCCGCGGAGAGCCCGAAGGTGTAGAGGCGGGGCGGCAGCGGCGAGTCGGTGTCTGCGACGTTGAGCGCGAGCGTGACCACGGTGATGTGACCCGCGGTGGCGAGGGCGGTGACGCCCGATCGCGTGAGCGGCCCGACGATGACGGCCGCGCCACGCTGAACGGCCGCCTCGTACTCGGAAATGATGCTCGAGGCCTGCGCGTCGGTTCGCACCACTTGCAGCGGATGGCGCTTGTCCGTGAGGGACAGCGCCGCCTGGCATCCCATGCGCACGGCGTCGGAGGCTCGCGAGAAATCGGGCGCGTTGAGCGGAAGCAGCAGCCCGATGAAGGGCGGCTCGACCGGCGGCTGGCTTGCCGGATTGTCGACGGCCGCGCACAATGCCGGACTCAACAACGCCGACAGAGCGAAACAGATTTGGGCGCAGTGACCGGCAGGCATGGCGGGAGCCCGGGCGGGGCGGGTCAATTATATGTGGTGGCGACGCCCATTGGGAACCTCGAGGACATCAGCTCGCGCGCTCTCGATTCGCTCGCCCGCGCCGACGCGATCGCCGCGGAGGACACGCGCGTGACCGCGCGGTTGCTCGAGCATTACCACCTGCATGCGAAGCTCATGGCGGTGCACGAGCACAACGAGCGCCGGTCGGCCGAACGGATCATCGAGGAGCTCGCGCAAGGCAAGACCATCGCGCTGGTCACGGACGCCGGCACTCCCGGGATTGCCGACCCGGGCGCGCTGGTCGTCGCAAGGGCGCGTGCCGCGGGCTTCAGGGTCGTCCCGATTCCAGGGCCCAACGCCGCGGTGACTGCGCTGTCCGCGGCGGGATTGCCGGACTCGCCGTTCGTTTTCTTCGGCTTTCTGCCGCCGAAGGCGGCGGCGCGACGCAAGGCGCTTGCAGAGCTGCGCGGCCTGCCTTACACGCTGGTGTTCTACGAAGCGCCGCATCGGGTCATCGAGTCGGTCGGGGACCTCGCCGCCGTGCTGGGGGCGGACCGGACGCTCGTCCTGGCGCGGGAGTTGACGAAGATGTTCGAGGAGATCCACCGCGGCCGCCTGGGCGACGCGAGCTCGTGGCTTCGGGAGAATCCGGACCGGCAGCGGGGGGAGTTCGTGCTACTCGTCGAAGGCGCTCCGCTGAGCGAGCCCGGCGCAGGCTGGGAGCCGGTGCTGGCGGCGCTGCTGGAGGAGATGCCGCTCGCGCGCGCAGTGAAGGTCGCGTGCCGGATCACCGGCGCGAAGAAGAACGCGGTCTACGAGCGCGCCCTGGCGCTGACGGGCAATAATCGCCCCTGAGGCTCATGCAGACACTGACGATCACCCGGCCCGACGACTGGCATCTGCACCTTCGCGATGGCGCCGAGATGGCGAGCGTGCTTGCCCACACCACGCGCGCCTTCGCTCGGGCGGTGGTAATGCCCAACCTGACCCCCCCCGTGACCGACGCGGCGCGCGCTGCCGCCTACCGTGCGCGAATCCTCGGCTCGTTGTCTCGCGGCGCGCGCTTCGAGCCGCTGATGACCCTCTACCTCACCGACAACACGAGCGCCGAGGAAATCGCGCGCGCCAAGCGCTCGGGCTTCGTGTGCGGCGTGAAGTACTATCCGGCGGGCGCGACGACGAACTCGGATTCCGGGGTGACGCGGATCGAGCGCGTGCACGCCGCCCTCGACGCGATGCAGGAGCATGACCTGCCGCTGCTCGTGCACGGCGAGGTGACGACACCGGGAATCGACGTCTTCGAGCGCGAGCGCGTGTTCCTGGAGACGGTTCTTGCAGGCATCGTCCGCCGCTTCCCGCGGCTTCGCATCGTCGTCGAGCACGCGAGCACGCGCGAGGCGGTCGAGTTCGTGTCTGCGAACGGTCCGTGCATCGCGGCGACGATCACGGTGCATCATCTGCTCTACAACCGCGGCGCGCTCTTCGCGGGCGGCTTCCGCCCGCACTACTACTGTCTGCCGGTGCTGAAGCGAGAGGAGCATCGCGCGGCGCTGGTGCGGGCGGCCACGAGCGGCAGCCCGAAGTTCTTTCTGGGTACCGACAGCGCCCCGCACGCGCGCGCCGACAAGGAGTCGGGCTGCGGTCACGCGGGGATCTTCTCCGCGCCCGCCGCGCTCGAGCTCTACGCCGAGGCCTTCGACGCGGCCGGGGCTCTCGACAAGCTCGAGGGGTTCGCGAGCGTTCACGGCGCCGCGTTCTACGGGCTGCCCCGGAACGCCGGCTCGGTCACCTTGCGCAAGGAAGCCTGGAACCTTCCCGGAGAGCTTCCGTTCGGCGCGGCAACGGTCGTACCGCTGCGCGCCGGGGAGCCGGTCGGGTGGCGGCTCGCTGAGGAATGAGCGCCGGATCCTGGAGCGCGGCACTCACGGCTCCGGTCTTCGAGGCTTTGCGACCTGCGCTGTTGCGTCTCGCTCCGGGGAAGTTTCCGCGCCTCGAGGATCTCAATGCGCTGACCGGACCCTGGGTGGTGAGCGGCGGCGGCGCGCCGATCCGCTTCGTCGCTCCGGCGGAGGCCAGAGAGTCTTCCGCTGCCTATGAGATACGCATCTTCGAGACGGGCGAGGTGCAGACGCGCACCGAGAACTGGCACGACCTGTTCAACGCCTTGGTGTGGCTTGCGTTCCCTAGAACCAAGGCGATGCTCAACCGCCGCCATCGCAACGAGATCGTCGTACGCCGCGGCGAGCCGCAGAGAGGCACGGCCCGCGACGTGCTCACGCTGTTCGACGAGGGCGGCGTGGTGGTCGGCTCGGCAGACGCGAGACTCTCGGAGCTGCTTCGGGGCTCGCGGTGGAAGGAGCTGTTCTGGGCGCATCGCCGGGAGGTGCTGCGGTCGATGCGCTTTCAGGTATTCGGCCACGCTCTATACGAAAAAGCCGTCGAGCCTTACCGAGGGGTCACGGCCAAGGCGCTGATCGTCGATGTCGGCATCGACGTGCTGGAAGCCCCGACCGAGCGCCGGCTCGCGGAGCTGGACCAGCGCGCGGCGCTCTATTTCTCAGGGACGCAGGCGCTCGCCTCGACGCGCAGCCTGCCGCCGCTCCCGATCCTTGGGATTCCGGGATGGGACTCGGCGAACGAACGCGAGAGCTACTACGACGACGCGTCGCAGTTCAGGCCGGCGCGAGCGCGAGCTTAGGGAAAGGCGGGCGAAGTCGCTTCGATGCCGCGCGCGGCATCGGGATGGCGTCGGGCCACGATACCCGTCAGCTCCTCGATCCGCGAAGGCGGCGCGTCGAGCATCAGCAGGATGCGGCCGGCGTCGATTTCCGCCTGGAAGCACTTGAGGCGCGAGTTCGGCACGGACGCGGCGACAAGGCTCGCCATCCAGGCACCGAGCAGCGCGCCGATGAGCGTGCTCACCAGAACGGTCACGAGCTCGAGCGCGACGCCGTCCGGCGGCGTCAGGTAGATATAGACGCCGATCAAGAATCCGATCACGCCGCCGAGCACGAGTCCCAGCTGCGCGCCGTGCACCGCGTCGGATTTCTGCAGATAGCTGGCCTCGCGCAATCGCCCCAAGGACGTGCCGCGCTGAGCGAGGAAGTGCATATGGCGGTCTTCGACGCGCGCCAGCAGCAGGTCGTCGGCTGTTTGGATCGCGCTGCCGAGATCGGGAAGCAGGAAGTACAGTCTGCGTCTCATGTAGATCTCCTTTGAAGCAAGACTGTCTGATCATTCATACGCCGCCCGGTTCCCGAAATCAAGCCCGGCTACGGCGAATGCGCTAAAATGTCCCGCGAAGTTGGCCAGACAGTCGCTGGCAAGCAACACCGCCAGAGGAAAGTCCGGGCTCCGCAGAGCAGGGTGCTGGGTAACGCCCAGGCGCCGTGAGGCGACGAAGAGGGCCACAGAGACGAGTCGCGATGCGTGATTGTGCGTCGCGGGTGAAACGAGGCAACCTCCACCCGGAGCAACATCAAATAGGCGGACGACGACGTGGCTCGCCGAGTCCGCGGGTAGGTGGCTCGAGCCTCGGGGCAACTCGAGGCCTAGAGGAATGACTGTCCACGACAGAACCCGGCTTATCGGCCAACTTCACTTCTTCTTCGCGCCGGCCGTGGCCGGCGCGGGTTCTTCTAGCGAGCCGAGCGCTTCACCCAGGTGGTGATCGCCGCGAGGATTTCCGGATCGTCGCCGATTGCCGGCGTCACGCGAAACTCCGTCCCCGGGTGCTCCCGTCTTAGCGTCTCGACCATGCCGGGGAGCTCGCGCCTCAGGTGCTTCCCCTGCGCGAGGAACAGCGGAACGATGGTTGCGATCTTCACGCCTTCCGCCGCGAGGATTCGCGCAGCTTCCTCGAGCGGGGGTTTCATGATCTCTAGATAAGCGAGCTCGACGCGCAGGCCGTCGGCGCGCAGGCGGTCGCGCACGTGCTCGAACGGACGCGCCCATTCTGGCTCACGCGCGCCGTGGGCGAAGAGGATGACGGCGCCGGCGGGCATGCCGCAGCTTAGCATCTTCCTGGCGCACCAATTTCATGCGGAGCGCGCTTTCGACGCCCCACGACGCCGCATCCCGCCGGAATCGCTTCTCCCCGATCGGGTGCATGCGTGTCTCGCGCGCGCTGGTATTGGCGCGTGGCGGACCGAAGCCCGCACCGTGCGCGTGCAGAAGGCGTGCGGCGTGCACCGCGATGCGGCCCATTGAGCTTGGCACGGCGTTTGCAATCGGTTCCGGCGAATGCCCATTCACATTCAAGGAGAGCGCTGCATGTACGCCGACACCATCGACGGATTCGCGAAGGTCGCTGAGAAGAAGCTCGAATCGCTGAGACGCAATCCGGGCGGATTCTTTGTCTCGAGCATGCTCGCCGGAGCCTACGTCGGTATGGGCATCATTCTGATCTTCACTCTCGGCAGCCAAGTGCCGGCGGAATTCCAGAAGCTCGTCATGGGCGCCACCTTCGGCATCGCGCTCACGCTGGTGATCGTCGCCGGCGCGGAGCTTTTCACCGGTCACACGATGTTCATGCCGCTGCGGGGCTTCCGCGGCCTGGGCTCGATCGGCGACATCGCCGCAAGCTGGAGCATGACCTGGATCGGGAACCTCGCGGGCTCGCTCGCGCTCGTCGGCCTGTTCGCGCTGGGCGGCGGAGGAGGATTGCTTTCCGCGCCCGACACCCTGGTGATGAAGGTGGCGGCGGCGAAGATGAACGCTCCCGCGATGAGCCTGTTCGCGCGCGCCATCCTGTGCAACTGGCTCGTCTGCCTGGCCATCTGGATGTCGGCCCGCGTGAATTCCGATTCGGCGAAGTGCATCGTCATCTTCTGGTGCCTGCTCGCGTTCATCGCGAGCGGCTTCGAGCACAGCGTCGCCAACATGACCCTGCTCGGTCTGGCGCTCGCCGGCAACCATCCGGAGACGGTCAGCCTCGCGGGGTTTGCCTGGAACCTCTTCTGGGTGACCCTCGGCAACGCGGTCGCCGGCGCGATTTTCGTCGCTGGAGCGTACTGCGTTTCGACCTACGGGTTCCCTCGGCCAGCCGTCGGCGAGCCGGCGGAGGCGGAATCGCGCCCATGAGCGGTCAGTTCAGCGAAACGCAGAAGATCTACCTCGAAGGGCTTGGCCGGGGGCTGGCCGCCGCGCGCGGCGCGGCCTCGCCGGGGGTCCCGGGGCTGGGCGGTCCAGAGAGCATCCACTTCACCGCTCAGGACCGCGCCGTCGCTGCCGGCGGCAACCTCACCCGCGAAGAAGAAGCGAAGCGCGCCAAGCACCCCTTCGACATGTGGGACGAGATTGCCGCGAACGCGGACAAGGGCGAGTTCCCCAAGGGCACCGACGTCTTCCTGTACAAGTTTCACGGCCTGTTCCACGTGGCTCCCGCACAGAACTCGTTCATGCTCCGGCTGCGGAATCCGAACGGCATCATCGACGCCTACAAGCTGCGCGCCGTGGCGGGGATCGCGGAGGAGTTCGGCGCGGGCCATGCCCACGTCACCACGCGCGCCAATCTCCAGGTCCGCGAGATCGGGCCGCAGAGCGCTCTGCGCGTGCTGGAGCGGCTGGCCGAGGCGGGCCTGACGTCGCGCGGGGCGGGCGCGGACAACATCCGCAACATCACCGGCAGCCCGACCGCGGGAATCGACCCGCAGGAGATCTACGATACGCGACCGCTGGGGCTCGCGCTGCACCACGCGATCCTGAATCACCGCGAGCTGTATGGCCTGCCACGCAAGTTCAACATCGCCTTCGACGGCGGCGGCGCGGTCGCTTCCCTGGAAGACACCAACGACATCGGGTTCTCCGCCGTGCGCGTGGGAACCGGCAGGAACGTCCCAGCGGGCGTGTACTTCCGGGTCGCCGCAGGCGGCGTCACAGGGCACGGCGATTTCGCCGGCGATCTCGGCGTGGTGGTCGCGCCCCAGCAGTGCGTCCCGGTCGCCATGGCGATTGTGCGCCTGTTCATCGACGAGGGTGATCGCACCGACCGCAAGCGCGCCCGCCTGAAATACGTGCTCGAGCGGATGGGGCGGGAGCCGTTCCTCTCCGCGGTCGAGAAGCGGCTGCCAGCGCCGCTCGTCCGCCTTTCCACGGCCGCATGCGAGCCGCGGCCGCCGGTCGCTCGCTGCGCGCACGTCGGTTTCCACGCGCAGAAGCAGGCGCAACGCCTATATTGCGGGGTTGTGCTGCCGCTCGGAAAAGTCGACGCAGCGCAGATGCGCGGTATCGCCGACATCGCCGAGCGCTTCGGTAGCGGCACGATCAGACTGACGGTATGGCAGAACCTCATCGTCTCGGACGTCGCCGAGTCCGATCGTTCCGCGGTGGAATCTGCGCTCGGGGAGATCGGCCTGAGCGCCCGGGTATCGGCGATCGGGGCGGGCGTCGTCGCGTGCACCGGCAACACGGGCTGCAAGTTCTCGGCGAGCGACACCAAGCGCCACGCGGCCGCGATCGTCGAGTACCTCGACGCCAGAATCGCGGTGGATGTGCCGCTCAACATCCATCTGACCGGATGCCCCAACTCCTGCGCACAGCACGCGATCGGCGACATCGGACTCCTCGCCACTAGAATCGCGACTGGGGAGTCCGAGACCGAGGGCTACCATCTGTTCGTCGGGGGAGGGTTCGGAGAGCGTCGCGAGCTCGCACGCGAAGTCGCTAAGTCGATTCCGGCGCAAGAAGTCCCCCGCGTCCTCGAGCGTCTGCTGGGTGCCTACCTGGAGCGGCGTACATCCTCGGACGAGTCCTTTCAGGCGTTCGCGAAACGCCATTCTCCGCAGGCGCTGCGAGGGCTCGCCACCGGACCATTGACGGGGGCCGCCTAGATGCAGGTCTTCCTTCCCGACAGCGCGCCGTTCACGGAGGCGCAACGCGCCTGGCTGAACGGCTTTGTGGCCGGTCTGCTCGGCGCCGAGCGGGCCACCGGAGGCGGCGCCGTTCCAGCGCCCGCCGCGGTCACGCCCGTAGTCGAGGAAGGATTCCCCTGGCACGACCCGACCCTGGCTCTCGAGGAACGCATGAAGCTCGCCGAGGGAAGGCCGATCGAGCGCCGGATGATGGCGGCGATGGGTCAGCTCGACTGCGGCCAGTGCGGCTACTTGTGCAAGACCTACGCGGAAGCGGTTGCGTCGGGCGCGGAGGCCGACCTGGGCAAGTGTGTGCCCGGGGGCCGAGGAACCGCCAGGAAGCTGAAGGAACTCGCGGCGCAGCATGCGATCGTTTCCCTGGCAAAGCCCGCGTCCCGCGCGGCCCAGGCACAGGCCGAGCGCGGCTACAGCCGAGACGCCCCGGTCAGCGCGCGGCTCGTGGCGAGCGTGCCGCTGACGGCGCCGGCGTCCGATCGGGAGATCCACCACGTCGTCCTCGAGCCCGAGGACGCGGCGCTTGCCTACGATCCGGGCGACTCACTCGGCGTGTGGCCGCAGAACAACCCGGACGAGGTCGAACTGCTGGTCGCAATCCTGCGCGCGAAAGGCTCCGAGGCGGTGACCGTCGCCGACGGGGCGGTGGTGTCCGCCCGCGAGGCGCTCGGGAGCGAGTGCGACCTGCGCTCGCCGACGGAAGCGCTCTACGCGCTCCTTGCCCGGGAGGCCAGGGACGAGGTGGACCGCGCAAGGCTGGCGAAGCTCGCCGAAGACGACAGCGGCGCCGACGCGCTAGGCGTGCACGACGTACTGGACGCGCTCCTCGAGTTTTCCTCCGCACGTCCCCGGATCGGGGATTTCGTCGCAGCGCTCGGGCGCATGCAGCCGCGGCTCTACTCGATCGCCTCGTCGCAAAAGCGCCATCCGCGCGAAGTGCACCTCACCGTCGGCGTCCTTCGCTACGACCGCAACGAGCGCGGCTATCAGGGTGTCGCCTCGGGGTTTCTCGCCGAGCACCTGCGCCCCGGGCGGACGCTCTCGGTATTCGTGCAGCGCGCGCACGCATTCAGACTTCCGGCCGACCTGGCGGCACACATCGTCATGGTCGGTCCCGGCACCGGCATTGCCCCGTTCCGCGCCTTCCTGCAGGAGCGCGCCGCTGCGGGCGCTGCCGGACGGAACTGGCTCTTCTTCGGCAACCAGCGGCGCGACGTCGATTTTCTCTATCGCGCGGAACTCGAGGATTTCGCGCAGAAGCGGCTCCTGACACGCATGGATCTCGCCTTTTCGCGCGAGCAAACGAGCAAGGTCTACGTCCAGCACAAGATGCTCGAAGCCGCCCAGGAGCTCTGGCGCTGGCTTGCCAACGGCGCGTATGTCTACGTCTGCGGCGACGCCAAGCGCATGGCCGGCGACGTCGATCTTGCGCTACAGCAAATCGCTATCACGCAGGGCGGGATGGATTCGCCGGCGGCGAGGCGCTTTGTCGACGAGCTGGCCCACGCAGGGCGCTACCAGCGCGACGTCTACTGAGCGCCGGGCGGGAGCGACTCGATCTCCCCGAGCACGCGCGCGGGTGCGAGGTCGTTCATGCACTTGAAGTGCCCCAGGGGGCATTCGCGCGCGTAGCAGGGGCTGCAATCGATCCCGATGCTTACTAGTCGCGCGGTGCGCGACAGCGGCGGCGTGTGCTCCGGGCTGGAGGATCCGTAGAGCGCGACCACGGGGCGGCCGACCGCCGCGGCGACGTGCATCAGGCCCGAATCATTGCTCACCACCACTTCGGCGAGCGACAGCAGGTCGATCGCGCTCGCCAGATCGGTCTTGCCACATAGATTGACCGAGGTGCCCCGAGACAGGTGGACGACTTGTTCGCCGATGTCGTTGTCCTTGCCTGAGCCGAACAGCCACACGGCGCGGCCCCGTGCAGCCAGCGTTATCGCGAGCTCGGCGAAATGACGCGCGGGCCAGCGCTTGGCGGGGCCGTACTCGGCGCCGGGACAGAACGCGACCATGGGTTTCGAGCGTTCGAGCCCCAGGCGCGAGAGCGCTCCAGACAGATTCTCCGGGTCGACGCGCAGCTTCACATCGATCAAAGGCCTCTGGACGGGCGCGCCCGGCGCCTCGGCGAGCTGGGCATAGCGTTCGGCCATGAGGGGCAGGGTCGGCTTCTCGAGCCTGTGGACACGGTTCAAGAGTCCGTAACGCAGTTCGCCGACGAATCCGGTGCGCACGGGAATGCCGGCGAGAAACGGAATCAGCGCGGACTTTAGGGTGTTGGGAAGGACGAACGCTTCGTCGTAGCGGCGGGCACGCAGTTTCGCCGCGAGGCGCAGGCGCGCGCCGAGGCCGAGCTCGCCATGCGCGAACGGTGCATCGATGACCTCCGCGATCTGGGGCATCCGGCGCAGCACCGGCGCGGTCCAGGCCGGGGCGAGCGCATCGATGGCCGCTCCGGGATATTTTTGCAGCAGGCGCGCGAGCAGCGGCTGGGCAAGCAAGGCATCGCCGATCCAGTTCGGCGAGACGATGAGGATCTTCGGCACCGGGCTCTAGTGGCCCTTGGGTTTCCCGCCCTTGTAGACGTAGCGCGTGCCGCAATAAGGGCAGAGCATCTGGCCCGCCTTGACGACGTCCAGGAACACCCGCGGATGCATGGACCAGACCGGCGATTTCGGCGTGGGGCAATGCAGCGGGAGATCGGCCTCGGTGACCTCGACGAGGCGCCCCGCCTGCTCGTTCGCTCCCATCAGGCGTTCTCTTTCGAGACCTTCGCGGCCTTCTTCTCGCTCACCGGCGAAAGCCAGTCCTTGTGCTTGGCGACTCGGCCCGCCACGACGTCGAAGAAGAGCTTCTGGATCCTGGTGGTCACCGGCCCGCGGGTGCCCGAACCGATCACCCGCCCGTCGAGCTCGCGGATCGGCGTGACTTCCGCGGCCGTGCCGGTGAAGAACGCTTCGTCGGCGATGTAGATGTCGTCGCGCGTGATGCGGCGCGAAACGACCTCGTAGCCGAGCTCGTTCGCCAGCGTGATCACCGACGCCCGAGTGATCCCCGAAAGCGCGGAGGTCAACTCCGGCTCGTGGAGTTTGCCGTCCTTGACGATGAACAGGTTCTCGCCGGAGCCTTCGGCGACGAAACCGTCGACGTCGAGGAGCAGTCCCTCGTCGTAGCCGTGCTGCGTCGCCTCGAGGTTCGCGAGGATCGAGTTCGGATAGGTCCCGGCCATCTTCGCACGCGCCATGGTGACGTTGATGTGGTGGCGCGCGTACGACGAGGTCTTGACGCGGATGCCCTTGTCGATCGCTTCCTGGCCGAGGTAGGCGCCCCAGGGCCATGCGGCGATGGCGACGTGCACCGACGCACCGATCGGCGACACGCCCATCTTCTCGGACCCGTAGAACACGATCGGACGGATGTAGCACGACTCGTGCTGATTCGCGCGCACGACCTCCTTCTGCGCCTCGGCGATGACTTCCCGGTTGTAGGGAATCTTCATCATGTAGATGTGAGCCGAATTGAACAGGCGCTCGGTGTGGTCTCCGAGCCTGAAAATGGCCGTGCCTTCGACGGTCTTGTAGGCGCGGACCCCTTCGAATACCGCCAGGCCGTAATGCAGCGAATGGGTGAGGACGTGAGTCGTCGCGGAACGCCAGGGCACGAGCTTGCCGTCGTACCAGATGAATCCGTCGCGATCGGCCATCGACATGAGCACTCTCCGGGAGACCTACGAAAAGGTCTTATTCTAGCGGAAAGGCGCACGGCGCCGTCGCCGGTCGGGGAAATGTGAAAACGCGAAGAGCTTCAGCGGCTTGTCAGCTATTTTTCGCCGCGCGGGAGGAGCCTTGCGGGTAGAATGTCGGACATTGCTTGTGTCGTCGCGACGCCGTGCTTTCGCGTTGATCCCTCGTCCGTCATGACCGGCCGTCGGCCGGGACCCAGACTTCGGCGCCTACAGGCGCACTGAATCTTGAATCAGCCGCTGGAAAAACTAGAGCAGCTCGAGCACGCGATCGAGGAAACGATCGACGAGGCCATTCCGCCGAAGAGCCGGTGGGCCAGCGTCGCGCGCGTCGTCGGTTGGGCGCTGGTCGCGCTCTACTTCCTGTTCGCCGCGGCGCTGCTCGGGCTCCGCTACTGGATTCTTCCCAAGGTCGCCGAATACCGGACGGACATCGAGCAGGCGGTGTCCGGAACGCTCGGCCAGCGCGTTACCATAGGCGCGATCGACGCGGACTGGCAGGGACTGAGGCCCGAGCTGCTCCTCGGCAACGTGACCGTGTTCGATCACGATGGCCGCGCCGCTCTGACTCTGCCTGGAATCGAGGCCACGGTCGCCTGGACCTCGGCGCTGATCGGAGCGCCCCGGTTCTACTCGCTCATATTCGACCACCCGCGACTCGAGATTCGCCGCGACGAAGCGGGCAGGTTCCACATCGCGGGCATCGAGCTGCATCCGGCGCAAGGCGGAGACGTCGGGATGGTGCAATGGGTGCTGTCGCAGCGCGAGATCAGCATTCGCGATGCGAGCGTCAGCTGGGAGGACAGGCTGCGGGGCGCGCCGCCGGTCGAGCTGCGGGCTCTCAATTTCGTGCTGCGCAACAGCTTCCTCGGGCATCGCTTCGCGCTCAAGGCCAAGCCGGACCCGGCGCTTGCCTCGGCGCTTGACGTGCGGGGGGACTTGAGCGGCGGCAATCTGGCGGATTGGGGTGCGTGGAGCGGCCAGGTATACGCGGAGCTCGACTACGCCGACCTGGCGGCTTGGAAGCGCTGGGTCGACTACCCGATCGACATTCGCGCGGGGAAGGGAGGGGTGCGCGTATGGCTGACCCTGGACGGCAAGAGCCGATCGGAGGCGACCGCCGACGTCGCTCTCTCCCAGGTTGCCGTCCGCCTGGCGAAGGACATGCCTGTGCTCGACCTGGACTACTTGCGCGGGCGCCTGGGCGCGAGCCAGCACGCGACGAGGGGATTCGAGGTGTCCGGACGCAGGCTCACACTCAGGACCAACGCCGGAATAGTGGTGCCGCCGGCGGATTTCCGGGTGCGGTGGCAAATGGCGGACGAAAGCGAGTCGTCCGCGGGCGGCGAGATCGATGCCGACGGGATAGATCTCGCGCCGCTCGCGAAGCTCGCGGAGTTCTTTCCGCTGCCGACCGCCGTGCGCCAGCAGCTCGCGGAGAGCGATCCCCGCGGCAGCCTTCACGGAGTGAAGGCGACGTGGAGCGGCGAGCCGGACGATCCCCGGCATTTCGAGCTGCGCGGCAACTTCCGGAGGCTGGCCGCGCGGGCGCACGGGCGGCTCCCCGGCATGTCGGGGCTCACCGGGCGCTTCGAGGCGAACGAAAACGGCGGCAGCGTCGTTCTCGGGTCGGACCGCGTCTCGATCGAGCTGCCCGGGGTGATCGCGGAGGGCACGGCGCAACTCGACACGCTGACGGCGCAGATCGGCTGGAAATACGCTCCGGACCGCTTCGAGGTCTCCTTCAACAACCTCGCGCTCGCCAACGGCGACGCCGCGGGAACGCTCTTCGGCAGCTTCATCAGAAAGCACGACGGCACGTCGTCCATCGACCTTACCGGAAACTTCTCGCGCGCCGACGGGCGCGCGGTGTACCGCTACGTCCCGTTCCTGCCGTCCGCAGTGGTCGAGTACCTCAAGGCTTCGATCCGGGGAGGACACTCCAACGATGTCAGGCTGCGGCTCAAGGGCCCGCTCGCCCAATTCCCGTTTAGCGATCCGAGCGTCGGGATCTTCCAGGTCGTCGCGAAGGTGACCGACGCCGATTTCCGCTACGCCGAGGGCTGGCCGCAGGCGCGCGGTCTTTCCGGGGACCTCATTTTCGAAGGTCAGGCGATGCGCATCGCGGCCTCCCGGGGCTCGGTTCTCGGCGTGCAGGCGAGCAACGTGCGCGCAAGCGTCCCCGACCTGTTCCACGGCGGCGTTCATGTAGGCGTCGAGGTGCAGGCCGAGGATCAGACCGCCGATTTCCTTGGATTCGTCGCGGCGAGTCCGGTGACGAGGTTCGTGGACGGAATGACCGAAGGTTTGCGCGCCCAGGGAGCAGGACGCCTGCAGCTGCAGCTCGATATTCCGATCGCGAAGCCGGATGCCTTCAAGCTGAGCGGCGACTACCAGCTGATCGAGAACGAGATCAAGACGGATGTGGACGCTCCACCGTTCTCGCACGTCAACGGGGAGATTCAATTCACCGAGTCCGGCATCACGGTGCGCAGCCTCACAGCGCAGCTCCTGGGAGGGCCGGCCACGCTGTCGACCACGACGCGCGGCGACGGGACAATCGCGGTCAACGCTCAGGGGACGGCGAGCGCAAAGCAGGTATTCCGATTTCTCGGCGACAACCTCCTTCGCCACGTGTCCGGCGCCGCCGCCTGGCAGGGCACGCTGACCGGCGGCCGCGGCCGGCCTCTGACGCTGATCGCGGAGTCGCAGCTCGTTGGGATCGCGGCCGACCTGCCAGCTCCGCTGGGCAAGGACGCCGTCGAGCCGATGGCGCTGCGCGTCGAGCGCGTCATCCCGGTCAAGCCGGCGGGGGACTCGATCAGAGTTTCGCTCGGACCGGCGATCCAGGCGAATTTCCAGCGCAAGCGCGAAGACGGCCAGTACGTCATGGACCGCGGCGTGATCGCCGTGAACCAGCCGGCCGTGCTTCCCGACAGAGGCGGCGTCACAGTGACGGGCAATCTTCCCTACGCCGACGTGGACCGTTGGCGCTCCCTGTTCGGTGGAAAGGAACCAGCGGGCTCGTCGCTGTCCCCTGCGTTCGATCTCAAGATCGCGGAGCTCGATTTTGCCGGCCGGCGATTGAACGACGTGACGCTGAGGGCGGGCACAAGCGGAAACGTGTGGATCGCGAACGTGTCGTCGAAGGAGCTCGCCGGCGAGATCGCTTGGCGGCCCGAGGGCCTCGGCCGCCTGATCGCTCGCCTGAAATACTTCAGTCTCCCTGATGCCACGCCAGGCCGGCCGGACGAGCCCCCGCCGCGCGATCTCCCGGCGCTCGACATCATTGCCGAACGGCTGATTCGCGGCGGGAACGACCTTGGCAGGCTCGAACTCGTGGCAGTCAACAAGGTGCTCGACTGGCGCATCGAGAAGCTCGTGCTCACGGGGCCCGAGAGCACGTTGACCGCGGACGGAACATGGCAGAGCTGGAGAATCCAGCCGAGGTTCAGCGTCAACATAACCGGGCTCGAAGTCTCGGACATCGGGAATTATCTCGAGCGGTTGGGCTATCCGAAGACGATGAAAGGGGGCGTTGCAACGCTGAAGGGCAATCTCAGCTGGGCGGGAGGCCCGCAATCGATCGACTACGCGACGCTGACGGGGCATCTCGACATCAAGGCGGAAAAGGGGCAATTCCTGAAGGCGGAGCCGGGAGCCGCGAGGCTCATCGGAATCGTGAGCACGCCGCTCACGCTCGATTTTCGGGATCTCAGGGAAAAAGGCTTCGCGTTCAACGCATTGTCCTGCGGCGTGGATATCTCGAACGGCACCCTGACGACGGGCGACTTCCGCATGAGCGGGCCTTCCGCGCAGGTGAGCATGTCGGGCCGGGTCGATGTCGTGAACGAAACGCAGGACCTGCGGGCGCGGGTCGAACCTTCGGTCGGCGAGAGCACGGCCCTCGTCGTCGCCGCCGTGGTCAACCCGGTGTGGGGCCTGGGGGCGCTGATCCTGCAGAAGATCCTGAACAACCCGCTCGGCCAGGTGCTCACGTTCGACTACCACGTCACCGGAACCTGGGCCAAGCCCCAGGTCGAAAGGCTCAAGGCCGAAGTTCGCACCGTAAAGCAGGCGCCTGAGCCCGCCCTGCAATGACGCCGAACACCCCTTTTCGCGCCGCTCTGGTACAGATGGTGTCCACGCCCGCCGTCTCGGAGAACCTCGACGTTGCGGGCGAACTCGTCGCCCGGGCCGCGAGCGAAGGGGCGAAGCTGGTGGCTCTTCCGGAGTATTTCTGCATTCTGGGGATACGCGATACCGACAAGGTGGCGGCGAAGGAGGAGGACGGCGCCGGCCCCATCCAGGAATTCTTGGCGAGGACGGCGAAGCGCCACGGCATCTGGCTGGTCGGCGGATCGGTCCCGCTCGCATGTTCCGACCCGGGCAAGGTCAGGAACAGCTGCCTCGTATACGACTCGGAAGGAAGCCGCGTCGCTCGCTACGACAAGATTCACCTGTTCGGCCTGGAACTGGGCACGGAGCGATTCGACGAGGGCAGGACCATCGAGGCGGGCGCGACACCGTGCGCCATCGAGTCGCCGTTCGGGCGTATCGCCGTCTCGGTTTGCTACGACGTGCGGTTTCCCGAGCTCTACCGCGCGCTCGCGCCCATGGACATCATCCTCGTGCCCTCGGCGTTCACCGCAACCACGGGCAGGGCGCATTGGGAGCCGCTGCTCCGCGCTCGGGCCATAGAGAACCTCGCCTGGGTGCTCGCACCCGCGCAGGGCGGCACGCACCCGAACGGCAGGCAGACCCACGGCCACAGCATGGTGGTCGACCCCTGGGGCAAAGTCGTCGCCGAAAGGGCGACCGGCCCCGGCGTGGTGGTGGCCGATATCGACCCCGCGTTCCAGTCGAAGATGCGCGAGAGCCTCCCGGTGCTGACGCACCGCGTGCTGCCGGGGCGCGGGCGCTAGAATATCGGCTCGGTCGCCCCCATCTCCAGGTTTCATGGATTCCAGCGAGCAGCTCATTTCCACGGCGCAGTCCTTCCTGCTGGCGCCGCACGAGCTCGAGGCGAGCAAGCTCGACCGCGTCTTCGGAACGCTGCTGTCGCACCGGCTCGACTACGCGGACTTGTATTTCCAGTACGCGCGCAGCGAGGGCTGGAGCCTGGAGGAAGGCATCGTCAAGTCGGGAAGCTTCAGCATCGACCAGGGCGTGGGCGTGCGCGCGATCGCGGGGGAGAAGACCGCCTTCGCGTACTCCGACGAGATAAGCATGCCGGCGCTGGAAGACGCGGCGAAAGCGACGCGCGCGATCGCCAGCAGCGGAGGCAGGCATCATCCGGTCGCCGCGCGCAAAGGCGCCGGCCTGCGGCTCTACAGGCCGGTCGACCCGCTCGCTTCGCTCGAGGACAGGCAGAAGGTGAAGCTGCTCGAGCGGCTCGAGAGCCTGTGCCGCGCGCGCGACCCGCGCATCATCCAGGTCATGGCGGGCCTCGCGGCCGAGTATGAGGTCGTGCTGGTCGCACGCTCCGACGGAGTGCTCGCCGCGGACGTGCGGCCGCTGGTGCGCATGTCGGTTCAGGTGATCGCCGAAGAGAACGGCCGTCGCGAGCAGGGCACGGCCGGCGGGGGCGCGCGCGGCGACTATTCGCATTTCAGCGAAGAGCGCCTGCAGGAATACGCGAATCACGCGGTCGACCAGGCGATCGTCAATCTGCAGTCGCGGCCTGCGCCCGCCGGGACGATGACCGTCGTGCTCGGCCCGGGCTGGCCGGGGGTGCTGCTGCACGAGGCGATCGGCCACGGCCTGGAAGGCGACTTCAACCGCAAGGGCTCGTCGGCCTTCGCGGGAAAGATCGGGAGGAAGGTCGCATCGCGCGGAGTCACCGTCGTTGACGATGGCACCATGCCGGGCCGGCGCGGCTCGCTCAACATCGACGACGAGGGCAATCCGACGCAGCGCAACGTGCTCATCGAAGACGGCGTGCTGCGCGGCTACATGCAGGACACCCTGAACGCGCGCCTCATGGGCGTGCCGGTCACGGGCAACGGCAGGCGCGAGTCCTTCGCTCACGTCGTCATGCCACGCATGACGAATACCTACATGCTGAACGGCGCCAGGGATCCCGGGGAGATCATCGCTTCGGTGAAGAAGGGGCTGTACGCCGCCAACTTCGGCGGCGGACAGGTGGACATCACCAACGGCAAGTTCGTGTTCTCGGCCTCGGAAGCCCACTTGATCGAGGACGGCAAGCTGACGCATCCAGTCAAGGGCGCGACCCTAATCGGCAACGGCCCCGACGTTCTCACGCGCGTTTCGATGATCGGCAACGACCTCGCTCTGGACACCGGCGTGGGGACGTGCGGCAAGGAAGGGCAGAGTGTGCCAGTCGGCGTGGGCCAGCCGACGCTGAGGATCGACGGATTGACGGTGGGCGGGACGGCCTGAAGCGGATCGCGTTCGCGCATTTCACTCATTCGAAGTGACACGCAGTTCCGTCCGACCGCATGGCTGATATCGAACTGACGCCCGGACATGTCCTGTTCCGCGAGGGCCAGGCCAGCCGGCACATCTATCGCGTCATTTCCGGAGAGATCGAAGTCAGCCGTCGAACGGCGGACGGCGTTGCCGTGCTCGGGCGCGTGGGAGCCGGCAGCTTTGTCGGCGAAATGGGCACGCTGGTATGGGCGCCGCGCAACGGCACGGCGCGTGCCGTCTCGGAAACCGTCGTGAGAAGCTACCGCCGCAGCGAGTTTCTTGCGGAGGTCGTACGCGATCCCGATCTGTCCGCGCGGGTGCTCAACGGCCTGAGTCTTCGCTCGCGCGCGCAGGTCGAGTTTCTGCGCAGCGTGCCGGCGCCGCACAGGCCGGCATCGGCGCTGCGGCGGGCGAGCGAGGCGTTGCGCTCGCTCCTGAAGCGGGCGCCGCGGCAGGGCGCGCTGCGCGCCGCCATCGAGCGCTCCGGGTTCGCGCGCCTGGAGCGCGAGCCGGGGTGTGCCCTGTTCGAGGAGGGCGCGCCCAGCGACAGCGTCTTCTGGATCGAATCGGGCAGCGTTCTCGTGCGGACGCGGGACAGCGACGGCGCCGGCCGCCGCGCGGGACATGTCCGCGCCGGCGAATTCCTCGGCGAGATGGGGGTGCTCGAGTCGCTGCCGCGCTCGGCTGCCGCCATCGCGGCAACGGAGGTCGTGGCCTACAGGATGTCTCCGGAGGAATTCACCGCCCTTCTGGGGCGCTCGCCTGCCGCGGTGCTGATGGTGATCGACGCCTTGTGCGAACGCGCGCGCCGTACTCACGCGCTCTGCGCCGCGGTCCGGGATGGCCGCCGGGGCGATCTGCTGGACGCCCTGCGGTCCGTGGACAGCATGGCGCAATTGGCCGAGCAGCGGCTCGTGGACGAGGCTCAGCGCGCTCGCGCATACATCGCGGCCCAATGGGGCCGTGGAAGGATCATGACCGCAACCTACCAGAACTACCTACGGGGCAAGGCGACCCCGGAGGAGATGGAGCAGGCGAACGCGGTGCTGCGCGATTACCTGAAGATCGCTGGCATCGGCACTCTTCTGATCCTTCCGGGGGCGCCGGTCACGATTCCCCTCGCGGCGAAGCTCGGCAAGGCGGTGGGCGTGGACATCTTCCCCTCCGAGGTCGAGGCGGAAATGACGTGACGTTGCCGACGGGCCGGCGGCCGACGAAGGGCTAGATGTCCGTCCGGCGGCGCCGATCCTCTCTGCGTCGCCGGTTCTCGCCGCGCCTGTCGCCGCCGCCCTCCTTTACCGGGCTTTCCAGCCCGCGGCGGTCCCCGATGCCGCGGCGGTCGACGAACGCGGCCTTGCGCCTCGCCTTCATTGCGGCCAGCCAGCGAATGCCTTCTTGGTCTATGTAGTAGCACTCGGAAAAATCGATGACCACGTCTCCCCTCTGCGCGATCGCGCTGTGGTAGGTCGATTCGATCACCGGCAGCGAGCCGTAGTAGATGTTGCCCCGAATCTTAAGAACGTTGCCGCGGAGGCTGATGTTCGGATGCGCCTGCTGCCACTTC
This sequence comes from Burkholderiales bacterium, assembly GCA_035702665.1. GTDB lineage: Bacteria > Pseudomonadota > Gammaproteobacteria > Burkholderiales > SG8-39 > VBDM01. Next base: position 50,925 of record DASSQD010000154.1, read on the forward strand.
GAATAGGCGATGGCGAGTACCGACCCGACGAGCACGGCCTCGAACAGGTCGAGGAAGAGGACCGAGAGGAAGGACGCGACAAACACGGTCGCCTCGTGCCGGCTCTGGAGGTGGGGCTTGATGTCCTCCCAATTGATCATGTTGGCGCCGAGCAGCATGATGATTCCGGCCATGGCTGGCATGGGGATGACGGCGATCACCTTTGCGAGAAAAAGCACCAGCAGCAGGAGCCACAACGCGGAGATCGCAATCGCGACGCGGCTGTGGATCCCGAGCCTGTGCACCAGCCACATGCGGTTGAACGACGCGCACGTGGGAAGGGAGGACAGGAACGGCAGAAGGCAGTTGGATACGGCGTCGGAGAAGATCGCCTTGCGGCTGTCGGTGAAGCCGCCGGCCTTCCGGCTCATGCGGCGCATCGCCGCCACCGTCTGGAACAGGCCGAGCAAGGCGAGGGTCAGGGCGCCCGGCAGGATCGAGATGACGTCCGGCATCGATTCCTGGCTGAAGAGCGGCAGCGACGGAAGAACCAATCCGATCGACGACAGGTTCCCGATCTGCTCGATCAGCGTGTTCTGCAAGCCGAGCGTGGCATTCAGGTACTGCGAGTACAGGGTGCCGGCGGCGATGCCGAACAGGATGGCCCAGTTGCGCAGCGGCTCGAACTGCTGCACGACGACGCAGGTCACGAGCGTGATCAGCCCGATCTTGATCGCGTAGAGATTGCCGATCTCGAGCACCGCGAGGAAGGACTGCCAGGCGATCCACAGCGGCCATTCGACCTCGGTGTTGAGCGGGAGCCCGGCGAAGGTCGTGAGCGACCGGAAGATCAGAATCAGGCCGATGCCGCAGATCATGCCGTTGATCACCGGCTCGCTGATGAGATCGAGCATGCGGCCCAGGGGGCGGATCAGGTAGAACATCAGCTGGATCAGTCCCGCCATCAGGCCCAGCGTGAGGGCGAGCCCCATGTATTCCGCTCCGAAAGGCGGCGCCGTCGGCAGCAGCGTGACGCCGATCGAGGCGGACATCGCGGTGTTGGGCCCTCCGTGGAACACCCGCGAGGGGTTGAGCAGGCTGCAGAACAGCACACCCCAGATTGCGGCGTAGATCCCGAAGTGCGGAGGCACCCCGGCGAGGGTTACGGAAAAGGCTACCGCCTGCGGCAAGGTCACCAGCGCCAAGGTCAGACCGACCACGAGGCTGCTGCTCAACGCTGGCCACTGACGACCCAGCCAGGCGCGCGATCTTAGGGCCAGCGCGGAGGATTTCACCTCGCTTGCTCCGCAGCCCCCTTGCCATCGCCGCTTCTGGCTGAGCCGCTCATGCGCACCAGAGGCGGCACAACCTTCATCAGCACTTGCTGCAAGAGGGCGACGACAGGCCCCTGACGGTCGCCCGCGGGCCTGGGCAGGTTGCTGATGTAGTAGGCCATGTCCCTGCACTCCTGGTTGGGGAGCGTGTTCTCCTGTCCGAGCGGCATGTTCCTGCAGATGAATCCGGGCAGGATCGTCGAGACGTAGTAGAAATAGTTGCGCGACTGCATGTTCCAGGCGTTGGGTCCGGCGAGCGCCGGCGCGACCAGGCGACCGTCGGAGTCCACCGTGCCGAAGGCCTGGGGTCCGTGGCAACCGGCGCATTTGTGCTTGTAGAGCGCCTCGCCGCGCACGTAGTCGTCGCCCTGCTTGGGCGTGGCCGACGCGGGAATCTCATCGATGCCCTGCTCGTCGTAGCGGTCGCCGATCTTCATATCCAGCGCTGCCGACAGGAAGCGGCTGTAGGCGGTAACGTCGCGGATGAGGTCGTCGTCGATGTTCGGCTTGTAGCCGTTGGAGGAGTTGATATAGCACTGCATCTGCCGCAGCTCGAACGGCAGGAGCAGGCCGGTGAAACGGTCGTACATGTCCGCCATCGTCCAGGAGGCGCCGAGGTTGAGCGAGCCCACCAGCCGGTTGCCGGCAGCGTCCTGCTTGTCCCCGATGCTCTGGTGGCAGTGGCGGCAGGCGGTATGGGTGCCGCGGATGAAACGCCTTGTGTTCCAGCGCTCGCGATCCGGATCGCCGGCGAGCTGTCCTTGGGTGTCGTCGATGATGTTGCAGCCGCGCTGGATCGCGCGGACGTCTTCGACGCTGTAGCCATGCAGCGCCAGCCGCACGCCCGTTCGTTGCAGGACGTAGGGGGACTGGTACTCCTCGCCGCTCTCGAGTCCGTAGCGGGCGAGCTTCTCGATGCACGCCGGCGTCAGCGCGACCTCCGCGTGCCGGATCGCTTCTCTCTGTCCGTGCTCGTATGTCGCCAGGAGGTAGAGCCCTCCGCAGGCGAGCGCTAGGACGAGGATCTTGGTGAGCTTCTCGGTGAGCGTGTGCATGGTGTCACCTGGTCTTCCTGACGGCGCCTTCGCTGAGCTGGAGGTGGTGCGCAACCGCGCGGGCGAAGAGCCGGATGTCGCGGACCGCGGGATCGTAGATCGTCGGCACGAAACCGTCCATCGCGCCGGCATAGCAGCGCATCACCCGCTCTTCGAACGAGACGCGCATGCCGAGCTTCGGATCGAAACGGTCCGAGTTGACGAAGCCGTAGGCCATGTCCTCCGCGGTATGGCAGGCACCGCAGGAGTTGATCGGGTCGCTCGCCGTCCTACGGGTAAAGCGCGGCGCGTACTTGTAGGTGTAGAAAACGAGGTTGTAGCCGTTCTGAACGGCCCGCACGAACTGGCCGTCGTCGCCGAAGTAGCCGACGTCGTACTTCGCCGCGAACTTGTCCCAGCCGGGCTCCGACGAGACCTCCGAGCGGAACGTCCGCACGCCGGACGCCAGGTGCGCCCAGAGGACGAAGCCGACGACAAGGCCGACGACAATCAGCGTCCTTGTCCACGTCGGGGCCGGCGGAGCTTCCGGCTCTTGGTCGGCGGAGTCGTCGCGGGATGGATTCATGGCTGTGCGCGGACGGAGGCGCCTTCGGCGCCGAAGACCGCAGCGATCATCCGGCGGTGCGGCTCGTAGTCCCGATCTCCCGCCTTTCCCAGTTGCGTCGTCCCGGCGGCCTTGAGTATGTCCCGTCCGGCAGGAGTGCTGCCGAGGTCCACCAGAACCGCCTGGATCGATTCGCGCAGCCTCGCCGGCATGGAGCGTTTTACCGCCCACGGCAGGAACAGCAGCGGCTCCGTGGTCGCGAGGATCCTGACCTGCCGGGCATCGATGGCGTTTCTCACGACGGGCAAATCGACGAGGATGTCGCCGCCCCCCGCCGCATCGGCTTGCTTATGGTAGAGCGCGATCAGGGCGTTCGGTGGATTGACCGCCAGTTCCGTCTTGAAATCCCCTTCCTTCAGGCCCGCCTGCATGAGCAGGTACCGCGGCCCGATATAGCTCAGCATCGCGTCCTTGCCGCCGCCGAAGATGATGGTACGTCCGCGCAGCTGGGAAAGGGCGGTGATGCCGCTCTCCTTGCGCACGTAGAGCGCGCCTGCGACCGCGTCCTTTCCGAACTCCTGGCTGTGCGCGATGACCCGGTAGTCGCGCGCAGAGCGGATGAAGTGAAACTGGTTGTAGTGCACGATGTCGTATCGCTTGCTCGTGACCCCTTCCCAGAAGGCGTCGAAGTCCTTGGACGTGACCAAGGTGACCTTCCTGCCGAGTTTCTCGCCGAGATAGTTCGCGAGCGGCGCGAACTTCGTGGTGGTTTCGGTGGCCTTGTAGCGCGGGAAGATCCCGAGGATCAGGGGATCCTGCGCGGCTTGGGCCGCGCCCGCGGCGAGACAGAACGCGAGGACGATTCGCGTCACGGCATTCATGGCGTTCCGCGGACGCCCCGCCCGGGGAAGCTCTCCGCACCGAACACCGCGGCGGCCAGCTTGCGATGGGGATCGTAGTCCCTGTCCTCCGCCTTCCCCATGCCTGTCATGCTGGCGGCCTTCAGGACCTGCCTGCCCGCCTCGTCGTTCCCGATATTCACCAACAGCGATTGTATGGACTCGCGCAGCGCGGCGGGCATGTCGCGCCTCACCGCTACCGGCAATTGCAGCAACGGGGGCGAAACCGCCAGCACCGCCACTTCGTCGGTGTTCATGGCGGCCTTCACCTCCGGCAGCTCCAGTACGCTGTCGCCGGCGCCCGCCGCGTCGGACTGCCGGTGATCCAGGGCGAGTATGGCATTCGGCGGATTGACGGCGAACAGCGCCTTGAAGTCGCCGTTTCGCAAACCCGCCCGCTCCAGCAGATAGCGGTTCGCGATGTAGCTGATCATCGCCTCCTCGCCGCCGCCGAACATGACTGTGCGTCCCCGCAGCTGGGCCAGGTCGGTGATGCCGCTGTCCTTGCGCACATAGATCGCGCCGCATATCGTGCTCTTGCCGAATTCCTCGATGTGCGCGATGACCTGATAGCTCTGCGCCGAGCGGATGTAGTGATACTGGTTGTAGTGCACGATGTCGTATCGCTTCTCTCTCACCGCTTCCCAGAACGCCTCGAAGTTCTTCGACGTGGCCAGGGTGACCTTGCGGCCGAGCCGTTCGCCCAAGTACGCCGCCATCGGCGCAAACTGCCTTGCGGTCTCCGCGGAATTGCGCCGCGGGAACACGCCCATGGTCAACGGATCCGCCGCGGCCTGAACCGCACCGGCCGCCAGCGCGAGCAGCAAGAGCAGGGAAAATCGCCGGAGGCTCACTCCGTGTCCTCCTTGGAGCGCACCATCGGTTCCTTCGCCGCGAGCGACGTGGCGTGCGGCCTGCGGGCATAGGGCATCCGTGGCGGGTCGGAACGGACCTGCAGCCCTCTCAGGTAATCGAGGTAGGCATCGTCGGTCATCGGCCTGCCGAACAGATAGCCCTGCGCAAAATCGCAGCCCTGGGACGCGACGAAGCCCAGCTGGTCCTCGGTCTCGACGCCTTCCGCGACCATCGCGAGATCGAGTCCCTTGGCCATCGCCAGGATGGCCTTGACCAGCAACACGTCGTCCTCGTTGTCGGGCAGCCCCGCCACGAAGCTGCGGTCGATCTTCAAGACGTCGAAGCGGAAGCGCTTGAGGTAGCTCAGGGAAGAATAGCCGGTGCCGAAGTCGTCCAGGGACAGCTTGACGCCGGTGGCGCGCAGGCGGTCCAGCTCCTCGGCAATCTCGTGATGGTCGTCCAGGAGGACGCTTTCCGTGATTTCCAGCTCCAGCGCCTCCGGGGGGACGCCGTAGCTCGACATCAGCTCGGCGAGCCGCGCGGCAAACCGCCGTCTGAACTGGATGCGGGAAATGTTGATCGCGAGGAAGCCCGGGTGGACCCCGCCTTGGCTCCATTTTGACCAGCACCGGCAGGCCTGCTCGATTACCCAGTCGCCTATGCCGACGATCTGACCGTCGGCTTCGGCGATCGGTATGAATTCCGTTGGGCTGATCGCGCCTCTCTCCGGATGGTTCCAGCGCAGGAGCACCTCGGCGCCGCGGTGACGCCGCGCGGAGGTGTCGACGATGGGCTGGAACGTCAGCTTCAGCTGGCCGAGCTCTATCGCCGCACGGAGGTCCTGCTCGAGCTGCACGCGCTTGCGCAGCCGCGTGTTCATCTCGTTCGTGAAGAAGGTGAACGAGCCGCGATGATTCGTCTTCGCCTGGTACATGGCGTTGTCGGCGTTGGCGACCAGCGTCTCGACGTCGTCTCCGTTGTCCGGGAAGAGCGCGATCCCGATACTGCATTGGGCGAGCACCTTGCGTCCGTTGATGTCCTGCGGCTCCGCGACGGCCTGCAGCAGGCGCTCCGATATCTTTTCCACCTGCACTTCGCTGGCGACATCGGAGGCGAGCACGAGGAACTCGTCTCCGCCCAGCCGCGCGACGGTGTCGCCTTCTCTCAGGGCAGCCTGGATGCGGAGCCCGATCGCGGCCAGGAGCTGATCGCCGGCCACGTGACCCAGGGAATCGTTGACCCCCTTGAAGTTGTCGAGGTCGATGAAGAACACCGCGAACCGCTGTCCAGAGCGCCTGGCCCGGTTGATTTCCAGATTTATCCGATCGAAAGCCATCAGCCGGTTGGGAAGGCCGGTCAGGGTATCGAAGTTCGCCTGGCGATGAAGCTTGTCCTGCTCCTTCTTGACGCCCTCGGCCATGGCGTTGAACGCCCGGGTCAGCAGTCCCAACTCATCCGAGGATTTCACCTCCACGAGGGCGTGCAGGCCGCGGCCGACGTCCTGAGATGCCGCGATGAGCCTCTGCACCGGCTGCAACACCCGGAAGCGAAAGACCGTGTGGATCGCGACGCTCAGGAACAGGACCACGGCGGCGAGCGCGAGCAGCTTCACCGCGAGCTGCCTGCGGAATTCCTCGTGAAGCGCCTCGCGGCTGAGGCCCACCAAGAACTCGCCCAGGATCTTTCCGTCGTGGCTGATGGGAAATCGCAGATTGATCAATTCGTCCCGGGCCGCCTGCAGGCGCAGCAGGTCGAGGGCGGTGCGCGGCCCCTTCGGCATGTGCTTCTTCACGAAGGGCTCGGTCTCGTCGATGTGGGAGCTCAGGAGCTCGCCTTCGGGGCTCACGATTGCGCCGTAGACGACGTCCGGCTGGGTGCTGACCTCGCGGGTGTAGTCGTTGAGCAGGAGAAAATCGAAGCCCAGGATCGCTTCCGGGCTGACCAGGGCGATGAGCCGGCCGAGCGCGCGGCCGCGCTCCACCAGTTGCTGCTCGTGGAAACGGGCCGACGCCTCCAGATCGTAGAAGGTGTTGGCCGCGGTGGTCGCGGCCAGAAAAATCAGCACGGTAAGGGTGAATTTCGCGCCCAGACCTAGCCGCATTGCGCCTCCCAAGGTTCCCGCTATGCGGTGCGGGTTCGTCTTATGTCGCCGCCGGACGACCCGTCCTGCCGGCTCCCCCCGAAGTCGCCAACGGCCGCTGCGGAGTTTAGTTTACCGCAAGGCACTAGACCAGAGGTCCTGGCCATGACAGAAATTCCGCGGCGAGGCGCCGCGCCCGGACCCGGGCGGCGAGGGTACTCCCGGACAGGGGCCATAGTGCTTCCCCTACACGGGAATCCAGCGGGTCTGCCGGTTCGCCGACATGCTGACCGCTCACGAAACGCTCGGCCTTCTGCGAAAATAAGCCGCTAACGAAAGGGGGAATCCATGGGGTCGCCCATCAACCTGCAGCGGTACATTTTGATGACGATCACCGTCGGCCTGGTCGCGTGCGCGGATATCCCACTGCGAAAAACTGCACCGCCAGTGATTCCGCCCTCGGTGGCCTCGCTGCGGACGATCAGCGTTCCGCGCGAGCAGCGGCTGCCTAGCGCCGCGGTTGTCCGGAGCAACACTCGCTGGCAGTACGTCGGGTCGCTTCCCGAGGGCGACGTTTACCGGCCGACCAACACGGTGCTCACAATCGAGGGCAGTCACATTCACGAGGCTTATCTTGTTCTCAAAGGCAAGGCGCTAGTAGGATATTACCTGCCGGTGGAGGGCGCGTTATCGGTGGTGGAACCTCCGGTTCCGATCGAGACTGCGCCAGCAGACTGACAACTAAAAAGGGGAGTGAACATGAAGGTTCTCAAGGTTGGCATAGCGATACTCGTCGCGGCACTGGCCGCGGGATGCGCGAGCGGGCCGGCGTTCAACGACATGAAGGACTCCTTCGCGCCGATGATGGCCGATCAGGGAAGGATCTACTTCTATCGCACCGCCATGGGGGGCGTCGCGGTGCAGCCGTCCATATATCTCAACGGGCAAGTCGTCGGCAAAGCGGTTCCCGGCGGCTTCTTCTATGCCGACCGCCCCTCGGGCAACTACGAAGTCAGCGCGACGACCGAGGCCGAAAACAAGCTGACCTTCACCCTCGAGCGAGCGCAGACGCGGTACGTGCGCCTCGACATGAACATCGGCCTTTTCGTGGGGCACATCGTTCCGCGGCTGATCGACGAGAACGATGGCGCGAAGGAAATCCAGACGACCAAGTTCGCCGGCGAGACGCCGCCGAAAAAACCCTAGTCGTCCATCCGGCGTGCCAGCTCGGCGCTCCACGCCTCGATCGGCTTGAAGTCGGGCTGCTTGCGCGCTTCGCGCCCGGCCCGGGCCCAGAGCGCTTCGTCGCTCAGCGCCGTGTCCATCGCGATGCACCGGATAGGGGCTATGGTGCTTTCCCCACGTGCGGGGAATCACACGCCGAGATAGCGCTGCAGCATCTCGGGTCTTGCCTTGATCTCCCGCGCCGGCCCTTCGTGCGCGATGTGTCCGTTGTTGATGATATACACGCGCTGCGCCAGGGCGAGCGTGGCGGCGAGGTTCTGCTCCACGAGGACGATGGTCTGTCCGGCCGCCGCGAGCTCCCGGCAAGCCGCCATCAGGTCGCGCACGATCACCGGGGCGAGCCCCTCGAACGGCTCGTCGAGCAGGATGATCTTCGGATCGCGGACGAGGGCGCGGGCGATCGCGAGCATCTGTTGCTCGCCGCCGGAGAGATCCGTGCCACGGCTGTCGCGCCGAGCCTTGAGGTGAGGAAACATCTCGAAGATGCGGGCCAGGGGCCACTTTTTCGGTGCCGTCAGCCCGGCGAGCACCAGGTTCTCCTCGACGCTCAGGCTGCCGAAAATGCGGCGCTCTTCGTGGACCAGCTGCATGCCCGCTTTGGCGATGGCATGGCTCTTCATTCCCGCGAGCTCGATGCCGTCGAGCGTCACCGAGCCGGTGCGCGGCATCACCACGCCCATCAGGCTCTTCAAGGTGGTGCTCTTGCCGGCGCCGTTGCGGCCGAGCAGCGCCACGACCTCGTTGCGCTCCACGCGCAGCGAGACGTCGAAGAGGATGTGCGAATCCCCGTAGTAGCTGTTCAGGCCTTTGACCTCAAGCAGGCTCATGTTCGAGCACTCCCTTGACGCCGCCCAGGTAGGCTTCCTGCACCTTCGCGCTGCCCTTGACCTCGTCGGGCGCGCCTTCGACCAGCACGCGGCCCTCCTGGAGCACAGTGATGCGCTCGGCCAGCTCGAACAGGGCGTCCATGTCGTGGTCGATGACAATCATGGTGCGGCCCTGGCCGATCGACTTGAGCAGCCGGACCGTTTCGGCGCGTTCGCGCGGGCTCATGCCCGCGAGCGGCTCATCGAGCAGCAGCAGGGTCGGCGAGGAGGCGAGGGCGAGGCCCACTTCCAGCCGCCGCTTCTCGCCATAGGCGAGCTGGGACACCGGCGTATCCGGGCGTCCGGCGAGGTCGACGAGCTCGAGCGTGCGCTCGACCTGCTCGTCCAGTCCGCGAATGCCCGACAGTCGCGCCAGCATGTCGAGCCTGAACTTGCCGCGCAGCTCGGCCAGCGCGGCGATGGTCAGGTTCTCGCGCACGGTGAGGCGGTTGAAGAGTTCGTTGACCTGGTAGCTCTTGGTGAGGCCGCGCTGGCACACGTCGGTCACGCTCATGCCGGTGATGTCGCGGCCCTCGAACACGATCTTCCCGGAGGTCGGCGGCACCTCGCAGGTCAGCATCTTGAAGAAGGTCGTCTTGCCGGCCCCGTTCGGGCCGATGATTCCGCGCAGCTCGCCCTGTTGCACGGTGAAGTCGATGCCCTCGTTGGCGACGACGCCGCCGTAGCGCTTGGTGAGGCCCCTGGCCTGC
>DASSQD010000155.1:0-2464 GCA_035702665.1 Burkholderiales bacterium
GGCGCCCTCGGGGCTCATGAAGGCCGGTGCCTACTATCCCGACGGCATCAACGACCCGACCTTCACTCACGTCTACGGCGGGGACCAGCTCGGCAATGTCTGGCGGCTGGACATGTCCCAGACGATGTTGGCCTATCCGAGCGTGACGGTCGGCTCGCCGTCGGTGAAGCTCCTCGCCACCCTCAAGGATTCGGCCGGACGCATCCAGCCGATCACCGCGCGGCCCGCAGGGACCCACATCGGCACGACGCGCATCTATTACGTGGGAACGGGGCGCTACCTGGGGAACTCCGACCTCAGCGATCCGGGCGCGGCGAGCGGCATCGCGTGGCAGCAATCGATCTACGGGATACGGGACCAGCTGGACAACCCCCTCTTCACGCCGAATGCGAACTTCCGGAACGGCAACGTCGTTCAGCAGACGCTGACGAACGTAACCGGGGGCCGGACCATCTCGAAGAACCCGGTGAACTGGGCCGGCCAGGACGGCTTCTTTATCGACCTGAATCCCGGCAACACGAGCCCGGGCGAGCGCATCTTCCTCGACGTAAGACTGATCCTGGGAACGCTGATCTTCACGTCGAACGTACCCTCCGCGGGCGGCGCGTGCGTGCCGGGAGGCAACAGCTTCCAGTACGGCCTGGACTACCAGACCGGCGGCTACGTGGGCAACGTCAGCGCGGTCCTGGCGGGAATCAACATCGGCGCCTTCCTCGTCGGCGCCGCGATCGAGCAGACCGCCGACAACCAGATCAAGGCGCTCAACAAGACCATCACGGGCCAGAACGTCACCACACCCGTTCCGCTGGGCGCCGGTTTCCAGGGACAGCGCTTCGGGTACCGGGAACGCTGAACGGACCGGCAGACCTAGAAGGGGGCGCCTAGCCCCCTTCTTTTTTTGGCGAGGCCGCCGGCGCGGCGCGGCCGGCGCGCGCGGCCAGCTCGCGCGGCAGGGTGAACACGACGCTCTCGCTCACCCCGTCGAGCTGGCGCACGCTGACCGCTCCCAGCGACTCGAGCCGCGCGACCAGCTCGGTCACGAGGACTTCGGGTGCCGAGGCGCCGGCCGTGATCCCGACCCGCCGCTTGCCCGTCACCCACCCGGGCTGGAGCTGGTCGGCGCTGTCGACCATGTAGGCGGGGATGCCGCGCGACTGCGCGACCTCGCGCAGCCGGTTTGAGTTCGAGCTGTTGGGCGAGCCCACGACGATCACCACGTCGCACTGCGGCGAGAGGAGCTTGACGGCGTCCTGCCGGTTCTGGGTCGCGTAGCAGATGTCGTCCCTCTTCGGGCCGGTGATTGCGGGAAAGCGCGCCTTCAGCGCGGCGACGACCGCCGCGGCGTCGTCCACCGACAGCGTCGTCTGCGTCACGTAGGAAAGCTTGACCGGATCGCGCACCGCCAGGCGCGCGACGTCCGCCACGGTCTCGACGAGGTGCATGCCCTCGGCGGTCTGCCCCATGGTGCCCTCGACCTCGGGATGACCGCGGTGACCGATCATGACGATCTCGCGCCCCGCCGCGCGCATCTTCGCGACCTCGACATGGACCTTGGTCACCAGCGGGCAGGTCGCGTCGAAGACGCGCAGGCCCCGGGCGTCGGCGTCGGCGCGCACCGCTTTGGAGACGCCGTGAGCGCTGAAGATGACCGTGCTGCCCCTGGGAACCTCGGCGAGTTCCTCGACGAACACCGCGCCCTTGCTCTTCAGGTCGTCGACCACGTACTTGTTGTGCACCACCTCGTGGCGGACATAGATCGGCGCGCCGTGCACCGCCAGCGCCTGCTCGACGATGCTGATCGCGCGCTCGACGCCCGCGCAAAAGCCGCGGGGATTGGCGAGCATCACTTCCATGCCGGGCATTCTAGGCTTTTTGCGCGGCGGCGGCCGAGCGCAGGCTGTCAAGGATGAGCAGCCCCGCCCCGACTGTGATCGCCGAGTCGGCGAGATTGAACGCCCAGAAATGCCAGCCGAAGGCGTGGAAATCCAGGAAATCGACGACGTAGCCGAGCGCGATGCGGTCCCAGAGGTTGCCGAGCGCCCCGCCCAGGATCAGCGCGAGCCCCGCGCAGAACAGGCGCTCGCCGGAGTGCCGCAGCAGCATCGCGACGATGACCGCTGTGGCGAGCACCGCGATGGCGATGAAGAGCGTCCTCTGCCAGCCGCTCGCGTCCGAGAGGAAGCTGAAGGCCGCGCCGCGGTTGTGCGCGAGCACGAGATTGAAGAACGAGGCCATCTCGCGCACCTCGCCGGGGCGCAGGCCCGCGCTGACCGCGCTCTTGCTCGCCTGGTCGGCGAGCGCGAGCAGCGCGGCGATCGCAAGCCAGGGAAGGACGCGCTTCAGGCGGGTCATGCGAAGCGGCGCGGCTCGCCGGACCCGAAGAGGTTCGACACGCAGCGCCCGCAGATCCCGGGATGCTTCGCATCCGCGCCGACGTCGGCGCGCCAGTGCCAGCAGCGCTCGC